>JBJELT010000031.1:0-3335 GCA_051879295.1 Oliverpabstia sp. | reverse complement strand
ACTTTTTATCAAAGCACTCACCATTTAACTTCTGTTTATTATAGTATTTCTTCGAAAGGAGGATGCAATAATGAACAATAATAATGACATCCAAGAAACTATTGACCAGATTCTGGCAGAACTGAAAAAGGAGGGAATGACAGAATCATCTATAAAATCCGGATACCTCAGTGTTTATAAGTCTTTTCTCAAATTTCTTGATGAGAATGACATCAACGAAGTAACGGAAGAAGTCTGTCTCCAGTATATCGAAATCAAAAATAAAATCCGATTGTCTTCGTTACTGACCGTTACATCTAATGACAGTCTAAACAGAAGAATCCGGGCTCTGGTTATTCTGCTGAGATACCAGAAAACAGGTTCTCTGGATCTAAGTACAAGAGGCAAGAAAGTTCCTTTTTCCTGCCCTATAGCATTAGCATCTGCCTATGAAGCATTTGCAACAGAAACGGAAAAGAGTCATCTGGCAGCAGATACGAAATCAACCATCATAAACTCCACCCAACGATTCATTCTGTCTGTATCTGAAAACGGACTGGCAGATTGGGGTTTACTGGATATGTCCTATATTGATTTGTTTTTGTCAAAATACAAAGACAACCAGATCAAGTATAGAGGTACCCTGATTTATGGGTTGAAAAAATTTCTTCATTTTCTCTTCGATAACGGCTTTTGTGAGATCGACTATACAGAAGATATCCTGTCTCTTCGTATTCCTAGAAATGGTCATGTTCCCCATACTTGGACACCTGATGAGCTTAAAAGACTTCTCGAGGCAGTTGATCGCCAATCGCCCAGTGGAAAAAGAGACTATGCTATTTTTTCTCTTTGTATTCAGACCGGACTCAGGGCAGCCGATATCCGAAATCTTAAAATCAACGATATTAACTGGAAAACACATACTTTAAAGATCATTACAGGCAAAACCGGCGAACCTCTGGAACTGCCTTTGCTGGAGGCAGTAGGATGGGCAATCATTGATTACCTGAAGAATGGAAGACCTGTGTCAGTATATACAAATGTTTTTCTTGCTCACCATTTCCCATATGGGCCAATCGGAAGTACAGCCTCCCTGACAGGGGCACTCCGCAAATATTTGATCAAAGCGGAGATTGAGATTAAAGCCGGAGAGGCTCACGGAATACATACCCTGAGAAGCACACTTGCTCAAAACATGCTATTCTGTGGAACCGAACTTCCGGTCATCTCACAGACACTGGCGCATAGGGATGAACGGACTACGGTTGGGAATTATCTGCGTATCGACACGGAACATTTGAGGGATTGTTCCCTTGAGTTGGAATGGGAGGGCGAAGCAGATGCAGAATTATGAATGGAAAAGTGATTTTTCACCCCTCATCCACGCTTTTCTGGAACAGTATCGCTTAGCCGGATTTAAATTTGAACGGCAGGAACGGATTCTGCAGCATTTTGACCACTTCTGTTCAATGCAGGGATATGCAGGTCCTGAGTTAAAAAAATATGTTTTGGAAGAATTCATATATGATAAGAGGGAACAGAAATCAACTCACTACGCAAAGGAAGTAGTAATGCTGCAGTTTGCTGATTTTCTGATAAAGAGAGGATATTCAGCATACCGAATTAAGCACCGCTATCAGATACCAAGAAGTAAATACATCCCTCATATCTATACAGCGGAAGAAAAGCAGCGTTTTTTCTATGCCGTGGATCATTATCCTGCCACCAGACTTTCCTATCGGAATGATGTTGATCCGGAATTATTTCGCTTCCTTTGCTGCACCGGTGCACGTTTATCAGAAGCACTCAATCTCAAGAAAGAGGATTATGATGCAGACAATGGGACAGTCTTTATTCGGGGTGCCAAAAACAACCGTGACCGTATCATTCCGCTTTCAGTATCTTTAAACAAACGGCTGAATAAGTACGTCAAACGGTTTCTCACAGAATTATCTGATGAGGAATATCTATTTCCAAGTATTGCTGGTGGAAAGATGGATAAGAGTACTGCATACCTTCATTTCAGGGATTATCTTTTAATGGCAGATATTCCCCATGATAATAAAGGCCCCAGAATCCATGATTTTCGGCATGGCCTGGCAGTGGAAAATCTTCGCAGATGGGCAAAAGAAGGGGCTGATATGAGCAATAAGCTTCCGTATCTGTCTGCTTACATGGGGCATGCAGATTTCAGGGCTACTCAATACTATCTGAGACTTACAGCAGAAATCTACCCGGAAATGGTAGAGATGATGGAAAAAGCATGCTTTGACATTATACCGGAAGGAGGTTTTGAAGAGAATGCAGAAAACTGACCTCCCGTATTATGTAACAAACTTTTTTACCACGTACCTTCCCAGGCAGAAAAACTTAAGCAAAAATACCATAGCATCATATGCGGTAACATTCAAGCTCTTCTTTACTTTTTGCAAAGATAAAAAAGATATCCAGCCGGAAAGATTGAAACTTTCCATGATAAATGAAGCTTTGATTACTGAATTTCTTGACTGGCTTGAATCAGACAGAAACTGCTCTGTAACAACAAGAAACCAGCGCCTTGTGTCTCTGCACTCGTTTTTCCGTTTTATCCTGATGAAAGAACCGGCATATATGGATACCTTCATCAGGATTTTGAAGATTCCATACAAGAAAACAACAAAAACTGTTGTTCCATATCTGTCGGAGAAGCAAATGAAGATCCTTTTAGCTCAGCCGGATGGGAAAAAATGGTGTGGATTCAGAGACAAAGTAATGCTGTCAGTACTATATGACAGCGGAGCAAGAGTTCAGGAACTGGTAGATCTTAGAATAAAAGATGTTCGGACGGAAGCTCCAGCAGTTATTACACTTCATGGTAAAGGAGATAAGATCCGGCAGGTTCCGATTATGTCATCTACTGCAGAACTGCTGAGAAACTATCTGGAGAAATATAAACCAATGACAGGTATCGCAAAGGGAGACCAACCACTATTTGTCAATCAGAAAAAGCAGTCTCTGAGTAGATGGGGTGTCACATATGTAATAACCAAGTATGTTGAAAAGGCAAAAGAGGATTCTGGCTTTAACGTGGAATTCAATGTCACTCCTCATGTGTTCCGTCATAGCAAAGCAGTACACATGGTCAGGGCAGGAATCAATCTGATTTACATCCGTGATTTTCTCGGACATGTAGACTGCTGTACAACTGAGATCTATGCCAGAATTGATACAGAGACCAAGAGAAATGCAATTGAAAAGGCCTGTAAAGATCTCTTTCCAGAGGAGAGAACTACAGATTGGACGGCCGATGAGGATTTGATGTCTTTTCTGGAAACTTTGGTATAAAAGATAAAATGGTGAGTGTTTTGATAAAAAGT
>JBJELT010000030.1:0-3371 GCA_051879295.1 Oliverpabstia sp. | reverse complement strand
GCAGGTGATTGATGGCGCATTTTGGTTTGAGTAGGAAAAACATGGGAAGTTAGCACAAAATCTTCAAAGTCATCCTCCTCGTCTGTCTCCCACTGGCTAAACGTCACTTTCCCGGGATTAGTCAGCATCATTTCCGCTGCCTTCGGGCAGGACAAAGATAAGGAATATTCCCGCAGCCCCTCAAACTCTTCCTCGTGACGAGGGTATTTTCTGCAGGTATCGCAAAGGGCAGATTCTCCCAGTTGCGCCTGCAGATCACATAGATTTTCTTCATTCAAAAAGGCACAACGCTGGCCATACTGATAAAATATTCCCTCTTCCCAGTCAATGGAATTGCGCAGCCGATTGCCGAAAGCTCCCTGCTCCTGCTCATATCGCTCCAGTGAATCCTCGTCAATCACAATCTGCCAGCCTGCACAGCAGGTAGCAGGACAGCGGCCGGCAATGCACTGAAACTGATCATAATAATCCGGTTTACTGTATCTCAATCTCTTTTCTTCCTTCTCTTTTTTTCCTTTTATCATACCATGGCTTTGCAGTTTCATACACCTATTATTTTTTCTACAACTTTCGAACTATCTTCTTCCGTTACTTTTTGTAATTCCCTTTTTAACTCTACTGTTCTATCCTCATCATATTCATTATTCATTACATTAACTATATAAGTGTGAGCTACATTTGCCAATTTTATCAGGTCATTGTTGCTTATTTTATACTCTTCTCCTAGTAGCTTAAAAAAAGAACTGTGATAAAGCAATTCCATATAACAATCATTATTCAAATCCACAGCATTCAAATTATCAACTAAGTATTTTCTGGAAGTTTCTATTTGTTCCAGCAGTGCATTTTCATCCAGATTTCCTTCCTTTTTTTGTTTTTCAATATTCAAAACATTATTCTTTGCTTCATTCTCTACATCACTCATCTGAAGACCAAGTTCCTGACCCTCATTGTTTTCTAAATGCGTTCCCGGCTCACTGTTTTCTTTATTTGCACCAAAGAATATAAGTCCCACTAAAAAATATATAGAAACAAGGATTAATAAAATATAAATAAACCCTTTTTTCTTCTTCATAATATAGTCTCCTTTACAATCTTCCCTGCTGATATTTTTAAAATCACATCACACAGTTCTTCCAAATCTTCTTTGTGATGCGTAGACACAATAATTGTTGCCTCCCTTTCCTTTTCCTCTTTTACAATATTATAAATCAGATTCACACCATCTTCGTCCAAAGCATTGGTTGGCTCATCCAATAAGATGATTTCCTGTTTTTCAAAAATTGCCTGTGCTATATTTAGTCTCTGCTTCATTCCCAGAGAAAATTTTTTCACTTTTTTATCAGAATCGGGATCCAATCCCACCCTCTTCAACGCTCGTCTAATATCTTCTTCATTTGCAGTCTTTTTGATTTTACTTAATATTTCCAAATTTTTCTTTGCCGAATATTCCGGCAACAACTCCATATTCTCAATCACAATTCCTGTATTTGGTGAAAAAGAAATTGTCTCTCCCAAAGTTTCTCCATCGATTATTACTTTTCCACTATCCATACGAAGCAACCCACTAATTGCTCTGAGCAGCATAGTTTTTCCAGAACCATTTATCCCATATAACCCATATACTTTTCCTTTCTCAAATGTATAGGATATATTATTTAAAACTTGATTGCCTTTTATTTTTTTATTAATTTTTTCCAACTGAATCATTTTTCACTCTCCTAAAAAACATCCTTCTTACTGAATTTAAATATTCCATAATATCCTGTCAAAACAACTATCCCCAGTAAATAAGACAGTGCGTATCCATATTCCACACTGATTGCATTCTGATAAATCATGCCGTTTCTCGTTCCAAACATCATATTAGGGAAAAGTACAGTTCCAAGCCATTCTGTTTTTTCTGCCGGCAACAACAGATTTCCTAAAAACAAAGACACTACAAAAAATAGATTACTGATAAGATTGGCATAACTGGCATCGACAAAAAATTCTAAAACCAACTGTAACAACACCATTGCCAGAAGGCCTATATAGTACGCTGCCATTACCCATAAAATCTGACTTCCCGAAACAGGCCGCCATCTTCCATTTTCAATACTGAATATCAATATCTGATACAATACAATCATCAAAAGTTTTAATGCACAGCTAATCATTGTTTTCATATAAAGTCTATCTTTCCGATAAGCACGAATAATCCATAGTTTTCCATATCCTTCTATTAATTCATGTACCATTCCTGAAAACTCAAACAAAATAAACGGTATCGGGAGAAATGTATACAATATAATTAATAAATTTCCTGTCTGGCTCTGGAAGATCATTAAACTGCTGGCGAAAGGAAACTCATATGATTCAAAGTCTGAAGTCTGAAATAACACTCTCTGCATAATAACGGCAAAGGCAATCAATAGTAAATTTATCCTGTTATTTTTCATATCTTATAATATCCTTCTTTTCAAAAAGCACTTGATTAATCAAATACAGACAAATTGAAATAAGTAAACTCCGCATAATCGTAAATAATATTATATAGAGATCACAATTTCCTCTGAAAAAATCAAATGCCACAAACAAATCTTTTCCCATAATCCAACACTTAACAATGGAGTATTTAATCAAGATATACTGAACAAAATTCAGGCCGAGAGTAATCAACAATGCAGCTAAATCTCTTTTGAGCCAATCACGGATCATCTGATATACCAATCCCGTCTGTATATAAAATAGAACAGCTATGACACCTGCTACTATTGTATACAGACAAAATGAATATTCCATTAATAAAGACCACTTAAAATTTGCAGCTGTATATAAAAAATCAATCACCTGATGAATTATAGTGAAAATTGTAGCTGCTAAAATCATTTTTTTCGTTTCCGCCTGTTTATACTTCCTACGTGTACCATACCTTACAACCCTGAAAAAAACTTGCTTATCTGAAATATAATAACTTCCTAACAAAAATGGCAGAGTATAGACAAACAGCATTTCCAATAATCCGTTATATCCATTAACTGAATCATGAAGACTCATTAAAACATCTGTCTCCGACAGATATTCTGTATGAATCATATTCAAAATCGGATAATTTGAGAAATGACAATCTACGGCAAACAATATTCCGTAGACTATTATCAAAACCATATATCTAAATTTCAATATATTTTTCCTCCCATATTACCAGGACTACTGTCAAAACAATAAAAAGTCCGGCACTCCAAACAGCCAGTGGAACAATTGTACGCAGCCCATACTCACTAAATGGTTGAAAAACGAGCATAAAAGAATCCTTAAACAAAATTGGTATAAACTGGTGCTAGAATATAAATAGTACAAGTCAAAATGAGAATTCCTAATCTAATATT
>JBJELT010000029.1:0-17334 GCA_051879295.1 Oliverpabstia sp. | reverse complement strand
TGATTCTTCTGGACGAGCCTACCAGTAATCTGGATTCCCTGAATGAGGGAATCATATTAAAATCGCTGGAAGAATCCTGTGACAAAAAGACCGTAGTGCTGGTGTCTCATAGGAAATCTACCATGAGTCTGGCAGAGGTAGTATATGAGATGAATCAGGGAAGAATCTCGTGAGAATCATTGCGAATGAAAGATAAAAAGGAGAGATAGATGGGTAAACGAAAAAGTAAATTGTTCATGATAATAGCATCAGTATTGTGCGTATTGCTGTTTCTGCAGCGATTGACAGGCGGAATTTTACATGCAGTATTTGGAATGGTTCTGCTGGTTATGATGGTGGTACACCTGTGCAGTCAGAAAGAAAAACTGAAACATAAACGGACATCTATTCAGGCAGTAGATTGGCTCATGATTGCGACTTTGACAGTTTTGATTATAACAGGTGTGCTGCTGCACCCATTGGCGGATGTAATATTTCTTAAGATTTTGCATAAGCTGGCTTCTGTTCTTCTGGTGCTGGGGATATTGGGGCATATTCTGCAGCATACATAATTTTACATTACCCAGGGAAATTATAAGGTTCATTCTCACTTTTTGGTATGTTGTCAACCATTGATCTGGTGAGAGCCTGTGCGGGGTCTATAGAAAATAATGGTTGTAAAAGTCTCTTTTTTCTAAACAAACACATGGATAGTAATAATTAACAAAGGAAAACAGGGGCTATACAAGAAAAAAGTATTCCCAGACCCTGTCCATTTAAGGTTTCGGGGTCTTGGAAGATGTTTTTCTTATATAGGCCCTTTTCATAGTTTTAAAACGCACTAAAAAGCTTTTAAGAGCAAGTGTATAAGGAAGAAAATGGAAATTTTGATATAAAAAATATGTATAGACCCTACACAGGCATCCAAACGGATCAAAAGTTGACAACATACCCAAAGTTCAGAAAGAATTTGAAAAGCTCCCCGGGAATTTTTCAATATTATTTGTCGAACACTTGCTGTTGCATGAATGAGTTCTTTATGTTACGATAAATCTACAAATATCAGGAAACAATTCTTATTTCAGGCGTTTCGCCGTATTACCAATATTTCTAGTATAATCCACGTTTTTACCAAAGACATAAAGTAGATTGTAGGTAACTATTCAGTAGCCACTATCCCGCGAGATGTTTTGGCACATATTGTGCCAAAATCCCGAGACATACAAGCAAAAATCCCATTGCCGCAGGCAATTTTCAATGGATTTTTGCTCGTAACTGTGAAGGTACTGAACAGTTACGATTGGTGAGTATATCCACTTGACGATTGCATTACTGGACATTATAATAAATGTAGTGTAACACTTTGCAAAAATGGCGGATACGTATACTCCCAGGGAAACTTCTAATACTTAAGATGAGATGTATGTGTTTATTTTTAATATCTTAAGATGGGTGGTGTAAGAATGGGTGTAAAAGACACAATAACAAAAGATTACATGGAAGATCCGTACATATTTGCAGATGTATTCAATTACTGGATCTATGCAGGACAAGAGGTGATCAAACCGGAGAAACTGCATTCTCTGGATCCAACGGAGATTGCGATTCCATACGGTTCGAAATGGGCAGGAACCCCGGTACAGAAATATCGGGACAAGTTGAAGTATTGGTCGGCTATGACAGATTATTCAGCTGTGTATCTTCTCTTGGGTTTGGAGATTCAATCTGAGATACAGTATGCAATGCCGGTAAAATCCATGGTATATGATGCATTGCAGTATGCATCGCAGGTAGATGAAATAGCGAAAGAACATAAAAAAGAACGAAAGACTCAAAAAAATATGCAGGAAGATAGCAAGGATATGCCGCATATTATAAATTCAGGGGAATATTTGTCTGGATTTTATAAAGAGGACAAGTTAATACCGGTCATTACTTTGGTACTATATTTTGGTGCAGGTCGATGGGATGGACCGCTACATTTGCATGAGATGATGGCGGTACAGGACGAGCAGATATTAAGATGGATTCCTGATTACAGGATTAACCTGATTTCACCGGAAGAACTGGAAAAGGAAGATTTTGATCAGTTTCATACCAGCCTGAGAGAGGTCCTGCTATTTATCAAATACTCGAAAGATAAAGATAAACTATATGAACTGATAAGTCATGATTCCAGATTCAGCAGCATAGAACAAAAGGCGGGAAGAGTCATTAATGCGATAACAGGAGCAGGAATTAAAATGGATGAAAGTGAGGAAATAATTGACATGTGTAAAGCAATTCAGGATTTACAGGAAGAAGCCATGCAGATGGGAATACAAACAGGAATACAAAAAGGAATACAAACAGGAAGACAGGAGCGTGAAGATGAAATAATTGTTCATATATATGAGAATGGAGCCTTTACCGTGGAAGAAATTGCAGATATGGTGAATGTGTCTGCTGAGAGAGTAAGAAGTCTAGTGAAAAACTCCCCGGGGAAAATGTAAAACTCCCCGGGGAAATCTTTCTTCTATTTTTCAGTTTCGAAACGATGCAATTCCTTGTATTCTTTTGGTGAAATTCCATATTCTTTTTTGAATGCCCGGTAGAAGCTGGAGTAATCCCGGAAGCCGCACATAGTATAAGCTTCGGTGATCTCTGTCTGACTGAGAATGGCATCACGGCACATGGCCAGCCGTTTCTTGGTTATGTACTGATGAATGGAGAGCCCGATATTATCCTTAAATACGTGTGCAATATGATATTTGCTGACAAAGAATTCATTGGAAAGCTGTTCCAGTGAGAGCTCTTCGTCCAGATGATTTTCGATATAATGCAGCAGATTTTCATAGAGACTCTGATTTTCTTTGGTGCTCATGGGATGTTCCATCTCATAAACTGATCGGTTCAGATGAAGAATCAGGTCATTGACACAGAGAGAAACCTTTGCATCTTTGCCGAAACGGTCTGACCGGAGTTCTTCAATCAGGCGAAACACTTTGGATTGGAGCGCCTGAAAAGAAATCACATCATAATGGAAAATATATTTCTGCGAAATAATAACGTGCTGCATCAGGTAGCCATAGTCCACAGAAACCTCCATCAGCCGATTACAGAATTCCTGGCTGATCCAGAAAACAAACCGCTGGTACGGCAGGTCAGAGTCCAGGATGGTCGCATAATGATGTACGTGGGGAGGAATGACCATCACGTCTCCTGTCTGTATGGGGTATTCTTTGCCATCAATATGCATCAGCACATTTCCTTGTAAAAAAAAGTAAAATTCATAATAATTGTGGGCGTGACTCTTCACACTGGTGGGGTGGCGGTCACTGTAATAATAAATCTCAAAATCCCTGGATACCATAAATTGTCTGGTACTGAAGGGGGTCTGTAATTCTTTCTTCATAGGAATACCTTCAAATCTGCAGTTGTGTCAGATTATCTAAAAATTAATCATATCATTATTCTCTTCCGGGAGATTATCTTTATCATAAAATATCCATGATGAAAATACAACTGATAATAATAAAAAAATTGTTGTATGGTCTTGTTACTGTTCACGTAAAAAAATTTCCGGGGAAAAAGTAAAACTCCCCGGGGAAATCGTCATATGTTGAGGTTAATTCGATTCGTCTGTTGACATCTATATACTATTGTGATAGTCTATAGGTACATACTATTGCAATAGTCTGATGGAGGTACAAAGATGAAGCTTTTTGATTCAGAATTAAAGGTGCTTGAAGTATTATGGGATGGAGGTGATCAGCCGGCTAAAGAAATAGCAAAAAGGCTAAAAGCTGACACAGGGTGGAACAAAAATACAACGTATACAGTTATCAACAAATGTATAGCAAAAAATGCAATTGAAAGAGTTGATCCGGGATTCATTTGCACACCATTAGTTTCCAGAAGAGAAATTCAACTTTATGAGACAAATGAATTAATTCGGAAAATGTATCATGGGTCAGCACAACAATTTTTTTCGGCTCTGTTATCAGATGAATTATTATCAGATGATGAAATTCTTCAATTGAAGGAACTGATTAACAATCATGAATAAGAGGTGAAGTAATGCTTATAAAAATGAGTGTTTTTGGGGGAATTCTGGTCATATTCATAGTATTAATACGCACTTTATCAGGAAAGTTTATCCCAAAAAGAAATCTTGTTATTTTTTGGGATTTAGCATTAATCAGATTTATAGTGCCTTTTGATATCCCTATGACTCTTAAAATTACGGATTTAGCCTCTGGATGTTTCCAAATGGATAATAATAAGATATCAGATTCAACTGGTATGAGTTTATTTCATTTGATCTGGGCATTAGGAGTGATAATTTTTACCTGTATATTCGTCACATTATACTGTATAGAATATTCAAAATTGAAAGAGAATCTTCCCTTGCCGGATGATTTAAAAGCCAGGATTATGAAAATAACAATTGTTCCCCAAAGAACTACAATTTGTTATTCAGAGAGAATAACAGCCCCAATAACATTTGGCATAGTTCGCCCTGTCATTGTCTTGTCTAAACCCACTTTTTTACTTGATGATGAACAATTGAAATATGTTTTATTGCATGAAATCATACACATTAAACGATTAGACAATTTGCGTAAAATCTTTATTATTTTGTCTGTTTGTTTGCATTGGCTAAATCCTTTTGTATGGATTATGTATACATTATTTAATCGTGATATAGAAAAATCATGTGATGAAAAAGTAATCAATCTTTTAGGATTAAAACATAAGCGGGCATATGCTTTAACTTTGCTTTCACTTGCTTCTGTACATCAGAGTAACTTTATATATTCGAATGGGTTTAAAAGTGGAATGATGAAAGAAAGGATAATATCAATTATGAATTATAGGAAACGTTCTGCTATAAGTATTATGTTTGTCATTATGTTTCTTTGTATCTCTTCAACAGCATTTGCACAGCCAAAATATAATATCACAATACCTTCCATTGCTGAGATTGAAAAAAATGGCTATCCAGTAAACGAGAGCGGAGAAACATATGGACCAGACATAAAAAACAGTAATATGCAACCTGATTTGCAGCTGGTTGAATCCGAGGATGGAACAGTTGGCTATATCCGAAACGAGGAAATTGATGCCAATGCACCTTCTTCACCAGAAGAGGCAATATCATATGAACCTCCATCATCAGTGAATATATATACTGAGGATGGAAAAACAGTAATAGGTAAATTCAGGAGAAGTAGTAATGACTAAAAACTATTTTTGTTCATTCCATTATTTCTGATATCCTGCAGTTTTGGAGAAAAAGACTGGGAGTCAGATGATCTGGCAAGAGAATGGGACGAGGAATTGACGGACGGAGTGTATGTGGATTTTTCTTTGCAGGAGGATTACCCGGAAAATCAGATTGTGTACCTGATGAAAAATATAAAAGTACAGGAGCTGCCGTCAGAGGAGGAACTTGTAAAACTCAAAGAAGATTATTTCCCTGAGGATAGTAGTGCTTACATTGTTGAGTTTTGGGATGATCCGACAGATCCGGGAAGGGTATTGAATACAGAAAGCGGAACGACAGTCATTGTAGGAAAAGGGCTGAAAGCGGGAAGTACGGAAAAGTATAATTTTTATTCGGATTTTCTGTTTCTGGAAACAGGCGAGGGCATGCCGGTGAATGTTTCAGAAACCGAGGAACTGGATTTCATGAAAAGAGAAGAACTGGAACGACAGATCAGAGAAAAGCTGCCGGTTTATCTGATGGATTCGTTTGAAATATATGAGATGGATATCAGGGCATATCCTGTGGACTATCTTGAAAAATTGACAAATGCTCTGGAAAAATCAAATTACAGAGAGTTTGTGAGTGAAGAAGTATTTCAGCATGAATGGAAAAAAGAAGACGAGATTTATAAAGTACATGTGATATACAAGTGTGGAGAATTACCCGTGGATGATGAGGGGATTTATGTGGAAGAATCTTATATTCCTGCGATTTATGCAGAGTTTCTTTTTTCACCGCAGGGTCTGATTAATTTTAATATTCAAAACTCCACGGATATACAAGAGGAAGAGAACATAAAGATATGGTCTTGTAATAGGGCTTTGCGGGAAAGCGTAAAGGGCAAGTACGAGAACATTATTATGGCGAACTCGATGTGTATCACGGAGGCAATTTTGCAGTATGATATACTGCCGAATGCAGATGACGGAAGGCAGTATTTGACGCCTGTGTGGAAGTTCAGAACTCAGCTTTATGCAGGAAAGGGAATGAAAAATATGATAGAAGAACAGTTTATTCATGTAAATGCTGTGACAGGACAGGTGATTGGATGATGGAAAAGAATAAAAGAGCCTTTTCTCTGTCTTTTTTTCTGGCAATATTCTTAATTCCTTTAACTTCTTTATTTGATGTGGAAGCTGGATTCTGGCGGATGTTGATGGGACAAACAGAAGCAGCAGGTGGTGACGTGGTGTATCTTCTTCATTATGGACTAAGATGGGGAGTATATGGAGAATTTTCTTTAATTTATGTTACGTTTCCGTATGCATACAGATTTTCTCAGGAATGGAATTCAGGAATGACACCGTATCTGGTGCATCGAATGGGAGTAAAACGGTATACATGGATGCACGTGGGAATGTCTGCTTTATCCGGAGGTTTGGCTTATGTGGCGGGGCGTGGAATATTTATTCTGATTCTGAGAAGATATTATCCACTTTGTTCCGTTGATTTTTATGATACTTACATTTTGTCGGGAATTGGACAGTTCCTGGAGAAGGGAATGCCGACATTCTATATTCTGGGATTAATGCTTTTGACATTTTTCAATGGATGCTTGTGGAGTGCTGTGACAAGTGTGGTATCAACGATTATTACCAATCCTTACGTGGTTGTGATAATACCGTATTTTCTGAATCGTATCTATATTGAGTGTGCAAAAGTATTAAAAATACAGGATGCCTTTCGGATAGATTATCTTTTTGCGTCCAAAGGGGATTTGCCCTACACTCCGGCTCAGACGATTATCATAGCAGCGGTGGTAACAGGAATTGTTGTTTGTTTGGGTTGGGTTCTGTTTCAATATGAGCTGAGGAGGCGGATCGCAAATGAAAAATAGATGTAAGATTGCTTCCCATATATGCTGGTATCAGATGCAGCTGCACCACAGAACCGGAAAAACAGTTTTAATTTTGCTGCTGTTATTTTTGTATATCAGGTAAATGGTAACACCCTTAAATACATTTTCTGTAATTGTTCAGGAACCGGTGACTCCATGGGTCTTTTCTGTACTTGTAAATGATAATATTTTTCCATTTGTTATTACTGTATTATATCTTATCTGGATCTGCGATGCACCATTCATCAATGACATGTATTTATACCTTGTGACAAGATGTGGAAAAAAGAGTTGGATATCAGGAGAAATCATTTTTCTATGTGTCAGTTCATGGGAATATACACTGGCCTGTTATGGAATGACAGTTTTGTCATCTGTGACAAGAATACGATATGAAAATCGCTGGGGTAAGGTACTGGGCACGCTCACCTATACGGGGGCGGAAGCACAGTATCCTATGCGGTTTAATCTGCATACAGGTATTATGGAACGATTTGCTCCGAAAGAAGTACTGATCTATACATGTTTGATGATGTGGGCGGTTTTGTGGGCCCTGGGACTTTGCGTGTTTCTTCTAAACTGGCTCAGCGGTTCAGTTTTGGGAACTGTAATTGCGTTCCTATTTTCAGTTCTGGACATTACCATAACGAATTTATTATCGGCATACTGGTACCATATATCTCCGGTATCGATGATGAGGATGAGCATTGTAACAGGATTATACCATCCCTCTTTCAGGTATTGTGTTCTGTTTGTTATAATCATGTTGTTCGTTCTGGCGGCAAGTCTTATAGTGACAGCACACAGAAAAAAAGGTGTGTAAAGAAAGGATTAGATTCATGAAAGATGCAGTAGTGGTCAGTGAGGCAGTAAAAAAATATAGAGATACGGTGGTTTTGAAGAATGAAAACTTGCGGATACCGGAGGGTAGTATTTGTGGTCTTGTGGGAAGAAATGGTTCTGGAAAGACTGTTCTAATGAAAAGTATCTGTGGGATGATTCCTTTGAATCATGGGGAAATCCGGGTTTTTGATCAGGTAATTGGAAAAAATATCGAATTTGCTCCGGATACAGGATTTATTATCGAGCATCCGGGATTTCTTCCGCAGTATTCCGGGATTCAGAACCTGAAATTTTTGTCGGAGATAAAAGGAAAGCCGTGCATTGATAAATTGGAGAAACTTATGGAATTGACAGGCCTTGATCCGAAAGAAAAAAAGAAAGTCGGGAAGTATTCTATGGGAATGCGTCAGCGGTTGGGAATCGCACAGGCAATTATGGACTCGCCCAGACTGTTGATTCTTGATGAACCCTTCAATGGATTGGATCATCAGGGGGTAAAGGATATGTATGGACTTTTATTGAAGTTGAATAAAGCAGGAACTACCATATTACTTGCCAGTCATAATATGGATGATATACGCACACTTTGCGGTGAAGTATATCAGATGGATGCAGGGGAAATCAGTAAGATTCACAATTCCCCGGGGACTTTTTAAAATTCCCCGGGGAATTGTATCTTGATTTACAGGCAGTCTTTCATAACTGCATAGGTTCCTTCTTTTTCAATTCTTTCCAGTGTATCTGCTGTCATTTCTGCGAATCCTTCCAGTTTGGTCAGGTCTTCGCCCCAGAAGTCTTCATTGGCACATACAGCGTAAGCAAGGTCACGTGCGGAATCGTCTTTGTGTGCCAGATAGAATTCCAGTACTGCTTTGTCATCGGAAATGGTGTAGCTGTCTCCGTTAGGACGAACAGCTGCCAGACCGGATTCAGTCATTTCTTTGCCATTTTTGTAGAAAGCAATGTAAAGAGCAAATGAAGTTGTGAGGCATTTCGGCAGACTCTTTGTATTTTTAATATAGTCTTTGACAGTCGGCAGGACTCTGGCTTTCCACTTGGAAGTGGAGTTCAGAGAGATGGACAGCAGTGCATGGTCAATGAACGGGTTTTTGAAACGTTCGGTAACGGAGAAGGCAAAGCTTTCCAGTTCATCCTTCGGCAGGGTCAGAGTAGGAATGATTTCATCATAGATTGCTTTGTTCATGAAACCACAGATGACGTCATCTGCCATACAGTCACGGACAATATCCTGGCCGGCCAGGTAAGCACCCAGTACCATAGAAGTATGAGCACCGTTCAGGATACGAACTTTTCTCTGTTTGTATGGTTTGTGGTTGTCGGTGATGATGACAGGAAGGCCTGCTTTTGCAAATGGCAGTTCTTCGTTCAGCCATTCCGGTCCTTCAATCACCCAGAAACCGAACACTTCTCCGGTATCCAGAACCATATCTTCATAGCCGTTTTCTTCGTTAATGGCAGCAGCTTCGCTTCTGGGATAACCGGTTACGATACGGTCAACCAGAGTGGAGCAGAAGACATTTTCTTCCTGCATCCAGACAATGAAGTCTTCACCCAGATTCCACTGCTTTGCATGCTGAATACAGCATTTTTCCAGTTCTTTTCCGTTGTCATCGATCAGCTCACAGGCAAGAATCACAAATCCTTTTCCTTTTTCGCTGCCGAATTTCTGGAAACGGCGGTACAGAAGCTGCGTCAGTTTTCCTGGGAAGCTGGAAGCCGGTTTGTCGGTAAACTGGCAGGACGGATCATAGACGATACCAGCCTCTGTCGTATTGCTGGTGATGTAGCGAAGTTCCGGGTTGTCAGCACAAGCCATGACTGCTTCATAGTCTTCGTAAGCATTCAGACAGCGGCTCACACAGGAAATCACGCGCTTGGCATTGACCTTCTGTCCTCCCTCAAATCCACGCAGATACAGAGTATACAGGCCTTCCTGCTCATTCAGCCATTCCGGAACGGAGGTAGGAGAATGTTTTGGCAGTGGCTGAACAACGGTAATTTTACCGTTGAAACCGGTCTTTTCATTCAGATTGTCGAAAAAGTAATCAACAAACGCACGGAGAAAATTTCCTTCTCCAAACTGCAGAACTTTTTCCGGAGCGTTCTCCAGAAGATAACCATCGTAGTTCTGTTCTTTTAACACATCGTAAGATAATCTTTTCATGAAATTTCTCCTTTATTATAATGTAACTCCCTGTTTAAAAATTGCCATATCATGGAATCCTGCTTCCTCAGATTTTACCATCCGTCCGGAAGCAACCGCAATCACGTAGTCAAATAATTCTTCTCCCAGTTCAGACAAAGGTTTGCCATCCACCATGGAACCGCAGTTAAAGTCAATCCAGTTTTTCTTATGATTATAAAGCGGGCTGTTGCTGGAAATTTTAACAGTAGGTACCGGGGAAGCAAACGGTGTTCCGCGACCGGTGGTAAACAGTACGATATGTGCGCCGGAAGCTGCCAGTGCTGTGGAGGCAACCAGATCATTGCCCGGTGCACTCAGAAGATTCAGCCCTTTGGTACATACCGGTTCTCCGTAAGCCAGTACTCCTTTGACAGGTGCGGAGCCGGACTTCTGGGTACATCCCATGGACTTGTCTTCCAGAGTGGAAATACCGCCTTTTTTATTTCCAGGAGACGGATTCTCATAAATCGTCTGATTGTGGCTGGTAAAATAATTCTTAAAATCATTGATAAGGGCTACAGTTTTTTCAAACAGTTCTTCATTTTCACAGCGGTTCATTAAAAGCGTTTCTGCTCCGAACATTTCAGGGACCTCTGTAAGGATCGTTGTTCCTCCTCTGGAAACCAGAAGGTCAGAAAATGCTCCAACGGTTGGGTTGGCGGTAATACCGGACAGACCATCGGAACCACCGCATTTCATGCCGATAATCAGCTCGCTGCAGCTGATGGGTTCTCGCTGAAAGCTTCCGGCATACTGCGAAAGCTCTTTCATTAATACCATTGCATCTGCGATTTCATCTTCGGATTCCTGACACACCAGGAATTTGACACGGTTTTCATCATAACTTCCGATATATTTTCTCAGCTCACCGATGTTGCTGTTCTCACATCCGAGACCTAGAACAAGAACACCGCCGGCATTGGGATGGTTGATCAGGTCAGCCAGAATCTGACGGGTATGTTCCTGGTCATCCCCCATCTGGGAACAACCGTAGGGGTGCGGGAAAGCAGCGACAGCTTCGATACTTCCCGTTTTGAAAACCTGTGCTTTCCGTTCGATTGCGGTAGCAATATTATTGACACAGCCCACCGTAGGAATAATCCAGAGTTCATTGCGGACACCGACTTTGCCGTCAGGTCTGCGATATCCCTGAAAATATCGTTCCTCTTTTGGGGAAAGAGGAGAAATCTGTGGATGATATTCATAAGTAAGTAAATCACCAAGGCCAGTTTTCATATTGTGAGTATGAATCCAGGCACCAGGCTTCACGGCCTCTTTGGCGAGACCGATGGGGGAACCGTATTTGATCACCGGTTCGTTAATTGCCAGAGGATAAAGGGCAAATTTATGTCCCTGGGGAATGTCTTCTAATAATGTAATTTCTTTTCCGTCAATTGTAAGAACATCTCCAGCGGACAATGGCTTTAAAGCAACAGCCACTTTATCATCCGGATGAATTTTAAGAAATGTCTGCATCATTTACATCCTTTCTCTAATCATCTCATCGTGAATAGTATCGTGAAGATTTAAAAATGTAAGGGCTTACACAAAACATACAACAGATTTAGGAGTTCGTCAATCGGGAATTTTGAAAAATTTGAAAAATGACGAAAAACAGTGGTTATGCACAAAAAATAATATAAAAAATTGTGAAAAATACAGATGGCGGTTAGGATTGCGTTTGGAAAAATTCATGTTATAATAATAGTAAGTGTAAGGGCTTACACTTCGAGAAAAGAAATGAAAGGAAGTGTGAATTGTGAATATCTATGATATTGCAAAATTGGCAGGCGTTTCTATCGCAACCGTATCCAGGGTAGTGAATGACAGTCCGAAAGTCAGTGAGAAGACAAAAGAAAAAGTACGCAGAATTATGGAAGAAAACCATTATACACCGAATGTATTTGCCAGAGGACTTGGGTTGAATTCCATGAAGACGGTTGGTCTTGTCTGTCCGGATGTTTCAGATACTTATATGGCCAATGCGATAGCTTATCTGGAGAAAAATCTGAGAGGATATGGATATGACTGTATCTTGTACTGCAGTGGTTATGATAGTGAGGATAAGCGTCAGGCAGTGGAATTGATTCTGAACAAGCGGATTGACGCACTGGTGCTGGTGGGATCCAACTATGCAGGAGAAGGCGATGAGGATGTTTCTTATATTAAAGATGTAGCACAGCAGATTCCTGTATTTATGATAAATGGTTATATAGATGGTGATAATATTTATTGTACCATTGCGGATGACTATCAGGCTGTTTACGATGCCACAGAGGAACTGATTTTCTCTGGAAGGAAGAGGATTCTGTATCTGAGCAATTCCCATTCGTTCAGTGCCATGCAGAAGTTGAAAGGATATGAGGATGCATTGCGGGCTCATCAAGTGCCCATTTACGAAGATTTGAAGCTTTATACAGAAAATTCCATTCATACTGTCAAAGATATGCTGATCATGCAGAGACATCTTGATTTTGACAGTGTGGTTGCCACCGAGGACGGTCTTGCGGTAGGAGTGCTGAAGTATGCCAGGGCCCGGGGGATTGATGTGCCGGGAGAAATCAGCGTCATAGGATATAACAATTCTGAACTATCCATTAGTTGTGAGCCTGAACTGACCACAGTGGACGCCAGAGGAGAGATACTGTGTAAGACTGCTATTGATTCAATGATGGCTTTATTAAGTGGAGAAGAGATCAGACGGAAAACAACGATTAAATGCTATCTTGTTAAGCGGAATACAACAGATTTCTAAACTCGGAGATAAAAAGAGTGAAAGGGATAAATTGCAATGAAAGGTTTAAAAAGAATATGTGCTTTGGCACTCTGCGGAGGAATTCTTGCCGGAAGCATGACCGGGCTGACCGGCTGTGCATCCATTAAAAGTGAGAAACGTATTGTGCGTATTTCTCATGCCCAGTCCGAGACACATCCGGAACACCTGGGGCTTTTGAAGTTTAAAGAATACATTGAAGAACGTCTGGGAGATAAGTATGAAGTTCAGATTTATCCCAATGAGCTTCTGGGCGGTGCACAGAAAGCTATTGAGTTGACACAGACTGGTGCTATTGATTTTGTAGTGGCCGGTACTGCCAATCTGGAAAACTTTGCGGATGTTTATGAAGTATTCAGTATGCCATATCTTTTTACATCAGAGGAAGCGTATCACGAGGTTATGAATGATACGGAATACATGAAAGATGTGTATGAATCTACAGATGAGGCTGGTTTCCGGGTACTGACCTGGTACAATGCCGGAACAAGAAGCTTCTATGCGAAAAAACCAATTTATACACCAGATGATCTGAAAGGTCTGAAAATGCGTGTGCAGCAGAGCCCGGCCAGTGTCAATATGGCAAATGCATTTGGTGCAGCGGCATCTCCCATGAGTTTTGGTGAGGTATATACGGCGATTCAGCAGGGTGTTATTGATGGCGCTGAGAACAATGAACTGGCTCTGACCAATAATAAACACGGTGAGGTTGCAAAGTATTACTCCTATAATAAACATCAGATGGTTCCCGATATGCTGATCGGTAATCTGAAGTTCCTGGAAGGCCTGAGTGACGAGGAATATCAGATCTTCGAGGAGGCAGCTCTTGTTTCCACAGAAGAGGAAATGAAATACTGGGACGAGCAGGTGGAAGAAGCAAAAAAGATTGCCATGAACGATATGGGCGTGGAATTTATCGATGTAAATGTACAGGAATTCAAAGACAAGGTTTCCGGTGTGCAGCAGGATATGTTGAATGAAAACCCGCATATTCAGAATTTATATGACCATATTCAGGAAGTAAATGAAAAATACACACAGGAGGAAGAGTAAATGAAAGTGCTTCATAATATTCGTAAGATGATTGATGTGGTTTTGAGTTCCGCCTGTGCAGTTATTTTCGCAGCCATGGTTGTAATCGGAACTTATCAGATTGTAACTCGTTTTATCTTTAAAAATCCAAGTACTGTGTCAGAAGAACTGCTGACTTACAGCTTCACCTGGATGGCTCTTCTGGCCAGTGCTTATGTGTTTGGAAAAAGGGATCACATGCGGATGGGATTTCTGGCTGACAAATTGAATGCTGCCGGACAGAAAGTCCTTCATATTATCAGTGAAGTCCTGATTATGATACTTGCCGGAAGTGTCATGATTTACGGTGGGGTAACCATTATGCAGCTGACCATGACTCAGTCCACCGCTTCTCTTGGGATTCCAATGGGTATGGTGTATACCATTATCCCCCTGTCAGGTATACTGATTGTTCTGTATTCTATTTTGAATATCATTGATCTGGCTGCAGGAGTGGAAAGAGAACAGAGAGAAGTGAAAGAGTGATTGAGGAAAGGAGTGAAATGACGATATGAATACTGCTTTAATCTGTGGTTTGATTATTCTTGTAGTGCTGGCAGTACTTTTGCTGGCAGGCGTACCTATTGCTGTGGCTCTGGGTATTTCATCTGTATGTGCGATTCTTCCGATTATGGATACCGGTGTGGCCGTATTGACCGGCGCACAGAGAATTTTTTCAGGTATTTCTGTATTTAGTTTGCTGGCAATTCCTTTCTTTATTCTGGCTGGTAATATCATGAATAAAGGTGGAATCGCTGTCCGCCTGATTAATCTGGCAAAGGTTGTGACAGGACGCACACCCGGTGCTCTGGCACAGACCAACGTACTTGCCAATATGCTGTTCGGCGCGATTTCCGGTTCAGGTACCGCTGCGGCTTCCGCAATGGGCTCCATTATCGGACCGATTGAAAAAGAGGAAGGATACGATCCTAATTTCTCTGCTGCTGCAAATATTGCAACTGCACCGACAGGGCTTCTGATTCCTCCCAGCAATGTTATGATTACCTTCTCTCTGGTAAGTGGAGGTACTTCCGTTGCGGCACTGTTTATGGCCGGTTATATTCCGGGAATTCTCTGGGGTCTGGCCTGTATGCTGGTAATATTCTGCATCGCTAAAAAGCGTGGATACAGAAGTTCCACCAAATTTACTGCAAAAGAAAAATGGAACATTTTCCTTCAGGCTCTCCCCTGTCTGCTTCTGATTATCATTGTAATCGGTGGTATTATCGGCGGTATTTTCACTGCTACGGAAGGCTCTGTGGTTGCGGTTGTATACAGTCTGTTCCTTTCCTTGTATGGATATAAATCTATTAAATGGAAAGATTTACCTAAGATTCTGAAAGAAAGTGCAGAAATGACAGGTATCATTATTTTCCTGATCGGTGTTTCTTCCATTATGTCCTGGGTAATGGCATTTACCAATATCCCGGCACTGGTATCTTCCGGTCTGCTGTCCATTAGCAATAACAAATTTGTGATTTTGTTCATGATCAATATTATTTTGTTGATCGTAGGTACCTTTATGGATATGACCCCGGCCTGCCTGATCTTTACCCCAATCTTCCTTCCGGTTTGTCAGGCACTGGGAATGAATACCGTACATTTTGGTATTATGATGATTTTTAACCTGTGTATCGGTACTATCACACCTCCGGTAGGAACCACACTGTTTGTTGGTGTAAAAGTCGGCGGTGTTAAGATTGAAACCGTATTTAAGCAGCTTCTCATTTATTTTGCGGCTATATTCGCTGTATTACTGTTAGTAACATACGTTCCGCAGTTATCATTGTGGCTGCCGGGGCTGATGGGATATGTATGATACAAGGATTTTGAGAGCCCGAAGAGCGGAGAAATCCGTGTATCAGAAAGATAAAATATAATTTCCCCGGGGGAAATGTAAAACTCCCCGGGGCAAAATGGAGGTATAAGAAGATGAAAGCATTTATGGATAAAGATTTTCTTCTGAGCACAGAGACGGCTCAGGAATTGTATCATAATTTTGCAGCAAAGGTTCCTGTTCTGGACTATCACTGCCATATTAATCCGCAGGAGATTGCGGAAGACAGAAAGTTTGAAAATATCACACAGGTATGGCTGGGCGGTGACCATTACAAATGGCGCCAGATGCGTTCTAATGGTGTGGATGAATATTACATAACCGGCGGTGCTCCGGATCGTGAAAAGTTCCAGAAATGGGCAGAGACACTGGAGAAAGCAATAGGTAATCCGCTGTATCACTGGAGTCATCTGGAACTGCAGAGATTTTTCGGCTATCACGGTGTTCTGAATGGAGAGACAGCAGAAGAAGTATGGAATCTGTGCAATGCAAAGCTGCAGGAGGATACTATGAGTGTCCGCAATCTGATCCGTCAGTCCGGTGTAACTTTGATCTGTACGACAGATGATCCGGCTGATGATCTGAGATGGCATAAACTGATTGCAGAGGATGAGAGCTTTGATGTGCAGGTACTCCCTGCATGGCGCCCGGACAAAGCCATGAATCTGGAAAAACCGGATTATCTGGAATATCTGGAAAAGCTGGGAAATGTTGCAGGTGTAACTATTAAGTCTTTCCACGATCTGAAGACTGCACTGAAAAAACGTCTGGAATACTTTGATTCCATGGGATGCTGTGCTTCTGACCATGCTCTGGAATATGTGATGTATGCACCGGCTTCCGACGCAGAGATTGAGGATATTTTTGCAGAGCGTATGCTGGGCGCGCAGATTAGCAGAGAAGATGAACTGAAGTTTAAAACTGCATTTATGATTTTTGTTGCAGGAGAATACAGTCGTCTGGGATGGGTGATGCAGTTACATTATGGATGCAAACGCGACAATAATACAACGATGTATAACAAACTGGGACCGGATACAGGTTATGACTGTATCAATAACTATGCACCGTCCAGTGAAACGGCTGATTTCCTGAATGCTGTCAATGAAGCTGGTAATCTGCCGAAAACTATTTTGTACAGCCTGAACCCCAACGATGATGAAGCTCTGGGTACCATTCTGGGCTGCTTCCAGGATTCCAGTGCTATTGGAAAAATCCAGCAAGGTTCTGCATGGTGGTTCAATGACAATAAGACCGGTATGATGAAGCAGATGACTTCACTGGCTAATCTGGGCCTGCTTGGCAACTTCATCGGTATGCTGACCGACTCCAGAAGCTTCTTATCCTATCCGAGACATGAATACTTCCGAAGAATTCTCTGTGAACTGGTCGGCGGCTGGGTAGAAAACGGAGAATATCCGAAAGACATGAAAACACTGGAGAAAATTATCAAAGGAATTTCTTATAACAATGCAGTAAGATACTTTGGATTTGATCTGGAAACAAAATAAAATTAAAATTACCCCGGGGAGAATGT
>JBJELT010000028.1:0-67607 GCA_051879295.1 Oliverpabstia sp. | reverse complement strand
TGACAGAAGTCTCCAAAACTTTTAGCGGGAGTTCGATTCTCTCATCCCCTGCTTGGAACCGCCGAGATTCGGCGGTTTTTTTCTGTTATAAGAAGATTTCCCCGGGGAGTTTTACAGGTTCTTTCTCAAATTTGGGTATAACATCAATCTTAATCTGGTGAAATACCTGTGCGGGGTCTATACAAATTTTTATTATCATAAGTTCCTTTTTTTCCTTATAAACTTGCTTTTTTAGAGTATTTCAGGACATTTTACAACTGAGAAAGGGTCTATATTAAGAAAAACATCTTCCCAGACCCCGAAAACTTAAATGGACAGGGTCTGGGAATACTTTTTTCTTGTATAGCCCCTGTTTTCCTTTATTTACTATTACTATTTAGTTGTTTGCTATGAAAAAGGAGATTTTTACAACCATTATTTTCTATAGACCCCGCCCGAGCATCTCACCAGATCCAAGGTTGACGACATACCCTAAGTTAAGAAAGAACTGAAAGTAAAACTCTTTGGGAAATTTCACATTTCCAGCAGTATTTTCATAAACTGGGAAGAAGGAGTGTGATGATATGTTTTGTGACAACAACAGAATGCCCTCTGCTGTGGCAGAACTGAAAGGTAACAGTAAATATCCGACGATTCGCGGAAAAGTGAAGTTATTTGATACCTATGGAGGCACCATTTTAGTTGTACAGATTGAGGGAATTCCCAATGAGATTACAGGTAACAGCGGCGGATTTTTAGGATTCCATATCCATGACGGCAAATCTTGTACAGGTAACCGGGAGGATCCATTTGCTGATGTCGGCCAACATTATAATCCGGCGGGAAATCCACATCCGAATCATGCAGGCGATTTACCTCCGGTTCTTGTGAACAATGGTATTGCATGGTCAGCGGTTTTTACTGCACGTTTTTATCCGGAAGAGGTTATTGGGAAAACTGTTATTCTGCATGGAAAACCTGATGATTTCCATTCTCAGCCTTCCGGCAATGCAGGAGAAAAAATTGCCTGTGGAGAAATTAACATTATTTAAAAAATCATGCCCAGACTTTGAAAAAAAGATTTCAGAGTCCGGGCATATTTCGTTTTCAGTTTTTATAACTTTTATAATAAACAGTATAAAACAGTTGACAACAGATACTTGCTGTTATATACTGTTTATCAGAAGGAGAGATAAATATGCACGTTATTATTAATAATTCTTCCATGCAGCCGATTTATGAGCAGATTGTTTCGCAGATTAAGGATAAGATTATTCAGGGAGAGTTAAAAGAAGAAGAGATGCTTCCTTCGGTCCGGACTTTTGCAAAAGAATTGAAAGTCAGTGCGTTGACAGTAAAAAAAGCATACGATGCTCTGGAAGAAGAAGGATTTGTTGTTACGGTTCATGGAAAAGGCAGTTTTGTTACCATGGCTAACCAGGAACGTATGCTGGAAGCAAAGAAAAGAGAGGTAGAAGCTGATTTGGAAATGGCCATCCGAAAAGGCAGAAGTTGTGGAATGAGCAATCAGGAGATTGCAGAGTTATTTCAGATCGTTTTGGAGGATTAGTGTATGTTGAGGCTGAATAATGTTGTAAAAAAGTATGAAGGATTTGAACTGAATTGTTCTCTGGAGGTTCCGAGAGGGTGTGTGACCGGACTGATCGGTAAAAACGGTGCGGGCAAAAGCACGGTATTTAAGACGATTCTGGGGCTGATCCAATACGATGGCGGTGATGTTACTGTATTTGGGAAAAAACCTTCGGAGCTGGAGCCAGCTGACCGGGAAAGAATGGGCGTAGTCATGGCAGAGTCAGGATTTACCGGATACCTTTCCATTAAAGATCTGCTTCCTGTGCTGGAAAGTATGTACCATAATTTTGACAGAAAACAGTTTGTGGAAAAATGCAGAAGATTCGAACTTCCATTGGACAAAAATCTAAAAGAATTTTCTACAGGAATGAAAAGGAAGTTTCATGTACTTGTGGCAATGTCCCACGGTGCTGAATTTTTACTTCTGGATGAGCCCACAGCCGGACTGGATGTGATTGCCCGGGATGAATTGCTTGAACTTTTGCGTGATTATATGGAGCAAGAAGATGGATCAGTCCTGATCAGTTCTCATATTTCTGCTGATCTGGAAGGACTCTGTGATGATATTTATCTGATAGATCACGGAAAAATCATGCTGCATGAAGAAACAGATATCTTGCTCAGTGATTATGCGCTGTTGAAGGTATCTGAAGAAAAATTTCAAACGTTGGATCATAATTATATTTTGCGTTATCGAAAAGAACCGTATGGATATAGTTGTCTGACTAATCAAAAGCAGTTCTATATGGAAAATTATCCGAAGATCGTTGTGGAAAAATGTGGAATAGATGATGTGATTTTGATGATGGATCGGGGGAATGTATTATGAAGGGCTTATTGATTAAAGATTTTAAACTGATGAAAAATCAGAAACAATTTTTCTTGATGATTTTATTTTTCTGTATTTTCTTTATTGTTATCAACGGGAATCCGGCTTTTATGATTAGCTATCTGATGATTATGTGTTCTTTTTTTACATTAAGTACCATCAGTTATGATGATTTTGACCATGGTATGGGATATATTTTCACCTTGCCGGTGACCAGAAAGATATACGTCACAGAAAAGTATGTGTTTGGTCTTCTGTCTTCTGCTGCGGCTGCTGTATTGAGTCTGATAGTACTATTTGCATTTTTAGTGACCGGATATATGGATATCAGTATCGGTGAATTGCTCAGTGAAGTTGTGGGCAGTATGGTAGTGGTATTGCTGATCATGATTCTGATGATACCAGTGCAGCTGAAGTTTGGTTCGGAAAAAGGAAGAGTTCCTATGCTGGCTGTTATGGCGGGGGCTGCAGCCATAGGATTTGCAGTGATTAAGATACTGAATGCAATGAATATCTCTGTCACTGAGGTCATGGACATGGTGATTAAAAATTATCCGACACTTCTGGCAGTGGGCTTGTGTATTCTGCTCGGAATAGCTTCCATAATTTCTTTCGTAGTGTCGCTGAGAATTATGCGAAAAAAACAATTTTAGCGGATTCTTGAGTTCGTTTACCTGAAATGGGCACAGAGTTTTGTCATACTCTGTGCCCGTTTTGCTGCCTTATCACAGGACGTTCTTATTTAACCAATAGAAAGCATCGAATGAATACATATATTTATGATTCATACTCTATGGTATCATCAGTATATTTCCGCTGCATATCATGGCGTTTTTTCCGATTTTCAACTGTCTCAAATATAATTGAAAAATCATAATCTTCCGGATAAAGTTCTGTCGCTGCCACATGAAGCTTTACGCGTTTATGATTAATCCAAATTTTTTTATTCGGAAGTTGTACTCTTAACACGCCTTTTTCATTGACTGGTACACACACGATTCCTATCTTTTTTTCAGGATAAACCATTACGCTGTCACCAATTTTATACTTGGTGCTAAGGTCCGTAGTATTTTTTACCTTTTTCGATTTAGAAATCCTGGTGGTGTTTCTTTTCCTGATCGTACTTTCTGGCTTTTGAAACTTATAAGAGTCCACAGCATCTTCGCCATAGGCAGCACGAATTGCTACCTTGAGCATTTCATTTGGCATTCCCAGCTTGTCTGCGATATAAAATGCACAACTTTCGCCGGCTTCTCCAATAACCATTTGATAAGTGGGACTTAAAGTTTCTTTATCAAAGGTCATTCTTGCATTGACGATATCCTTTGCCTTATTTGCATATTCCTTTACTTCCGGATAATGAGTTGTCACTAGGAAAATTGCACCGCTTTTTCTAAGCTCCTCCAATATTGCGATGGCAATCCCCATACCTTCTGCCGGATCTGTTCCGGAGCCTAATTCGTCCATAATAACAAAGCTATCACTGTTAATTTCGCTTAAAACTTCAAGCACATTTGTTATATGTGCAGAAAAAGTAGACAGATTTTCAGCCAGATTTTGCCCGTCTCCAATGTCACACAGATAAGAACTATTCATACAGATGTCTGCCTGTCTGCATGTAACATGGAGTCCACATTGTGCCATGAAACAATTTAGCATAACGGTCTTAATTGCCACCGTTTTTCCTCCTGTATTGGGTCCTGTTATAATGATGCCACGCAGATTTTCACCTATGTCAAACTGTAATGGTACTGCTATCTTTTTATCCATCAATGGATGGCGTGCCCCGGTCAGTCTGATTCTGCGTTCTGTATTAATCATCGGTTCTGCAGCATCCATAGCAAGGCTTAAGTTACCCTTGGAGAAGATAAAATCTAATTTTTCCATCATTGTCAGGTTTTCATGCAGTATGGGAGCCGATGCCAGTACGATGGCTGATAAGGTATATAAAATACGATACACTTCATTTTCTTCATTTATTTTGAGTAACTGCAGTTCTTCATAATATTTTGCAACACCTGTCGGTTCAATAAAAAGAGTACTGCCCGTGGAAGATTTATCCACGATGCTGCCTGATATCTTAAGTTTATATTCCTTTTTTACCGGAAGGCATATGCGGTCATTTCTAAATGTACAGTAATTATCTGCCATACAGTCTTTATAAGAACGCAGGATTTGTTCTGCTTTCTGTTTCATCTGTTCTTCACATTTCGTGATTTGATTTCGGATCTGCCCTAATTCTTTCGATGCGTAATCATCCACAGAACCATTCCTGATTTTGCAGCATATTTCCTCTCGTAATTCTGAAATTTCATTCAGATTTTCATCATAATAAGCCAGGGAATTGTTATACATTTTCCCTCTTTCCAAATAATCCTTCAGCCGTTTTACTGCAACCAAAACTTTTTCTACCCGTTCTAACTGATATGGTGTCAGACAATCACCTTTTTCAACAATCAACAGAATTTCTTTCATTTCTGAAATATTCTGCAGGGGCGGTGTTCCCAGTTTTTCAATCAGATTCCTGGCATCGGTGGTATCCCTTAATTGCTTTCTCAATTCGTTTTCGGAAAAATAGGGGGAAACTTCTTGGATCTTTTCCTTTGCCTGGTCAGTAATAGCTAAATCAGCCCATAGTTCTTTCACTTTGTCAAATTCAATTTGTCTTTCAATATTCATCTATATTCTCCTTTTAAAATGGTTACGTTAAGTTACCACCCGCTTGCTATTCGTACACGAACAGCAGCTGTTTTGATGTCGCCTTCAACGCAAAAAAGACCACAGATACCTTAAGTGCATTAAGATACTATGGTCTTGTTCATTTCTATATGATTATCCCATAGATGGAAATGAAAAACGAAAAGCATGACCATACAGCCATGCTACACTATCTATGGAATATTATTACCACAATATTAAGCATTGTAAGGCGAAAATGCTGACAACACAGGCTGCCAACCAATGGGCAGACTTTTAGCGCAAACTAAAAATCATCCCTGCAATATTTACTTTGCAATTTTCTCCATTACAACAATTAACATCCAAAATCCTCACTGATTTTTTCTTTATTGTACAATATCTTGAAGTATTGGTCAAGGCAGAATAAACGCATGAATGAAATATCTGATTATTTTTGATGAAAACTGTAAAATGTTACAGTTCAGACAGCCATCCCATGTCGTACCGTTCTTGGTAGGCTATAGAATGTATTTCCGCGGTTTTTGGGCCTACTATATTTTCTGGAAAATAGGCTACAACGTTTGATTTTTCGGGTTCCATCCTACTATAATTTATACAAAATAGGCCTCAAGGCTTGTTTGACGATTTGGGAGCCTATTATTTTTGCAGAAAAGTAGGCTGAAAGATCTATTTGATGCCGCTACAGCTTATTATCATTAATGCGAAGTAGGATTCAGAGCTTGTTTATATAGATTTTAGCCTACCCTGGGAGGTTTAAGATAGAATAGATGAAGGCTGAATTGTAACTAATTGGAATTCAAAAGAAAAATGGGCTGGACTGTAACACTGTTCATGCGTTTATTCTGTTGGTCAAGGCAAAATGTGTGTTGACAGGAGAAAATCAAAATGTTAGAATGATGGCATCTTTAATGGGAGAGGTGAAAAGATGAGGAGATAATTTACGTTTGGGTACATGAAGATTGTGACGGTATGGATTGTGATATGCATATTGTTTTTCATGTTGCCAAAGTGAATTATGTTCTCATAACCTCTCTTTTTTGTGCGTAAATGTATATCTGAATCCAGTCTATATTGTCCGGCTATGAGGTTATAGAGGTAATGGAAATCTTTGGCAGCAAATGGTTCCTTTTATACGGAACTGTAGATGGAGGAATGGATATGGCAAAAATTAGTGTTGATCATTTGACTTTTTATTATGACGGTAGCTTTGACAATGTTTTTGAGGATGTTTCTTTTTCTATTGATACAAACTGGAAATTGGGTTTTATAGGACGAAACGGAAAAGGGAAGACAACTTTTTTAAATTTATTACTGGGAAAGTATTCTTATCAGGGGGCAATTACTACTTCGACCATGTTTGATTATTTTCCGTATCATATTACCGAGTCTCAGATGAAGCTGCCTGCAGCTGATTTTATGGAAGATCTGAAAGCGGGATGTGAACCATGGCGTGTGATATGTGAGCTGGATGGACTGGCGGAAAGTGCAGAAGTTCTCTATAGACCGTATCAGACTCTGAGCCCGGGAGAGCGCACAAAAGTTTTGCTGGCAATTTTATTTTCGGGAGGTCATGAGTTTCTGCTGATCGACGAGCCTACGAATCACCTGGATCAGGAGGCAAGAGAAATCGTAAAAAAATATCTGGCATCAAAGAAGGGATTTATTCTGGTATCCCATGACCGGGATTTGCTGGATGCCTGTATTGACCATTGTTTAGTATTGAATCGGAAAAGTATTGAAGTGCAAAACGGCAATTTTTCCAGTTGGTGGGAGAATAAGAAGCGAAAAGATCAGTTTGTCATGGCAGAAAATGAGAAACATCAGAAGGAAATTCAGAAGCTGAAGCAGGCAGCAAAGAGAACTTCTGATTGGGCAGACAAAAATGAACGTACGAAGATAGGTTTTAATCCGATCAAAGAACACGACAGATTTTTGGATACACGGTCATACATTGGCGGGAAAACAAAAAAGATGCAGAGTCGGGTTAAACAAATGGAAAAACGAATTGGCCGGGAGATTGAAGAAAAGGAAGGGCTTCTGCAGGATATAGAGACCCCTGTCGATTTAAAATTGATTCAGCTTTCCCATCACAAAAATACTCTTGTAAATATCAAGGACTATCGTTGTCAATATGCAGATTCAGATCATCCGGTTTTTGAGAGATTGACCTTTACAATAAACAGAGGCGATCGAATTGCACTGTCCGGGAAAAACGGATGTGGGAAGTCAACTCTTATCAAAATGATTTTGCAGAAAAATGGTACAAATGGTGAAAAGCTTGATGTTTTAGAAGAAGGTGTATGTGAAGTTGCATCGGGACTTGTGATTTCCTATCTTAATCAGGATGCAAAGGGATTAAAAGGAAGTATTACATCCTTTTGCAGAGAACGTAAACTGGACCAGAGTTTATTCTGTGCTATACTCAGACAGCTGGATTTTGAACGGGTACAATTTTTGAAAAATATAGAAGATTATTCGGAAGGTCAAAAAAAGAAAATACTGCTTGCTGCCAGTTTACTGACCCCGGCTCATCTATATATCTGGGATGAACCATTGAATTATATTGATGTATTTTCGAGAATGCAGATTGAGAAACTGCTGTTGGAATATCAACCGACTATGCTGTTTGTAGAACATGATGTGAGATTTCGTGAAAAGATTGCCACGAAAACAATTGAACTAAATCATGTCTGATATTATGATGTAGGGGTCAAAAGGTATTTTGCCCCCTATGATACACGGATTTCTCCGCACTTTGTGCTCTCGAAATCCTAAAAACATTCGAAATCCGCCCTATTCGGGCTACTTTCTCATGTTTTTGCGGGTCCCAAAGTCATGTTTTTTCATGCAAGCATGAAAAACATGACCTTTTGACCCTTGTATCATATTATGGAAAGAGGTGGAAAAAATGACGAACGAGAAAGTGTTTCAGATGAATTTTGCGAAGGTGTATTCGCTTCTGGAGAATAAGGCATTGAAGAAGGGACGGACAAAAGAAGAGGTTCTGCACGTTGTCTGCTGGCTCACCGGATACGGTGAAGAGGATATTGAAAGAATGTTGTCCGAGCCTGTTACTTATGGGGAGTTCTTTCAGAAGGCGCCAGCTCCGAACCCCAACAGGAATCTGATCAAAGGTGTTGTCTGCGGAGTAAGGGTTGAGGAGGTCGAAGATCCGCTGATGCGGGAAATACGCTATCTGGACAAGCTGGTTGATGAGCTTGCAAAGGGAAAACAGATAGATAAGATTTTAAGAACCGGGGAAAAATAAATGTGGACCTGCCCCAAGTGGTGCGCCCCTTGTTTCTGGTAGCCCCATTTTTTGTGGCGATTATTCTATGCTAATGAAGGAGTGGACAATGTCTGAAGGGATTATTATATTAGGTTCAGCAGGAGCCGGAAAAACAACACTGGGAAAGCTTGTTGCTAAAAAATTAGGAATAGCTTTTCTGGACATTGACGAATATATCTGGAAGTATGATACCGATATTCCATATACAGTTATGTATTCTAAGGATGAAAAAATCAGAAGGCTAAGTGTTGCAACAGAAAAAGTAGGGGATTTTGTTATGGCTGGTTCTATGAATAGTTTTCATGAGCATTTTGACCCGTTATTTCGCCTGGCAGTTTATCTGACGGCTGATCAAAAGACTCGTGTAGAGAGAGTACACAGCAGGGCACTTGAACGATTCGGAAATCGCATTTTGCCGAATGGTGATATGTTTGAAGCACATCAATCATTTTTAAAAGATGTGGCAGGTTACGATTATGGGACGAGTTCCTGTAATAGTGAACAGCATGAGGAGTGGCTTAATCAGTTGACTTGTCCTATTCTTAGACTTGATGGTTGTGAAAAATTGGAGAATAATGCGAAAGTTATTGTTGAAATGTATCAGAGAATAGACCTCATGAGGTGCTGATTTGTAACCTGGACACAGAACTGTCCCCTGTCCGTGTATGAATCTTCCATGAATTGAGTAAAATATAACAGACCCCATTGTCAGGGGAATGCGGCGTGATTGTTAAAAGGAGAAGATCGAATGCTTGCAGGTTGTATTTTACTTTTGGTTGTTACTGTTTTAATTATGTTTTTCTGTGCAGTTTTGCAGGAAAGCAGGCACGACAGGGAGGTTTCTGACAGGGAGCAGGAGGCTTTCCTTCGGGAATGGAAAGCGAACAGGGTTGCAAAAAGTCGAAACTTACGGTATGATGGTAGAGAATTGAAAGATTTTGATACTGGAGGAGAACAGAATGATTACAGTAAAACCATCCATAGAAATCGTAAGTAATAATGACTATAAGGAAATGCTGACTAAGCTGGAGAAAATCGGCAGAGTCTGCTATAAAAGTGAAGATTATATCAAAGAAGGTTCCGCAGAGAAGTTTCTGAAAGGGATCGTAAAGAGAGGCCATGAATCTGTCATTGAGCATGAGAGTATTACTGTTCGTGTGACTTGTGACAGAGGAGTTACCCATGAAATCGTCCGTCACCGTATCGCCAGCTACAGTCAGGAAAGCACCCGGTACTGTAACTATACGAATGACAAGTTCAGTAATCAGATTTCCTGTATTGATATTGCTACAGGATTTTCCTATGATCTGAATGATGAGAATGACCGGAAAAAGTATGAAATCTGGAACAACGCCATGAATGCGGCAGAGCAGTATTATTTCCAGATGATTGAAGCCGGTGCGAAGCCGGAGGAAGCCAGAAGTATTCTTCCGAATTCTCTGAAGACAGAGATTGTGATGACGATGAATCTGAGAGAGTGGCGGCATTTTATCCGCCTGCGTTCCAGCAAGAGAGCCCATCCGCAGATTCGTGAGATTACGGAGATGATAAGAAAAGAATTCGCAGAGAGATATCCGGTATTTTTTGAGGATCTGGTACCGGAAGAAAACTGAATGTTTTACTCGTAACTGTGAAGGCACTGAAGAGTTACGAACGGGATGAATAATATGCAGGAATCTCACGGAGTATGGAAAAAAAAGATACTCTGTGAGGTTCCTGTTTGTTTTTACATAAATAATAGGAAATAAAGATATTGAGGAGTGATTCATATGACATTAAGGAAACTGGCCAGGATGTTGTTTGTAATAAATGGCCTCCAGTTTTTACTGGGAGGCGGGATTTTAATCGGCCTGTGGAATCATTTATTTGAACAGTCGGATTTTGTGCTGAGCCTGGCATTGGGACTGATGCTGTTCAGCAGCCTGCTGACGATTGGAGGATTATTTTCCTTTACTCATTATCAGAACATGAGTTATCGGGAAAGTATGGGGAATCTGGAAAAATTAAACAGTAAGTTGCGGGAGCAGAGGCACGATTATCTGAATCAGATGCAGATTGTCTATGGTCTTCTGGAACTGGAAGAGTATGAGGAAGCGAGAGATTACATGCGCCCGATTTTCAAAGATGTTATGAAAGTCAGTCGGGCAATGAAGACTTCGCAGCCTGCGGTCAATGCGCTGCTTCAGGCAAAGCTGGAAGCAGCGGAGAGATTGGGGATAGATTTTTATCTTGAAGTGGCCACTCAGCTTACAGAGCTGCCCATGGAGCCCTGGGAACTTTGTAAGGTGCTTGCCAACCTCATTGATAATGCCATGACTGCTGTGGAACATCTGGATGGAGAAAAAAGTGTCAGGCTGGAAATGAGGGAGCACAAAGAAGAGTATCAGATTGCGGTCCATAACAATGGTCCGGCCATCCCTGAGAAAAACAGGAAGTTGATTTTTAATCAGGGATTTACGACGAAAGAAGGTGAGGGCCATGGCATGGGGCTTTTCATTGTTACCGGAGTGTTGAAAGCGATTAAGGGAAGTATTCAGGTGGAAAGTACGGATGAGGAGACATCATTTTTCGTAAAGATTCCGAAAAGAAAACGAAGAGGACTGTCATTTGCGGGAATGAAAGTGACAGGATAGGTCAAAAAATGCATAATTAGTGGATTTCCTCTTTCATTTTCAGAAAAAAACGATACAATAAATAAAAAAAGAAATAAAGAGAGGAGGGAGAACCATGGATGGTCTGACAATTCTTGGATTATTGTGTTTGCTGGCCGGTTTTATCTTTGTGGGAATTGAAATGGTAGTGCCGGGATTTTCAGTTCCAGGAATCAGTGGAATTGTCTGTCTGATCGCAGGAGTATTTCTCCTGGCGGATACGGTGATGGAAGGATTTTTTATTACGGTCATCGTTCTGGCATTACTTGGTATATTAATGGCAGTGATGCTGTATCTTTTATCAAAAGGAAAATTCCGGTCGCCAATTATTCTGGAAGAAGAACAGAAAAGTACGGAAGGTTATCTCAGTTCCAGTGATTTGAAATACCTTCTGGGGAAAAAAGGAGTTGCGATGACAGATCTTCGTCCAACAGGCGTCGGACAGATTGATGGTATCAATTTTGATGTAATTTCTGAGGGAAACTATATTTCAGCCGGTGAACCTGTGGAAATCATCAAAGTAGAAGGGTCAAAGTTAATTGTGAGGGTAAGCAAGGAGGATAAGTGATGGAGAATATTTTATTGATTGCATTATTGGGGATTCTTGGATTGTTGGTAATCCTGTTTTTCGTATTTGTCCCTGTTGGTCTGTGGGTTTCATCTCTGGCGGCCAATGTCAAGATCAGTATTTTCAATATGATCGGTATGAAACTGAGAAGAGTAAAACCTGCTAAAATCGTAATGCCTCTGATCAAAGCAAGAAAAGCAGGTCTCAATCTGGGAGTGAATCAGCTGGAAGCTCATTATCTGGCCGGTGGTAATGTGGATAATGTGGTAAATGCACTGATTGCATCAGAACGGGCAGGTATCGAATTGAAATTTGAAAAGGCAGCAGCAATCGATCTGGCAGGGCGTAATGTGCTGGAAGCTGTAAAAATGAGTGTTAATCCGAAGGTTATTGAGACCAGCAATGTGTCTGCAGTGGCAAAAGACGGTATCGAGCTTCTGGTAAAAGCCCGTGTTACGGTGAGAGCTGATCTGGAACGTCTGGTAGGTGGTGCAGGAGAAGCTACTATTCTTGCCCGAATCGGTGAAGGTATTGTAACTACCGTAGGTTCTGCGATTTCCCATAAAGAAGTGCTGGAAAACCCTGATGATATTTCCAAACGTGTGCTGAAGAAAGGTCTGGATTCTGGAACAGCATTTGAGATTTTGTCTATCGATATCGCGGATATTGATGTGGGAAGAAATATCGGTGCACAGCTGCAGAGCCTGCAGGCAGAAGCTGATAAGAATATTGCACAGGCAAAAGCGGAAGAACGCCGTGCGATGGCGGTAGCGAGAGAGCAGGAGATGCGTGCTTACGTTGTGGAAGCAGAGGCGGAAGTTCCGAAGGCAATGGCATATGCTTTAAGAGAAGGAAAGCTTGGTGTTATGGATTATTATGAGCTTCAAAATCTGAAAGCAGATACAGCCATGAGAGAAATGATCGGAAATGATGGTCAGGAAAAGGTAATCCTGGACAAATAAAGGGGGAACCGGAATGAGTCGTTTGATGTGGGATATGAGCAATATGATTGCCCGGGGGGTCCGTTCCGGTATCCATTCCGGACATGGTAAGGTGTCCATGATTTCCACAGGTAAGGAGTTACAGAAGTCCGGCAAAAAAAAGAAACAGCCGGGAAAAAAGATTGCGGATTCTGTGAGTGCTTTTCAAAACCTGAAGGTGGCTGCCGAAGAACCGGTTCCGAAAGAAACAGAATCAGTACAGGAGATGAAGACAGAAGAGAAGCCAGTTTTGGAAGCGGTGATTCCGATAACGGAAATACATAAAGAAGACAGAGCTGTAAGACTTCGGAAGGCTGTTCTCTGGTCTGAAATCCTTGGGGAACCGACAGCAAAGAAACGGCAGCGGAAAAGAATGGAGCAACGATATGGCAATCAGAGTTATGCTGGTAGAAGATGAGGCGGGTATCCGCCTCATTCTTCGCAAAATTATAGAAAAACATGAAGAATTTGAGATTGTCGCAGAATGTGAAGATCTTGCTGATGCAGTCATCCAGTTTCGCAGACAAAAACCCGAAGTGGTATTTCTGGATATCGGTATCAAAGGACAAAATGGGGTGGAGTGTGCCAGAATCCTGACGGATCTGGATCCCAAGGTGAAGATTATCTTTGCCACAGCCCACACGGAATACATGTCGGATGCATTTGAATTATATGCATTTGATTATCTGGTAAAACCTTTTTCTATCGAGAGGGTAAACCGTACATTAGATCGAATCGCTGAGACCGGAAGTCCAAGGGCAGCGGAACATGATGAAAGAGTGGTAAAATCGGAATATCGCCGTGACAAACTTCTGGTCAAGGGAAAAGAAAGTATGAGTTTTGTGGATATTCCGGAGATTATACTCATACAAAGAGAAAATCAGGCAACAGCGATTTACACCGAACAGGACTGTTATGTTACCTCAGCCAGTCTGAGTGAACTGGAAAAGAAGCTGGATCCGGAACAATTTCTTCGAAGCCACAAATCCTATATTATCAACCTGTCCCGTATCAGCCGGATAGAGCCATACGGACGCTGGACTTATGTGGTACATTTCAAAGGAAGAAAAGAGGATGCTCTGCTGACAGCAGAAAAGTATGAAGAGATAAAAAAGCGATTTCTTTAACTTTCCTTAAGTTTTGGTAAGGATGGTTGAAAGAAATTGTGGATTGTTCTATAATACAATAGTATTTGTCGAAAAAGGGGAAACACTGTCTTTATGATGACAGTGTTTTCTATATGAAGGACTTTCGTAATTGTGAAAGTATTGAATAGTTACGGAATTTCGAAATATATGTATGGGGAAGGTTTCTATGGATTATAAACTATTATTTGATACGGCGGTTTTTGCAGGCGAAGTGCTGATGAAAAATGGTGCGGAAACCTATAGGGTGGAAGATACCATGTACAGAATTTTGAAAAAGTCTAATTTGAAAACAGTTCAGGTATTGGTATTGATGACAGGATTTGTGGCGACACTGGATGATCCCTCCATCGATTCCCTGACTGTAGTGAGGAGGATTAACAGCAGGGGTACCAATCTGGATAAAGTAAATCGGGTCAACAACATCTCAAGGGAGTTCTGTGAAGACAGGATTACGTTGGAGGAGGCTTTCCATCAGATGAAAATGCTGTGGAAAGAACCAGAGTCGAAGAATAAAAATCTCATTTCTATGGCTGCACTGACGGGAGGATTTGCCATCATGTTCGGATGTGAACTGCACGAGGCCCTGCTGGCAGCCGTTGTGGGTCTGCTATCCGCCCTGGTGGTGTCTTTTTGCAGGAAAATAAAAATGCACAGTTTCCTGCAGAACAGTCTCAGTTGTATCACACTGGCGGTGGCTATCAGTGCTGCGGTTCGGGTGCTTCCGGGAACGTTTCAGGAGAATCTTCTGATTATCAGTTGTATCATGCCTTTTGTACCGGGGGCTGCCATAACCAATGCTGTTTTTGATGTACTTCATGGGGATTATCTTTCGGGGGTTGCCAGAGCGGCCGAGGCATTTGTGATCGCAGCAGCAGTGGCTTTGGGAATCGGTATTGGGTTGAGTCTGTTCTAGGGAGGTGAGTGGTATGGAAATGTTATGGCAGTGTATTGGCGGATTTGTGGCGGTGGCAGGCTTTGGCACTGTTCTGGGAGTTCCGCAAAGGTTCCTTGTGTGGGCCGGTATTGACGGGGCACTGGGATGGATGACATATCTGCTGGTATTTCACTCCACAAGTTCCGTAGTATTCGGAAGTTTTGTGGGAGCAGTCGTTATTTCTACAGGGGCACACATCTGTGCGAGAATATTTAAAACTCCGGTCACTTTGTTTTTGATTCCTGCAAATATGACGCTGGTACCCGGAGCAGGAATGTACCGGATCGTCTACAATGTTCTGAAATCAGAGAATGGCATGGCAAATTTTTATTTGCTGCAGACGGTTCAGGTGGCAGGTGTGATTGCGCTTGCTATTTTTATTGTAAATGTTATCTTCAGCAGTGTGGCTATTCTGAAAAAGATGATAGAGTCAGGAAGACAGCATTGAACAGATTAAAGGGGAGTAAAAAATGGGAGAAAAAAGTAAAAAAAATCTTGCTGTGCGGCTGGGAATCACAGCAGGTTGTCTGGTCCTTGCAGGTGCTACCGGATACTATGGATGGAAAGCTTACTACTACAAAGATATTTTTTTTCATGGCACAGTGATCAATGGCATCGCCTGTGAAGAACTGACGGCAGATCAGGTGGAAGAACTGATTCGTGAACAGGTGGAAGACTATGGTATTACCCTGGAATTTCGGAATGGCGAGGTCAATGAAATTGACGGATCAGAGATTGATTATCAGTATGTGAGCAGTGGGGCAGTAAAAGAACAGCTGCAGAAGCAGAATCCTCTGTTGTGGATCAGCGGCTATTTTGGCGAGCATTCCGTCACCATCGATGAAAATATTACTTTTGATGAAGAAAAGCTTTTTGATAAGCTGGAAGATATGCCGTGTATGCAGGAAGAGGCGCAGACGGATCCGGAGGATGCCTATGTAAAGTTTAAGACGGACCAGTTTATCATTGTGGATGAAGTCTATGGTTCCCGGCTGAAAGAAGATGAACTGAAAGAGGCAGTTGTTCAGGCAATAGAAGCCAGAAAAACAGATTTTTCTGCGGAAGAAGCAGGCGTTTATGTTATGCCTGAGTATACAAAAGATAGTGAAAAGATAAAAAAAGAGCAGGAACAGCTGAACGAACTGGCAAGGGTCAGTGTCACCTATAAATTGCCCGATGGGAAAAAAGTATTTAATGGAAATAAGCTGCGCAAGTGGTTGGATGTGGATGAAGAAGGAAACTACACGCTGGATCAGGAAAAACTGAAAAGTAAAATTTCGGATTATGTGAAAAGTATTGCTGAAGAAGTAGATACCCTGGGAAAAGCCCGTCCATTTCATACAACTTCTGGCAGGGATGTAACTGTGAAAGGCGGTAATTATGGATGGAAGGTCAACCAGGAAAAAGAAGTTGCGGCACTGTTGGAAAATATAAAGAATCATGATATCGTAAAAAGAAAACCAAAGTATTCCCGTATGGAACTGTATACAGAAAATAATGGTCTGGGAAATACCTATATTGAAGTGAATCTGACGGAACAATATCTGTATTATTATGTAGATGGACAGATCGAGGTGGAGACACCGATCGTTTCAGGCACCATGACCAGTGAACGGTTTACACCGCCGGGAGTGTATTTCCTTACATATAAACAAATGGACCGTATACTTCGCGGACCGATAGGAGAGGATGGAAATCCAAGCTATGAGGCGCACGTGGATTACTGGATGCCGTTTAACGGAGGCATCGGTCTGCACGATGCCAGCTGGAGAGGTTCTTTCGGAGGAAAAACCTATGTTTACAGTGGCTCTCATGGATGTATCAACCTTCCGGTCAGTGCCGCGAAAAGAATATACAGTCTGATTGATAAGGAAACACCCATTGTATGTGTCTATAATGACGGATACAGTCTGCACGAGTGATTTTTCAAGATAAAAGTTTTAGAAGCTCTTCGGGACAATTGATGGTATAATCAGGTGAAGAAACCTGACCAAAGCCATACGATGCAAAAACAAAGGGGATGCCGGCCTCATGTGACGCACGGAAGTCCCCATCGGTATCTCCCACATATACCGGTGACTCAAGGCGGTAGTCACGAATAATCTGAGCAATATTGTCGGCTTTGGCGTTGCCGGTGTCTCCGGGACAAAGATGTCCTTCGAAGTATTTGCCCAGATGGCTGGACTGAAGAAATACCTCGATATAGCCAGCCTGGCAGTTGCTCACGATAAACAGACGGTATTTTTCTGAAAGCTTCTGCAGAGTATCTTCCAGATTGGGGTAAAGGGGTGCACAGTGCTCAAGAAGTGCCCGGTGTTCTGCCTGGCAGCAGAGGTCGATCAGATATAACTGCCGTTCGGTGGTGCAGTCTGGAAAAATTGCTTTGGCAATATCGGGAAGCAGCCTTCCGAAGAGACCTTTCAGTGTATGCTCCGTAAGATTCATAGTCTGGCCGGTTTCCCGTAAGATTGCTTCGTTCCATGCCTGTGCACAGGCAGCAGTGGAATCCCAGAGGGTTCCGTCAACGTCAAATATTATACTGTCCATAGTAATCTCCTTTTGTGTTTGTTCAAGTACGCCGAGGCGTACCTGAATGCCTTTCAAGATAACATCATCATAAATGTAAATGGAGAAAATTGCAAGGAGTAAGGTGAAAAGGTGAAGTATTGCAATATTAGAGAAGGAGTTTTTGTCAGCCGGCCCAATCGTTTTATTGCGATGGTGGAGGTGGATGGCCGTTCAGAGGTATGTCATGTTAAAAATACCGGGCGGTGCCGGGAACTGCTGGTTCCGGGTGCGAAAGTCCTTCTGGAAGAGTCGGACAATCCGGCAAGAAAAACAAAATATGATCTGGTTCAGGTTTATAAGAATCATACGCTGGTAAATATGGATTCCCAGATGCCCAATTTTCTGGTCAGAGAATGGATTCTGCAGGGGCATGGCTTTCCGGATGCATCGTTGGTACAGATGGAAAAACGATATGGGAATTCAAGATTTGACCTGTATGTGGAATATCAGGGAAAAAAAGCTTTTATCGAAGTGAAAGGAGTAACTCTCGAGCAGGACGGGACGGCACGTTTTCCGGATGCCCCGACAGAGAGAGGTGTGAAACATATCAGGGAACTGACACACTGTCTGGAAGAAGGGTATGAGTCATGGATTTTTTTCGTGATTCAGATGTCCGGTGTGACTGAATTTCAGCCAAACTGGGATACCCATCCGGAATTTGGTTATGAACTGCAGGAAGCGGCCAAAGCCGGTGTGCGCGTGGAAGCCTGGGACTGTCAGGTAAAGCCGGGTGAAATCCACATGAACAGCCGGATTCCCGTGAATCTATCTTGAAAGAAGATAAAGCCTCGCAGCAAGCACGCCGAGGCGTACTTGAACGTCGGGAGCAAAACAGGATGTTAAATAAAATAGCAGAGCCATTGCTTCAATGGTATGAAAAGAATCACAGGATTCTTCCCTGGCGTGATTCCGGAAATCCTTATTATATCTGGATATCCGAAATCATGCTTCAGCAGACCAGAGTGGAAGCTGTAAAACCGTACTTTGAGCGATTTATCCGTGCATTGCCTTCCGTTAAGGATGTGGCAGAGTGCCCGGAAGAACAGCTATTAAAATTATGGGAAGGACTGGGATATTACAATCGTGTGAGAAATATTCAGAAAGCCGCCGTAAAGATAATGGAAGAATACCATGGAGAACTTCCTGGCGATTATGAATTGTTGAAAAGCCTGCCGGGAATAGGCAATTATACAGCGGGGGCGGTGGCTTCCATCGCATATGGAATACCGGTACCTGCGGTTGACGGCAATGTTCTTCGTGTGATTTCACGGATAACAGAAAATGATGCAGATATTCTGAAACAATCAGTCAAGACACGGGTGGAGAGAGAACTGCAGGAAGTGATTCCTCCGGAACAGCCAGGAGCATTTAATCAGGCATTGATGGAGCTGGGAGCTATGATCTGTGTTCCCAATGGCGAGGCCAGATGTGAAGAATGTCCGGTAGCTCATTTATGTATGGCGCGGGCACATAACACGGTGATGGACCTTCCGGTCAGGAAAAAGCCGAAAGAACGCAGAATAGAAAACAAGACGGTTCTGGTTATTCAGGATGGTGATAAGGTTGCCGTGCGCAAAAGACCATCAAGAGGCCTTCTGGCTGGAATGTATGAGTTCCCGAATCTTGAGGGCCATCTGGATGAGGAAGAGGTCCTGGAATGGATTAAACGGTATCAGGTGGAACCACTGCATATCCGTCAGCTGGAGGATTCCAGACATATCTTTTCCCATGTGGAATGGAGAATGATTGGATATGCGGTTCGTGTGGCAGCATTGGAAGAAAAAAATAAAAAAGATCTGATTTTTGCAGAAAAAGAGCATATAGAACAAAATTATCCCATTCCTGTTGCATTTCATGCCTATAGATCAGATGGGAAATGACGTTCTCCTTGCAGGAGGCGTACTTGAATTACAATTAGAGAAATATTCAGATAGGAGGTACGAAAGTGAAAATATTAAGTATTGCTGTACCATGCTATAATTCGCAGGAGTATATGAGAAAATGTATCGATTCTCTTCTGGTGGGAGGAGATGAAGTAGAGATTATTGTGGTGGATGACGGCTCAAAAGATGATACACTGAAGATTGCCCAGGAGTATGAGGATGCATATCCCGGTATTGTCCATGCAGTTCACCAGGAAAATAAAGGTCACGGAGGTGCTGTCAATACAGGTCTGGCTCATGCCACAGGATTGTATTTTAAAGTGGTAGACAGCGATGACTGGCTGAATGAGGAGGCATATAAAAAAGTACTGGAAACCCTGAAAAGATGTATTCGCGGACCCCGGACACTGGATTTGATGATCAGTAATTACGTATATGAAAAAGTCGGTGTAAAACATAAAGCTGTGATGCGGTATCGTTCCTCTCTGCCACAGGATAAAATTTTTGGCTGGGACGAAGCAAAATCCCTTGGCAACAGCCATTACCTGCTGATGCATTCTATGATTTACAGGACAGATCTGCTGCGGGAATGTGGATTAACGCTGCCGGAGCATACCTTCTATGTGGATAATCTGGTTTCTTTTATACCCCTCTCTTACGTGAAAACCATGTATTATCTGGATGTAAACCTGTATCGGTATTTTATCGGAAGAGAAGATCAGTCCGTAAGTGAAAACGTCATGATCGGAAGAATAGACCAGCAGATCCGTGTCAACAAATTGATGATCGATCACATGGCTCAGCAGAAAAACCTGCATAAAAGACAGAGAGAGTACATGATGCATATGCTGATCATGATTACCACCGTGTCGACCATATTCCTGATTAAGTCACAGACAGAGGAAAACTTCGAAAAGAAAAAAGAATTGTGGAAATATATGAAAAATGCAGACCGCAAGACTTTCTGGTGTATCCGGCTCAGTCTGCTGGGAAGATTATGCAATCTACCCGGAAAAGGCGGAAGGAAAGTATCTGTGGCGGGCTATCAGGTTGTGCGGAAAATCTATGGATTTAATTAGAATTTGGGACGGAAGCCAAAATAATAATCGTCTGGGCCTATCAGAAACATATAAGAAAGAATCCTGCTTTGCAGGATTCTTTCTTATATATGATATTGCCTATGCGATAGATCTATTCTGATTAAATTGTTGAGTGGTGTTTTGCTTTCGCTGTAGTTTTGTCATATACGCGGTAGATGACAATATACGATGCAACACTGAAAGTAATTCCGGTAGCAACATCACAGATGGAATGTTGCTTTAAGAACATGGTAGAAAGAATAATCAATGTGGTAAGTACGAATGCACCAAAACGTATCCCGCGTTTTTCTTTCAATTGCCTGCAGTTATTAATCGCACAGAAAATTGCTACAGAATTGTACACATGTATGCTGGGCAATACATTTGTTGGAGTATCGATGCGATACAGATATCGCACCATTTCTGTAAAGATGTTCTCTCTCGGGAATTCGTGAGGACGAATCGCCAGTCCATTGGGGTACACATAGGATACAATCAGGAATAATGTCATCCCCAGGCCAAGATTAATAATCAAGTTCCAGTATTCCGTATTATCATTTACGAAAAATGCAAAGTAGAGAACGGTTGCTGCGATATAGAAAAACCACAGCACATAAGGAACAATGAAATACTCACAAAACGGGATTTTCTTATCCAGGCTGGAATTGATAATATGATATCTCACAGGCATTTTCTCCAGCCAGGCAAAACATACCATGTAAAAGATGCCATATAAAATGACGGGTATCAGTCTTTTGCTTTTCTCCATAAAACAGCGCCTCCTGAACAACATTTCATGCTGAAAAACGTTCTGTTATTATCTATTAAATACAGCCCAGATTATAGCACAATTATTTTTTAAAATCAAAGAAATCACGAAAATACAAGAGAACTTTAAGAAAATTTTAATTTTGTTGATTTTTAACTATTCTATGGTATAATTATTTTGAAATCGATTACAAAATTGGCTGTTCCAATTTTGAGACCTGAATGAAATTTTGAGCTGTGGCAAATGAGATAACAAAAAGGAGAAAAGGATGAAAGCGAGAAAGAAAAAAAGTCTTCAGAGAAAAAAAGCAGCGTTTGAAAAAAATGTCCGTGAAGTAAAAGAAACCGCCAAAAAAACTGTGGAACCGGTAAAGGAAGAAGTTGTAGAGGCAGTGGAAGAACCGGTGAAAGAAGAAATTGCAAACGAAGAAGTAGTGGAAGAACTGGTGAAAGAAGAAACCGTAGAAGTAGTGCAGGAAGTAGCCGCGAAAGAAGTGAAAAAATCGCTTAATGAGGACGAGGAATTTTCTCGTCGTATATCCTGTCACTATGATGAGCTGAAATGGCTATACTGTGAATTGTATCAGGGAAGACAGGATGCTTTTGATGATCTTTGCCGTAATCTGAAAAATATCTACGATTACAGAAAAGAAGAACTGAAGGAACTGGACCGCAGAAGAGAACAGAATCCGGAGTGGTACAAGAAAAATGATATTATCGGTATGATGATGTATGTGGATGCTTTTGCGGGTAATCTGAATGGTGTCCGGGAAAAATTGGATTATATTCAGGAATGTAATGTAAATTATCTGCATCTGATGCCCCTGCTGGAGTCTCCGGAGGGTAGAAGTGACGGCGGATATGCAGTTGCTGATTTCCGGAAAGTTCAGACGGAACTGGGAACCATGGAAGATCTGGAAAAACTGGCAGACGAGTGCAGACATAAAGGAATCAGCGTATGTCTGGACTTTGTTATGAACCATACGTCAGAAGATCATGAATGGGCCCGCCGTGCACGTTCTGGTGAAAGAGAATATATGGACCGTTATTATTTTTATGACAATTATGACCTGCCGGCTCAGTTTGAAAGAACAGTTCCGCAGGTATTTCCGACCACTGCTCCTGGCAATTTTACCTGGCTGCCGGATCTGCAGAAGTTTGTTATGACAACATTCTATCCCTATCAGTGGGATCTCAACTACTGGAACCCGGTTGTTCTGAATGAAATGATATATAATATGCTGAATCTCACCAATAAAGGTGTAGATATCATTCGTATCGATGCAGTTCCGTACATCTGGAAACAGTTGGGAACTAATTGCCGAAATCTTCCTCAGGTACATTCCATTGTCCGCATGATGCGTATGATCTGCGAAATTGTCTGTCCGGGTGTCATGCTGCTGGGTGAGGTTGTTATGGAACCGGAAAAGGTAGTTCCGTACTTCGGTACAGTCGATAAACCGGAATGTCATATGCTGTATAATGTAACCACTATGGCAACAACCTGGCATACTGTTGCAACCGGTGATGCAAGACTGCTGCGCCGTCAGATGGATATTATCAACAGACTTCCGAAAGATTATGTATTCCAGAATTATTTGCGCTGCCATGATGATATTGGCTGGGGACTGGAATATCCGTTCCTTCGTCAGTTTGGCATTGATGAAGTGGCACATAAACGTTTCCTGAGTGATTTCTTTACCGGCAAGTTCCCGGGATCCTTTGGCCGCGGAGAACTTTACAATGACGATCCTACATCCGGAGATGCCCGTCAATGTGGTACCACGGCATCTTTGTGTGGTATTGAGAAAGCAGCTTATGAGAGAGATGAGGAGGCACTGAAACGCGCTGTACGTTTTGATCTGATGCTTCATGCCTATATGTTTACACAGGCAGGTATTCCGGTAATTTACAGCGGTGATGAAATTGCACAGGAGAATGACTACACTTATCATAATGATCCAAAAAAATGTGCAGATTCCCGTTATCTCCACAGAGGTAAATTCCAGTGGGATAAAGCTGAACTGAGAAATCAGGAAGGAACAGTGCAGAATGCAATTTTCCAGGGATTAAAACAGATGGAAGAAATCCGTGTACAGCATGAGGTATTTGCAGCCGATGCACTGGCATGGACCGTAGATACCTGGGATGATTCCATTCTTGGTATTGTGAAGGTTAAAGGCGAAGAGAAGATGGTTGCCCTGTTTAATTTCAGCGGTTATGATAAAGTCGCATGGATCAATGAAGATGATGGTATGTACCAGGATCTGTTTACTGGCCGTGAAATGGAAGCCAGAGGAGTTCAGATTCCTGCTTACGGATACTATTGGCTGTTAAAAAAATAGGAAAATAGCGAATGACAATCAGTGAAATAGCCAAAATGGCAGGTGTTTCGAAAGCAGCGGTATCCCGATATCTGAATAATGGAAGTCTGAGTCAGCAAAAACGGGAACGCATTGCTAAAGTAATAGAACAGACAAATTATCAGCCTTCCGAATATGCACGCACGATGCGCACAAAAAAGACGAAGAGGATTGGCGTGATTGTGCCCCAGATAGACTCTGAGTCATCACCGGAAATTTTGTCCGGAATCAGCAGCGTGATGGATCAGGAGAATTATCATGTACTCCTTATGAATTCCAATCGGTGTCTGTCCAAAGAACTGCGTATGTTGGAGACATTTCAACAAAGTCAGGTGGATGGGCTTATACTCGCAGCATCTGTATTGACAGAGGAGCATATGAGACTTTTGGGACAGATGCAATGTCCTGTTGTAATCGTAGGACAGAAGTGTGAGGAATATTCCTGCGTGTATCATAATGATTATCAGGCATCCTATGAGATGATGAAATACCTGCTGAAATCAGGAAATACAAATCCGGCTTATCTCGGCGTTGACCGTCGGGATATGGCGGCAGGGCTGAATCGATATCTTGGTGTAAAAAAAGCACTGGAAGAAGCAGATATTGTTATGGAAACAATTCCATGTGCGGAGGCAGATTTTACGATACAGTCTGGAAAAGAAGCAATGAAAAGGCTGTTGATGACAGGTAGAAAAATAGACTGTCTATTCTGCGCTACTGATTTGATAGCGGTGGGAGCTGTTACCTGTTTACGGGAACATGGGCTTCGGGTACCGGAGGATATACGGGTGACCGGAATAGGGCATGGTCTGGTGGCTGACATCTTTACCCCCCAGCTGACAACGGTACATTTCCATTACCGTACCAGCGGAATGGAAGCTGCCAGACTGCTCCTTGAACAGATACAAAACCCGCAGGCAGAAAAAAAATCACGGATGCTCAGTTATCGGATGATGTTTCAGGGCACAGCATAAAAATAAAAAAAGTATAAATTATTAGCACTCATTCAAAATGAGTGCTAATTTTATCTTGACATTTTGTTCTGTGGGTATTAGTATAATATGCATACCGAATGCAGAGGCATTCTTAACATGAACATAGAGTAAAGGAGTGTGAATGACCATGGCACAGAAACATGGTAATCTTTCTATTAACAGCGATAATATTTTTCCGATTATTAAAAAATGGATGTATTCCGATCACGACATCTTTGTTCGTGAATTAATTTCCAATGGCTGTGATGCTATTACAAAACTTAAAAAGCTGGAGATAATGGGAGAGTATTCCTTCCCTGATAATTTCAAGAGCAAGATTGAAGTTATCGTTGATCCTGAGAAAAAAACTCTGAAATTTATTGATAATGGTATCGGTATGACTGCAGATGAGGTAGAAGAGTATATTACCCAGATCGCTTTTTCCGGTGCTACAGAATTTCTTGAGAAATATAAAGATAAGACCAATGAAGACCAGATTATCGGTCACTTTGGACTTGGATTTTACTCAGCATTTATGGTAGCAGAGGATGTTCATATTGATACATTGTCCTACAAAGAAGGAGCTGCTCCGGTACATTGGGAGTGTGACGGAAGCACAGAGTACGATATGACAGAAGGAGATAAAACAACTGTCGGAACAGAGATTACACTTTTCCTGAACGAAGACAGCGTAGAATTCTCCAACGAATATCGCGTTCGTGAAGTAATTGAAAAATACTGCTCTTTTATGCCGGTTGAGATTTTCCTTTCTAAAGAAGGTGCTGAGCAGGAATATGAGACAATCGATGAAGCCGATCTGAGAGAAGATGATGTGGTTGTAGAACACATCCATGAAGAGGCTAAGACAGAAGAAAAAGAAAATGAAAATGGAGAAAAAGAAATTGTTGAGATTTCCCCTGCAAAAGAAAAGGTGAAAATCAACAAACGTCCGGTGTCTCTCAGCGATATTCATCCACTGTGGATGAAGCATCCGAATGAATGTACGGATGAAGAATACAAAGAATTCTACCGTAAAGTATTTATGGATTACAAAGAGCCGCTGTTCTGGATTCATCTGAACATGGACTATCCATTTAACCTGAAAGGAATTCTGTATTTCCCGAAAATCAATACAGAGTATGATTCTATCGAAGGAACCATTAAACTGTACAATAACCAGGTATTTATCGCAGATAATATCAAAGAAGTTATTCCGGAATTCCTGATGCTCCTGAAAGGTGTGATCGACTGTCCGGATCTGCCGCTGAACGTTTCCAGAAGTGCACTGCAGAATGACGGATTTGTAAAGAAAATCTCAGACTACATCAGCAAGAAAGTAGCTGATAAACTGACAGGAATGTGCAAGACTGCCCGTGAAGATTATGAGAAATACTGGGATGATATCAATCCATTTATCAAATTCGGCTGCATCAAAGATACCAAGTTTGCAGATAAGATGAATGATTACATTCTCTTTAAAAATCTGGATGGAAAATATCTGACTCTGAAAGACTGCATCGAAGAGAATAAAAAGCCGGAGTCTGAGGAAACGCAGGATGAGACTGTTGTTGAAGAAACCAGTGAAAAAACCGAGGGTACTGAAGACAGCAAAGTAGATAAGAAAGAAGAAAAAGTTACTATTTTCTATGTGACAGATGAGATTCAGCAGAGCCAGTACATCAATATGTTCAAGGCAGAAGGTATGGATGCTGTGATCCTGAAACACAATATTGATGCTCCGTTCATCACACATCTGGAACAGAGAAATGAAACCGTAAGTTTCCAGAGAATCGATGCTGATCTGACAGATTCCATGAAGGAAGAAAATGGAGAAGATCTGAAAGAACTGGCAGATACACTCACCGATGTATTTAAAAAAGCTCTGAAAAAAGAGAATATGAATGTCAAAGTGGAAAAACTGAAAAATGACAATATTTCTTCCATGATGACACTTTCTGAGGAAAGCCGTCGTATGCAGGAGATGATGAAGATGTATGGTATGGATGCCAATATGTTTGGCGGTGATACACAGACCACACTGATTCTGAATGCAAATCATCCGCTGGTAAAATATGTAGCAGATCATAAGGAAGACGAGGAAAATGTTCCGGTTATCTGCGAACAGCTGTATGATCTGGCAATGTTGGCTCATAAACAGCTGAATCCTGACGAGATGACTGCATTTATTGCACGAAGCAATAAAATCATGATGCTTCTGGCAAAGTAAGCAAATCGTATGAATGAATTGACGATTTCCTTGGAAAATAGCGGTTCCCATCCCATGTATGAGCAGATTTATGAATATATACGTGATGAGATCCAAAGTGGAAAGATTCGTGCGGGGGAGAAACTTCCGTCGACCCGAACATTGGCATCTCATCTGGGGATAAGCCGTAGTACGGTTGATCAGGCATATGAGCAGCTTCTGGCTGAGGGATATATGATCGCCAGTCCATGCCGTGGTTATTTTGTCTGTGAGCTGGATCAACTGTATCAGCTGCCTTCACCGACACAGGTAGCTGTAACGGACAGACACCCGGAATCAACGGATTATCGGATTGACTTCGCGGTCAACGGCATTGATAAAGAAGGTTTTCCCTACCAGACCTGGAAAAGAATTTCCAGAAATGTTCTGAATGAAGATGATGGAACATTATTTCAGCTGGGAGAATCCCAGGGGGAGGAGGCACTCCGTGTGGAGATTGCTTCCTACCTGCATCATGCCCGCGGCGTGAATTGTGGAGCCGATCAGATTATTGTAGGAGCAGGGAATGACTATCTTCTCATGCTCCTACATGTGGTGCTGGGGATGGACTGGAAAATTGCCATGGACAATCCTACATATACCAGTGCTTCCGTGGCATTTCAGAAAATGGGGTATGAAGTGTGTCCGTTGGAGCCGGATGATATGGGGATGATACCGGAGAAGCTGGAAGAGTGCGGGGCAGATCTTGCTTATGTGATGCCTTCTCACCAGTTTCCGTTGGGAAGTGTGATGCCTATTCAGCGCAGGCAGCAGCTTCTGGCATGGGCAGCACAAAAAGAGCATCGTTATCTGATAGAAGATGATTATGACAGTGAATTTCGGTATAAAGGAAAGCCGATTCCCAGTCTGCAGGGATTTGATTCCCATGATAAAGTCATTTATCTGGGAACATTTTCCAAGTCACTTGCCCCGGCGATTCGTATCAGCTATATGGTTCTTCCTGCTAGTCTGATGCATCAATATGAGGAGAGAGGTCGAAATTTTTCGGTTACTGTCTCCCGGGTGGATCAGAAAATACTGGAAATGTTCTTCAGGGAGGGGCATTTTGAGAGGCACCTGAATCGGATGAGAGGTGTATACAGAACAAAACACGACTGTCTGATCAGTGAAATGAAAAAACTTCATCATATTTGCCGGATTCGTGGTGAACACGCAGGTGTACACATTCTGGTGGAAATGAAAAACGGAATGACAGAAGAGGAAGCCGTAGAAGCCGCACGAAAAGCAGGAATCAAAGTCTATGGACTCACTGAATACTGCATCCGCCCATTGAAAGGCAGGGACACAGCCACTGTGTTGATGGGATACGCCACACTCAGCGAAGAACAGATCAAAGAGGCGGTGCAAATATTAGCGGAGGTGTGGGGTGGATTTTGAATGAATGTGGAAAAAGGGACGGAAACTTCATATCCTTTTTTCAGAAGCAGGCCGTTCCTCCTCAGCTAGCCGCTAACTGCGACTAATTGACGCTCAGGAAAGCCTTCGCGCCAAAGTCTTGCTAAGTGCATAGCTGAGGAGGAACGGCCTGCTTCTGAAAAAAGGATAGGTAGTTTCCGTCCTATTCCAAAGTAACTAAAATATACTCTTTACTCTGTTACTTCATCAGCTTCGGCAGACGGTTCTTCAGCAGTCTCTTCTTCAGTTGTATCAGGTTCTTCAGCAGCCTCGGTCTCTTCTGAGTCCTCTGTCTCTTCGGCTGCTTCTTCTGCTTTTTCTTCTTCAGCGTGTTCGGTAGGAAGTGTGGTGTATGTGCGCTCAGCAGGGCATGCATCCTCATCTTCATCATTCAGCAGATCTTCAAAATCTTCTTCGCTGAGGTCATTCACATCTTTACATTTCTTTAAATATGCCAGTGCTCCGCCAACGGCAGCTCCTGCAACAGCTACACCTGCAAGAGTTTTCCAGATATAATTCTTTGCCATCTCAAATCTCCTTTATAGCTTAGATAATATAAGTATCTCTTATTTTAATACTATTTTAACAAAAAAGAAAGTATTTTTTTCATTACTTGCTATTTTTGCCCTAAGAGGTTATACTTTTTTTGATTACTGTGAAAGGGGACGGAGTAAAGAATATGTTTCAGGCTTGTATTTTTGACTTGGATGGGACATTGGCAGATACAGTGGAATCAATTGCTTATGTGGCGAATCAAATTCTGGAACAGTTTGGTCTTCCTGTACAGCCGGTCAGTGATTTCAAATATCATGCGGATGTGATTATTGAAAAGCCGCAGCAGCTGTTGGATCTTCAGGTTGGGTAATAGTGAAAATGATGAATAGCTCGAGGCATAAACAGAAAGGAGAGAAAAAATGAGTCAGTACAGTAAAATTTGTGTGGAAACTTTTTTGAAAAAACAGGGACAGCTTTTTGATGAAAATGTAGCAGATAATTATCAGGAAGCAGAAGAATTTCTGGAGGACTGCATGGCAGTTGTTGTGAAGAATTTGAAAGAGGTCAGAGAATATCTGGATGAAAGCGGTATGGATGTGTCCGGTATGAGTGATGAGGAAATCCTGGAAGCAAGTGAAATATTTTCTCTTGAAGATGGTACATATCTGATTGTAGAAGGATAAAAGAGGCTGTCAATGAAAATCAACAGCCTCTGGATTAATACTCAGTGTGATGTCATTGGAATATCCCGCAAATTCACCGTCACGATGTAGTCGGAATGGATGACTGCTGTGAATATGCATACACTTTCCCTGCAGAATGGTGATTCCGCGGATATGTGTGTGACGGGCAAAGTAGGCAGTTGGGAAAAGGAGCAGTATTTTCCATTTGGGAAGATTATGTACAATCATAAAATCCAGTTTGCTGTCTCTGCAGTTGGCTGTAGGACAGAAGCGAAAACCACCGCCCTCATACGGAAGATTCATTCCTGCAGCAAAGTAGGCATTGTGAAAATGAAGAGGCAGCTGATCATCCAGTGTGATTTCCATATCTGAGGGACGGAAAGTAAATAATAGTCTGATGGCTGCGGCTGCATAGGCGAGTTTTCCCAAGTGCAGTCGATTCAGCCATTTTTTTATGCGGGAATGAGAGACTTCATAACAAACTTCGGCATCATAACCGATGCCGGAACTGACACCGAATACAGATTCCTGTTTTCCTGTGTTCAGTTTTCCTAGATCAATATGTTCAGAACCACAGGGAGACAGCAGGCGGCGGAGAGCTTCTTCCGGTTGTGAGGGAATCTGCATACCACGGGCAAAATCATTGCCGGAACCCACCGGAATGTAGCTGACTGTGACCGGAAAATGGGAAGGCAGGCCGTTCAGTACCTCATTGACCGTTCCGTCACCACCGATAATTACAAGGTGCTGTTCATGCAGCTTTGGAAGCAGTGAATGAACCAGTCTTGTGCCGTGACCGCTGTATCTGGTGAAGAAAACCTGATAGGCAATATGTTCTTTTTTCAGTGTATATTCAGCCTGAATCCATACTTCCATTCCCTGGCCGGAGCGGGAGGAAGGGTTGACAATAAAATAGTACATAATAATTTCTCCTGTGCATCGTAAAGTATACTTTTTTGTAATTCCTTATGGAAAGGGACGGAGAATTAATGGTATTTTTCAGAAGCAGGCCGTTCCTCCTCAACTCTGCACTAAGCGCGACTAATTGACGCTCAGGAAAGCCTTCGCGCCAAAGTCTTGCTAAGTGCATATTTTCGGACTCACTTTCCCCAATGCTTCTGAAAAAATGATAGGAAGTTTCCGTCCCTCTCCAAATTAACAAATATTAATAATTGTCTTAATAATAGCAGGAATATAGATAAATTGCAAAATATTCTTGTAGATAAAAAACAGGAATGCTATACTGTATACAGTAACAATTAAGAGCTTGAAATATCAGAACCGGTGGATAAGCCCAGAAAATGAGTTTGAGATGATTCTGGTAGGAAACGGAGGGATATAATGTATCGTGTAGATTCCATGAAAGCGGAAGAGTTTATCAGTCATGAGGAGATCATGGAGACTCTGGAGTATGCCGAAAGGAACAAGAACAATGTGGAACTGATCAATCAGATTCTTGAGAAAGCAAGAAAAAGAAAAGGTCTGAACCACAGGGAGGCATCTGTACTTCTGGTCTGTGAGGATGAGGAGAAGAATAAGGAAATCTGTGCATTGGCAGAACAGATTAAAAAGGATTTTTACGGCAATCGAATTGTAATGTTTGCACCGCTGTATCTGTCTAATTATTGTGTGAACGGCTGTGTATATTGTCCGTATCATGCAAAGAATAAACATATTCCGAGAAAAAAACTCACACAGGAAGAAATTAAACGGGAAGTAATGGCTCTTCAGGACATGGGGCATAAGAGACTGGCTCTGGAGACAGGAGAGGATCCGGTGAATAATCCGATTGAATATGTTCTGGAAAGTATCAAAACCATTTACAGCATCAAGCATAAAAACGGTGCGATTCGCAGAGTCAATGTAAATATTGCAGCGACTACGGTGGAGAATTACAGAAAACTGAAAGAAGCAGGAATTGGTACCTATATTCTGTTCCAGGAGACTTATCATAAGGAATCTTATGAGAAACTGCATCCGACAGGACCAAAGCATGATTATGCTTATCATACGGAGGCGATGGACCGCGCAATGGAAGGTGGCATTGATGATGTGGGAATCGGTGTATTGTTCGGACTGGAACTTTACCGGTATGAATTTGCAGGTCTGCTGATGCATGCTGAACACCTGGAAGCAGTACACGGCGTGGGCCCGCATACCATCAGTGTGCCGAGAATCCGGAGAGCGGATGATATTGATCCGGATGCTTTTGATAATGGTATTGGCGATGACATTTTTGCAAAACTGGTGGCTTGTATCAGAATTGCCGTTCCATATACAGGAATGATTATTTCTACCAGAGAAAGTCAGAAGTGCAGAGAACGTGTGCTTCATCTGGGTGTTTCTCAGATCAGCGGCGGTTCCAGAACCAGTGTCGGAGGATATGCGGAAGAAGAACCTGAAGATGAAAGCTCTGCTCAATTTGATGTAAGTGATAACCGGACACTGGACCAGGTAGTGAACTGGCTGATGAAGATGGACTATATTCCCAGCTTCTGTACGGCATGTTATCGGGAAGGAAGAACAGGAGATCGCTTCATGAGCCTTTGCAAAAGCGGTCAGATTCAGAACTGCTGCCATCCGAATGCGCTGATGACCCTGAAAGAATATCTCGAGGATTATGCATCTGAGGATACTAAAGCGGTTGGAGAAGCTTTGATTCAAAAAGAGCTGGTCAATATACCGAAAGAAAAAGTAAGAGAAATTGTGGTGCGGAACCTGAAAGAGATTGAGAAAGGAAACAGAGATTTCCGTTTTTAGGAGGAAACATCATGAGTATGAACAGTACACCATCGGCAGAAAGAGTACACATTGGTATTTTTGGAAGAAGAAATGCGGGAAAGTCCAGTCTGATCAATGCGATGACAGGACAGAGCCTTTCAATTGTATCTCCGATAGAGGGCACCACGACAGATCCGGTACAGAAGGCAATGGAATTGCTTCCGCTGGGGCCAGTGGTGATGATCGATACACCGGGGATTGATGATGAGGGAGAACTGGGAAGTCTTCGCGTGGCACGCAGTTATCAGATGTTAAACAAATCAGATATCGCACTTCTGGTATTGGATGCCGGACAGGGTATGACAGATGAGGACAGGAAACTTCTGGAACGTATTAAAGATAAACAGATTCCCTGCATGGTAGCGGTGAATCAGTGCGACCGTGTGTCAGCGGAAACTGTGGAAGCAATTCTGACAGAAGTGAGGGAGAAGGCCGGTCAGAAAGAAGTGATGGATGTCAGTGCAGCAACAGGTTATCATATCTATGAACTGAAAGACCGTCTGGCAGTGCTGATGAAAGACGAACAGGAAGAACAGCGGATTGTAGCAGATTTGCTGGTGCCCGGAAAACTCACGGTGCTGGTCATCCCCATTGATAAGGCAGCACCAAAGGGAAGACTGATTCTGCCCCAGCAGCAGACAATCAGGGATATTCTGGAAGCGGGAGGTGCCTGTGTGACAGTACGGAACACTGAATTGGAAGCACTGCTGAACAGTCTTGGTGATCAGGTGGGTCTGGTAATTACAGACAGCCAGGCATTTGCGGAAGTCTCTGCAATCGTTCCGGAAATTGTTCCGCTGACTTCATTTTCCATTCTTTTTGCACGATATAAAGGTGAACTGGATCCATTTCTGCAGGGACTCAGAGCATTGGAAACCCTTCAGGAGGGGGATCGTGTGCTGATATCGGAGGGGTGTACCCATCACAGACAGTGCAATGATATCGGAACAGTGAAGATTCCGACCTGGATCAGAAACTATATAGGAAAAAATCTGGAATTTTCATTCAGCAGCGGCGGAGAATTTCCAGTGGATCTTTCACCATATAGGATGATCGTACATTGTGGAGGCTGCATGTTGAATGCGCGTGAGATGCATTATCGGATTGCCTGTGCACAGGATGCCGGAATACCGATCACAAATTATGGCATGTTGATTGCCCGTGTGACGGGAATTCTGGAACGAAGTCTGGAACCTCTGCATATAGTATAGAAAAAAGTTTCCGGCAAAACCGGCGGAGAAAATGTCTCGCATATTTCGCCCCGGATTTGCCGGTTTGCTGTCTGGAGGTTTTGCATGGCGTATAAAATAGTTCTGGATGCAGGACATGGCGGTGAGGATCCGGGTGCTGTTTATCAGGGCCGACAGGAAAAGGATGATACCTTAAGACTGGTTCTGGCGATTGGAGACATTCTGAAGAGTCAGGGGGTCGATGTGGTATATACAAGAACCATCGATGTTTATCAGACTCCTTTTCAGAAAGCCCAGATTGCCAATCGGGCACTGGCAGATTATTTTATTTCCATACACAGAAATTCCAGTCCTATACCAAATCAATATGAAGGAGTGGAGACACTGGTTTATGACAAATCCGGTATCAAACTGGAAATGGCAGAGAATATTAATGGAGCTCTTGAAAATCTGGGATTTAAAAATCTGGGCGTAAAGGCGAGACCTGGTCTGGTGGTTTTACGCAGGACCCGGATGCCGGCACTGCTGGTGGAGGTAGGCTTTATTAACAGTGACAGTGATAATGCACTGTTCGATGAAAAATTCAATGAGATTGCAGAGGCCATCGCCTATGCGATTCTTGGAACTCTGTCCGAGGAAGACGTGGAGGAACCGATTCTCTATCGGGTACAGACAGGACTGTTTCGAAATCGTGAGTATGCGGAACGGCTGAATTATGAACTGATTGATAAAGGATATCCTTCCTATATTCTGGAGGATGACGGGATGTATAAGGTTCAGGTAGGTGCTTTTCAGCAGTTGGGCAATGCGGTTACGATGGAGCAGAAACTTCGCCGTGATGGTTACCAGACCTGGATCACGACCAGATAACAGGAAAACATGGTGGGTAAGTCTCTCATGAGTGAGAAACCTGCCCACTTAATTAAAAAAGAGGATGACAATGAATACATACGAAAAAAACAGGCGATTTCTGGACATGTATAATGATTTTATTTTTCTGGAGGACGAGCCGCAGAAAGCAGACATTATTTTTGTGCCGGGAAATGGATTTCCACAGATGGCAGAGCGTGCAGCTGAACTCTGGAAAAGGAAGTATGCACCCTGGGTATTACCCTCAGGCAAATATAGTGTGGTGGTTGGCAGATTTGCAGGTGTACAGGAAAAAAACCAGATTTATACCGGTTCTTATGAGACAGAATGGGATTTTCTTTATGATGTGCTGACCAGAAATGGTGTGGATGAGCAGGCAGTGCTGAAAGAAAATCAGGCAACCTATACCTATCAGAATGCCATTCATTCCCGGGCGGTAACTGATGCGGCAGGTATCCGGGTGGATCGGGCAATCATCTGCTGCAAGGCACAGCATGCCAGAAGATGTAAAATGTATTATCAGCTTTTATATCCCAAAACGGAGCTGTTGATCTGTCCTTCCGATACAGGGATTAATAGATATAACTGGTTTGAGACAGAAGAGGGAATTGAAGAGGTGCTGGGAGAAATGGAGCGGTGCGGCTCACAGTTTCATCAGATTCTAAGAGAAAAAATCAAAATGCCGGGGCAAAAATAACCCCGGCATTCGATTCATATTGCTATGCATTTTCATCGGTATCTTCCGATTTGAAATAATTTTCAGGTATATAAATATGAACCAGTTCAATACGATTCTTGTCCATCTCATCAACCACAAGTTTCAGACCATCCGATGTGATACAGGATTCTCCGGTCAGTGGGAGATGATCCAACTGCTCGATAATGTATCCGCCGATAGAGTCGTAGTCTTCTGATTCCAGATGAAGTCCCAGGCTTTCATTCAGATCATCCAGTTTGGCAGACCCCTGAGCAGTATACTCGCGCTCCGGAATGATCTCCAGATAATCTTCTTCTTCGTCTTCATCGTATTCATCCCGGATCTCTCCGACAATTTCTTCCAGAAGGTCTTCCAATGTGATCATACCGGCAGTAGCACCATATTCATCCAGAACAATGGCAAGGTTTACGGCATATTCTTTCATCTCCATCAGAAGATCGGCCGTACTTTTATGCTCATAGGTAAAATAAGGTTCTCTCAGAATGCTGCGTACTGAGAAATTTTCTCTGGAATCCAGAAGAAGAATATCTTTCATATTGATCGTACCGATAATCACATCTGTGGTATTTTCATAGACGGGATACCGCGTATAACCGTTCTCCCGGAAAATCTTCATAAGCTCTTCATACGTAATGTCGGCACTTACAAAGGACATATCGATACGGGGAACCATCACGTCCTTGGCCTGAGAATCACCGAAATCAAACACATTATAAATCATCTGGCGTTCTTCTTTTTCGATAACACCGTCTTCGTGGCTTACATTCACGATTGTTCTGAGTTCTTGTTCGGTCATCTGATACTGCCTGGCATTGGGATCTACATGAAGCATGGTAAGAACGATGCCGGATAGCTTGTTCACCAGAAAAATAACAGGGCTCAAAATCTTCATCAAAAAAAGAATAATCGGCGCATAAGCCAGAGAAAGCTTTTCTGCGTTTAGTGTTGCCATGGTTTTTGGGGTGATTTCACCAAATAACAGAACCAGTAAGGTCAGGATACCGGTGGAAACACCGATCAATGCACTTCCGAATACACGGGTTGTCCATGTAGTTGCCAGGGAAGAAGCATAAAGGTTGACGATATTGTTTCCAATTAAAATGGTACTCAGCAGATTTCCCGGATCATCAATAATCCTAAGAAGCGTTTTTGCCCTTTTATTCCCTTCCTCCACCAATGACATAATGCGGATCTTGTTTACAGTTGTCATAGCTGTCTCGGCAGAAGAAAAAAATGCAGAGAGCAGCAGCAGGATCAATAACAGCAATAGCTGTATCGCGTCGCCTGAATCCAATTTATTCACTCCTTCTCAAGTTTTGTGGGCCCCAAAGTCATGTAAATATGGAAATACATGACTTTGACCCTTCTATTATATTATAGAAAATATACATGATTTCCTGTAAAATTGCAAGTTAAATGAAAGAAAAAACGTTGCTGGTCACGGAGTAGGCAGTAAAAAAATTCGTTTTGGGGGTGTAATAATCAAAAGATTTGTGATATACTGCTGTACGTAAGAGGTTATTCAAGAAATTCTTGTGACTGTTTGAGAGGGAATCAGCCTGGTACTGAACAGTTTCAAATTATTTTAAGGGAGAAGATTATGAGAATTCACAAGAAAACAGCGATCAGTAAAAAGCATTGTCTGCGAACGATGGGAATTCTGATGGCGTCGGTGATGGTATTGTCGACGGGCAGCGGGCAATTTGTCCATGCGGATCAGGACAGAAAGCCAACGGAACTGACAGATGAGAAGAAGGAAGAACTGACAGTTATCTATCTGGATGGTGAATCCGGGGATGATGAGAATTCCGGTAAAACCAGGGATGAGGCAGTTAAAACCTTTTCCAAAGCAGCAGAACTGGTCGGAGAATATGGTGTGATACGAATCTGTGGAACGGTAACGGTGAAAAAAGAAGAAATCTGGGAGCTTCCTTCCGGAGTCAGTGTGCGCCGTGCAAAAGATTTTGAGGATGCACTGGTTAAAGTAAAAGGAAAACTTACGCTGGATAATGTGAGACTTTATCTGGATGATATTATAGGTAAGGGTGAAGTGGAAGGCGCCGTGGAACGGGAGAAGGTATATGTTCCGAAAGAAATGAAGGTGAAGGAACCCTGTACACTCAGTGAGGTTCCACTTTATCGCTGTGACGGTGACGGAGTTTTCTCATGGGAGGATGAAGATTTTGTCCTGACCGAATATGAAACCGAATGCCGTGTCGTTTTCTATCCTTATGATTCTGATACGGTTGATTACAGTGAGGAGAAAGGCTGGGACAAAGAAAAGAAAACAGTTACCCGTACGGTTTCTGTTAGAGTCCTGTCACTGAAACCTGAGGAAGATGAGAAAAAGGATGAGTTGGGAAAAGAACCGGAAAGTACCCCTGAGGCAACCCCGGAAGTACCGCCGGAAAGTACGCCGCAGCCGACGCCGGAGAGTACACCGCAGCCCACACCGGAAGAAACACCGGAAAGTACACCACAGCCGACGCCGGAAACTACGCCGGAGAGTACGCCGCAGCCGACGCCGGAAAGCGCCCCGGAAGTAACCCCGGGAGGTACACCTGAAGTGACGCCGGGAAGCACACCGCAGCCGACCCCGGAAACCACGCCGGAGGTAACCCCGGAAGGTACGCCTGCGCAGGAACCGGAGATTACTCCTGGTACACCGGAAGGAACGGAAAATGTTCCTGAGTCGACGCCGGAAAATGGCGTGCCGGAAGTACCGCAGGATGTATTGACACCAGAAGAAAAGCAGGCAGCAGCAGAAGTTCAGAATCTGATTGATTATCTTCCGATGGAAGTGACCAGTATCGAAGAAGTAGAAGCTGTCGTAGAGGCTTTTGTCTGGTATGAATCACTCAGTGAAGCACAGAAATCCTTATTTGGTGCAGATACATATATAAAGTTGACAGAGGCACAGACCAGAGCAGCAGTATTTAACCGACAGAGCAATGGTTTGACAATCGAAGGTGATTTTCCATGGTATGTACAGTTCCGTGTGGAATTGAAAAATGAAATGAACAATGCAGCGGTTCTTGAGGAAAAGAATGTGGATACATTCATTGCGCCTTATGATATGAAGCTTTGGGATTTGATTAATGATACCGAATACAAATTAAACGGGCTTCAGGTACGGATCACCATGCCGGCCCCGGATCAGACCTTGTATACACAGCTGGTGGTGGTTCATTATCTGGAAGACGGAACTATAGAATATATCACACCGGTATATAATGACAACGGAACCATCAGTTTTGTGACAACTTCTTTCAGCCCCTATAATCTGGCAGGAAGCAAGGTTTTGGTAGGAAATACCGATAAGGCTTATACAAATACCCCAACAAGTACATCTGATAAAATTGGCAGCACAGTCAGCGGAAGCAGTTCTTCAGGCAATAAAAAACCAACCGTGAATAAAACATCTGGAAAAGCGCCGTTGAAAGCAAACAACGTATTTACCAGAAATCCAAAAACTGGAGATGAAAATCCTGTTGTCATATATGTGATATTGGCTGCCGCAGCACTGATCGTTCTGATTGTAATCGCTGTGATCGTCATCAAAAAAAGAAAAAACAACTCTTGAATATAGTTCATAGAATGTACAACCCTCCCATATAGTAAAGTATGGGAGGGATTTTTTATGGAACAGACCATCAAATCTTCACGGAAGATGAATCATCTGGTAAAAGGGCTGATTCTTGCTTATCTTCTCACAGGACTTTCTCTGTTATTACTGGCTTTTTTACTCTATAAAATGCATCTCGATGAAGGAAAAGTCACCATAGGAATTATTTTGATATACGTGCTCTCCTGTTTCATTGGAGGATTATTTGTCGGAAAAAAAGCAGGAGAACGCAGATTCTTCTGGGGCATGATGCTGGGATTGTGCTACTTCCTGCTGCTCACAGCCGTTTCAGCACTGACAGAACCGGGAATCACACAGGGCTGGAGAGGAATCGCCACATCCTTCGTGCTGTGCATGGGGGCTGGGATGCTGGGAGGGATGATCGCCTGAAACAAGATACTTTTATATAATTCCTTTGGAAAGGGGCGGAGATTCTCCTGTTCTGTTCCAAACGAAACAAAATGCGCCCGGTTCTTTCTCAAATTTAGATATGTCATCAATCTTTGATTTAGTGAGATTCCTGTGCGGGGTCTGTACAAGAAAAAAGTCTTCCAAGACCCCGCACGTATCTCGATTCAATGTAGGCACATGTGTTCTTTTTCATTGCCATTCCGCAAATTCAATGCTATAATAGTCAAATGATACCCGGGTTAAGGTCATGTAAATAATAATGATTTTGAAACCCGCAAAACATGACAGAAGGAGTCTGGAATATTATGAATACAATACTCGATTTAATATCGAATGAAGTTAAAGCGGCATTTCAGAATGCTGGATATGATGCTTCTTATGGAAAGGTAACGTTGTCCAATCGGCCGGATCTTTGTGAGTATCAGTGTAATGGTGCGATGGCTGCAGCAAAAGCATATAGAAAAGCCCCGATTATGATAGCTAAAGATGTGGTGGAACAGTTGTCAGACTGTCAGGCACTGGAAGCTGCTGAGGCAGTGAATCCGGGATTTATTAATCTGAAAGTGTCAGGAACTTATCTTGCACAGTATCTGACTGCTATGTGCCTGTCACCGAACCTTGGCGTGGAAAAAGCAGTACATCCAAAGAAGATTATAATTGATTATGGCGGACCAAATGTAGCAAAGCCGTTACATGTAGGTCATCTGCGTTCAGCAATTATTGGTGAGAGTATTAAGAGAATCGGAAGATTCCTTGGACATGAAGTAATCGGTGATGTGCATCTGGGAGACTGGGGCCTGCAGATGGGATTGATCATCACAGAACTGCGCAAACGCTCTCCGGAACTGGTGTATTTTCAGGAGGATTATGAAGGGGAATATCCGGAAGCGGCACCATTTACAATCAGTGAACTGGAGGAAATTTATCCTGCAGCCAGCAAAAAATCAAAAGAAGATGAGGAATATAAAGCGGAAGCTTTGGAGGCTACACACCAGCTGCAGATGGGAAATCGAGGATATCGTGCCCTTTGGAAACATATTTTGCGGGTATCCGTTGCTGATCTGAAGAAAAACTATGCGAACCTGCATGTGGATTTTGATCTGTGGAATGGAGAGTCGGATGTACAGGATACGATTGCACCGATGGTTCAAAATCTGCGTGAGCAGGGTCTTGCCTATGAAGATCAGGGTGCTATTGTGGTAGATGTCAAAGAAGAGACAGATACAAAGGAAGTACCGCCGTGTATGATTCTCAAGTCAGATGGTGCTGCACTGTATACGACCACAGACCTTGCTACCATCGTGGAACGTATGGAACAGTATCAGCCGGATGAGATTCTGTATGTGGTTGACAAACGTCAGGAGATGCATTTTATTCAGGTATTCCGCTGTGCAAGAAAAGCAGGAATGGTGAAAGACGATACCAGGTTGACTTTCCTTGGATTTGGAACCATGAATGGAAAAGACGGAAAACCGTTTAAAACCAGAGATGGCGGCGTCATGCGTCTGGAAAATCTGATCCGCGAGATCGATGATGAGATGTATAAGAAAATTGTGGATAACCGCAGTATCAAAGAAGAAGATGCTAGAACAACGGCACAGATCGTTGGTCTGGCAGCCATCAAGTATGGAGATCTTTCCAATCAGGCATCCAAGGATTATATTTTTGATATTGATAGATTTACTTCTTTTGAGGGAAATACGGGTCCTTATATTTTGTATACAACGGTTCGTATCAAATCTATTCTCAACCGTTATCAGGAAGAGGGCGGTAATCTGATGGATACTATGATCCAGAAACCGGCAGGAGACAGTGAAAAAGCGCTGATGCTGGAAGCAGCCAAGTTCAACAGTGTGATCGTGAATGCATTTGAGGAAAAAGCACCGCACAAGATCTGTTCTTATATATATGAACTGGCGAATGCATTTAACAGTTTTTATCATGAGACAAGAATTCTTGCGGAGGAGAATGAAGCACAGAAAAAATCCTATATCGGTCTGCTGATTCTGGTTAAGAATATTCTGGAATCCTGTATTGATATGCTGGGATTTGAAGCTCCGGAAAGAATGTAAGATTCACTTTTATCAGAAAAGTGAGGAATAAAGCAGATGAGAAGAAAGGTCAGACCATGGAAATGGATGTTGCTGCTGCTGAGTTTGCTGCTTCTGATTATACTGGGAATTGTGATTGCGGCAGGTATTTGTAATGCCCGAAAGGGAAATAGCTCAGAAAAGAGGGAAGCACGGGTTTCTGATTCGGTAACTTCAGAAACAGCGGAAACATCGTATTATGATACTGCTGCAGATGTGGCTGAAGCAGCGAATGCAGAAGTGGAGGAAGACGCAGGCGGATCATCGGATGTAGGGGAACCGGTGGTGATGGATGCAGATGTGGAGCCGGAAATTTTGGTGCCAAAGGAAGTAAATGTTGAAAGCAATGGAAAAAAGATTGCCATAGATCCCGGTCATCAGGGAAAGGGTAACAGTGAAAAAGAACCGATTGGTCCCGGGGCTTCACAGATGAAGGCTAAAGTTGCCTCCGGAACAACAGGGCGAACCACAGGTGTTCCGGAATATCAGCTGAATCTGGATGTTTCCCTTAAACTGCGTGATGAACTGGAAGCCCGGGGATATGAAGTTTATATGATCCGTGAAACAAATGATGTGAATATCAGTAATGCGGAGCGTGCAAAAGCTGCAGCAGATGCAGAAGCAGATTTATTGATCAGAATTCATGCCAATGGTTCTGAGAATCCATCGGTTGCCGGTGCACTGACAATGTCACCCACATCGGCCAACCCCTATGTTGCCAGTGAGACTGTTAAAGAATGTCAAAAATTGTCGAAGATGGTAATTGAAGCATTTTGTGAGGCTACAGGTGCGAAAAACCAGGGAGTTTATCAGACCGATGAGATGAGTGGTTTGAACTGGTGTACCATTCCGGCAACAATTGTGGAACTGGGATATATGACGAACCCGGAGGAAGATGTCAGAATGCAGACGTCGGCATATCAGGACAGTATGGTTCAGGGTATCGCCAATGGCATTGATCAGTATTTTGCTTCAAAATAGTAATAAGAAAGCGGGATGTAATTTATGTCACAGGTAATATTATTTGATCTGGATGGAACATTGACAGAATCCGGAGAAGGTATTATGAAAAGCGTGCAGTACGCACTGGAAAAACTCGGGATTATAGAAGAGAATCAGGAAAATCTGCGAAGATTTATAGGCCCTCCGCTGCTTGAATCGTTTATGAATTATTATGGAATGGATCAGGAAACAGCTGGACAGGCTGTCGTGTACTATCGGGAAAGATATACGGATAAAGGGATTTTTGAAAATAAGCTGTATCCAAAGATACCGCAGCTTCTGGAGATCCTTCAAATTAATGACAAGATTCTCGGTGTTGCCTCTTCCAAACCGGAAGTATATGTCAAACAGATTCTGGAACATTTCGGGATTGATCAGTATTTTCAGGTGATCGTGGGAAGTGAACTGGACGGATCCAGAACAAAAAAAACAGAAGTGATTGAAGAGGCACTCAGGCGTCTGAACATGCAGACGGAACGTGATAAGGTTTTAATGGTAGGCGACAGGGAACACGATGTAAGCGGTGCCATCAGCTGTGGACTGCAGTGCATCGGTGTTGCTTATGGATATGGATCCAGAGAAGAACTGGAGAAGGCAGGAGCTGTTTATGTGGCGGATACTGTGGAGGATCTGGGAATTCTTGCCAGTCCCAATGACGAAGAGACCACAGAGCATGTGGAATCTGTCAGAAAAGACCGGCTTCGACACAGGGACAAAAAAACGCATGGCAGAAAAAAAGGAAAAGAAAAACCCGGGCAGGATGTTACACAACGGGAAGCACAGTCAGAAGAACTGCCAGGAGAAGTTCAGGAAGTAGAATATATGGTGCAACCGGTACGCCGGATATGGCAGGTAATATATCCCATTCTGATCCATCAGGGGATTGCAATTTTGTGCAGTATAATCTTTGCCATTTATTTTCTATGGGATGCCATGAAGAACGGGAATTTCATAGATGCTGTGGGAAAAACCATGGGAACAAGTCTTTATCAGCTCCTGGTTTCTTCAGTGTCAGCAAGCGTGATCCTGTATTTCTTTTATCGTGGTGATCAGAGGAAAAGAAGGGCAGGAATTAGAGGGCAGAATATGCCTCATGTCTGGAATCCACCGATCGTCTGGTTCTCTGTAGTGATTCTGGCGATGGCGGGGTGCCAGCTCCTGAATGACCTGATTGATGTTTCCGGGCTGAATGAATTATTCCCGGCATATTCTAATCTGAGTGAGAACCTGGTGGCGGGACAGCCGGTATGGCTTCAGTTCCTGACTATCGGTATATTAGCTCCTATTGCGGAAGAACTGGTTTTCCGGGGATTGATTTTTGCAAGATTAAAAGAATGGATGAAACCATGGCTGGCAATGATACTCTCCGCACTGATTTTCGGAGCCTACCATGGAAACATCGTACAGTTTGTATATGCTTTCTTTATGGGCCTTATACTGGCACTGATTTATTATCGAACCGGTACTTTATTAACCTGTATAACGGCTCATGTGGTTGCAAATCTGTGGAGTCTTTTCGGATACTCATGGATGAGCAGATGGATTCATGGACTTCCACTGGGAGTTTTGCTGGGAATCATCATAGAACTGCTTCTTTGCGTGATACCAGGATACTGGCTGGTTGCTGACAGAAGAAAAAATAAAGGAACCAATACCGCATCTTGACAGCGGCAAAACACTATCATATAATTAAAGCCATCAAATCTAATACAAATGAGAACCGGTACAAAACCGGTTCTCATCATAAGTTTCACAGGAATTCTCCATAATTTCCAACTATTTTTAATTTGTTCGTTTTCACAGTAAACATATGATTAATTTGTGAAAGGGGTGTTTATTTTCGTGGAATCTAATCAATTGGAAGCATCAATTCCGGAATGTATGAAAGAACGTTATCAATTTCAGAATGTACTCGGGCAGGGCGGTACCAGTGTGGTTTATCTGGCGTTTGACAAAGTGCTGCAGAGAAAGCGGGCTGTTAAAATAGTAGATAAAACAAGGATCCCCACATCTATGACCGGACAAAAGGAATGGAGTATGTTTCAGAAATTGTGTCATCCGGGTCTGGCAGAACTGTATGATGTGGTGGAAGATGACTCAGAAATCTGTTTTGTGATGGAGTATATTGAGGGAAAAACTTTACAGCAGATGCTTTCGTCGGGATATCGCTTTTCGGAAGAAGAAGCAGTTCATGTAGGAGTACAGATTATTCAGATACTTACATATTTACACAGCCGCAACCCACAGGTGATCTACAGAGATTTGAAACCATCAAATCTGATGATAAGTCCGGATGGGACGGTCAGGCTGATTGATTTTGGAACTGCCAGAGAGTATTGTCCGCAGAAAGAAGCAGATACCGTGTTTTGGGGAACTGTCGGTTATGCGGCACCCGAGCAGCTCACCGGACATGGGCAGACCGGTCCGGGCACAGATATATACAGTTTTGGTATACTTCTTTATGAAATGGCGTACGGAAAACGGTTCCATAGAAATGAGGTGGAAAATCCGAAAAAATCTGTGGAGATTATTGTCGAAAAATGTACCAGACTGATTCCGGAACATCGATACCGGAGTGCGGAGGAAGTACTGAAAGATCTGACAGGGTATCAGTGGCTGGATAAGAAAAAAAGACGGAAATGGCAATGGCAGTGTTGTCTGGTTTTGCTTGTATGGGTTGTTACTGCAGGACTTTTTTCAATTTCCGGAATACTGTTCCAGCAGTCTGAACGTCTGGTGGATGAAGGATATGTGCGGTATCTGGAGGCTGGCAAACGGTCAGTGAGTGTTCAGGAACGCATATGGAACTTAAAAAATGCTATATTTCTAAATCCATGGGAATCGGATCCCTATCTTATCCTGTTGGAAGAAGCCGAAAAGCAGGAATTTCCGGCAGAAATGTACGAGGAAATTCTAGATGTGCTGAACCAGAGGTCATCTGATGGGACAAGCTGTGAGGAATGTCTGCGCCAGTCTGAAAAGGAATATGGAGCATTTTCCTATCAGATGGGAATTGCCTGCTATTTTCTCTGGGAAGGTTATGGAAATAAATCATACGCGAAACCCTGGCTGGAAAATGCCATGAATAATCCAATGATTGATGAAACTGAGAAAGAAGTTGCCCGGGTGTTGGCAAAAATTGCCGGTTATTACGAAAAGCTGAGTCAGGCCTTTGATTTGCTGAATGAAGAAACCACATACGCCGTATTTTGGGAAGATTTGTGCAGTCTATCTTTATGTACCCGGAATCAAAATCTCAGGAAGCTAATTGCAAAAGAAATATTGGCGCAGATTCTGCAGCATGTCAGTCAGTTTCGTAAGGCTTCGGTGCCGGAGGAGAAATTATGGCAGATGATGCAGTTTATAGAAAAGGAAACGCCAGAGTTTGCTGTGGAGGTACAGAAAGGGAAAGAGATTATTACGCTGATGTATCAGATGGGAGATTAGGAAAGGAGAAACATTGGAGATTTGGAATGTGGCAAAAAAAATGAAAGAAGCGGCAGAAGTTCTTCAGGGCACGGCATGGATTGGTGTCAGTATCGGAATTTATCTGGGTATCAGACTGCTGAAACAATGGAAACAAAGAAAGAACAATAGCCTGATGATTGTGTTGCTGATGGGATTGGCCCTCTTTTGGTTACCTGGCAATGAAGCAGTGGCAAATGCGGCAGAGTCCGCTGGTACAATATATATGGAAAGAACAGACAGTACGGCTTCTGTCTGCAGGGAACATTTGGAAATTTATCTGAAAATAACGGATTATTTGTCAGGTATAAAAAATATCAGGCTGTGGCAGAATCATATTCTGATTCTGGATGAACGTATATCTCCAGAATATACAGATGAAGGTGAAATCCAGAGGATTACGGAATGGGAGAGAACGGTTCGGCTTCTGATAGAAACTGAGGGAGCAGTGGAGATTCAGGCTGAGATGCAAGATATGGCAGGCAATGTCAGTCGGAAAGTACAGTATTGGGAGGCAGATTTTACAGGTCCTGTGGCAACAGCAGGTTGGAGAGGTGCACAAAATCAGGGCTATTTTCTGGGGAACGGCTCGTTGATTCTGCATGCAAAGGAGAAAAACTTTAGTCCAAATGACTGTCAGCTACAATGGAAAGAATATCCAGATTCATTTCAGAAGGGGGTCACATGGACGCAAACAGGAGCAGATGAATATGTGGCGGAGATTCCATTTACGCAGGATGGAACGTATGAAGTGGAGATCAGCGGGACAGATGTTGTGGGAAATGCACTGACAGTTGAGAATCAGGGAGCAATCGGGAGGTTTCGCTGGAAGGTGGACGGAACAAAACCAGAAATTATCGTAGAAGGAGTAGAGGATGGAGGGATATATAACGACACATTACAGGTGAAGATACGATTGTCAGACAACAATCTGGAACAAAATCAGGAACAGGTGAATCTTGTGGGCAATAAAAATGGCAGGATAGAACTGGAGCAGCAGGATGGAATGCAGTATGTCTGGGAGCCTTCGATGGATATAAAAATGGATGATGCTTACTATTTACACATACAGGCCGTGGACCAGGCAGGGAATATTTCAGAAAAAGAGATTCATTTTTGGATTAATCGAAGCGGCTCACAGTACGAACTGGAGGGATTGGAAGAAGATGGCTCTTACACGGGAAAGCGTCAGATTGTTCTGGAAGAGAGTAATCTGAATCAAGTGGAAAACTATACATTGATGTATGTGTGGGATGGGGAAACTAGGATTCTGGAAGAAGGGACGGATTACATACGAAGTGTCCGGCAGGAGGACTCGGGAATGCATTACCAGTATGTGCTGGATACAGGGTTATTTACTCGTGCGGGACAGTATACGGTGACGCTGCTTACAGAAGATGAAGCCGGAAATAAAAGCAGTAATCTGCAGAATGCCTATCACAATTTCGCCATAAATTTTAAGGTTGAGAATCCGGTGGAAGAGCTGAGTCAGAAACTGAAGGGGGATACCAGTGTGAAAACAGCAGGCATCATGGAAAATGGAGTCACCGGGTTTGTAAAAAAATGGATTTATAGTATGTGCCTGGTCATGTATTTAATACGAAAAAGTGCTTGTATCTTGGGATTTCCTGTGGTATAATGCAAAAGTCGCATAAAACACCCATACCGATTCCGAGATGGTGCCTGCATGACAGGTCTCGAAAAGAATGAGAAGTATGGGGAAGATTAAAACCAAAAAGGAGATTGAAATCATGAGCGTTATTTCAATGAAACAGTTACTGGAAGCCGGTGTACATTTTGGACACCAGACAAGAAGATGGAACCCGAAAATGGCTGAATACATCTACACAGAGAGAAACGGTATCTACATTATCGACCTGCAGAAATCCGTTGGAATGGTAGATGATGCTTACAAAGCTGTAGCTGATATCGCAGCTGACGGCGGCACAATCCTGTTCGTAGGAACTAAAAAACAGGCTCAGGATGCTATCAAAGTTGAAGCTGAGCGTTGTGGAATGTTCTATGTAAACGAGAGATGGCTGGGTGGTATGCTTACCAACTTCAAGACAATCCAGAGCAGAATTGCAAGACTGAAAGAAATCGAAACAATGGAAGCAGATGGAACATTCGATGTTCTGCCTAAGAAAGAAGTTATCGCTCTGAAGAAAGAGCTGGAAAAACTTCAGAAAAACCTGGGCGGTATCAAAGAAATGAAGAGAATTCCGGACGCTATCTTTATCGTAGACCCGAAAAAAGAAAGAATCTGCGTACAGGAAGCTCATACACTGGGTATTCCGCTGATCGGTATCTGTGATACAAACTGTGATCCGGAAGAGCTGGATTATGTAATTCCGGGTAACGACGATGCAATCCGTGCCGTAAAACTGATCGTTTCCAAGATGGCTGATGCTGTTATCGAAGCAAATCAGGGTGCTACCGGAGAAGAAGAATTCGTTGAGGAAGCAGTAGAAGAAGCAGTAGAAGAGTAATTCATACCCTGTTTAGGAGGAAATCACAATGGCTATTACAGCAGCAATGGTAAAAGAATTGAGAGAAATGAGCGGCGCTGGTATGATGGACTGTAAGAAGGCTCTTACAGCAACAGAAGGCGATATGGACAAGGCTATGGAATTCCTGAGAGAAAAAGGTCTTGCTACCGCACAGAAAAAAGCAGGAAGAATCGCAGCAGAAGGTATTGTTATGCTGAAAGTTACAGACTGCGGCAAAAAAGCAGTAGCAGTAGAAGTAAATGCTGAGACAGACTTCGTTGCTAAGAATGATACTTTCCAGGCATATGTTGCTCAGGTTGCAGAGCAGGCTCTGGACACCACAGCAGCAGATATCGACGCATTCCTGGCTGAAACATGGAAGTTCGATGAGACCAAGACTGTTAACGAAGCACTGGCTGCTAAAATTGCAGTAATCGGTGAGAACATGAAGATCCGTCGTTTCCAGCAGGTAGAAGAAGCAAACGGATTTGTTGCTTCCTATACTCATATGGGCGGAAAAATCGGTGTTCTGGTTGACGTTGAGACAGACGTTGTTAACGATGCAGTAAAAGAAATGGCTAAGAACATAGCTATGCAGGTTGCAGCTCTGAGACCTCAGTACACAGACCGTTCCGAAGTAAGTGCTGAATACATTGCTCACGAAGAAGAAATTCTTCTGGCTCAGATCAAGAACGATCCGAAAGAATCCCAGAAACCTGAAAAAGTTATCCAGGGCATGATCAAAGGTCGTATCAACAAAGAGCTGAAAGAAATCTGTCTGATGGATCAGGTATATGTAAAAGCAGAAGACGGAAAACAGAGCGTATCTGCTTATGTTGCAGAAGTTGCAAAAGCAAACAACGCTAAGATTGCTATCAAAGGATTTGTTCGTTTCGAGACTGGTGAAGGTCTGGAGAAAAAGAACGAAGACTTCGCAGCAGAAGTTGCAAAACAGATGGCTGGAAACTAAGTTTTTCATAAAGCCTTGTAAATGCTGATTTTGAGTGTGGTTAATCGCCACACTCTTTTTTTGATTAACGCTGCGAACCTGACCCCCAATCAACTTTCTTAAAAGATTTAGTGCCGCTTTTCTTGCGACTGTGCTGTGTATGAGCGTGTTCTCGACAACGGCTTTTGCCTATACCGAGGAAACGGCGGCTTCCTTTAAAGTACTCTTTTGAATAGAGCTTAAATAAAACGGAGATTCTATCTCCATCATGCCTATTGAAATCTCCATCATTAGATGCTAAAATGATAGAGATAAATCTGAAATGAAGGAGATTCCTATGAGAGATTTCGATTATAGTAAAACACCCGAAAAACTCCTGACATCTGAGATTGTTCAGATGATTGGAAGCATACACGAACACAAAGGCAAGCAGGAACTGTTTCTTGAAGCTAATATTGATGAGCTGAAAACTCTTTTAGAGGTTGCTCTTATTCAGAGTACCGGTGCATCCAACAGAATTGAAGGTATTTTTACAAGTGATAAGCGTCTGGAAGAACTGGTAAGCCAGAAAGCGGAACCTCGCAATCGTTCAGAACAGGAAATTGCCGGTTATCGTGAAGTCCTTGCAACGATTCACGAAAGCTACGAATATATCAATCCGAGACCCAACATCATTTTGCAGCTGCATCGTGATTTATATTCTTACTCCCAAGGTGCTGCTGGCGGCAGCTATAAAAACTCCGATAATGTAATTGCGGAAACGGATGCTGAAGGATATCAGAAGGCTCGTTTCATTCCGGTTCCTGCGTTTCAAACAGCTGAAGCCATGGATGAACTGTGTACCAGATTTTTAGAAGCATGGGAAGCTGATCGCATGGATAAGCTCGTATTGATCCCGATGTTCATTTTGGATTTTCTCTGCATCCATCCTTTCAACGATGGAAATGGTCGAATGAGCCGCCTGCTGACACTTCTTCTATTTTATAAAGCGGGGTATATCGTTGGTAAATATGTCAGTATGGAAATGCTGATTGAAAAGACAAAAGAAACCTATTATGAAGCCTTGCAAGCAAGTTCTACCGGCTGGCACGAGGGAGAAAATAGTTATGAGCCTTTCGTAAAGTATTATCTTGGCATCATGCTGAAAGCATATAACGAGTTTGAAAGTCGTGTAGAGCATCTGAAACACCGCAGCCTCTCTAAGCCAGACAGAATCAAAGCAGTCATTGATAATAAGGTTGGTAAAATCACGAAGAAGGAAATCATGGAGCTTTGTCCGGATATAAGTAAAGTTACTGTGGAAAGAACCCTCACCGAATTGGTTAAAAGTGGTTATATTGCCAAAGTCGGCGCTGGTCCTTCTACTGGCTATGTACGTATTTAATCGAATCATCTCCATCATTTTCTCTTGAAATGATGGAGATATTTTTATGATGACGGAGATTATAGAATAGAAAACTGTGCCATGTTGCAAAACAGATGGCTGGAAACTAAGTTTTTCATAAAGCCTTGTAAATGCTGATTTTGAGTGTGGTTAACCGCCACACACTTTTTTTGACCATATTTGGATGATATTGATATTCTGATACAGTGTATTTTAGGAATGCTGATACAACGAAAAAGTTAACAAGTTGTTTTAAAAAAATAATTATAATTGTCAGTCTAAGATGGTTAATAAAAAATGATTGAACATTTGTTCTGTAGATGGTATAATTTTAGAGTATAATCAAAAGGAAACGGATGCAAGTTTCTGATTATGTTGCCCTCTTATCTCACGAAAGGAGGGTGATGCCCATGAACACAATGGAAGTTTTGACTTTATTGTTAGTAGTATTCGTAGCATTAACCTACATAGATCAGCATAAAAAGAAATAAGCATCCCACCGCCAAGTAAAGATGCTTAAATTCTTCTAGTAGTTTACGTTTTTACGAGGGCAATCGGAACTTGTGTCCGATTACTTTCTAACTAGATTATACACTGGGGTGCTTGTGAATTCAAGTACCCTTTTTAATTAGTTTCCAAGGGACGTCCTTAAATTGTTACTGTTCACTCCGTGACCAGCAACACGCTTCGCGATGCACAGTAATGATGCATTCTGCATCATTTCGCGCCGTATGTCTCGGGATAGTGCCATGTGAACAGTAACCTTAAATTTCCAAGATGGAAAACGGGGAATGTCTCTGGGCATTTCTTTTGGAATGGTCTTCCACAAAACGGTCAACGGAGGTATATTGTGTATGTATTGACCGATTGGTCAAAAGGAGGGTTATCATGAATGAAAAGTTTTTTGCGCTTCCATATGAACGACAACAGCGTATATTAGATGCTGCATATCAAGTAGTTTGGATATTGACTACTATGATGGGAATAGATATACTAGTATTAGTGACCATGTGGTCACTAATACTTAACATCGTGGATGACCACATGGTCACCAATGGAGGAAATATGCCTACAAGATTGTTTTTTGAATTAAGTACTGATAAAAAAGCACAGATTGTTGATGCTGGAATATCTGAGTTTTCTGAGTATGGGTATGAAAACAGTTCTACTAATCGAATTGTAAAAAAATCTGGAATTAGTAAAGGTAGTTTATTCAAATACTTCTCAACCAAAGAGGATTTATACTTTTTCTTACTTGATATAGTAACAACTGAACTTACTGAATCCTTAGAAAAAGATGCTGCAGATCTTTCAACAAAATTGTTTCAAAGAGTTATTGAGTATTCTGTATTAGAATTTTCGTGGTATATCAAGAATCCTGAAAAATCTAGAATGGTAATAGGAGCTTTTGTAAAGAGAGATACTGAGATTTATCGGAAGACTATAGAAAGGTACGGCTTAATAGAGTCAGATATCTACTACAAATTGCTTGAAAATGTTGATTTGAGTAACTTCCGTGGTGATAGGAAGAAAACAGTTGATATATTGAAATGGTTTCTAAAAGGTTTTAACGAGGATTTCTTACAACACATTCAAAATAATGATAGTTCATTTGAATCTTTGAAACATGAATATGTGCAGAGTTTAACAGAGCATATGGAAATATTAAAGAACGGGCTTTGGAAGTAGGAGGCAACTGAAATTATGCTTTGGAATGCAAAAAATGGATGTGTCCGTATTGATGATATGGATATGTACTATGTATCTTTTGGAAAGGGAACAAATAATCTAATTATGCTTCCTGGGCTGGGGGACGGATTGACTACAGTTAAGGGAATAGCTCTACCAATGTCAATGGCTTACCGAATGTATGCAAATGACTATAAAGTATTTATTTTCAGCAGGAAAAATGATTTGGAAGAAGGTTATTCAACAAGAGATATGGCAAGAGACCAAGCGGAAGCTATGAAAATGCTTGGTATAAAAAACGCTAATATTTTAGGGATTTCTCAAGGTGGAATGATTGCACAATATCTAGCAATTGATTATCCTAACTTAGTTGAGAAACTTGTGTTGGCAGTAACTTTGTCGAAACAAAATGAACTGATACAGAATGTTGTTGGCAATTGGATTTCAATGGCAGAGAATAACGATTATAAAAACCTGATGATTGACACAACAGAAAGGTCTTACTCTGAAAGATACTTAAAGAAATATAGGTTATTATACCCGCTTCTTGGAAGAATGGGAAAACCTAAAGACTTTAGCAGATTTATCATACAGGCAAAGTCTTGTATATATCACAATGCCTATCCAGAATTGGATAAGATAGTGTGTCCGACTTTGGTTATAGGTGGCGAATGTGACAGAATAGTTGGAGTTGATGCGTCCATAGAAATTGTTGAGAGAATTAAATCCTGTGAAGAGTATATTTACACTCAGTTTGGTCATGCCGCTTACGAAGAGGCAAAAGACTTCAACGGACGAATCTTAAAGTTTTTTTCTAAGTAAGGAGTTCTTGAAAATGTACACTCGTTATATTATCCAGTGCTAATTAGTGGCATAAAAGCCTAAAAAATTATCAATGCAACTTGTAGTTTACATTTAGAACTTCGATGGGGATTGTAAGTTTACTATCCTACACAGCGGCTGTTGTTTTGTCTCCGCTTGCTTATCCGGGATACAACTGGATTTCACAAGCTGTCAGCGATCTTTCTGCTGATTCTGCACCGTCCAGAGTGCTCTGAGAACAATTGGGCGCATTCTATATGCCGTGTGGGATTGTCTGTGTGACAATGTGCTGTGTGACGATTAAAGAGCACTATAATCGGGTTTTGAGGATGGGAGTATACTTGTTTGCAATTATGAATTGGATTTCTGCAGTAGGATACAATATGTTTCCATTGGTGGATGCAGGCATATCCGGACGATTTCAGGATATTATGCACCTGATTGTGACAATGGCAGTGGTTATGCTGTCAAGTGCTTCGTTGATGCTGATTGTATACGGGGCTTGATTCAAAAAGAATGTCCGTCATTGGGAAAATGGGCACTGGCAGCACTTGCCATGATGATAACAGGTGCAGTAGGTACAGCTGTGTTGCCACATGATTATTTTGGAATATCAGAGAGATTCAGCGTATTTGCCGCATCTGGTTTCACAGCAGTTTTAGGAGTATATCTTTATACGGGATGGAAGGGAAAAGAAAATGTCAGTACTTGAAATTAATGCTGTTATCGATTCGTCTGAAACAAAGGGAATTATAAATGTTGATAAGGGCAGTACATTATAAAGTAAAACTGATTAGCCAGACGCATTAGACGCAGTGCTGAACCGGGTGACCGGCCAGTGCTGCGTTTTACATTTTGGCTCAGGGAGTAAAATCTGTAAAACGGACACATATAGATATAAAAACCACCTATATACATATGAAATACGCTTGTAGAATTATAGTGAAATCTTTTAGAAATGATGCTGAAAAGTTTATATTGACAATAAGAACGATCGTTAGCTACAATAAAGAAAACAGACGTTCGCGTTTTGAACGCTTTGAAAAAATGTATGGAAAGGAGATAGAAAAAGATTGTGAGTACGCAGGAGAATATCATAGAAATAAATCATTTGAATAAGAGTTTTGGAATGGTAAAGGCAGTCAATGATCTGAGCTTTCGTGTGAAAAGAGGAGAACTGTTTGCATTCCTGGGCGTAAATGGTGCAGGAAAAAGTACAACAATCTCTATGATCTGTGGTCAGTTATCTGCAGATGGCGGAGATATTTGGGTCAATGGGTGGAATGTGAATCGTTCAGGGCATAAGATCAAAGAAATGACGGGTGTTGTATTTCAGGACAGCGTGTTAGATAAACCATTGACTGCAAGAGAAAATTTGAAAAGCAGAGCTGCGCTGTATGGCATCACAGGGAAAAAGTTTGAAGAACGGCTTCAGGAATTGATTACGATTTTTGAACTACAGGAATTTATTGACCGTCCTGTAGGAAAATTATCAGGCGGTCAGAGGCGTAGGGTGGATATTGCAAGGGCTTTGATTCACAGACCGCAGTTATTAATACTGGATGAACCGACCACCGGACTGGATCCCCAGACCAGAAAAATGATCTGGAGTATTATTGAGACACTTCGTGAGGAAGAGGGACTTACGGTTTTACTGACAACTCATTATATGGAGGAAGCAGCATCCGCCGACTATATCGTGATCATCGATCATGGCTGTATTGCGGCAGAAGGTACTCCATATGAATTGAAGAGTGAATATGTGAAAGATTATCTCTCTATCTATGGAGTGACCAAAGAGGAAGTTGAAAGTCTGGGGATGGCATATGAAGAGATCAGAGACGGATACAGAATTGCCATTGAGACGCCTCTGGCAGCAACCGGTCTGATCGTAAACCATGCATCTGTATTTCGTGATTATGAGATTGTCAAAGGTGGAATGGACGATGTCTTTATCACAGTAACGGGAAAAAAACTGGGAGGTGAACAGAGATGAGAACATTTATAGCACTGATTGAAAGAAATAGGAAACTCTTTTTCAGAGATAAGGGGATGCTTCTTTCCTCATTAATTACACCGATGATTCTGATTGTTTTGTATGCCACATTTCTGGCGAAAGTGTATAAAGATTCCTTTACCTCCAATATACCGGCTGTGGTGGATATTTCAGAAAAGCTGATCAACGGAACGGTGGCAGGGCAGCTTGCGGCAGCCCTTCTGGCAGTCAGTTGTGTGACGGTAACCTTTTGTGTCAATCTGACGATGGTACAGGATCGTGCCTTTGGAGTGCGGAAGGATTTTGATGTATCGCCGATCAGAAAGCCTATGATCTATCTTGGGTATTTCTTTTCTACAGTGATGAATTCCCTGATGGTGAATGTATTGGCTCTGGCACTTTGCCTTGGATACATAGGGATGATGGGCTGGTATCTGACGGTGATGGATGTGGTACTTTTAATGCTGGACCTGCTTATCTTGGTATTATTTGGTGCTGTCTTATCCAGCATTGTCTGCTATCCGTTGAAAACACAGGGGCAAATGTCGGCAGTAGGAACGATTGTCAGTGCCGGATACGGTTTTATCTGCGGAGCCTATATGCCAATCTCAAACTTTGGAGAGGGACTGCAGAAAGTCATGAGTTATCTCCCAGGTACATACGGGACCGCATTGATTAAAAATCATATGCTTCGAGGCGTTTTTGAGGAGATGGAAACAAAAGGCTTCCCTGCAGAGGTTGTAAATGAAATTGCGGATTCCCTGGATTGCAATCCGACATTTCAGGGAAATGTCGTGGAACCAAAAGATATGATGCTGATTATGATCGGAACAGTTGTACTGTTAGGCGGACTCTATTTAATGATTACGGCATTGCCGGAAAAAAGTAAACGGTAAATGACTTTCGTATGAAATTGAAGGTGGTATATATGGCACGATACAGGATGTACTTTGAAGTGCAAAATAAAAATGGAAACGTGTGGCCGGAGGATCTGTGTCCGGCATATACACCCAGAGAAGAAGCAATAGAAAGCCTGAAAGGATGCTGGTATTGCAGATTTTCATTTGAAAGAAGAACGAGCCCTGGAGATAGGGATATGTAATTGGCCGCATAAAGTTTTATAAAATGAGAAAGATAAGGCACATTGGTGGAGGATTGAGATTATGGAGAAAGATAAACTGATACATGCGATTTCATGGTCAGTCGGATACCTTATCGTATATGGGCTACTAACGGTTATTGGTAACTTTTTGTTTTCAGATGAGTTTCTCATCATATGCGGTTTGACAGGCGGAATCTATATTCTGATTAATGCATTTTTTATAAAATATAAAAGAGAACGACTTTTTGTGAATGGATTGCTCTCAGCCTTTGCTGTGCTGTGCCTTGGTGTTATCGTTGGGAAAAATCTTGATTTTGAAGGAGTTCTTACACATGTTGGAACTAATACAATCGAAACAGAAAGATTAATTCTTCGTAGGTTTCAGTACTCAGATAATGAAGCAATGCGTAAGTATTGGATTTCTGATGAAAAAATACAATCAATGTATTCAGAGCCTGTTTATAGAACAAAAGAAGAAGTAAAAGAATTACTGGATAAATATATAGGTTCTTATGTAAAAGAGGATTACTATCGTTGGGCAATAATTTGTAAAGAATCAGATGAGTGTATAGGTCAGATTGCTTATTTTTTGGTTGACAATAAAAATCACTTTGCAGAGATAGAATACTGTATTGGCTCTGCTTTTCAATGTAAAGGGTTTGCAACGGAAGCAACAAAGGCAGTTATAGACTATGGATTTCAAAATATTAATTTGCATAAAGTTCAGATTTGCACAAAAACCATTAATATTCCGTCTAAGAGAGTCATAGAAAAATGTGGTTTTACATATGAAGGTACATTAAGAGATTATTTCTTTATGGATGGGCAGTATGTTGGACGATTATATTTTTCTATTTTAAGAAATGAATATCCGGAGTGGTGTAACACACATCACAGGCATCACATTGGTTCGTAAGCATTTGAAGTTATGGGGGATGAATAAGTGGATGCACAAGCATTTTGGAACGTAATCGGAAATTATAATGAAAAAACGTGGATAATTCAAATGATCTTGTTAGTATTTTTACTTTCAGCAATTGTATTATCTTATACGAAAAAAATAAAGTGGGCTGCAAAATTTTCACTGGGAATTACGAACTTATTTATTGGTATCGGTTTTTTTGCATGGTATGGAACAGAACCTATTCAAAAATATTTTGCTTTGCCATTGTACCTACTTGTCGGAGCTTTGTTTTTATTCGAGAGTTGGCATAATAAAGATGATATACTTAAAAAATTCAATATGCTGCAAGCAATATTACTATTGCTTTATCTGTTCTATCCTTTTGCTTCTATCCTTTTGGGTAACTCTTTTCCACAAATGGTAACATATATCATGCCTTGTCCTGTAATTAGTTTAAGTATAGCTGTCTATGCGGGGTACGATAGAAAAAACAAGGCACTTCTTGCTTTGCTGACTATATGGGGACTGACTGGAGTAAAGGCGATTATATTTCATGCTTATGAAGATTTAATTCTTTTAGTTTGTGGCTTGTATGGTACCATACTGTTGATAAGTGAAATAATGAAATCTGAGGGGGAACAGTGATGAAAAAGAATAAGTGACCATTGGTTGGAACGGGGAGAGATATTTGGTTTTTTGGGACCAAATGGAGCAGGAAAGACCACAACAATTAAATTGCTTTGTGGTATGCTTGTTCCATCAAGTGGTAGCTGCAGAGTGTTTGGCATCGATCCTACCAAAAATCCGGAAAAGTTGCACCAAATCTCGGGCGTGATTACAGAACATGCACAAATGTATGATCATTTATCGGGAATTGAAAATCTTATTTTTTATGGCACACTATTTGGTATAAATAGGTCTGATTGTGAAAAGAGTTTAGAACGGCTGGATTTGACAGATGCACAGAATCGTAAGCTATCTGCCTATTCTACTGGTATGCGGCAGCATCTTTCACTTGCCAGAGCCCTGATGCATAGCCCTGAGATTTTGTTTCTGGATGAACCTACCTCCGGACTTGATCCTGAAAGTGCACAAAATGTCAATATGTTGATTCAGGAACTTGCCGTAGATGGGACAACTAAATTGTTTCAATCTAAAATACTGGCTGGATTTTCAATAGGAATGATGGTTTCATACATCTCGTTTGCTGCAATGATGCTTGTATTAGAAATTGAAATGTTATTTTTGACCGGAAATGTGTTGATGCCTGACATTAGTTGGCTTATTATTTTGCTGTTTATTGCACCGGCTATCTCGATTGTTGCTATCGCCGTAACAGTGCGAGGTTCCGCAAAGGCACAAACTATGGAAGAAGCACAGCAACGTGCGGTATTCCTGATTTTTCCGATTCTCGCACTCGTCATAGGACAATTTACAGGTGTCATTCTGGTAAATTCAGGGCTTCTTTTGGGATTGGGTATCGTTTTGGCGGTGCTTGATGTTTGGCTTATGAAGGGGGCGGCAAGAAAATTTTCTTATGAGAAACTGTTGAAATAGATGATGGTTATCAATTCCTTGAGATTTGCATTTTATTGAAAAGTTATGGAGGTTATTTAAATGAATGAGCAAGTAAAAGATTATATAGATAAATATCCAAGTGAGATTATTGATATGTACCTTAATTTAAGGAAGATGATTTTTGATAGTGTTTCATGCGAACTAGAAGAAACATTGTGGGCAAAGTTACCAAGCTATTATGTTGGAGAATCTTTTGTGAGGCTTATTCCATTTAAAGACCATATTAACATTGAAGCACAGGCGGTAATTCAACATAAGGAAGAATTAGCATGTTATAAAATTACTCCTAAGGGAATGTTGCAAATCTATTTAAAGCAGGATATACCATATGAAGTTTTGAAACAGATATTTGCAGAAACTTTAGAGTGACAACTTCCTGTTTTTAAAACTGAAAAATAGAAATTCCTGTTGGAAGAAAGGGTATAAAATAGTGAAAGAATTGTTTATTAAATCATCACAATTTAAAAACAATGATTGGATACCAGACTGTTGTTCTGGTTACGGTAACGATGAATCACCAGAGCTATATATTGAAGATTTACCTGCCGAAACAGTAACGCTCGCTATTGTTATGGATGATTTGGATCATCCCATTCATCCAGAATTTAATCACTGGGTGGCATGGAATTTAAGGGGCATCAATTAAAAATTGCATGTATTATAGGTGCTATTCTTGAAGCAATATTTATCATATTGATGATTATGCTGAGTATTTCGAATAAGTGAATAATTCCTATTTGAAGAACAACATGGAGAAAGAGTATATGAAACAGATTTTATTACGCCCGATGAATGCGTTCGAGAGTTGAAAACAATGTACTCTTTTGCAGGGACTGATACAAGAGGAACAGGTTAACCTCTGATGCAAAGTGAAGAAATGAAACAATGAAATCTCATGAGCATGAGGTGAAGAAATTGAGAATACATATTTTACCGTTTGATGATTTTGAAACACTGGATATCTTCGGTCCAGTTGAAATACTGGCAATAGTGGAAGAAAATGAACTGGTATATTGTCGGCGATTATGACGACTTTGATAATATCGACAAATTGATCGACTTTATCCGTACCGGAGAGCGAGCATAGCGGAGGCGTTTTGTTTGATTATCATGAGGATAGACAGAAAAGATAAGGATTTCTTAGAAAATTCGTTGTTTATGAACAGGCCGGTCGGCGAAGGGTCTATATGCAGCCGGCGCACTCTTGTAAAATATAGAGTGTAAGCTGATACTAAATTCAAATACTCGGTGATTCAAGGAGAAAAAAGATATGGAAGCTATTACACTTCGCAAATTCCGAAAAGGGGATGAATTCGCGGTTTCGGATGTGATTTGCACGACACTGGCAATCAGCAACCGAAAGGATTATTCGCCCGGGTTTATTGAGGAAAACATCAAAAGCTATTCCCCGGAGGTGATCGCCGCAAGGGCAGCGGAAGCACATTTTTATGTGGCAATGGACAGGGAAACCATCATCGGCTGCGGCGGCATCACTGGCTACTGGGGCAGTACCGAGGAAAGCTATCTGATCTCGATTTTTGTCCTGCCGGACTACCAAGGTAAAGGCGTGGGCAGAAAGATCGTTGAAACCCTGGAAGCGGATGAATACTTCCGCCGGGCTTGGCGCACCGAGGTCGGCTCCTCCCTGACCGCGGTATCTTTCTATCGAAAAATGGGCTATGCCTTCAAAAATGGAATGACGGATGCCGATGAATACGGCGTTGTAAGACTGGAAAAGCGAAAGGAAATTTGATATGAAAAAGCGTTATTTTATCCTGGCCTGTGTACTGGCGGCTGTCGCCATTGGCTTTGTCATCTATTCGGCGGGTCATCCGGAGCTGTCATTTCCATGGAGCATCCAGCTCACCCACATTCTGTACGGGCTGTATGCGGATGCGGTAGTGCTGCTGTTTGTGCTGGCGTTCTGGAAAAATGCCACCTGCCTGAATATTCTGACGCTCCTGTTCGAGCTTGGCGCGGTCTTTTTCCTGGTGCAGTCCGTGATCGCCGTTTTTCCGGAGGGATGGTCCAACTGGTATTTGCCTCTGGCTCTGGCGCTAAACTGCGTTGCGCTGCTCCTGAACGCGGCCCAACGGCGAAAGGGTCGGAAGGGTGCATGAACATGAAGAATATGAACCACAAATATGTACGAATCCTTACTTTATGCCTCTTGATTGCGGCGGTGATTTCAATAATGGCATGTACAAATAGCAAGAAAGACAGTAATGCCGACATGAACGGAACGATGAATATTGATTTCGGAGAAAATGGGATGATCCGAAACGGCACAGAGTATGATACCTATCAAGTCAAAGAAGGACAAAAGGGAATTATTTCAATTCGTGTCTCCAAGGAATCGGGAAGGCTCGACATAGATGTCTATCCGGTTGACAATAAGGATAAGCCGAATTATACCGGCAGAGATCTGGATTCCGCGTCCTTTGATGTGATTGTGGAAGAACCCGGTGAGTATAAGATTTGCTTTACGGCAAGGGAGTTTGCCGGTGACTACGGAATCAGATGGAGAACCGAGGATAACACAGACAAATAGCAGCGTATAGACAGATTGGAGTGTTTCAATAATGAAAAGGAAAAAGAATGGTAAGGTAGTGATCGGATGCAGCATTGTTGCCGCGATCTGCTTCGGGATCGTCAGCTACGGTCATTTTTATCGCGGACGGATGGCACTTGGCTGGACATTTGCCATTCTGACGGCTACACAGGTGGTGCTGGCGGTGACGAATTACATCATATCGAAGAAGATAAATTGATAGTCATTGTCATTTCGCCAATTGACAAATTAGGAGGAGCAGATGAATAAGTTAATCCCCCAAATAGGTGCAGTGATTGTCTCGGTAACCGTTTTCGTATTTGCAGTATGCATGATTGTCAAATTCCATTTTGGATCATACCTTGTATGTATGTTTTTGCCGATAGGCTATATTATGATGGTCGCGGGTTTCCAACATGAATGCTGTGAAGAGCAGCGGGTTTCTGCAATTATTGGACTGGTTTTTTCAGCAATATATGCCGTACTGATCTTTCTGGTCTATTTTGCCCAGACAACCAGTGTCCGGCTGGAAGACCTGAATGAACAGGCAATACGGATATTAAATTATCAGCGAGGCGGGCTGCTTTTCAACTATGATTTGCTCGGATATGGAATGATGGCGCTTTCTACCTTTTTTATTGGTCTTTCCATCAAGGGGGATAGTAATTCAGACAAATGGCTGAAATACTTAATGATGATACACGGAATCTTTTTCTTCAGCTGTTTTATTATGCCAATGACAGGTGCATTCACAAGTATGGCAACTGGAAAAACAGGTAACGGAGGGACGATCGCACTTTTGATATGGTGTGTCTATTTCTTTCCGATAGGGGTATTGGCATATAGGCATTTTGAAAAAGCAAATTAACAAAGTCCAGTTTCTCAGGTAAATAAACAGATCGAAAAATCGGAATTTAATGTTGAAAACAGAAGCACACAGGAGGAAAAATGAAGAGGTTAATAGTAATACTTACGATTATATCAATCTTCTTTGGAATGACAGGATGCAATTCTTCATTTTTAAATGAATCAGAAAATTCTCAGTTTGATTACTATGTGGAGTGTACTACAAAGGAACAACTTGTGGCATTAGAAAACGAGCCGTTTGTAGACAGTATTTTCACATTTTCACTACTGATATTTGAACGTCCCGGCAAGACATCGGCTCCAAGCCAGATTGCATATTACGCAACAGAATCGTTTGAGAAAATTGACGCTTCCTCCTTTGATTGTGCGGCAATCGTAAAGGAAGATACATCTATCCTTTCAAATTCTGAGTGCAACCCTATCATCATCTCAAGCTCACTTGCAAATGATGAACACCTTTCAATCGGAGATACCATTGAACAACCCTGCAAGTTAACAGAGCAGCCACTTACCTTTACGGTAGGAGCAATTTACAAGCACGAGCCTTTATTTGCCCAATATGAGGCAATCATATTGCTGAACGAGGATAACAATGCGGTCTTACTTCCGGTAGTGGATGAGGCCGGCTACACCAATGCCTATATTAAAGCAAGTGACCTGGAGAAATTGAAGCACTACTTTGAAGAAGAATTTGTTCCCGGTATGTTATGTCAGAATTATACTCCGGACGAAGTGGCTGCACTCACAAGGGAAGGGATCGCTCCATATTATGAGGATTATCAAGCACATATAAAAAGAATGAAATGACAGCTAAATTTCTGTTTGCCGGCATAAACACAATGAGCTTATATGTCAATATTGTGGAGGCAAACACATGAAATATAGTAAACAGATTATTTTGAAAAACGGAAGCATCGCCGTTCTGAGAAACGGCGTGGGAGCTGACGGGAGCGCGGTATTTGATAATTTCAACCAAACCCATGCGGAAACAGATTATCTGATTTCCTACCCGGACAAAGCAGCTTTGATGCGGAACAGGAAGGCCAGTTTCTGGCGCAGAAAACGGCCAGTGACAATGAAATTGAAATCGTCGCTTTTGTGGACGGGAAGGTAGCCGGAACCCCGGACAAGCGGCTTTCAGGAACTCGTTTATATGCTGCTGGAGATGTAGACGGATAAGTTCCAGTTTTTTCGCTGACAAAATCGGAATTTGGAAAGAGGTGACGTTTATGGAATATGGGGTAGTAGTGGCAGTTATCTTTGTAATTGCAATCGGTATATATGCTAGCCTAAAGAGTAAAAAGAAGAGATAAAATTCCAGTTTTTGGAACTAGAGAAATCGTAATTTAATGAAAAAAAAGGAGATTGACTATGAGATTAGATGGATATGGTTTATTTGTTAAAGATATGGCAGCAATGATCAGATTCTATAGAGATGTATTAGGATTTGAAATTAAAGAAGATAAGAACACTGATAATGTTTACCTGTTGAAGGATGGAACATTATTCCTGCTATATGGAAGAAATGATTTTGAAAAATTAACAAGTAAAAGATATGAGTATCTTAAAGGGGTAAATGCACATTCTGAGATGGCGTTGTATGTAGATACATATGAGGAAGTCGATGAGCAGTATCAAAATGCAATTCAGAAGGGTGCAACATCTATATTGGAACCCACAACCGAACCTTGGGGACAAAGGACATGTTTTATAGCTGACCCGGAAGGAAATATCATCGAAATCGGTTCATGGAATAAACCATATGAAGAAAAGGATAAATAAGACACAATTCCTGTTTGAGGAGGAACATAGTTGAATGAAAGTATTGGATATATTTTCTTGGTTACCTGCAAAAGAAATGAGTTTAGAGCATTTAAAACAAATTTTTGAGGAATATTATACTGGGACTTATAAGGGAGAATATATTATTTCACTTGAAACGCCATGCAATATTGGAAAGAATATTCTTAATTGCAGAACAGAGTTAATGGAAGAAGGAAAAAAGACTGGATACATTTTCAAAGATGATAATATTATTGCCCTAATAGGTTATAAAGAATAGCCCAAATTTTTGTGCGAATCTTTCTGGCAGTGAAGACACGAACGATATAATCAGGATGCCACTTTTTTTAACAAGAATCATGCAGAATTGTTTGCTTTCGTTGGTAGAATTACTGCCCTGTTCATGCTACCATGATGTTAAAAATAATAGCAAAGGTGGTATAAATATGAGAAAAACTTACATTGACAACATCAGATGGATGACAGTAGTACTCGTTGTGATTTACCATGTGTTTTATATGTTCAATGGTGAGGTAACCGGTGGTGTGATCGGCCCTTTCACACCGGTTCAGTACCAGGATGTTGTTCAGTACTTTGTCTACCCTTGGTTCATGCTGCTTTTATTTGTAATCTCCGGTATGAGCGCAAGGTTTTATCTGAATGGGCATTCAGATAAGGAATTTCTGAAAAGCAGGACGACGAAGCTGCTGGTTCCATCTACCATAGGCCTGTTTGTCTTCTGGTGGATTCTGGGATATTACAACATGATGATTGGCGGCGCATTTGAAAATATGTCCGCAGTACCAAAACCGCTCCTGTATGTCATCATGGCGGTCAGTGGCATTGGTGCTCTATGGTACATCCAACTGCTCTGGGTAGTTTCCCTGTTCCTGCTTTTCATACGCAAAATTGAGAAAGACAGGCTCTATGGGTTGTGTGAAAAGGCGACCCTTCCTATTTTGCTTTGCATGACCCCTGTGATTTGGGGTGCCGCCCAGGTTTTAAACACGCCGGTGATTGTGGTGTATCGTTTCGGTATCTACGGTGTGGGATTCTTACTGGGGTATTTTATCTTCTCCCACGATGCTGTTATGGAAAGGCTGGAAAAATGGTGGTTTCCCCTTACTCTGGCGGTTCTCTCAGTGATGAAAAAGTGGGGTAATTTTGAAAATGCATTTTCCTGTTTTATGAGCCGGAAAGCCTGGGGACTCTATTTATTCCACTACCTTCCCCTCGCTGCCTGTGCATGGTATTTACATCTCTACACAGAGTTGTCTCCCGTGTCTATGTACCTGTTGGTGGGAGTAGCCGCCTTTGCTGGAGCACTTATCCTTTATGAAATCATTCGCCGCATCCCGGTTTTGAGATGGTGCGTCTGCGGAATTGGAGGTGGAAAATAATGTTTGCGGATAATTTGATGGAGTTGAGAAAATATCATGACCTGTCCCAGGAGGAACTGGCCGAGAAAATCGGTGTTTCCAGACAGACCCTCTCTAAATATGAGACAGGTGAATCCTTGCCGGATATTGAAAAATGCAAGGCATTGGCAGATGTGTTCGGTATTACAGTGGATGATCTGATCTGTTATGAAAAATCGACTGGAATGGGACTTATGATACCGCCCAAGGGTAAACACATCTTTGGAATGGTTAAGGTGGGTGAAAAAGGGCAAATCGTGATCCCGGCCAAGGCAAGAAAAATTTTTAATATTAAGCCGGGAGATAACCTTGTCGTTTTAGGGGATGAAGGGCAGGGGATTGCTTTGATAAAAGAGGAAAACCTGCTGGGATTGCTCCATATGGCCGAGAATGAAAAATGACAGTTCTCATCGGGAAGAAAGCTTTTGCTGGACAGGCAGAGGGAAAACATATGCAAAACTTAGGGACGTTTCTTTTGTCATGAGGAGTGTTTTTTTCACGACCATTAGAACACTCCTCGTGGCAAAAGGAACGTCCCTAAATATTATTGTTGGGAGAAATTTACAATGGAAAAGATGTATGTAAATGAAAAGTCATACGAAGTGATAAAATTGCTAGGTCATGGAAAAGGGGGATATTCTTATCTGGTTACGGATGGAACGAAGGAATATGTGCTAAAACAAATTCACCATGAACCATGTGATTATTATCAGTTTGGAAATAAAATTGAATCAGAAATGAAAGATTATGAACGTTTGAAAAAAATTGGAATTCCCATGCCTGAGATGTTTGAAGTGGATATTGAAAATGAAATGATTTTGAAAGAGTATATAAAAGGAGATACCATATTTGACTATGTTTTGCGAAATGAGGTAAAACCGACTTTTGTAGAGCAGGTAAAAGAAATGTGCGTAGATTTATATGCTGCTAATACGAATATCGATTATTTCCCAACTAATTTTGTAGTACAGGAAGATAAGTTATATTATATTGATTATGAGTGTAACGATTATATGGAGGAATGGAACTTTGAAAACTGGGGAATCAAATATTGGTCTCAAACAAAAGAGTTTTTGGAATATGTGAATAAGGGGCAAAATTGACTTGGTACCTTGTAAATAACAAAAGGTAGATTAAATCGGAATTTATTTAACAAGAATTGAACAAAATTGCTGCGTAATGGCCTGCCAAGGCTTTGGTATAGCGATGTTGTTCAATCTTGAAATATTTGTCGTTTGACAATGAGAGAGGCTTCAAATCATTGAAAAATCAATGGTTTGGAGCCTTATTATTTTTTAGAAAGTGATGAATCCAGGTGTAACACCTTTTTATTTTGTGTATAATATAAATTTAACATGACATACAGGTGTCGTGTTACAGATGGTATAATGAATCAGGAAGTGAAAGTGATATGAAAATAGATAGGCTTATCGGTATTCTCTCTATTCTTTTACAGGAAGAGAAAATAACTGCTCCGGAATTGGCAGAAAGATTTGAGGTTTCAAGAAGAACAATAAACAGAGATATTGAAGATTTATGCAAAGCTGGTATTCCGATTTTGACATCACAGGGTGCAGGTGGTGGTATTAGCATAATGGATGGCTATAAGATGGATCGGACGATTCTGACATCTAAGGATATGCAGATGATTATGGCAGGTCTTCGAAGTCTTGATAGCGTAAGCGGCAGCCATTATTATGGGCAGCTTATGGAAAAACTCAAGGCTGGATCATCTGATTTTGTCAGTGGAAATGAGTCTATTCTTATCGACCTGTCATCATGGAATAAGGATTCTCTGTCACCAAAGATTGAACTGATTCAGGATGCTATCGAGCTTGGGAAGACACTAAAGTTTAAGTATTATGCTCCGGGCGGTAATACGGAGAGGGAAATTGAACCGTATTTTCTGATTTTCAAATGGTCAAGCTGGTACGTCTATGGATATTGTCTGCTAAGGAATGACTATCGAATGTTCAAACTGAATCGAATGGCAGAGCTGGTGCATGCCGGAAATTTTGAAAAAAGAAGTGCAGTTCCAATGCCAGACTTATCAAATGAGAAGGTGTTTCCGCCACAGGCAAAAGTAAAAGCAGTTTTTCATCCGTCAATGAAATGGCATCTTATTGAAGAATATGGTATAGAGTCTTTTACAGAGATGCCGGATGGAAAGCTTCTGTTTGAACATGATTATGCTGATGATGAGGGGCTGCTGTCCTGGATGCTTTCATGCAGGGAGAAGGTAACTGTTCTTGAACCGGAATCTATAAGGGAGGAACTGTTTCGTATCGCTTCTGAACTTGCAGAAAAATACAGGAAAGAAGGACAAAAATGACAACGGTATATGTTTATGTAATGAATACAATGGCTGATTGGGAAATTGGCTACTGTCTTGCGGAACTTCATTCAAAAAGGTTTTTCAGGAAGGACGCCAGGGAGATTTCGGTGAAAACAGTATCTCTTTCAAAGGAGCCGGTGAAATCCATGGGAGGTCTTGCGATTGTTCCGGACCTGACGATAAAGGATGTCCAGGCAAATAAAGATAATGCGCTGATTCTTCCCGGGTCAGACAGTTGGAGTGAATCTGAAAATTTCCGGATTCTTGAGATTACTAAGCGGTTCATAGAAGCCGGGGGACTGGTTGCTGCAATATGTGGAGCTACCGTAGCCCTGGCAAATATCGGGCTTTTGGATGATAAGAAGCACACGAGCAACGGAGCAGGATTTTTAAATATGTTTTGCCCGGAGTATAAGGGAACAGACAATTATATTGATAAGCCGG
>JBJELT010000027.1:0-18304 GCA_051879295.1 Oliverpabstia sp. | reverse complement strand
GTATACTGAGAGCATTGGGAAACAGCAAAACTCCGCTGTATTTCCTTTTGTTTTCCGCTGTATTGAATATTGTGCTGGATCTGGTTCTGATCATTGTGTTTCATCTGGGAGCACCAGGAGCGGCATATGCCACGGTAATCGCTCAGGGGGTATCGGGACTGCTCTGTCTGATTTATATTATCAGGAAAGTGCCGGTTCTGAGATTGCAGAAATCGGATTTACGGCCGGATTCGCATTTGATCCGGACACAGCTTATGATTGGATTTCCCATGGCGTTGCAGTATTCCATTACAGCGATAGGAGCGATGATGGTACAGGCAGCTCTGAATGGTCTGGGATCTTTGCATGTAGCGGCGTTTACGACTGCCAGTAAAATAGAGCAGCTGGTCAGCCAGATGTATGTGGCGCTGGGAGCGACCATGGCAACGTATTCTGCCCAGAATATGGGGGCAGGAAAGGTCAGAAGGATTCATCAGGGATTTATGTCGGCAACTGTTATTTCTTTCGTTTATGCGGCCATTACGGGCGTTCTGGTCTATGCCTGGGGATATAAACTTACGGGAGTATTCGTATCGGAGAATCTGGATGTGCTGATTCCGCTGGTGAATGTGTACCTGAGGTGTGTGGCGGTGTTCTTTATACCACTGGCGGTTGTCAATGTGTACAGAAATGGTATCCAGGGTATGGGATTTGGTTTTACCGCTATGCTGGGCGGTGTGGCAGAATTGGTAGGTCGTGGTGTGGTTGCGATAGTGGCGGCTCATTATAACAGTTATTTTGGAATCTGTATGGCAAGCCCCATGGCGTGGATTCTGGCGGGTATTCTTTTTATTGTGATGTACTGTCTGATCATGAAAGAAGTAAGACGCCGTCATTCTTCACATGAGTGATGCCAGAATAACGCTGGCGATGGTTCCTGCCAGGGTGGCTAACAGTGCACCAGCCAGTGTATATCGTGTTCTGGTCACTTTGGCGGCAATAAAATAAACGCTCATAGTATAGAAAATGGTTTCGGTACTGGAGAGAATCAGGGAGGCAATCAGCCCTGTTCTCGAATCAGTACCGAATTTTTTATAGATATCCAGAAGAAGTCCGGTGGCGGCACTGGAAGAAAACATTTTTACGATAGAAAGCGGCACCAGTTCGCCCGGAAATCCCAGTCTGTCCAGAAATTTCCCCAGAAATTCTCCTATTTTGTCCAGAAGTCCGGAGGCGCGTACGATTCCAACCCCTGTCATCAGACCAATCAGCGTAGGCATGATTTTTACTACCGTTTTCAGACCATCGGCAGCTCCCTGGACAAAATCTTCATAGATATTTCCCTTCATCAACAGTCCAAATCCCACAATATAAAACAGAATCAGAGGAATCATCAGATCAGAAAGAAACAGAAGAAATTTCATAAAAAACTCCGGACATACAATTAGTATATTGTATGCCCGGCTGAAGAAAATATGTGAAATTATAATTATAATTCCGGTACATGCGGAAGTCCTGCAAATCCTCTGGCAAGTTCTTCATCTGTAGGAATATAGTCTGCCATTTTACCGTCATTGTATGCAGCGTATGCGTACATATCGAAGTATCCGGTTCCGGTGAGACCGAAGAGAATGGTTTTCTCTTCACCGGTTTCTTTGCAGCGAAGTGCTTCATCAATGGCAACTTTAATTGCGTGGCTGCTTTCCGGTGCAGGAAGAATTCCCTCCACACGGGCAAAACGTGTTGCTGCCTCAAATACGCTGGTTTGTTCCACGGCAACAGCCTCCATCAGCTTGTCATCATAGAGCTGGGAAACAACGGAACTCATACCGTGATAGCGAAGTCCTCCGGCGTGGTTGGCTGAAGGGATAAATTCGCTGCCCAGTGTGTACATTTTAGCGAGAGGACATACCATTCCGGTATCGCAATAATCATAAGCGTATCTTCCGCGGGTCAGGCTTGGACAGCTGGCAGGTTCTACGGCGATAAACTGATAATCCTTCTCTCCCCGCAGTTTTTCACCCATGAATGGTGAAATCAATCCGCCCAGGTTGGATCCGCCTCCGGCACATCCGATGATCACATCCGGAGTAATACTATACTTGTCCATGGCTGCTTTTGCTTCCAGTCCGATGACAGACTGATGCAGAAGAACCTGATTCAGAACGGAGCCAAGTACATAGCGGTATCCGTCCCGTGAGGTGGCGGCTTCCACTGCTTCAGAGATTGCACAGCCCAGACTTCCGGTGGTTCCCGGGAATTTCTCCAGAATCTGTCTGCCCACATTGGTGGTGTCGGACGGAGACGGAGTGACATTAGCACCGTAGGTACGCATCACTTCCCGGCGAAATGGTTTCTGTTCATAAGAACATTTTACCATAAATACATTGCAGTCCAGTCCCAGATAAGCGCAGGCCATGGAAAGTGCAGTTCCCCACTGTCCGGCGCCGGTCTCAGTGGTTACACCTTTCAGGCCCTGTTTTTTTGCGTAATAAGCCTGAGCGATGGCAGAATTCAGTTTGTGACTGCCGGAGGTGTTATTGCCTTCAAACTTATAATATATTTTGGCAGGGGTATTCAGTTCTTTTTCCAGACAGTAGGCACGCACCAGCGGTGATGGGCGATACATCTTGTAGAAATCCAGAATCTCCTGCGGAATATCAAAGTAAGCAGTCGTATCATCCAGTTCCTGTTTTACCAGCTCATCACAGAACACATGATTCAGCTCTTCGGCAGTCATAGGCTGAAGAGTCTGAGGATTCAGAAGAGGAGCAGGCTTATGTTTCATATCAGCTCGGACATTGTACCATTGTTTCGGCATTTCATGTTCTTCCAGGTAAATTTTATAGGGGATTTTCTTCATGTCGGCCATAATCATGTACCTTCCTTTTGTTATTCTGCATTTATGCTAGCATATGCAATATATAAAATCAAGGGAAGAAAGTACTTTCAAAAATAAAACTATTTGTTGAAAGTAAAAGGGAAAATGCTATACTAAAAAAGAACAGTTCCGATTTGCATTCGGAACAAGATAAATGGGGGATTTTTATGCAGTATTATAAGAAGACAATAGTCCCTGTTATTGAAGCTCATTATGAAAATCTGTCTGCTGTGGAAAAGAGTATTGCAGATTTTTTTATCAATAACCGGGAGAAGATGGATTTTTCTTCGAAAAAAATATCCGGTATGTTGTATGTGTCAGAAGCTTCCCTGTCAAGATTCGCGAAGAAATGTGGGTACAAGGGTTATCGTGAGTTTGTGTATAATTATCAGGAATTCTTTGAAGATGATCATCCAAATGTGACGGGGCAGATGTGGGTTGTTTTTGACGCGTATCAGGAGATTTTGAATAAAAGCTATAATCTTGCCGATGAGGATCAGCTTTGCCGGGTAGTACACATGATGAATACCAAAAAACGGGTATTTCTATATGGGAAAGGGAGTTCCGGGCTTGCAGCCAGAGAGATCCAGTTTCGCTTTATGCGGCTTGGTCTGGATATTGATGCAATGGATGACAGTGACGTGATGCGGATGCGTTCTGTAACGGCCAATGAGAATTGTATGGTCATGGGAATCAGTATCAGCGGAAAGACGGAGGATGTGATTGAATCTTTGCGTCAGGCTCATCAGAATGGGGCAGCCACTGTCCTGATTACAGCTAACGACAGACCGGAGTACGAAGAATTTTGCGATGAAGTGGTCTGTGTGCCAACCAGAAAAAATCTGGAGTCGGGGAATCTGATCTCTCCACAGTATCCGGTTTTGGTGATGGCAGATATTTTGTATGCATATTATCAGGAAATTGACAAACAGAAGAAAAAGGAGCTTCATGATACTACGGTCATGGCTCTGAAGCGGAAAGAAAAGGGGGAAGTATGATGATTATCAGAAATGCGGAAGTTTATACGGAGCAGGGTGTATTCGAAAAGAAAGATGTATCTATATGTGGAGAGCAGTTTGCAGAAGAATCTGTAGCTGCTGGCGGATGTGAAGGGGAAATTCTGGACGGGGAAGGGTGTTATCTGATTCCTGGACTGACAGATATTCATTTTCACGGATGCGTGGGCAGAGATTTCTGCGATGGAACCGAAGAGGCCATTCAGGTCATTGCTGATTATGAAGCCAGCGTGGGTGTGACGACGATTGTTCCGGCAACCATGACATTTTCCGAAGAAAAACTGACAGAGATTGCGAAAGCTGCCAGAAATCATAAGAATGAAAAAGGCGCGATCCTCTGCGGCATCAACATGGAAGGTCCTTTTATTGCCATGAAGAAAAAAGGTGCTCAGAATGGAAAATACATCCACAGACCGGATGTGGAGATGTTTGATCGTCTGCAGAAAGAGGCCGGCGGATTGTTCAAACTGGTGGATATCGCTCCTGAGGTGGAGGGCGCCATAGAATTTATCCGGGCGAAAAAGGATGAGGTGGTCTTGTCTATCGCTCACACGGATACGGACTATGAGACGGCTAAAGAAGCCATTAAAGCCGGTGTGCGTCATGTGACACACCTGTACAATGCCATGAATCCCATTAACCACCGGAATCCGGGACCGATCATCGCCGCATCAGATGATGATACCTGTGAGGCAGAACTGATCTGTGACGGAGTACATATCCATCCGGCAGTGGTCAGAAATACACTGAAAATGTTCGGATCGGATCGTGTGATCTTTATCAGTGACACCATGATGGCAGCAGGACTTCCCGACGGGATGTATGAGCTGGGCGGTCAGCCGGTTAGAGCACAGGGCAATCGTGCTACCCTGGAAGACGGAACCCTGGCAGGCTCCAATACCAACCTGATGGAGTGTATGAGAACTGCAGTCCTTCAGATGAATGTGCCGCTGGAGACAGCAGTACGATGTGCGGCAGTCAACTCCGCCAAATCTGTGGGAATCTATGACAAGTACGGAAGCATCACACCGGGAAAAGTGGCTAATGCAGTGCTGCTGAGAAAAGAGGACCTGACTGTAAAGCAGGTCATACTCAAGGGAAAAAAATTGAATTAAAAAGCCCTCCAGGCAGGATCGCACTGCGGCGGAAAGGAATTATGTTGCTAAAATCAACCCGCCGCAGGCGGAGAATCCTGCAAAGCAGGATTCTTTCTTATCTCAGATGTTCTTTGAGATTCTCATCATCAAAATCAAAGACGCACCGTTCAAAAGCATTGATCACATGTGTGTCACCGTACTGGTCATATCGTTTGTGCTGCCGCCCATATGCCATATGTACGTGACCATGGATAAAGAAACGGGGATTGTACTTGTCCATCAGAGTATTGAATACCTGGAATCCCTGATGAGGAAGATCCCGTCCGTCGTTGAGCTGGTAGGCGGGGGAGTGTGTCAGCAGAATATCAAATCCTTTTTTACGGAAAAGTTTGAAGCGAAGCTTTTTCACACGTTTGACCATTTCTTTTTCCGTATACTGGTTTACTCCCGGCCGGTAGCGCATGGAACCGCCCAGACCAAGGATGCGTATGCCTTCATACTCATAAATCTGATCTTCGATGCAGATACAGCCTTCAGGAGGTATCCTGGCATACTTATCATCGTGATTACCGTGTACGTACAGCACCGGTGCAGTGGTAAAAGTGGCAAGAAAAGAAAGATAATTGGGATTCAGGTCTCCGCTGGAGAGTATCAGATCGATACCCTCCAGTTTTTCTTTTTCAAAAAAATCCCACAGAAATTTCGATTCTTCATCTGCGATTGCTAAAATTCTCATAAAAAGTACCTCGGGAAATAACCGGAGAATCAATTTGCTTCCTGCTTGTCAATTCCCTGCAGTTTTACTACAGGTTTTGCTTTTTCAATCAGATCATCCATTTTGGGGATAAAACCGATGACATTTTCTGCCAGCCAGTCCATGGTAATAATTTCTTCCGGACTCATAATCTTGTCAGCATCTTTCTGTACAAGGCCTTTCTGTGAATAAAGAACGCCGGAGAATGGATTAAAGTCACCCTGACAGATGGTATGCTTCAGAAGATCTACCAGACGGGCTGTACCGATCGGCAAATGTTTGGAGCAGATAACATCAATAATACCGGCTGACATACCCCACCAGTAGTTCAGGCCCTTGGTGTTGGCAGTGGCATTATCATATTTGAAAGAACCATCCATGATGTTGCGAATCATCTTTTCATAGAACTTGCCCCAATGCCAAATCGGCATGGCGAGGTTCAGCGGAGATTCTTCATCTGCCCGATACAGACCGAAATGTCGGCTTGATTCACCGGGGATGGTCATATCCTGACCAGAAATATAGTGAACCTCATTTTGTTTGAAGGCTTCCATTACATCATGGTCTTTTAAAGTAGACCATTCCAGAAAAATTTTGGCACGCGGATTCACCATCTTGGCTCCAAGTGCAAACGCATTGATATTTGCCGTCATACCAAAAATCGGATAGTCGGCGATATAGCCGATCTTGCCGTTGCGGGACATAGCACCTGCGACAGCTCCCATCAGAAATTTTGCTTCGTACATACGTGCATAGTAGGTACGAATATACTTATGGGAGGTATTCAGAGAACAGTTGAGAATCTTAATCTCCGGATGTTCAATGGCTACTTTCAGGCTGGCTTTCATCAGCGGCGGGGATGTAGTAAAAATCAGGTTATTTCCATCGTCAATAGCCTGATTCAGCAGTTCCTCGGCATTTTCTTCGGTGGCATTATTGTAGCAGGTGGTGCTGATCTGGTCAGCGAAAGCCTCTTCCAGGTGCATACGGCCCAATTCGTGGGAATAAGTCCATCCGGAAGTTTTAGCTGTCTTCTCATGGATAAATGCCACATGTTGTTTTGGTGTGCTGGCAGGAATCAGCCGGGCAAAAATATTTTTCTTCACCTCGGTATCTTTAGAAGGATCCATCTGCAGTTCCAGAGAGTCATCTGTGATCAGAAGCTGGAACTCATCCCAGGATTTGATGAGTTTCGCCTTCAGCTCAGCAGAAGTCATATCGTCCAGCGAGTGGTAGTCATACAGGTTGATAAAGGAAAGGAAAGCATCTCCCGGTTCAATCGGAAGTTTGTCACCGCCATTTGCCTTATATTCTGCCGTAAAACGGGAGAATACAGAACTGAAAGTCAGTTTGTCATCTTCCGACCATACTTCATCAGGACGTTTTCCGACCAGCCGCTGTAGTTTGGCAAAACTGCCTTCCTGAGAAAACCAGATGTAGTTAATGCCGGACAGGCTGTAAAAATCCATAAATTCATAATAGATTTTATTTTCTTTCTCATCAGTGCGCGGAGGAACGATCCGGATTACATTGCCGGGAATAGACACAGCATCAAAATATTTCAGAACACTGACTCTTTTATTTCCTTCCTCCACGTAAAATTTGTTCATAAATTCGTAAGCTTTGATAGGATCGCGGATACCTTCTTCCAGATGGGCCGCATAGAGCCCCCGCCATTTGGCGGCGAATTCCGTATTTTCTTGTAAAAGCGGATAAAAACTTTTGCTGAGTGCAGAACTTCTGCCGGCAGTTTTAGTTCCTACCACAAGTTCAGAGGGAATCTGAACAATGCCCAGAGGTATCTCCCTGGGGGCAGTAATATTTTTCTCCTTTAATATATCATCAAGAACAGGGACAATCTCGCCCTCTTTCTTTCCAAGTTTCATTGCTTTTACGTAATCAGCGGCTGCTTCAGCAGTATAATTTATACCGGCCATAAAAATCCTCCTTTGAAAGTAGATCAAATATTAACGGGTTGCGGTATAGTTCGGGTTAATCGTACCATTGAAAGCAGAAGAAATCAAGGAAAAACATATAAAATTTGATGTTTGCTGGCTGAACAGGTTACTGTTCACACGGCACTATCCCGCGAGGTGTTTTCGTGCTGTAAGCACGAAAATCCCGAGACATACGGCGCGAAATGATGCAGAATGCATCATTTCTGTGCATCGCGAAGCGTGTTACTGGTCACGGAGTGAACAGTAACACACTTGTCACTTGAATCATATTGTGTTATGATATGTTTCACATCAGAGGAGGTGAATCATATGCAGAATCCTATGGAAATGATGAAGATTCTGGGAATGTGGAATACTTTTAAATCAAATCATCCAAAATTCCCAAAATTCATGGTTGCCGCATCACAGCCTGGTGTGCTGGCAGAAGATACGATTATTGAAGTGAAAATAACAACTGCTGATGGTCGTTCGTTGGAAACTAACCTCAAAATTAAGGCTTCTGATATCGAACTGTTTCAGCAGTTAAAAGAACTCAGCCATCCCGGGAACTGATTACTTCCCGGGATTATTAATAATTTCGGAAGAATTCCCTCAAATTAGTCAGTGCCGTTACCAACGTACTGATTTCCTGATCAGATAATCCCTTCAATAGGGACTGTACCATCTCTTCGTGAAAACTTTTATGGTGCTGATATGCTTTTTTTCCTTTCTCGGTCAAAGAAACAAGCACCACACGACGATCCTCTTTGCTTCGAACTCTCTCAATATAACCCTTTTTCACCAGATTATTCACCGCAATCGTCAGCGTTCCTACTGTAACCGAAAGCAGCTTTGCAACGGCAGACATATTACGCGGTTCTCCGATTCCCACCGCTTCTATGACATGCATATCATTATTTGTAATATCCTTAAATTCCGGTGTAATAATTGCCCGCGCTTCAATATCCATAATTTCATTAAAAAGATTCACCAGAACATCATTGAATGTATCATACGCCTTCTCCACTGTTACACCTCCGACATTTATTCACGTGCTACGTGTACATTATAGCATGACACAGCAAATATTCACAACCAAAAGAATTACAAAAAAAGTATATATTTCTCCAGTACAGGGAATTGGCAGGGTCCGATAGTCAGTATTTTCCTGTGGAATTCTTTCAGGTTGAAGTCATCCCCCAGTTCTTGTTTTTGTGATTCTCTCAGGTCGAGGAAATGCAGGTAGCCCAGGTAGTATTTGAGGTAGTTGGCTGGATCTTCGATGATGGTCTGGCGGATTTCATCTTGCGTCTGTGGGTCTGTGATGCCAAATCCGGAAAGGAAATTCCGGCATCGGGTATTGTCCCAGCCGCTATAGTGTATGCCGATGTCCATCAGGGAGAGCAGGCACAGATTGACAGAGCGGTTCAGCCAGGCCATCCGGGCAAGGTTGGGATCGGTATCAGCATATCCGTAGGCATATGTTTCCACGTAAGTTGCCCATCCCTCCACATAGCCGCCCATTGATAAGGTATGACGGACCGGAGAGGGATTGGAGGAAGAAAAGGTTATGGTCTGGTACAGATGACCGGGAAAGCCTTCATGGGCCAGTGTGGTAAACAGGGTCAGACCGGACATGTCTGCGTGGCGGTTGAGGTAGATATCATTCGGACTCATGGTATCTATGGGAGGTGTCAGGTAAAAAGCTGGACTCAGGTATTCTTCCAGGTCAGAGGGAACATATTTGATGTGCCAGGAAGTGTCCGGGGCTGTCGGGAAATCTGACTGCATATGGTTCTGCAGTTCCTGAAGCATCTGCTCAGGGTCCTCAGAAAGTATGGCAGATGTTGAGTCCATGGTCTGAAGTGTCGGTTCCTGCTGCTCAGGTAACAGGGAGCTGTACTCTGTCATATCCTGTTCCAGTTGTTGTAAAAGTCTGGTCTGAATGTCGGAAACTGATTCGTAGACACCACAGGTGCTTTTCAGCAGATACTCATAATAAGCCGTTCCTCCGGTAAAACCACAGAGTCCGTCCGGATTTTTACCTGTTCCTTTTAAAAGATAAATACCGTCGATGAGTGACTGATAGGCAGGGAGTACCTGATCATCAATAATCTTCTCATGGAGATTTTCGTAGGCTTCTTTTTTTTGTTCAGATAGACCCGGGAAATCGGAAATTTTATCAGAAAATACTGCTTTCAGATAATTTTCATCCGGATGTTCAATAAAGGAAGAGCATTGTTGAATGATACGGTCGGCAGTTACATCACTCATAAATGTTCCATTTTGTGATTTTAATTGTTCAAAAGAGAGAATCCCGTCAAAATATGTATCAACGGAAGCAAGAACTTTAAGATAGTTTTGAATATCTGTTTCCTGACGAAATGTATATTCTGCCAGCAATATGGGAAGCTGTGCCTGATTGCCCAGAGAGGGGCTCAGGACTTCGCTGAACAGATATTGATTGCCCGGCAGAAGTTCTGTTTCATAGGAAAGGCGGAGAATATCCCGGGTAAGGCGATTTTGAAGGTTCAGGTCTTCCGGGTCGTATGACTGAAGAGCACAGAGTCTGTTTTCACAGGTGATGCGCTGGGCAGCTATTTGACCTGGGTGAAAGCTTCCCAGAGAAATACGGTAATCCGTGATGCCCAGGTCTTCCGGACTGGCCAGAATATAGTGGAGATTCAATGCATTTCCACATACATCGGCTGAAAACAGAGCATCTGTAAATGCCTCAAACTGGTGGTTGGTATAATAATATTGTGCCCGGGAAATCAAATGAGGAGAAAAAAATATTCCGGCGGCAGTCAGAGAACCTGCCAGAAAAAGTTTCCAGTGTTTTTTTACAGTCTGCATAGAACTCCGGAAATATGGAATTACTGAAAATATATGATAGAACACATAAAAATATACTTATTAGTTATTTTGGAAAGGGACGGAAACTTCCTATCATTTTTTCAGAAGCAGGCCGTTCCTCCTCAACTCTGCACTAAGCGCGACTAAATTGACGCTCAGGAAAGCCTTCGCGCCAAAGTCTTGCTAAGTGCATATTTTCGGACTCACTTTTCCCAATGCTTCTGAAAAAATGATAGGAAGTTTCCTGTTCTGTTCCAAAATAGCAAAATGCGTAGTGGAAAGGTCTATCTGAGAAAAAATGGGGATAATTGAGGATAAAAAAGTAATTTGGTGAATTTAGACAAATTGTGTCGAAAATTAAAACAATTGCGGTGGATAAGATGATAGTTATCCTCGAGTTATCCACAATAAAAAATGCCAGAAATGCTTTAAAATGGACTTATGCACAAAGTTATCCACTTTATCCACAATAAACAATGTGGAGAACTGTGATTTCCACAAGGGAAAACAAAACAAATGTTTTGTGAATAAGTGATAAAACGACAGAAATCGACATTTATTTTGCCCGCTTTTTCCAGACAAAATACACCCGGGAGTGATTGATTGTAAGCTTGTTTTATCACTTCCGGGTGGATGTTATTTCTTCTTTTGCTGCATTCTTTTGATGACTTTCAGACGGGTAAATTCTTCTCTTTCTTTTTCTTCCAATGCAGTGGTAATATCTTTTGTCAGCTGTTCATAGTGAGGTATGGTGATATTTTTCAGTGCGTTGGCCCGTTTCTGAGTTTTTTTGATGTTGGCTGCCAGACGGTAGGCAGAGTTTTCCACCATGGAAAGCTGGATGGTCAGTTCTTTTACTTTCTCAAATGCCTGGCGGGCTGCGTCAAGAGATTCTTTTGTGCTGTAAAAAGCGTATGTGGGACGGCTGCTTCCCGGTTCGTACTGAACCAGGGGGATTTCCGTACCCATAATGCTTCGGGTTTTGATACGGATGGAATCCTCAATGGGGACAGTGTAGGAAATCGTCTGCACGGTATTGATACCGATCTCCATATTGGCTTTCTGCAGGGCAGCATAGGCACTGCGGAAAGTCGCATCAATCTGGGACTGGATTCCCTTAGCTTCCTCAATCAGATCCATCATTTCACGAATCAGGATATTTCGTTTTTTATCCATCAGATCAAAGCCCTGTCGTGCCAGAGCGAGAGAGTTCTTGGCAAGAATCAGATTTCCTTTGGTAGGAAAGGTATTCGGATCCATACTATCCCCCCTTATTCCATCATAGCTTCGGCATCAACTTTGGGTTCTTCCACCAGATCAGGTTCGGTAGGCTGATAATACTGATTCAGAATCTTAGTATCGATACGGTCAAGTTCTTCTTTTGGAAGCAGACCCAGGAGTTTCCATCCGATGGTAAGCGTCTCTTCGATTGAACGGTTTTCGAATTCACCCTGCCCCACAAACTGTTTTTCAAAAGCATTTCCGAAGATCAGATATTTCTTATCCAGTGGTGAAAGTTCGTCTTCACCGATAACAGAAGCCAGCGCTCTGGCATCTCCCACTTTGGCGTAACAGGAGAACAGCTGGTTGGCTACAGCTTGATGATCGGCTCTTGTGTATCCCTCTCCGATACCGTCTTTCATCAGTCGTGAAAGAGACGGAAGTACATTGATTGGCGGGTAAATGGACTGACCGTGAAGATGGCGGTCCAGTACGATCTGACCTTCTGTAATGTAACCGGTCAGGTCGGGGATCGGGTGGGTAATATCATCATTGGGCATGGTCAGAATCGGAATCTGTGTGACAGAACCGGTGCCGCCCTGTACAATACCCGCGCGTTCATAAAGTGTTGCCAGTTCACTGTACAGATATCCCGGATAACCTTTACGGGAAGGAATCTCACCTTTGGAGGAAGAAACCTCACGCATAGCCTCGCAGAAGGAGGTGATATCGGTCAGAATAACAAGAATATGCATTCCCTTTTCAAATGCCAGATACTCGGCGGCAGTCAGAGCTACCTTTGGAGTAATCAGACGTTCTACCACTGGGTCGTTTGCCAGGTTCAGAAACATCACAACATGGTCGGAAACACCGCTTTCTTCAAATGTACGGCGGAAGAATTCAGCCACATCGTATTTGACACCCATGGCGGCAAATACGATAGCAAATTCTTCGTCCGTGTTGTCTCCCAGAGATGCCTGCTGAACAATCTGTGCAGCCAATTTATCATGAGGAAGACCATTTCCGGAGAAAATCGGAAGCTTCTGGCCACGGATCAGTGTGGTCAGACCGTCAATGGCGGAGATACCGGTTCGAATATAGTTCCGTGGATATTCCCGGGTGACGGGATTCAGCGGAAGACCGTTGATATTAACTTTTGTGTCAGATACGATCGGTCCCAGTCCATCGATGGGCTTTCCGATACCGTCGAAGGTACGTCCCAGGATTTTTTCTGATAAAGCAATCTCCATGGGATGTCCGGTCAGACGGGTATGTGTATTGTTCAGAGACATATTGTCGGAACCTTCGAAAACCTGAATAACGGCTTTATCTTCATAGATTTCTACGATACGTCCCAGTTTCTTTTCTTTGCCGTCTACTGTAAATTCCACAATCTCTTCGTATGCAGCATTTTTTACGCCCTCCAGAACCACCAGAGGACCATTGATTTCACTTAAGCCAAGATATTCAATTGCCATATGTGTTCCTCCTTATGCGTTCTTTTCCAGTACCTTATTGTAGTATTCGTCTACGGCTTTTTTATAGTCGTCAAACATTTCCAGTTTATCATTGGGCACATCGTATTTGATGGCAATGATTTTTTCAAATATAGTATCCTCTTTCAGGACAGACATGGGCATTCCCATGGTAACCAGTGCTCTGGATTTTTTATAAAGATATAAAATGATTTCCATCATTTTGTACTGCTTTTCCATCGGTACACAGGTATCGTCTTTGTGGAAAGCATTCTGCTGGAGAAATCCCAGACGAATGACACGGGCAATCTCCAGAATCAGTTTCTGGTCATCCGGAAGCACGTCACTTCCGATCAGCTTAACGATTTCCATCAGGCTGCTTTCAGTGCTCAGAAGCGCCATCAGCTGATTTCTCATGTCAACAAAGTTTTTATTGACATGTTCCTGATACCAGGGGGCAAGATCACTGAAGTATTCGCTGTAACTGGTCAGCCAGTGGATGGCCGGGAAATGACGGGAGTAAGCCAGTGACTTGTCCAGTCCCCAGAAACAGCGGACAAAACGTTTGGTATTCATGGTTACAGGTTCGGAGAAGTCACCGCCCTGTGGAGATACTGCACCGATAATTGATACGCTTCCCTCGGTACCGTTCAGGTTTTCCATCATACCTGCACGCTCATAGAATGCAGACAGACGGGATGCCAGATAAGCCGGGAAACCTTCCTCGGCAGGCATTTCCTCCAGACGACCGGAAAGCTCACGAAGTGCTTCTGCCCAACGGGAGGTGGAGTCTGCCATGATAGCCACATCATAACCCATATCACGATAATATTCAGCCAGTGTCAGACCGGTGTAAATAGAAGCCTCACGGGCAGCCACCGGCATGTTGGATGTATTGGCGATCAGAGCGGTACGGTGCATCAGAGGATTGCCGGTCTTCGGATCCACCAGTTCACCGAACTCTTCCAGTACCTGTGTCATCTCGTTTCCGCGCTCACCACATCCGATGTAAATAATGATGTCTGCGTCGGACCATTTCGCAATCTGATGCTGTGTCATGGTCTTACCGGTTCCGAAACCGCCGGGAATAGCGGCAGTTCCGCCTTTGGCAATGGGAAACATTGTGTCCAGAATACGCTGTCCGGTGATCAAGGGCTTGCTGGCCGGATAGCGTTTGGCAGTGGGCCGTGGGATACGAATCGGCCATTTCTGGCAAAGGGTCAGTTCTTTGGTTGTGCCGTCCTTCAGTTCCAGAGTTATGATAGGATCCAGAATCGTATATTCTCCGTCCGGAGCTACTTTGATTACAGTTCCCTCTACATTCGGAGGAACCATGGACTTGTGCAGAATCGATGCTGTTTCCTGAGTCTCGGCGATAATGGTGCCGCCGGTGATATAATCGCCTTCGGAGACAACCATATGCACCTGCCATTTTTTTTCTGTGTCCAGAGAATCAACACTGACACCTCTGGTAATATATTTGCCGGATCTGGCTGCAATCTCACTCAAAGGTCTCTGTATTCCGTCAAAGATGTTATTCAGGATTCCGGGTCCCAGAGTGACTGAGATGGCATCACCGGTGCCTGTAACTGTGGCACCAGGCTTCAGTCCGGTAGTTTCCTCGAAAACCTGAACCGTAGTGGCAGCTTTGGAAAGTGAGATAACCTCACCAACCAGATGTTCGTCACCAACATGAACCATTTCAGACATACGGAATCCATTGTTTCCTTTCAGATAGATAACGGGTCCGTTGATTCCATAGATAATTCCTGTGTTATTCATCAGCCATACCTCCGGTAAAGATAAATTCTTCTTTTGCATCATGAAGCAGGGTGGCAAAGGAGTTGTCTATCAGAATATTTTTGGAATGGATGACTGCCCGCATGCCGCCAATCCATGGTTCCCGGGATACGGATGGTGCGAAACCGAGCCGTTTCTCAAGAACCGGGATACAGGATTCATCAGAAGGATCAATATAGATTACCATTTCATCTTCCCCGGCAAAGTCCAGGGCTTCCTGAATCATTTTATAAAGATATTCGATATATTCCGGAGAAGATTTGAAGGAGAGTAGCTTTGCTTCTACCTCATCAAATATTTTCTTTTTAATTTCTTCTTTCTTTGCGGAAATGATTCTCCGGTATTCCAGTTGTCTGGCAGAAACTGCCTTGTTAATTTCTCTTTTTATGTTGTCAGATTCGGCTTTCAGCTGTGCCTTCGCCTGTCTTTCCGCGGTTTCTTTATGTTCCTGAAAAATTTTATCAAGTGCTGCCTGATGCTCCTGCTGAAGTTGTTCTGCGTCTTTTGCGGCACTTTCAATAGAAGCGTTATAAAAATGCTGTAATTTTTCTTCCGTCGTCAAAACAATCACCTCGTTTATTATAGTTTCAGCCCAATGGCTTCATTGACATAAGAGGTAATGAAATCCGCTTTTCGGCCAGTACCGTGCCGGTCAGGAATTTCCACAATCAGCGGCACCTTGTGATGCAGCTTGACCTCATCCACAATTTCAGGAAATTCTCTTCCAAACTTTTCAGTCAGAAGCAGAATGCCGATTTCCTTGTCGGCAAGAGCTGTCTCAAGGGCCTGACGCAGTTCTTCCCGCTGGTGGACGACCACGCCGTCCACCCCGGCCAGACGCATTCCTGTCTGTGTATCAATGTTATCACTGATCAAATACATTTTCATAGGGAAAACCTCTTCTTACAGTTTACCAAGAATCATAAAGGAGATAATCAGACCATACAGAGCAATACCTTCAGCCATAGCTACGAAAATCATGGATTTACCAAACAGAGAACCATCTTCGCTGATGGCTCCCAGAGCAGCACTTGCGGAGCTTGCTACGGCGATACCAGAACCGATACCGGACATACCTGTAACCAGAGCGGCACCCAGATAACCCATACCTGTTGCAAGGCTTGCAGTTGCGTCAGTTGCAGCTTTTACACTTTCTGTTCCAGCGAACATAGCGATCGTGGCTACCAACAGTGTGCCGAAGAAGAAGAAACAGTTGGCTGCCAGAGATTTTTTATAACGTTTCTTTGTTTTTTCGCCCAGAAGAAAAGCACCTCCCGGGATAATGATGCTGAGAACCAGTGCTGCGGCAGTTGTGAATTCAATAATTGTTGACATGATAAATATCCTCCTGATTTATTTGTTATTATTTGATACAAAAGGTTTAAATGGCCTGCCGTTTCCTTTGTAGAAACGGCTGAACATTTCGTAGTATTCCAGACGAAGAACCTGGATACCTACGATCAGACCTTCCATTGCAGTAACGAAAATATTTCCCAATACAACGACAAGCCAGTTGGGGCTTCCCGCTTCAGCACCTGCCAGCATCAGAACAACCTCCATCATGGCAGCGTGGCTGACGGCAAATGCACCGATTCGGACAAAAGAAAGTGTATTGGAAAAGTAACTGAGCAGGACTTCGAACATCTCAAAGAAGCTCTGTACAAAAAACATTCCCTTGCTTCCTTCAATTGCGGGAGTCTGTTTTTTTACCAGTCTGGTCAGTGGTTCCTTCATCATCATGATGATAAGCGGAATGCCGAACATGATGATAAGAACAGCAGCGCCCGGAATGGCATGACCGGTGGTGAACAGAAGAATGACAGCCACCAGAGAACCATAGAAGACAAGACCGGCAATGGAATTCTGGTCAAACCAAATCTCTTCCACATTTTTGGTGCGGATTCCATTGATAACATGGAAAATCATGGTAAATAAGATCATAATCATACCAAAACAGATGGCAACCACGAACACGGTGTTCAGCTTACCGAGGAAAGATACCTCAGACATTGCTGTGACCGGCCTCAGCCAGATGGCCGGAAGTACATCTTCAAACCCAAAGAAACTTCCGAACATAAAACCGAAAAATGTGGAAAAAATACCGGCAGTGCCGATAATAGCGGCCAGATCAATCTTTTTCAGTTTGTAGAGAATCATGCCGCCGATAAACAGGCAGATTCCCTGTCCGGCATCACCGAACATGGCACCGAAAATAAAAATATAGGAAAGTGCCACAAAGAAGGTAGGATCCATCTCATGATAAGAGGGAAGCCCGTACATTCGGACAAACATCTCAAACGGCTTCAGGAACCAGGGATTCTTCAGCTTTGTCGGTGGTTCTCCGTGGGCCGTGGTGTCATCTGACTCTGTAAAGAAATACAGATTTTCGTCACTGGAAATCTCATTCTCGAAGGAAATGGCATCTTTCTCAGACATCCATCCGCAGAGAATATAGAATACTTCCCGGTCACTTTCTTTCGTACAGGCTGCCAGTTTACGGATGTCAAAGTTGCGGGAATGAGATTCCAGACGTTCTTTGGCTGCGTACAATTCACTGGCCTTATCCTGAATCATAACTTTAATCTTTCCCTTCAGCAGGTTCAGGTTTTCCCTGCATTGGTTCAGCTTGCCTGTAAGCTGCTGATAAACTTCCTGCGGGTGTCCGTACAGTTCTTCCGGAAGTTCCATCTGCTCAAAATGCATGGAAGCATAGACCGCATCCACCCGTCCGGACTGACCGACAGGACAGAAATAAACGCCCCATATATAGTTTTCGTCGGCATAGCAGCGGTAGAAAAGTGTTTCCACATTTTCATAAACATAGGTTTCGAACTTGGCATAATATTCTTTGGCAATTCGTCCGAAACGGCAGGAAACATACCGGAAATGAACCACTGCCGACAGATCAAATTCTAACTGTCGGAACGGTTCCAGTTTTTCCAGAAGATTTTCCAGATGTTTTTGCTGATCTTCCAGGTCCTTTCGCGTCTGACTCAGCTGTGTCATATCACCGTCAAACTTTTGAATCAGATTCACCGCCTCTTCCAGAGTGACAGTTTTGTCCTTCTGAATCGTGCTGGTGTCTAATAGACTTTGAAATTCTGTCGCTTTGGTGAGCAGCGATTTGTAGGGGTTGATCTGCAGGTAGGGAGACAGATTCTGAACTGTCTTCAATTCTGCAAGAGCATTCTCCAGATGAATTTCATACTTTGACAGGTATTGATCCACAACACGGTCAATATCCGCTTTGGGCCCGGTGATGCTGATAAATTTCATTTTTTCAATCAT
>JBJELT010000026.1:0-3593 GCA_051879295.1 Oliverpabstia sp. | reverse complement strand
AAGTTGCCCCTTTATTCAACCCACCTTCGGTTCTTTCCTTAGAAATAATGTAAAGGAACTGTTAATGTAAAGCAAGTAATTGAAACAGCTAAAAATCGCAGATTTATGGTTTTTAGCTTTACATTAATAGATCATAATGGAATCAATCATGAGAAGGGAGGAATTACTATGATTGATTCCAGTTACACTGAAACACTGTATGATGTAATCCAACAGTTTCGAGAATACATCACACAAAACCATGGAGCTGACTCCAAAACGGCTCAAGCATACTTTCGGATTGCTGATGATTTCCAGATGCATGTGAGGGATAAGGTTCCCTCTGTTCTCCCAGAACTGGCCGTTCAAGAGTATTATAGCCTGACGGTTGGAGTACCACCATTTGAAGCACCACCATCCAAATCAAAAGAACGGTATGCACGAGCCATACGGATGATTCACGACATCCTTCATAACGAAGAGCCAAAACGAAGGTATGTCAATTATCCGCTTAGATGTCCTGCACCTTATCAGGATATCCTCAGCAGATACGAAACTGTTATGAGGGATGACCAAAGGAGCCATGGTACTATCCGTACACGCTCCGGTCGTATGAAAGTATTCTTTATTTTTCTGGCAGATAGGGAATGTGTTGCCTTAAAGGACATTACACCAGCGCTGTTTGCTGACTTTGTCTCATCCCTCAGGGATAGATATTCATCGCAAGGGAAGGCTTCTATTTTATATACAATCAGGAACTTTTTCTCCTATGGTGAGTTTTCGGATATGTTATCGTTTAATCCGCTTCCCTTTTTGACAGGGATTCATTCAAAAAAGCATGAAAGACTACCCTCTTTCTATACAGTGGATGAGGTAAAACGCATTCTGAACGCAGTTGACAGGAGCACTCCATGGGGGAAAACAGCCTACCTTATGATGATTCTTGCCTGTGTGTATGGGTTACGTTCCAGTGATATTAAAGCTTTGGTTTTTAGCGGCATCAACTGGAAAAGACGAACCATAACAATTTCTCAATTTAAGACACATAGGGAAGTATCGCTTCCCATTACGGATGAAGTCCTGTTTGCATTACTTGACTATATCAAAAATGCTCGCCCAAGAGTAAATAGCCCATATGTATTCATACGGCTTAGAAAGCCGCATGTTCCATACTCGATGGATGACCATTTTGGAGATAAGATTTTACCATACTTCGAGATTGCAGGTGTAGACACGAAAGGGAAACATCATGGCCTGCACTCACTCAGACATAGCCTGGCTACAAACCTTTTTGAATCGGGAACTCCGGTAAATGAGATTGCCGTAATCCTCGGTCACACATCCGCAGCCTCAACGAAGACATATGTCTGGTCTGATATTGAGCGCCTCAGAATAGCAGCATTGGAGGTGCCTGGAAAATGATCAATGACAAGGAGTTTCTTAAATTTGAAGAAGGTTTCTTCAAACCGTACTTTGAAAAGTTCATAGAGTTCAAGCGTGGTAAAGGCGAAAAGGTTGCCAGTTCAACACTAATCCGTTTCAGAAAACTGAATAATTCGCTTAACCAGTATCAGACAAATCAGATATCTGAACAGATGATACGGGAGTTATTGGCTCCGCGTGATGGTCTTAGTGAAATCGAACGTCAATACATGACATCAAACCTACGGCAGTTTTGTTCCTTCCTAGTGCTTCTCGGAGTAAATGCAGCCGCTGTTCCACCAAAGTATATGCAAACAGCCAGATGTGAATTTCGTCCTTATATCTTCAGCGACGGAGAATTACAGCGTTTAGTCGTTGCTGCTGATTCACTTCCTTCATCAAAGAGAACCAAAACACATCAGCAGATTTATCCAGTGCTTGTAAGAATGCTCATAGGTACCGGGATGCGTATAGGAGAAGTTTTGGCACTGACAAGGGGTGATGTTGATCCATTAAATGGCGTGGTTAAGGTGATAAATGGAAAAAACGGCATCTCAAGATATATTCCGGTATCTGATAGTCTAAAAATGGTTCTCAGTAGTTATGCTGAAACTATCGATATGTCTGACATAGACAAGCCGTTTTTTATTTCTTCCTATACTGGCGGTCATCTTACATATGATGCTATGAAATATATGTTTCCAAAGATGTTTAAGGCGGCAGATATATACATGGCAGATGGCAGAACACCCAACATCCACTCTATCAGGCACACGTTCTGTACCAGAAGTCTGGAGAAAATGCTAGATAGCGGAATGAATATCTATACCGCCATACCGATATTGGCTGCCTATGTTGGCCATGTGAATTACATGGATACGGAAAAGTACATTCATTTCACGGAACAGGGGCATGAAGACTTCATTGAAAAAGAAGCTTCCCTGGGGAGTATATTCCCGGAGGTGATCGATGAGTGAATACTTATCCTTTTATGTCCAGCGCTATTTTATGTCGTACTTGATAAAACAGCATAATTATGGGTCGAATACTATTTCATCATACCGTGACACTTTCAGGCTGTTGCTTGCATTTATGGCAGAATCCAATGCGGATATGTCAAAGATAGAAATCTATGACATCAGCCATGACAAAGTACTTGAGTTTATGACATGGCTTGCCGAAGTTAGAAAAAATGGAGTATCCACAAAAAATGTAAGGTTGGCACATATAAAATCATTTTTTCGATATGTGATGATGACCACACCAGAGTATTCAGAGCAATGCCGAAAAATACTTAGTATCCCTTTCGGAAAAGAAGACAAGAAACCTCCCGTTTGTATGTCCACTGATGCAATAAAACAATTACTGGCTTCAATTGACTCATCAGTTGACGAAGGATTACGTCACCTTGCACTCTTATCGCTTATGTACGACTCTGCCTGCAGGGTTCAGGAAATCATTGGTCTTAATGTTATGGATTTTCATGCTGGTCAATGCTGCAGGATTTATGTCCATGGCAAGGGAAACAAATACCGTTCTATCCCCTTACTTTCTGAAACAGAAAAGATTGTATCGAAATATATTAAACGCTTTCGTCTTATGCCGGATTCCCCGTTGTTTTGCAATAAAAATGGCGAACGTTTAACAAGGCAGGGAATCCGATATATAATACAAAAATACTCCAAGATAGCTAATGAAAACATGCCAGGCATTATTGAAGGTTCCTCGTATCCACACATTCTCCGCCATAGTAAGGCTACACACCTTGTAGACAGAGGCGTTAACATATACAATGTCCGAGATTTCCTGGGACATGAATCTGTTGCGACCACGCAGATTTATCTGACTACGAATCCAGAGGTCACAAGAAAGGCCATAGAATCAGTTGCAGAGAAAACAGTACCCGAAAGCCTTGATTTCTTTTCTAAAGAGGAGCGAGATGATTTACTTTCCTTCTTGAATTCCTTAGGATAGCGGACAAGTGTTAATGTAAAGTCGGCAGGAGCATAATGTAAACAATGATTGCATTGGAATGTCTGACTTTACATTAACAGTTCCTTTACATTAAACTGCAAAACAGCAGTTGTTCACAATGGTGGATTTAAAGACCAGCAAATCAATGAAACCTATCAGGAAATCCCTGTGTGTTAGGATAGATGTCAGTGAAGCTTGAAGGTTTTTGTGGTAGTATA
>JBJELT010000025.1:0-18936 GCA_051879295.1 Oliverpabstia sp. | reverse complement strand
AGAACAATTAAAAGTGTAAAAAAAGGTTTACTTTTAGTAATTCCTATGATATACTAACCAAGTATGAGTCAGCCCGTATTCAGAGATTGGAGTCTCCGACCGTTTCTTAATGCGTGGCGGTTTAAAGTTAAGGAGGAAAACAAAATGATTTCTAAAGAAAAAAAACAGGCAATCATGGCTGAATATGCCAGAACAGAAGGCGACACAGGTTCACCGGAAGTACAGGTAGCTGTACTGACAGCAAGAATTCAGGAGCTGACAGAGCATCTGAAAACACATCACAAAGATCATCATTCCAGAAGAGGTCTTCTGAAAATGGTAGGTCAGAGACGTGGTCTGCTGGATTACCTGAAGAAAACCGATATCGAAAGATACCGTGCACTGATTGAAAAACTGGGAATCAGAAAGTAATTTCTTATGGCAAGGGGTGGAAGGTATTCCACCCCTTACTGATGTTACAGTGCAAAAAAACAGTATAAGTATCCCGGGCAAGAATATTGTGCCGAGACCACTGAAAAGCATATTGTGACAACAGAATATGTTTTTCAGTTGTTTCGGAGAATTTCTGCCGGGAAATAGCCGGAAGGCAGAATAGGAGAGTAAAGTTTATGTACAAAAGTTATTCCATGGAACTGGCAGGAAGAACTCTGACAGTCGATGTTGACCGTGTGGCAAAACAGGCTAACGGTGCAGCTTTTATGCATTACGGGGATACTGTTGTTCTTTCTACCGCAACAGCATCTGAAAAACCGCGGGAAGGGATTGATTTCTTCCCTCTGAGTGTAGAATATGAAGAAAAAATGTACGCTGTAGGTAAGATTCCTGGAGGATTCAATAAAAGAGAAGGAAAAGCTTCAGAGCATGCTATCCTTACTTCCCGTGTTATCGACCGTCCGATGCGTCCGTTGTTCCCGAAGGACTATAGAAATGATGTTACCCTGAATAACATGGTAATGTCTGTGGATCCGCAGTGCAATCCGGAAGTAGTAGCTATGTTGGGATCTTCTATCGCCACCTGTATTTCCGATATTCCCTTTGACGGACCGTGTGCCGCTACCCAGATGGGTATGATCAACGGAGAACTGATCGTAAACCCGACTCTGGAACAGAATGCAGCGTCTGATCTGAAGCTGACCGTAGCATCTACCAGAGAAAAAGTAATTATGATCGAAGCCGGTGCCAATGAGGTTCCGGAAGATAAGATGATTGAAGCAATTTTCATGGCTCATGAGGTGAACCAGGAAATCATTGCATTTATCGATAAAATCGTGGCTGACTGCGGAAAAGAGAAACATGCTTATGAATCCTGTGCAGTTCCGGAAGAACTGTTCGCAGCTATGAAAGAGATCGTAACACCGGAAGAGATGGAGATTGCCGTATTCTCTGATGACAAACAGACGAGAGAGGAAAATATCCGTCAGGTGACAGCAAAACTGGAAGAAGCTTTTGGTGAAAATGAAGAATGGCTGGCTGTTCTGGGTGAAGCTGTATACCAGTACCAGAAAAAGACAGTGCGTAAAATGATCCTGAAAGACCACAAACGTCCGGATGGACGTGCGATCACACAGATTCGTCCGCTGGCTGCAGAAACTGATATTGTACCGCGTGTACATGGTTCTGCTATGTTTACCAGAGGACAGACACAGATCTGTACCATTACAACCCTGGCTCCGCTTTCTGAGGGACAGCGTTTAGATGGACTGGATGAAACTGAGGTTGTAAAACGCTATATGCATCACTATAATTTCCCGTCCTATTCTGTAGGTGAAACAAAACCGAGCCGTGGACCGGGACGTCGTGAGATTGGTCACGGAGCATTGGCAGAAAAGGCTCTGGTACCGGTACTTCCTTCTGAGGAAGAATTCCCATATGCGATTCGTACCGTATCTGAGACATTTGAATCCAACGGTTCTACTTCTCAGGCAAGTATCTGTGCATCTACCATGTCTCTGATGGCAGCAGGTGTACCAATCAAAAAACCGGTTGCTGGTATTTCCTGTGGTCTGGTAACCGGAGAAACTGATGATGATTACATTGTTCTGACGGACATCCAGGGTCTGGAAGACTTCTTCGGAGACATGGACTTCAAAGTTGCCGGAACACATGACGGAATCACCGCCATTCAGATGGATATCAAGATTCATGGTCTGACCCGCCCGATTATCGAGGAAGCAATTGCCAGAACAAAAGAAGCAAGAGAATACATTCTTACAGAAGTAATGGAGAAATGCATCGCTGAGCCAAGAAAACAGGTTAGCAAATATGCACCGAAGATCATCCAGATTACCATCGATCCGGAAAAAATCGGTGAAGTAGTTGGACAGAGAGGAAAAACTATCAATTCCATTATTGATGAAACCGGTGTGAAAATCGACATTACGGACGATGGAGCAGTATCCATCTGCGGAACAGACCAGAAAATGATGGATAAAGCTCTGAATTATATCAAAACGATCGTCACAGACTTTGAAGCCGGACAGATTTTTACCGGTAAAGTAATAAGCATCAAAGAATTTGGCGCATTTATTGAATTTGCACCTGGAAAAGAAGGTATGGTTCACATCTCCAAAATTGCAAAACAGAGAATCAACCGTGTAGAAGATGTATTGACACTGGGAGATATCGTAAAAGTAGTCTGCATGGGTAAAGATAAGATGGGAAGAATGAGTTTCAGTATCAAGGATGTACCGGCAGAAGCATAAAAAATGTAAAGGTTCCGAGGAAGGAATGGCTAACCCCGGAGCCTTTCTGTTTATTGTTACTGTTCGCTCCGTGCCCAGTAACCGTTTATTACCATTGTTCTTTTAGAAAAAATGGTTTGACGGAATTTGAGAAAGATACTATAATAAATGCATTAGTGCAATTACAAGGGGAAAAGATGTGGTTATCTACGGTGTTCACAGCTGCGAACTTCATCCACAGATTAGATTGAGTATCAGGTGATGAATCCAAATGCTCTTTGGATTTTTTTTCTGGGCTAAATGTCTTTCATGTGGAGACAGTTGTTCGTATGAACGTGAAGCCGCTGCGTACGGTTTCTGAAAAAGAAGTCGAATAAAAAGAAAAAGAAAAGGAGAGCAACAAATGGCAAAGTATGTAGGAAAAAGAATTGTCCTTGCACTGGTTACTGTATTTATCGTATGTGGTATTACGTTTTTTACGATGAATGCGATTCCGGGCGGACCATTCAATGGTGAAAAAGCTACTTCACCAGAAGTAAAAGCAGTAATGGAACGGCGGTTTAATCTGGATAAGCCGGTTCCGGAGCAGTTTGTAATTTACATGAAGAATGTATTACACGGAGATTTTGGTGTGTCCGCAAAAACAGGACGAGATATCGGAAAAACAATATCTTCTTCTTTTAAAGTTTCCGCAAAATTGGGTGGAATGGCTGTAATCGTGGCTATTATTCTGGGATTGATTCTGGGAAGTATCGCTGCATTGACAAGAAATAAACTTCCGGATCGATTGATTATTTTCCTGTCAACGTTATTTACATCTTTACCGAGTTTTGTGTTTGCAACATTATTGCTGATGGTTTTCTGTGTCAAACTGAAATGGATTCCGGTATATGATCCGGATCACCGGAATTACATTCTTCCGGTTATTTCACTGGCGGCATATCCGATGGCTTATATCACCCGTCTGACTAAGACAAGTATGTTGGATGCAATGGGACAGGACTATGTACGTACAGCCCGAGCAAAAGGTGTTGCAAGCTGGAAGGTTTTATTTAAACATACCCTGAGAAACGCACTGATTCCTGTAGTTACCTATGTGGGACCGATGATCGCCTCTATCCTGACAGGTAGTCTGGTTGTAGAAAGTATCTTCAACTTCGGCGGTCTGGGAGCTAAGTTTGTAGATAGTATTACAAACCGTGATTATCCGTTGATCATGGGTGTTACCATATTCCTTGCAGTTTTGATGGTAACCATGAACCTGATTACGGATATCGTCTATAAAATTATCGACCCGAGAATTAAGTTGGATTAGGAGGAACGCATTGATGGGAAATACAAATGCTAATTTAGACCAGATGCCGAAAAAGAATCCCTTAAGTTTTCAGATTGACTTGAGTAAATTCGAGAAGGCAACGGACGAAGAAAAACGTCAGCAGGATGTCATGAGTGAATCATCCACTTTCTTTAAGGATGGTATGAAAAAGCTGATGAAAAATCCGCTTGCTGTTGCAAGTATCATTGCATTGATTCTGATCGTGCTGATGATTATCATTACACCGAAAGTAGTGCCTTACAGTTATTCACAGATTATTACTGTTAACGGAAAACGTGATAAGACGGCGGCCAACATGGCACCGTTTGAGTATTCCGATATGGAAAAAGCTTACATGGAAGAAGGCGGAGAAGTTTTTCCTCATATCATGGGTACCGATGAAATGGGCCGTGATTACTTCGTTCGTGTTGTATATGGAACCAGAATTTCACTGCTGGTCGGTGTATTTGCAAGTATCATCGTTGTGATCATCGGTGTCCTGTATGGAAGTATATCGGGATACTTTGGTGGTAAAGTCGACCTGGTGATGATGCGTATCGTCGACATCATATACTCCCTGCCGGATTTATTGATGATTATTCTGCTGTCTGTGGTGCTGAACGAAGTTCTGAGTCTGGACGGAATCGCCTGGCTGCAGAAACTGGGAACAAATATGATTTCACTGTTTATTGTGTTCGGACTTCTGTACTGGGTAGGTATGGCACGACTGGTTCGTGGTCAGATTCTTACGATCAAACAGAATGAATATGTGCTTGCCGCTAAAGTCAGCGGAGCAAAACCGAGGCGTATTATCAGAAAGCACATTCTGCCCAACTGTATTAGTGTCATTATTATTTCCGGTGCTCTGCAGATTCCATCTGCTATCTTTACCGAGAGTTTCCTGAGCTTTATCGGTCTTGGTGTAAAAGCACCGATGCCGTCTCTGGGTTCTCTGGCCAATATGGCAAGATCCGGTATTACCACTTATTCTTATAAGCTGATTTTCCCGGCAATTATGATAGGTCTGATCACACTGGCATTTAACTTACTGGGTGATGGTCTCCGTGACGCATTTGACCCGAAACTTAGGAGGTAATAAACATGAGTGAGAATATTTTATCCGTAAAGGACCTGCATACCTCCTTTACCACAGATAAGGGAGAGGTTATGTCGGTGAATGGTGTGTCATTTAACCTGGCTCCCGGAAAAATTCTGGGTATCGTTGGTGAATCCGGTTCTGGAAAGAGTGTTACTGCATATTCTATTATGCAGATCCTTGAAAAGAACGGAAGTATCAAAAGTGGTGAAGTTCTTTATAAAGGGGAAAACATTGTAAATTATACAGAAAAACAGATGCGCGATTTCCGTGGAAAATGTTGCTCTATCATTTTTCAGGATCCCATGACCAGTCTGAATCCTGTATTTACCATAGGAAATCAGCTGAAAGAAGCCATTGAGCTGCATACTCCCAGAAAAGGGAAAGAGGCAATTGCCCGTGCTGTTGAGATGTTGACGCTGGTAGGGGTCAATGAGCCGGAAAAACGTATCAAACAGTATCCTTATGAGTTGTCCGGCGGTATGCGTCAGCGTGTTATGATCGCCATGGCACTGGCCTGTGAACCGGATATCCTGATTGCCGATGAACCGACTACAGCTCTGGATGTGACTATTCAGGCACAGATCCTGGAACTGATGCAGAGTTTGCAGAAAAAGATGGGAATGGCAATTATCATGGTTACTCATGACCTCGGTGTTATCGCAGAAATGTGCGATGAGATTATTGTTATGTATGGCGGACGTGTATGTGAACGTGGAACAGCGGAAGATATCTTCTATCGTCCTGCCCATGAGTACACGAAGGGACTTCTTCGTTCCATTCCGAATATTGACAGAATCGGTGAAAAACTTATGCCGATTCCTGGAACACCGATCAACCTGCTGAATATGCCGAAAGGATGCGCATTCTGCCCAAGATGCGAGAATGCAATGAAAATCTGTCTGGAAGAAAATGCACCTGAAATGCAGATGCCGGATGGACATTTTGCTTCCTGCTGGCTGAATGTTAAGGCAGCGATGGAAGCAAAAGGAGGAGCTGGTAAAAGATGAATAAAGACTATGTACCCAATACAGAAAATCTGATAGAAGTAAATCAGTTAAAACAGTATTTTCCGATTAAAGTGGGATTTGGTAAAACCATTCCGTTGAAAGCCGTTGATGGTGTGTCTTTCTCCATTAAGCCTGGTGAGACGCTGGGACTGGTAGGTGAGTCCGGATGTGGTAAAACAACTGTTGGACGTTCTCTTCTCAGACTTTATACACCTACAGACGGAGATGTATTTTTTGATGGTCAGAGAGTCGATGCAAAAAGTATCGTCGGCATGAGAAAAGACATGCAGATGGTATTCCAGGATCCCTATTCTTCCCTGAATCCCCGTATGACGGTGGAAGATATTATCGGGGAACCTCTGGATGTACACAAACTGTATGATTCAAAGGGAGACCGTCGTGATAAAATTCTGGAACTGATGTCTCTTGTTGGTCTGAATGCAGAACATGCCACCCGTTATGCACATGAGTTCTCCGGCGGACAGCGTCAGCGTATCGGAATTGCCCGTGCTCTGGCAACCAATCCAAGATTTATTGTATGTGATGAGGCAGTCAGCGCACTGGATGTATCAATTCAGGCTCAGGTCATCAATATGTTTGAAGAACTGCAGGAAAAACTGGGTGTTGCCTATCTGTTTATTGCTCATGATTTGCTGGTCGTACATCATATTTCTGACAGGATTGCTGTTATGTACCTGGGACGCGTAGTGGAAATTGCAGATGCTGATGAACTGAATGGCAATCCAATTCATCCGTACACCCAGTCCCTGCTCAGCGCAGTGCCATATCCGGATCCTAAAATGGCAAAAGAACGTCAGAGAATAATTCTGGAAGGAGATGTGCCAAGTCCTCTGCATATGCCGACGGGATGTGCGTTCCGTACCAGATGTAAATATGCCACAGAACAGTGTGCCATGGAATGTCCTCAGCTGACTGACAGAGGAGATGGACATTTGGTGGCTTGCTGGAACAAATAGTTTGACTTTTTATAAAAACCATGTATAATGGGATATATATTTGCCGGAGTGTATACTGGTATACAATAAGTATATCAGTTGCCTTACGGCAACATATATAAATACCGCAGATGTATATTAGAAAATTTGATACTGCGGGCAAGTATAAAGGAGGAGAAACAATGAAAAAGCGTTTAGTAGCAGCACTGCTTGCATCTACTATGGTTCTGGGTTCTCTTGCGGGATGTGGTTCCAGCAGCAAAGATGACGGTGCAAAAAAAGATGAAACTACTGAAACAGAAGCTGCAGGTGAAGAAGATGCCGCAGAAGGCGAAACAGCAGAAACTTCCGAGGCTCATGGACCATCCAGCGAAGCAGCACCTGCATGGGAAGCTTATGATGAACTGATCAAAAACATCAAAGCTGAGACAGACCTTGAAAAACGTGAAGCAATGATGCATGAAGCAGAGGATATGCTGATGGATACATGGGCAGTTATCCCGCTGTATTATTACAATGATTCCTATATGCAGAACACAAGTGTAGACGGAATCTACGCTAACCTTTTTGGATTTAAATACTTTGGTTTTGCAACTGCACCAGACAACAAACTGGCTCTTCAGATTGCTTCTGAACCGAACAAACTGGATCCTGCTCTGAACTCTACCGTTGACGGTGCCTGCCTGGCAATCCTGTCATTCGCTGGTCTGTATATGTACAATGAAGATGGTGAACTGGTTCCGGATCTGGCAGAAAGCTATGAAATGACTGAAGACGGTCTGACCTATACTTTCACCATGAAAGATGGTCTGAAATGGTCTGACGGCGAAGAACTGAATGCAGAAGACGTAGCATACAGCTGGCAGCGTTTAGCTGATCCGAACACAGGAGCAGACTACTTCTATCTGGCAGATGGTATTGCCAGAAAAGATGACGGAACACTGGATGTTGAAGCTTCCGAAGATGGAAAGACCTTTACTGTAAATCTGACAGCTCCATGTGCATACTTCCTGGATCTGTGTGCATTCCCGGCATTCTATCCGGTACCGCAGCAGTGTGTAGAAGCAGCAGAAGGTGCTGATGAGAATCCTGGTGCATGGGCTCTGGAAGCTGGATTCGTTACATCCGGACCATTCGTTTGTACCGAGTGGAAACACAATGAGTCTATGACTTATGAGAAAAACCCGAACTACTACAATGCAGATGCAGTGTCTCTGGAAAAAGTTCAGTTTATGCTGAGCGATGATGACGCAGCTATCTTCAATGCTTACAAAGATGGTTCACTGCAGTTCATCGATACCATCCCGACAGACGAGATGAAAAACGTATCTACTCAGGAAGATTACCATAAGATTCCTACTCTGGGAACCTATTACTGTGGATTTAACGTAAACAGTGATCTGTTCAAAGGAAAAACTGTTGAACAGGCTAAAGCTATGAGACAGGCTTTCTGTCTTCTGATCGACCGTCAGTATATCGTAGATACAATTGCTCAGGCAGGTCAGGAAGTGGCTAATGCATTTATTCCTACCGGAATGGCAGATGGTAATGGCGGAGAATTCAGAGCAAATGATGACGCTTATACTTTCCCTGTAGCAGACGCTGTTGGATACTATGATGCAACAACAGTTGATACAGAAAAAGCAATCGAGCTGCTGAAGAGTGCCGGTTATGAATTCGATGAAAATGGTATGCTGTCTGCAGATACACCAATTACCATGACATACCTGACCAACGATTCCGAAGGTAACGTTAAGATTGGTGAATCCATTCAGCAGGACTTCGCAGCAATCGGTATTACACTGGATGTTGAGACACGTGAGTGGTCGGTATTCCTGGATGAGAGAAAGAACGGACAGTTCGACTTCGCTCGTGAAGGATGGCTGGCAGACTACAACGACCCAATCAACATGCTTGAAATGTGGACAACAGATTCTGGAAACAACGACATGCAGTTTGGTAGATAATAATTGACTAACGCGTGACCGGGGGACAGGTACATAGTCACTGAATTGACTATGTACCTGTCCTCCGGTTACTTTTTTATTGGGATAATGGATTGCTGCTCGGCAAAACATAAAGACCTATCAAAAAAAATAGTTATCAGCGTGTGAGAAAGTGTTTCACCATAATGACACAATAAAGCAATGCCAGTCCCCATGCCAGTGGATTGGCCAGTGCAATTCCCACAAATCCCATCCAGGATATTGCGAGGAATCCACCCAGTGAGCGTCCAAATAATTCGCCGACACCGCTCAGTACAGCATGAATACTATATCCCATTCCCTGAAGTGTATTGCGGAAGATCATCAGTGCTCCGTGAAGGAAGAAGAAAATGCTGATGATAGTCAGGTATTGAATTGATAATCCTGCGATTTCTCCCTGTGTGGTACCCAGAACAAGAGCAGTAAAGGGCTTTTTGCCGATGAAGATTAGAAGCCAGGCAATCAGGCAATAACTCCATTGTATAGTAAGACCTGCCCTGATGCCGGAACGGATTCTGTCATACTGTTTGGCGCCATCGTTTTGTCCCACATACGTGGCCATTCCCATCCCCACACTTTCCATGGGAAGAGTAAACATCTGGCGGATTTTTTCTCCTGCCGTCTGACCGGCCACGGCAATACTTCCCAGTGAATTGATGGCTCCCTGCATAATGACCGCACCAATAGCAGAAACGGAATATTCAAATCCCATTGGGAATCCCACAATACACAAACGTTTGACGTGGAAAATGGAGAAACGGCGAAGCCCAAAACTGTTCTTCAACAAATCTGTTTGAAAGACAATCCATCCGAGATTCAGTAGACCGCTGATCAGTTGGCTGAGTACCGTGGCCAGTGCGGCTCCTGCCACTTTCATATCAAGTGGCCCGATGAACAGGTAGTCCAGTCCGATGTTCAAAAAACTGGAGAATAGAAGAAAATAAAACGGATGGCGGGAATCACCGGCTGCCCGGAGTGCTCCGGATGAAAAATTATACAAAATAGAGGCTGGTATTCCCAAAAATAAAATCCGTATGTAAATACAGGCATCAGAAAGAATATCCTGTGGTGTCTGAATCAGTACCAAAAGAGGCTGTGCCAGCAGCGTAGTGCAGACAGTGAGAATCAGGGCAGTACCAGTACAAAGCCACATACCATTCCAAAAATACCGGCGAAATTCCCCCATCTGTGAACCACCAACCGACTGTGCCAGAGGGATGGTAAAACCTACACAGGCTCCCTGCACGAACCCCAGAATCAGGAAATGGAGTGAATACGTGGATCCCACAGCACCCAGTGCCGATGTTCCTATCATTCGTCCGACCATCATGGTATCCACAAAACTATAAAGCTGCTGAAATAACGTTCCCAAAACCAGGGGGATAGAAAATAATAAGATTCTGCTGAGTGGATGACCTGTTGTCAGATCCATCGTGCCATTTTTCTTGTCCATAATAACGCTCCTTAATCGTTGTATGAAATAGTATTGTGAGAAATTGCTTCTTACGTGAATCAGTATAGCATTGACAGAATAAAATGTGAAATATATAATAACAATATTAATATAGATAAAAACTATAAAGAGGTGTCATATGACTCTGGATCAGATTCGATATTTTTGTGTGGCCGCACAGTTAGGAAGTTTCAGTAAAGCAGCTCAGACTGTGCATATTTCTCAGCCCAGTTTATGTATTGCGATTAAAAAACTTGAACAGGAACTGGATGTTCACTTGTTTCAGGAGAATCGGAAAAGTGCTATGCTGACAGAAGCTGGCCGGCTGTTCCTTCAGGATACACAAAACATCCTGCGGCAGGTGGATATTGCGGTCACTCATATGAAACAGTTTTCCCAAAAAGACAGAGCGGAGATACGGATTGCTTATACGGCAACAATGGCGGATAACTACATTCCGCGGCTGTTGAAGGAATTTCTTGCGGAAGAAGGAAAGGGCTGCTGTATTTATTCTGATGAGATGCCCACGGATCAGATTGCCCAGGGAATCAGGGAAGGGCGGTTTGATTTTGGCATAGGCTCACAGATGCCGCCAGATTCCGAACTGGAACAGATTCCGATTATGTATCAGCGGCTGTGCCTGCTTCTGCCTGCTGAGGAACCAGATCTATCGGTTTACCAGTCTGTACATGCCCTGGAAAACAAGCCGTTCATCTGTTATAGGAAAGATTATCCCATGTACCGGTTATTAGACGGATTATTTGCAGAATGGAAGATCCGTCCTCACATGACTCATTATGCGTACAGCGAAAAGGCGATCGCTCATCTGGTGGAGCAGAATCTGGGGATTGCGATCGTGGCAGATGTGGAAGGTTTGGAATCCTTCCGTGTACAAAAATTATATCCGGCATGGCTGACAGGCGGAAGATATTTATATTTGATCAGACACAGGACTCATATGACCACCCAGGCTGCCCAGCAGCTGCAGGAAAGAGTCCTGAAAAACAGTGAAAAATTCAAAAGGATCACAATAAATGAGTAAGAAAAAGGAGTGTTATGATTATGGCAGTACGGATGAGTACACTTTGTTACATAGAAAAAGATGGTAAATACTTAATGCTTCACCGAACCGTGAAGAAGAATGATGTAAATAAAGACAAGTGGATTGGTGTCGGTGGACATTTTGAGCATCAGGAAAGTCCGGAAGAGTGTCTGCTTCGGGAAGTCTGGGAGGAGACGGGCTATCATCTGACTTCTTATCGTTACCGTGGCCTGGTGACTTTCGTTTATGGAGAAGACATTGTGGAATACATGTCTCTGTATACCGCAGACGGATTTGAAGGTGAGCCGCATGAGTGTGACGAAGGTGTACTGGAGTGGGTGGATAAGAAAGAAGTATTGCATTTGAATCTGTGGGAAGGGGATAAAATCTTTTTCCGCCTTCTGGATGAGGAAGAAAACTTCTTTTCTTTAAAATTGGTATATAATATGGAAGATGTACTGTCTTACGCAGTACTGAATGGAACACAGATGGAGCTGTTTGATGTACTCAATCCGGATGGAAGCAAAACCGGTATCGTCCGGGAACGCGGGGTGGCCCATCGTGACGGAAGCCCTCACGCCACCGTACATACGTGGATTGTAAGAAAGAATACCTCCGGCGGCGTAGACCTTCTGCTTCAGAAAAGGAGTGCCGCAAAAGATTCCAATCCAGGCTGCTATGATATTTCTTCTGCCGGTCATGTGGCAGCTGGTGATGAGTATCTGCCGGCAGCAGTGAGAGAACTGAAAGAAGAACTGGGCATTCAGGCAAAACCGGAACAATTGCATTTTGCAGGTTATCATCAGGGTGGATTCCAGGGAAATTTTCATGGAAAACCATTTCATGATTATGAAATCAGTGCGGTATATATTTATCAGGAACCTGTACAGAGCGAACACCTCTGTTTGCAGAAAAGTGAGGTCGAAGAAGTCCGCTGGATGGATTTGCAGGAATGCAGAAGGCGAATAGCGGATGGAAGCCTGCCCAACTGCATTTATCCGGATGAACTGGATCTCATCGAAAAATTCATAGACAATTGCGGCTGATTCAAGTATAATAGATAGACGTGGCTATAATACTTGAATGGAAAGGACGCTGAACAAGTGATGAGATATCATAATATTACAAAGGACGACATGCTGAACGGTGATGGACTGAGAGTAGTTTTATGGGTGGCTGGATGCAGTCATCACTGTAAGGGCTGTCAGAATCCTATTACATGGGATCCGGATGGAGGGATTCCTTTTGAACAGAAAGACAAGGAAGAAATATTTGAACAGCTGGATCAATCATATATAGAAGGAATAACATTCAGCGGTGGTGATCCGCTGCATGAGAGGAACGTACAGGACGTGACCGAACTGGCAAAAGAGATCAAGAAAAAGTATCCTGACAAGACAATCTGGCTCTATACCGGATACACATGGGAGAAAATCCGTAATCTGGAAATCATTCCTTACCTGGATGTGGTGGTAGACGGAAAGTTTGATCTTGCATCCCGGGATGTCAATCTGATGTGGAAAGGAAGCCCGAACCAGAGAGTCATCGATGTGCCAAAGACACTGGAACTTGGCCTGATCGTACTTCACGCATAAGACAGGAGGAAAAAAATTGAAAAGAATAGCAAAGTTTCATAAAGTAAGCTTTCAGCAGTTTCTGGAAGGCTGGACAGATACTTTTGGAGAACAGAAAGAAACAGAAGTTCGTGAAATATATGAATCCATCCGTATGCCGAGAAGAGCGACAACAGGAAGTGCCGGATATGACTTTTTCACTCCGGTGGATGTGACATTACAGCCGGGTGAAACCATTAAAATTCCCACCGGTATCCGTGCAGAAATGCAGGAAGACTGGGTTTTAAAACTATATCCGCGAAGCGGACTGGGATTCAAATACCGTCTGCAGCTGAATAATACCGTAGGAATCATAGACAGCGACTATTTTTATTCAGACAACGAAGGCCATATATTTGCCAAAATCACCAATGACAGCAAAGAAGGAAAAACGGTAGTTCTGAAAGCCGGCGAAGGCTTCATGCAGGGAATTTTCCTGGAATACGGAATCACTGTAGACGATGAAGCGACAGAAAAAAGAAACGGTGGGCTGGGAAGCACCACCGGCAAATAAGTGGGTTTGATTATTTGGAAGAAGATGTTTCCTGTTTTATTCCAAATAGCGGGGTATATGCAGATTTTTCATATCATACGTTCCATTTTTTTCTTATAAACTTGTTTTGTTAGTACATTTCAGGGCATTTTACATCTGAGAAAGGGTCTATATAAGAGAAACATCTTCCTAGACCCTGAAAACATAAATGAGCAGGGTCTGGGAATACTTTTTTCTCGTATAGACCCTGTTTTCCTTTTCTAATTATTACTATCTATGTGTTTGTTGAGAAAAAGGAGACTCTTACAACCATTTTTTTCTATAGACCCCACCCGGGTATCTCACCAGATCAAAAGTTGACAATATACCCAAAGTTCAGAAAGAAACTTTTTTTCTATGAATCCATTTTTTCTGTAAAAGGCCTCAAATGTATCAGAAAGAATTTTGTATTTGACGCAAATTTAACAGAAATGCGATTGGGGGTTTTACATTTATTCCGTATACTGACTTTTGTCAGATGAATTAAATATGACAAAGATGACAAATTTCAGGAGGAATTAATATTATGAAAAAAAGATTGTTGACATTAGGAACAGTACTGGCAGTTTCTGCCATGATGATGACTGGCTGCGGATCAAAAGACAATGCAGATGATACGGCAGAGACAACTCAGAAAGAAGAGACAGCAGTTGACGATGGAGCAGCAGAAGATGCAGGTGAAGAAGCTCCGGCAGAAGAAAATACAGACTTCTCAGGTATGATCAGCCCTGTATCCAGAGAGGATGGTTCCGGTACCAGAGGTGCATTTATTGAACTTTTTGGTATTGAAACAAAAGATGCAGATGGTAATAAAATTGACAATACAACAGATCTGGCAGAAATCACAAACAGTACATCTGTTATGATGACAACAGTGCAGGGAAATGAATATGCCATCGGATATGTTTCCCTTGGCTCTCTGAATGATTCTGTAAAGGCACTGAACATTGACGGTGCGGAAGCAACGGTTGACAATATTAAGAGCGGTACATACAAGATTTCCCGTCCGTTTAATATTGTTATCAAAGAAGGTCTGAGCGAAGTGGCGGCTGACTTTGTAAAATACATCATGAGTGAAGATGGACAGTCTGTTGTAGAAGAAAATGGTTATATCAGTCAGGGAAATGAAGGCGCTTATGAAGCTTCCGGTCTTACCGGAAAAGTAACGGTTGCAGGTTCTTCTTCTGTAACACCAGTGATGGAAAAACTGAAAGAAGCTTATACCGCTGTAAATCCGGACGTAGAGATTGAAGTTCAGCAGAGTGATTCTACCACTGGTGTCAATTCTGCAATCGAGGGAATATGTGATATCGGTATGGCATCCAGAGAACTGAAGGACAGCGAGGCATCCGCAGGAATCACTGCTCGGGCAATTGCACTGGACGGAATCGCAGTCATTGTAAATGATAATAATCCGATCAGCAATATGACCTCCGAACAGGTACGCTCTATTTTCACCGGTGAGACACAGGACTGGTCAGATATCAAATAGAGGAGATAACATGAAAGAAGCAAAAGAAATTATCATGCAGGTTGTATTTCTATTGACAGCCTGCATGTCAATTCTGGCAGTTATTTTGATTTGTGTATTTATGTTTGCCAATGGAATTCCAGCTATTGCAGAAATTGGACCATTTAAGTTCCTTCTGGGACAGAAATGGAAACCCAACAATAATATTTTCGGTATCCTGCCGATGATTGTGGGCAGTATTTATGTGACAGCAGGTGCAATTATCGTGGGTGTACCCATTGGATTTTTTGCAGCTGTATATCTGGCAAAATTCTGCAGCCCACGGGTCTATCGATTTGTAAAACCGGCGGTAGAACTGATGGCAGGAATTCCCTCTATCGTGTATGGATTTTTCGGTCTGGTAGTAATTGTTCCAATCATGCAGAAAGCATTTGGAGGAAATGGGAAAAGTGTACTGACGGCGTCCATTCTTCTGGGAATTATGATTCTTCCCACGATCATTACCGTGGCGGAAAGCAACATCCGGGCGGTACCGGAATCCTACTATGAAGGTTCCCTTGCCCTTGGTGCCACTCCTGAGAGGAGCGTGTTCAGTGCCGTTCTTCCTGGAGCAAAGTCAGGTATCCTGGCGGGAATTGTACTTGGTATCGGAAGAGCGATCGGTGAAACCATGGCAGTAATCATGGTAGCGGGAAATCAGCCTGTCATACCGAAAAGCCTGTTATTCGGAGTCCGTACATTGACAGCTAATATAGTTATGGAAATGGGATATGCAGCCGATCTTCACCGTGAGGCGCTGATTGCCACGGCGGTTGTATTATTTGTACTGATTCTGATTTTAAATACTTGTTGTTCAGCGCTGCAGAGGAGGGACAAGTAATGGATACATACAAAGGTAGACTTGAAATATACAAATATCATCCATTTTCCCTGCTACTTAGAATTCTGATGGTTATAGCCACAGTATTTACGGTGGGAATCACCGTCTGTCTGGTAGGATATATCCTTTTTAAAGGAATCCCGAATCTGACACCGGAGCAGTTTGCCTGGGAGTATAACACAGAAAATGTTTCCATGCTGCCGGCTATCGTTAATACACTGATGATGGTTCTTCTGGTTTTGCTGTTTGCGGTTCCGGTGGGCGTGGGAGCGGCGATTTATCTTGTAGAATATGCAAAAAAAGGAAATCTTCTGGTGAAAATCGTGCGTGTCACCACAGAAACTCTTCAGGGAATTCCTTCAATTGTATACGGTCTGTTTGGCTACTTGTTTTTTGCTGTATTTTTCGGTTGGGGATATACCTTCCTTGGAGGTGCACTGACCCTGGCAATCATGATTTTGCCGCTGATTATGCGCACAACAGAGGAGGCGCTCCTTTCCGTGCCCGATTCCTTCCGTGAAGGAAGCTTTGGACTGGGAGCCGGAAAACTGCGAACGATTTTTAGAATCATACTGCCATCGGCGGTTCCGGGCATTGTATCCGGTATCATCCTGGGAATCGGGAGAGTTGTGGGTGAGACAGCTGCACTGATGTTTACGGCAGGAACCATTGCAAAAGTTCCCGGCAGCCTGATGGATTCAGGAAGAACGTTGGCTGTCCATATGTATGCACTGTTGTCTGAGGGTCTGTATATGGATCAGGCCTATGCATCAGCTGTTGTATTGATGGTATTGGTTCTTCTGATCAATGCATGTTCCGGATGGATAGCGAAAAAGCTGATAAAGAGGTAAAAAAATGGACAAATTTACAATAAAAAATATGGATTTATATTATGGTGATTTCCATGCACTGAAAGACATCAATATGAATATTCCGGCAAAGGAAATCACTGCATTTATCGGTCCTTCCGGATGCGGCAAATCCACACTGTTAAAATCCTTGAATCGTATGAATAATCTGGTGGAAGGATGTAAAATCACGGGTGATCTTTTATTAGATGGTGAGCCGATTAATGCGATGAGAAATGTTAATCTCCTTCGAAAACGAGTGGGAATGGTATTTCAGAAGCCAAATCCATTTCCCATGAGTATTTATGATAACATTGCTTACGGTCCCCGGACCCACGGCATTTATAATAAGAGTAAACTGGATGAAATCGTGGAAGATTCTCTCAGAAAAGCAGCAATCTGGGACGAGACCAAAGATCGTCTGAAAAAAAGTGCACTGGGAATGTCCGGCGGACAGCAGCAAAGACTTTGCATAGCAAGAGCACTGGCCGTACAGCCGGAAGTCCTGCTGATGGATGAACCCACCAGCGCGCTGGATCCGATTTCCACAGCAAAGATTGAGGATCTGGCGCTGGAACTGAAAGAACAGTACACAATCGTGATGGTTACACATAACATGCAGCAGGCAGTTCGAATATCGGACAAAACTGCATTTTTCCTTCTGGGAGAAATGGTGGAAATGGGAGATACAGAACAGTTATTTTCCATGCCGAAAAATCCCAAGACAGAAGACTATATCACAGGGAGGTTTGGCTGATGACAAGAGAAGCATACAAAGAGCAGCTGCGTAAACTCAGCGGTGAACTGATATTGATGGGAAATCTGTGTGAAGAGGCGATGTCCCTGGTGATGAAAGCTCTTCGTGAAAAAGATGAAAATATAGCAGCCGGTGTTCATCGCGTGGAACAGGAGATCGATCAAAAAGAACGGGATATCGAATCCTTATGCATGAAGCTGTTGCTTCGTCAACAGCCCGTAGCCGGAGATCTTCGCAACATCTCCGCTGCCCTGAGAATGATTGCAGACATGGAACGGATCGGAGATCAGACAGCAGATATTGCAGATATTGCAAAAAATCTGACAGATTTTCAGCTGGAAGTACATCCTTCCATTTTCAACATGGGAAAAGTAGCATCTAAAATGGTTACTGACAGTGTCAATGCCTATGTACGAAAAGACGAAAAACTTGCTAACCAGGTAATTGAAATGGACAATGAAGTGGACAATTACTTTGAAAAAATCCGTGATGAACTTGCAGAAGACATCCAGCAGAGCCGCAACAAAACCGAAAGAGCCTATCAGCTGGATCTGCTGATGATCACCAAATACCTGGAACGTATCGGTGACCACGCCGTAAACCTGGGCGAGTGGGTTGTATACTCCTGCCGACGATAAAATTTCCCCGGGGACTTTAACATTATCCCCGCGGTAATTTGACATGTATACCGGTAAGCTAAAATGCTTGTTATCTTAGTTCTCGTCCTACCTTTTTTTGCCTTTTGTAGGCTCTGTTAGTTAGTTTTCTAATTTTCCTCCTACCTTTTTTCGTGTTCAGTAGGCTTTTTCATATTATTTTTCAATTTATATCCTACTGTTTTAAGTGTATCAGTAGGATGTAAATTGAAATCACGCTCGAAAGAGCCTATCGAACATGAAAAAACGTAGGAGAAAAAACTAAAAATCACTCAATGGAGCCTACCAGAAGCAAAAAAAGGTAGGATAAAAATCAAGTAAATAAACATTATAGCCTACCTGGAGTCACTCCGAATGGCACAGGTTATTTTATCTTGAAAGAAGACAAGACTTCCACCTCTATAGGTGGTGAGTTAGAATAATGGAAAGCATCCAACCCCTGTTGGATAAAAAAAGAGAAAAACTGATTTTTGGTCAGGAATAGATGATAATAATAAGCAGTCAGGGTACTTGCCCTGGCTGTTTTGTAACAGAAGAACAAAGTAAACATATGCTCCTACCAGGCACATTTTGTTTCGTATGGATAAAGCAGGAGAATCTCTGTGATTTTCAGAAGCATTGGGGAAAGCGAGTCCGAAAAT
>JBJELT010000024.1:2435-3726 GCA_051879295.1 Oliverpabstia sp. | reverse complement strand
ACAATTTGGAATATGGAAAAAGAGACGTGAATTATGTACCGAAATGTATGGATAAATCCTTTTGGAATATTCCAGAAGAAATGCCTACATTTTGGAACATTCGCAGAAGGGAGAGCGCAAAATGGCTATATATGGTTATCACAGAACCAGCACCAGGGAGCAGCATCTTGACAGGGGAATTCAGGAGATACGGCAATACTGTAAGGAACACGAAATGGAACTGAAAAATATCTTTACGGATCAGCAGACAGGGAAGAATTTCAACAGACCAAGATACACTGTGCTGGTAGAAGATGTTCTGCGGTCAGGAGATATTTTGATTATTACGGAATTGGACCGGTTGGGCAGGAATAAGAAGGATACTATGGAGCAGATCCGACGACTGCAGGGAATGGGTGTGCGGCTGATGGTTCTGGAGCTGCCGACTACATTGATGGACATGTCAAAAATGGATAACACCATGGCTTGTCTTATGATGGAAACTATCAATAATATGATGCTGGAACTTTATGCTTCTATGGCACAGGCAGAAATTGAGAAAAAAGAAAAGCGTCAGAGAGAAGGCATTGAAATGAAGAAGCTCCGTGGGGAATGGGATGATTATGGAAGACCTGCAGCAATCGAGGAAGATGAATTTGATGTAGCATTTTCAAAAGTAATTGCCGGAGAGATTACACCGACAGAGCTTCGCAAAGAATTGGGATTATCCCACACGACGTTTTATCGCTATCGAAAAAAATATTTAGAAAAACATCCTGAGATTTTGCAATCACCAGATTAACGTCACTATTACTAAGTATAAAAGATAATTTTTCAGGAGGAATAATAGAATGAGCGAGAAACGAGAAGGTAATCTTTTTTATGACAAGGAAAGTGGACGTTATGATATCCGATTTGGAATGGAATCATATTATGGCGGTCTGCATTGTGGAGAATGTTTTGAGGTAAAAATTAATGATGTCTGGGTGCCGGTCCGGATTGAAATGGATGAAGACTGGTATCTGGTGGGACTGCCGCTGAAAAGGCTTGATGGATTAACCGTCCGGATGTGAAAGGAGTTTCAGATGGCAGCCGTGCAGAAAAGGAAGTATGAAAAACCAATGATAAAGTTTGTGACAGATATGAATATTATATTGGAATGTCTATATGAGGTGTACGGACAGGAAGAACAACATGTACTTGAAGGAAAGGATATTCAAAAAACGATGATTTTTCCATTCCTGAAGATGTTAGAGAATCAGTGCAATGGAATTACTGTAAGAGAGATACATAAAAAATTATGGGAAATCTA
>JBJELT010000024.1:0-2335 GCA_051879295.1 Oliverpabstia sp. | reverse complement strand
CTGGCTGCCCTGTAATGGGTGGCCTTTTTGAATGTGTGGTATGAGAGCAGACGATTTATTGTGATGGTTTATGGCGTTAAAATAAGATTGATAATGAAATATAAATCGGATAAAATAGAGGATATAATAATATGAAGGTGATAAGAAAAATGAGTCTGGTAAATATCGGTCCGGAAACTGAGACAATAGAATACAAGAAAAGTACTGGCGAGATGAAAGAAGCAATGATATCTATAGCTGCAATTCTCAACAAGCATAAAAAAGGTGTTCTGTACTTTGGCGTGAAAAATGATGGTACTGTAATTGGACAGGTAATAACGGATGAGTCGCTGAGAAAGGTAAGCCAGGCAATTGGAAATCACATTACGCCTGCTATTTATCCGGAGATTAAGGCTGTTCGCATCGGAGAAAGGGAATGTATTCAAGTTGATTTTGAGGGAAATCGTCAGCCATATCTTGCGTATAGTATTCCACGTATCCGAGTTGCAGATGAAGATCTGATTATGGAACAGGATATTTATGATGAAATGATACGCAAACGGGATAATGTAAAATATTCGTGGGAAAGACAGGTTTCTGAATATACTCTTCAGGATATAGATAAAAATGCTTTTGATACTTATCTGCAAAAAGCAAAAGATGCAGGAAGAATCAGTTTTGAGGAGACAGATGTAAAAACAGTATTGAATAAGTTAGAACTGATACAGGGTGATCACTTATTAAATGCAGGAGCAGCATTATTTTGTAATTGTGGTATTAATGAACTTCAGATGGCAAAATTTGCAACAAATGAGAGGTTGACATTTACGGATATCCGCAGGTTTACAGGTTCCATTATGGAACTTTCAAAAAAGGCAGAGCAGTATATCATTGATGCAATGGATTGGCGTGTTGAAATCGGAAGTGGATTGTCAAGAAAGGAAATTCCTGAAATACCATTGGATGCGATTCGTGAGGCAATTATTAATTCTTTTGGACATAAATTATTTGATTCTGGGCAGAGCAATGAGGTAGCAATATTTAAAGATCGAATTGAGATTTATAATCCAGGTGCATTTCCGACTGGAGTTTCACCAGAGAAATTTATTGAAGGAAATGAAAGACCAGTCAGAAGAAATCCACTGATTACACGAACGTTATATTACTCAAAAGATATGGAAAGTTTTGCAACAGGATTGAAGCGTATTTATACTGCTTGCAAAGCGGCAGGATGTAGAGTGGAATTTGAACAGCAGGCATATGGATTTGCGGTGATTTTCTATAGAAGAAATACAAGCACCCAAGATGGTCCCCAGGATAGCACCCAAGATAAGCACCAGGATAACACCCAGGATAGTCTGCAGAACAGGATTTTAGAATATTGTAAAATACCGAGAAGCAAAAAAGAAATCACAGTATACATGGGATATAAGGATGTCAAAAGCTTTGCAAAAAGATACTTGAAGCCGTTGTGTGAAGCAGGAGAACTTCAAATGACAATTCCGGATCGTCCATCAAGTAGAAATCAAAAATATGTAACAGTTGAAAAAAAGGAAGAAAAATAATGTGTGGACGATATTATGTGGATGATGATACAGCCAGAGAAATAGAAAAAGTGGTCCGGGAGGTGGATGAGAAACTGAGAAGAGAGCGCAGGGGTGATATTTATCCCTCTCAGTCTGCAACTGTGATTACCGGAAGGAAACCACATCTTTTGGCAGAAGAAATGTCATGGGGCTTTCCGCAATATCAGAAAAAAGGGCTGCTGATCAATGCAAGAGCAGAAACTGCTCTGGAAAGAAAGTCGTTCCGGGATAGTGTGATGCACAGACGCTGTATCATTCCAGCAAAGCAGTTTTATGAATGGGATCCGGATAAGAATAAAGTTACTTTCCTGAGAGAAAATCAGCCGGTCTTATTCATGGCAGGGTTTTACAATCGCTTTCAGGATGATAATCATTTCATTATCTTAACTACCCAGGCAAATGAATCGGTCAGTCCGGTGCATCATCGGATGCCATTGATACTGGATAGATCTGAATTGGAAGATTGGGTATATGAAGACACGTTTTTGGAATATGCACTGCATAAAAAGCCGCCACAGTTGGTACGAAGGCAGGACTATGAACAACAGAGTTTATTTTTAACGTAAAAGGAGCCGTCTGAATTTAATCAGGCGGCTCGGTGTTATTTTATGGCATTTTTGGTTAAGCACACAGGAGTTCCTTACGATCCCGAGAATAAAAGTATGCATGATCTGAAAGAATTTCTTCTGGGATGACCGTTGTTTCATTGACTTCCCGAATGATTTCGTTTAATTCCATGCAGTCAGTATCAGAAGCTTTTAATAACAGAA
>JBJELT010000023.1:0-20027 GCA_051879295.1 Oliverpabstia sp. | reverse complement strand
AAGCAGGAGAATCTCTGTGATTTTCAGAAGCATTGGGGAAAGCGAGTCCGAAAATCACAGAGATTCTCCGTTAACATACAAACAAATTACAAATCTTTTCCATCTACGATTTCATCGTATTCTGCATTGTCCAGCAGTTCGTCAAATGCGTCTGCGGCAATGTCATACTCATCATCGTCCAGAATATTTTCCAGAACCGGCTGCTGTCCTTCTTCCTGAGAGAAGCGGTACAGATAGACTTCGCCGTCATGATTCTCTCCGTTTTCATCCAGAGGAAGCAGTGCGATGTACTTATGTTCGCCGGCAGGATAAATGGTCAGAACGGCACATTCCAGTTCAGTATCGTCATCCAGGGTCAGGGTAACGGTTGCGTTTGGATTGGAAAAATCCAGATTACAGTCGGAACTGCAGCTGTCGCAGTTGCCATTGCAGTTTACATTCTCAAGATCACTCATGGTAAAAACCTCTTTCTTTCTTCTCGAAATCTTTGGAAATATCCTTTTATCAAGGAATAAGGGAAATCCCTTCCTTGTTACTTTAGCAGATATGCCGGACAAAAGCAACCGAAAACAATGATTTTCTATTGACGTGAGAAAAATGTAGTTTTATACTAGTAACAAGGTGTAGGGGTAAAGAGATCCCTCGAATTTTGCTGACAGAGCAGGAGGAAATTATTATGGATATCAAATTTATAAAAAGAGAAGAACTTCAGGAAAAACCAGATGAGAAAAGACTGGGGTTTGGTAAATATTTTACCGATTATATGTTCGTGATGGATTATGATGAAGGTATTGGCTGGCATGATGCAACCATTATGCCATATGGTCCGATCCCGATGAGCCCGGCTACTGTAGTACTTCACTATGCACAGGAGACTTTCGAAGGTCTGAAAGCATACAGAAGAGCAGATGGCCAGATTCAGCTGTTCCGTCCGGAGATGAATGCAAGACGTATGATCAATTCCAATGAACGTCTCTGCATGGCTACGGTTCCGGAAGAACTGTTTATTGAGGCCGTTGAGGCACTGGTAAATGTGGAAAGAGACTGGGTACCGTCTGAGCCGGAAACATCCCTGTACATCCGTCCGTTTGTATTTGCGACAGAATCCTCTCTGGGTGTTCATAAAGCAAAAGCTTACAAGTTCATGATCATCCTTTCACCGGTAGGTGCATATTACGCAGAAGGTCTTGCACCTGTAAAAATCATGGTAGAAGATGAATACGTTCGTGCCGTAAAAGGCGGAACCGGTTTCACCAAATGCGGCGGTAACTATGCAGGTTCCATCATTGGTCAGGTAAAAGCTGAAAAATACGGATGTTCTCAGGTTCTGTGGCTGGATGGACAGGAAAGAAAATATGTAGAAGAAGTAGGAGCCATGAACATCATGTTCAAGATCGATGGTGAAATCTACACCGCTCCGATTGAGGGAACTGTTCTTCCAGGTGTAACAAGAGATTCCATTATCCATATCCTCAAAGACTGGGGTTACAAAGTAAATGAAACTCATTTGGCAGTAGATGATCTGATGCAGGCCGGAAGAGAAGGAAGACTGGAAGAAGTTTACGGTACCGGTACTGCTGCTGTAATCTCACCGGTAGGCGCTCTGGTATACAAAGGAGAAGAAATCACCATCAATAACTTCCAGATTGGTGATCTGACCCAGAAACTGTATGACTATCTGACAGGAATCCAGTGGGGCAAAGAAGAAGACAAATACGGATGGACCAGAATCGTAAAACAATGATAAACGGATAAAATAAGGAGGGGCTGCGGCACGGACAAACATAGCTGCAGCCCATTTTTTCGGTTTATATACTGAGAAGTCTAAGCCAATATTCCCAAAGTTCAAAAGAAATACAGGTAAGCCGAGGCATACTTGAAAATTCGCATGGAGTATAATTATATGGTTAATAATGGTAAAGTAACAGACAGAAAAGGCGGCCTGGATCAGAACAGAACGCCGCTTCTGGATGCAATCGTAGAGTATACGCAGGAACGTCCTGTGTATTTTAAGATTCCGGGCCATCGGTATGAAAAGGGAATCAGCTCCCGATGGAGACAGTGGACCGGAGATGGTATTTTTCGCTTTGATCTGACAGAAGCGGAAGGCCTGGATGACCTGCATTGCCCGGAGGGTGTGATAAGAGAAGCTCAGGAATTGGCAGCCCAGGTATTTGGAGCAAAAGCCACGTATTTCCTTGTAAATGGAACAACCTGCGGCAATGAGGCCATGGTTCTGGCATGTGCGGGTGAAGGTGATAAAATCATGATTCCCCGCAATGCCCATAAGTCTGTCCTGATGGGACTGATTATGAGTGGGGCAACGCCGATTTACCTTATGCCCCGCTACGATGAAAAGACAGGATTGTGCGGCTGTATCAGCCCGGAGGATGTGGAAGAAGGATTTCGCCGACATCCGGATTGCAAAGGTGTGTTTCTGGTAAGTCCCACCTATTACGGGGTGTGCAGCGACATTCAGGCAATCAGTGAAATCTGTCACCGCCATCAGGCAGTTTTACTGGTGGATGAAGCCCATGGAGGACACCTGTATTTTAGAGCAGAGGAGTACGGCACGGGACATTTGCCCCGGGGAGCCATTCAGCAGGGTGCTGACCTTTGTGCACAGAGCATGCACAAAGTAACCGGCTCGCTGACACAAAGTTCCCTGCTTCATGTGGGAAGTAACCGGATCGATCGGGGAAGGCTGGAATCTGCCCTGCATATGGTCCAAAGCACCAGCCCTTCCTATCTGCTGATGACATCTCTGGATGCAGCCCGCTATGAACTGGCTCAGCATGGCCCCGAGATGCTTCAAAAAGCAGAAATGCTGGCATCGGACGCAAGAAAAAGAATTCAGCAAATTCCCGGTATCAACTGTTACGGACAGGAAATAAAAAAACAGGCGATTTTTGATCTGGATACTTCCCGGCTGGTAATTGAGGCAGAGGGAATGACGGGATTTGAACTGGCAGACCGGTTGTATGAGGAACATCGTGTTGGCATGGAACTGGCAGACGAACGGCACGTTGTAGCCGTAGTGACCTATGCTAATGAACTGGAAGATATGGACCGGCTGGTGGAAGCACTGAGACAGATTGCGTCTGATTATAGCACTGCGGAAACACATGATCATATAGAAACCAAAAAAAAAGTATCTGATATAAATATGACCCTGCCTGCATATGTGATGAGTCCCCGACAGGCGTATTTTGCAGAGAAAACAGAGATTGCCTGGGAGGATGCCCGTGGAAAAATAGCGGGGGAAGCCCTGATACCTTATCCCCCCGGAATTCCTCTGGTCAACCCGGGGGAAAGAATCAGCGATGATATATGGGAATACATGGAAACATACCGGAAAAACCATCTCCACTTTCATGGCACAGCAGACAAAACACTGAGACGGTACAAAATCATACCCAGGTGAAAAAAATGATAAAAATTTTCCGTACCTTTTCAAAAAGTATGCTATAATAAACTGAACGCTTTCACAAGGAGGACAATTGTTTGAAACTGATATCGTGGAATGTGAATGGTCTTCGGGCCTGTGTTAATAAAGGTTTCCTGGATTTTTTTAAGGAAATCGATGCAGATATTTTCTGTATTCAGGAGAGTAAGCTTCAGGAAGGGCAGATTGCGCTTGACCTGGAGGGGTACCATCAGTATTGGAATTATGCGGAAAAAAAGGGATATGCGGGAACAGCTGTTTTTACCAGGGAAGAACCAATCAGTGTATCTTATGGAATCGGAATGGAGGAACATGATCGGGAAGGACGTGTGATTACCCTGGAGTATCCGGAGTTTTATCTGGTGACAGTTTATACACCGAATTCACAGAATGAACTGGCCCGTCTGCCCTATCGTATGCAGTGGGAAAAGGATTTCCTGGCTTATCTGAAAAAACTGGAGGAGAAAAAACCAGTCATTTTCTGTGGTGATCTGAATGTGGCTCACAAAGAGATTGATTTGAAAAATCCGAAAACGAACCGGAAAAATGCCGGATTTACCGACGAGGAGAGAGAAAAATTCACACAACTTCTGGATGCTGGATTTATTGATACTTTTCGTTATTTCTATCCGGAACAGGAAGGAATTTATTCCTGGTGGTCCTACAGATTTAAGGCCAGAGAGAAAAATGCCGGATGGCGTATTGACTATTTCTGCGTATCTGAATGCTTAAAAGAGAAGCTGTTTGATGCCAAGATTCACACAGAGATTATGGGATCAGACCATTGTCCTATCGAACTTGATATCATATGACGCGCATCACGCAGCAAGTGCGCCGAGGCGTACTAAAAGGAACAGCTTTAAACAAAGCCTAATAATATGATGGAGGAACTGAGATGACTGAAGAAAAAAAGCTTTGGAGTATACGACCGGGAGATCCTACAAGGATTGGAACTTCCAGGACAGCAGATGGTTATAATTTTTCCGTTCACGCTGTCGGGGATGAGCCGGTTGATTTGCTGTTTTATAAAAAAGGAGAAGAACAGCCGGAACAGGTGATTCGTATGCCTGAGTCGTGCCGCATTGGCAATCGCTATGCAGTAGTGGTACAGAAGCATAATCTTTCTGTTTATGAATATGAATACCGTCAGGGTAATCAGGTTCTTAGGGATATTGGGGCGAGGGCTGTGTGCGGAACCGATTGTTTTGGACAAAAACCGGAGTTCTATGACGCTCAGAAAAGCAGAGTTATGAAACCATCGGCGGTTCTGCCGCTGGCTGAGCCCGTGCCTTATGAAGAGATGATATTATACAAAATTCATGTGCGGGGTTATACCATGCAGAAAAATTCCAGAGTTCGCAAGAAAGGAACCTTCCAGGGACTTTGTGAGAAAATATCGTACTGGAAACAGTTAGGTATTACATCCATCGAGCTGATGCCCGCCTATGACTTTGAGGAATTACCTCCGAAAGAGAAAAAATCCAGATACCTGACTGTGGAAAATGAAGATGCAAAGCTGAATTACTGGGGCTATACAAAAGGAAGATATTTTGCACCGAAGCCCTCGTACTGTGCTGGAAAATATCCGGAACAGGAAGTGAAAGAATTTATCACAAAATTGCATGAAGAAGGTATGGAATGTCTGATGGATTTTTATTTTCCGACAGATATTGAACCAAATCTGGTATTGGAAATCCTGCAGTTCTGGAAAATGGAATACCAGATTGACGGATTTTTCCTGATGGGTGAGGGAGCCTGGCTGGAACTGATTGCAAGAGATGATGTGCTTGCCGATTGTAAGTTGATCTGTCCCGGTTACGATATGAACAGACTGTATCGGATGCAGCACAGTAAAAAGAGGAGACTGGGCGAATGTAATCCCGGATTTCAAAATACGATGCGTCGGTTCCTGAAAGGAGACGAAGGTCAGGTACAGGATGTCCTTGCTTTCAGTAAAAAGAATGCAGTCTCTCATGGGAACATTCACTATATGGTCAATCACGATGGATTTACTCTGGTGGATCTGGTGTCTTACGATTACCGTCACAATGAAGACAATGGAGAAAGCAATCAGGACGGCAACAGCTGCAATTTCAGCTGGAATTGCGGTGCAGAAGGAGAGACCAGAAAAACAGCAATCCTGGAACTTCGCAAACAGCAGATGCGCAATGCAATGATGCTTTTGATGCTCAGCCAGGGAACACCTCTGATCTATGGCGGTGATGAGATGGGCAACAGTCAGAATGGAAATAATAATGCCTACTGCCAGGATAATGAAATCGGCTGGATTGACTGGAGCAAGGCCAGAAAATATGCAGATTTTACAACATTTGTACAGAATCTGATCGCATTTCGGAAGGCACATCCGATTCTGCATATGCCGTACGAACTGCGGGCAACCGATTATAAATCCCTGGGATGGCCGGAAATCTCTTACCATTCTGGAAAAGCATGGTATGTTGACCGGGAAACCACCTGCAGACAGGCTGGTATACTGTATTGCGGCAGTTATGCGAAAAAACCGGATGAAACGGCGGATGATTTTATATACGTTATTTATAATATGTACTGGTCAGAACGTGAAATGGCCCTTCCTGATCTGCCGGAAGGTATGAAATGGTATCTTGCTGCAGATTCCGGCAAAAAGTCGGAAGAAGCCATCAGCCGGCCGGGTGAAGAAACAAAAGTCCCTGGCAAAAAGTCACTGAAAGTGCCGGGAAGAAGCATTCTTGTATTAATAGGAAAGTAGGGAAATTATGAACGTCTGGGGTCATTTTAAAACAATAACATCCCATAAACTTCTGGTCATGAAGTATTGTTTTCGTATCGGGCTTTATCGCCAGGGGCTGCTCCATGATATGTCCAAATACGCACCGACAGAATTTCTGAAAGGCGCCAGATACTATCAGGGAACACGAAGCCCCAACAATGCAGAGAGGGAGGCAACCGGACTGTCTGCCTCCTGGCTGCATCACAAAGGAAGAAATAAACATCATTTTGAATATTGGGTGGACTATGGCATTGGTGCGGAACATGTGCTGGCCGGTATGCCCATGCCCAGAAAATATATTGCGGAAATGATCATGGACCGCATTAGCGCCTCCAGGATTTATCATCCCGATGGTTACACGGATGCATCTCCGCTGGAATATTATGAAAAGGGAAAAGACAGACTCTGGTTTATCCATGAGGATACAAAGGCACAGCTGGAATATTTGCTTCGGATGCTGGCTGTCAAGGGAGAAGCCTATACCCTGCATTATATTCGTTATGTATATCTAAAAAGAAAAGGGAGATTCGGGGGTGATACAGATACCTATCTGAGCAAGCCCTGGATTCCCCAAAATAAATGAGAGGACAGATAGAAACATGAAGTTTGCGAAACGAATGGACCGTTTTGGAACCAGTATCTTTACGGTTCTGCTGGAGATGAAAAAAGAGAAGCTGAAAAGAGGGGAGGAAGTGATTGACCTCAGTATCGGGACACCCAATATCCCTCCGGCGGATCATATTATCCGGGCAATGACGGAGGCTGTGCAGGATAAGAAGAATTATGTGTATGCGATTCAAGATACACGGGAACTTCACGAAGCGGTCAGTGCCTGGTATCGCCGCCGTTATCAGGTAGAAATTGATCCTGATACGGAAGTGGTTTCTCTCCTGGGAAGTCAGGAGGGGCTTTCTCACATTGGCCTGACTCTGGTAGATCCGGGTGATATTGTACTGGTTCCCGATCCCTGTTATCCGATTTTCGGGGATGGACCGGTCATCGCAGGAGCAGAGCTTCACTATATGCCGCTGAAAAAAGAAAATAACTATCTGATTGATTTTGATGCGATTCCCGAAAAAGTGGCAAAAGCTGCAAAACTGATGGTCGTTTCCTATCCCAATAACCCCACCACAGCTGTAGCACCAGGATGGTTTTACGAAAAACTAATTTCCTTTGCAAAAAAATACGACATTGCAGTATTACATGACAATGCTTACAGTGAGCTGGCCTTTGGCATGGAAACCAGCGGTAGCTTCCTCCAGTATGAAGGTGCCAAAGACGTAGGCGTAGAATTCAACTCCCTGTCCAAAACCTATGGACTGGCAGGAGCACGGATCGGCTTCTGTATCGGCAACCGGGAAATCGTAGAAAAGATGACAACACTCAAATCTAATACCGATTATGGTATGTTCCTTCCGGTACAGAAAGCAGCCATTGCTGCCATAACCGGCGATCAGTTCTGCGTAAAAACCACCCGGGAAGCCTATCAGAAAAGAAGAGACTGCTTCTGCGAAGGCATGACATCCATCGGCTGGCCAATCGAAAAATGTCCCGCAACTATGTTTGTGTGGGCCCCCATACCTGTAAAATACACCTCATCCGAAGAATTTGTAAAAATCCTTCTGGAAAAAGCCGGCGTCATCGTCACCCCGGGAAGCGCCTTCGGCCCGTCTGGGGAAGGCTATGTGCGCGTGGCACTGGTACAGGACGAAGAAAACATCAGGAAGGCAGTACAAAACGTAAAAAACAGCGGAATTTTATGAAGATTTCCCCGGGGAGTTTTACATTTTTCCCGGGGAAATCTTCGTATCTTGACAAAGTCATGTATATGACGTATACTTTGATGGAAAAATAATTTGAATATCAAAGTATATGAGGGTAAATACATGACTACAAGAATTATAGGTACCGGAAGTTGTCTTCCTGCACAGGTGATTAGTAACGATCAGTTAGCCCAGTGGGTAGATACCAGCGATGAGTGGATTTCTTCCAGAACAGGAATCAGAAATCGTCGGATTGTAAAGAATGAGACGGGAGCATGGATGGCAGCACAGGCAGCGAAGAAAGCTCTGGAGAATGCAAATATAGATGCAGAGGAGATTGATCTGATCGTGGTTGCTACCTGCAGTAATGATATGCAGTTTCCATCTACCGCCTGTCAGGTTCAGGAAGCAATCGGAGCGTGTCATGCGGTGGCTTTTGATATCAGTGCTGCCTGTTCCGGATTCTTATTTGGGCTAAATACGGCTCATGCTTATTTTTCAGCAGGAATCTATAAAAAAGCACTGGTGATTGGAACAGAAGTCCTTTCCAAGCTGGTGGACTGGACAGATCGTTCTACTTGTGTACTGTTTGGTGACGGTGCAGGTGCAGCCGTAGTGGAAGCTGCGGAGACTGGCCTGGAAGGCTTTGTGCAATATTCTGATGGATTAAAAGGTAATGTACTGACCTGCAGTTCCAGAAAGATTCAAAATCCTCTGCAGAAAACCACTGAGGATTATGTTCAGATGAATGGACAGGAAGTATTTAAGTTTGCTGTGAAGAAAGTTCCCGAGTGCATCCTGCAGGTTCTGGAGCAGACAGGAACGAAGAAAGAGGACATTCGTTGGTATGTGCTTCATCAGGCAAATAGCAGAATCATTCAGTCGGCTGCAAAACGTCTGGGTGTGCCGGAAGAAAAATTCCCCATGAATATAGAAAAATACGGCAATACCTCAGCAGCGAGTATACCGGTGCTTCTGGATGAGATGAACAAAAATGGAATGCTGACAAGAGGAGATCGACTGATTCTGTCGGGATTCGGAGCAGGACTGACCTGGGGTGCCGCACAGATTGTGTGGTAAACGAATAATTTTTCTGTAATCAGGCAAACTACTCCTTAGAGTGACAGGGGGAAGGGTTCATAGTCACAACAGTGACTATGAACCCTTCCCCCACTTACCGAAGTCAGGAGGTTGTTTATGTTTATGAAACAAAGTGATAAGAAACCAGAGAAAGATAAGTATGGAGTGACTGATACTGATGATCTTACCGCCTGCTCAGCAATGGACTGTACAGGTCTGATTCCGGCAGGACCAGTCACAGAAGAGGAACGGGAACGATATGAAGAGCTATATCCTTCTCTGACACCCCCGATTCTGCTTCATAAAGATGATGATAAGTGATATTGTCAAAGGTTGGCGACATACTTAAAGTTATGAAAGAACCATTGAGCATAGGTAGGCTAAAGATTAAATAAACAGCCATTACATCCTACCAAATAAAGAGAAACGTAGGCTGAGAATCCCAAAAACAATTTATTGAGCCTACTAAATTTAGAAAAAAAGTAGGCTGCAAATTCAAGAAACAAACTACACAGCCTATAAAAAACAAAAAAACATAGGCTGGAAATCATAATGTCAACCATTAGAGCCTATCGAAAAGGAAAAAAGGTAGGATGAGAAACAGATCCAATCATACGTCTTGCCCGATCCGATTCTTCCGGATTCACAGTTACAAACAGAAGCTCCTCCCGGCAGCCGCCCTCAGCCAGTTTTCGCCCCATAGGGTCAAACGCACAGCTTTGTCCCAGGTAGGTGTCGGGAGTATACTGTGAGCAGCCGATGACGTACATGCTGTTTTCAATGGCTCTCGCCTGCAGCAGTGTTTTCCAGTGGATATCTTTCAGATTTCCTTTGACCCATGCAGCCGGGTAAATCATGATTTGGGCACCGGCGATGGCCTGCCTGCGGGCCAGTTCGGGAAAACGGAGATCATAGCAGGTACCGAGCCCCAGTTTTCCGAAAGGAGTATCGATGGGAGAAAAAATCTCGTGACCAGGAATGGTGTCATCGGATTCTTTCCACTGAAAGGCATCAAATAGATGATATTTTCGATAACGGGCACGAAGGACACCCTGCTCATCGAGAATTACCAAGGTGTTGCAGCACTTTTCAGTGAAACTGTCTGAAGCAGGTTCTTCAGGCTGCTCACTCATACCAAAGATTACCCAGAGGTGATATTGGCGGGCCAGCTCACTCATGGCTTGAACGAAAACTCCCTGCAGCGACTGTGCTTTTTTCACATAACCATGGTCGGGAGCCAGATAGGAAATCATAAAATATTCAGGAAATACAATCATAGAAGCCTGAGAACGGGATGCCATTTTCATAAAATGAGCGGCTGTTTTCAGGTTTTTTTCTATTTGATCAGATGAGCCGCATTGTGCCAGAGTAATGATAGATGCCATAAGAAACCTCCTTGCGTATTGTTTTAAAACATCATACTACCGGAAAGCGAGAAACACAAGTGAAAGGAAAATATTTAGCTGTTTCTGCATAATAAGATGTCCTTCCGCTAATAATATGGAATGTTCGAGGAGGTACTTATGGAAAATAGAAAAAATATAAAACCTTTCGGTATGCGAGATAAAATCGGATATATGTTCGGTGATTTTGGAAATGATTTTACTTTTCTGCTGTCTTCCATGTTTATGCTGAAATTTTACACAGATGTCATGGGAATCGCAGGAGGAGTGGTGGGAGCCCTGATGATGGCGGCACGTTTTATAGACGCATTTACAGATGTGACCATGGGGCAGATTGTTGACCGGTCGCGTCCTACCAAAGACGGCAAATTCAAACCATGGATTCGGAGGATGTGCGGGCCTGTGGCAATTGCCTCTTTCCTGATTTATCAGGCAGGAATCGCAAATCTGGGTTATGGATATAGAGTGGTCTGGATGGTAGTGACTTATATCCTGTGGGGATCTATTTTTTATACATCGATCAATATTCCCTATGGTTCCATGGCATCAGCCATCACAGATAATCCCAAAGAACGGGCAGAATTGTCTACCTGGAGAACAATTGGTGCCACACTGGCCAGTCTGGTTATAGGAGTAGGAACACCTATTTTTGCTTATGTGGTGGTCAATGGAAATACGGTACTTTCCGGAACACGAATGACTGTCATAGCCGGAGTATTTACCGTGGGAGCTATTATCTGCTATCTGCTTTGTTACTACATGGTTCAGGAACGGGTTCCGGTAAATGCCAATTTTGAAAAATTGAATATTGGAAAACTCCTGAAAAATCTCTTTACCAATCAGGCATTGATCGGAATAATCATCGCAGCTATCCTTCTGCTTTTGGCACAGCTGGGAATGCAGGGAATTGCCGGGTATGTATTTCCCAATTATTACGGTTCTGCGGGAGCTCAGTCCCTGTCATCGCTGACAGGCAGTATTGCTATTTTGGTAATCTGTGCGCCATTCGCCGCCCGTTTGGCGGATCGTATCGGAAAAAAAGAACTGTCCGTGATCTCCTGTATTTTCAGCTCACTGATCTATCTGATCTGCCTGCTGGTAAAACCATCCAATCCTTACGTCTACGTAATCTATTTCACACTGGCCAATGTGGGTATGGGATTCTTCAATACCGTAATCTGGGCAATGATCACAGATGTGATAGATGACGCAGAGGTGCGAAATGGCGTGAGGGAGGACGGAACTATATACTCTGTGTACTCTTTCGCCCGTAAAATCGGTCAGGCCCTGTCTTCCGGACTGGTGGGAGGCCTGCTGACCATGATCGGCTATACCCAGGCGACCGCCTTTGACCCGAAAGTGACAGCCAGCATCTTCCGGATGTCCTGTATCGTACCGATGATTGGATTTGCTGCAGTGGCGGCAGCACTGGTATTCATCTATCCACTGAATAAAAAACGGGTAGAAGCAAACACCAGAGAACTGAAAAAACGAAGAACCAGCTAACAATACAAAATGTATTTGTTTTTGTGCAATTGTTTTGGCTTCTTAGTGTTATAATATACCCGGAGATAGTATTTCACAAGAAAACTGTACTCTGTTTCTGATTCGCTGTTATCCCATATTCGTTTACATGATTATGGAAAGGAGTAAAGGAATGACAGTTGAGATGTTAAAAGGTAAGATTCATCGTGCCACGGTGGTTCAGGCGGAACTGGATTATGTGGGAAGTATCACGGTGGATGAAGCGCTGCTGGATGCCGCAGGGATTCTGGAGTATGAGAAAGTCCAGATCGTGGATGTGAACAACGGCAGCAGATTTGAGACTTATACGATTTGCGGGGAACGTAACAGTGGAATGATTTGCCTGAACGGAGCCGCTGCCAGATGTGTAAGTGTCGGAGATAAGATTATTATTATGGCCTACGGGCAGTATGAGCCGGAGGAGGCAAAAAAGCAAAAACCTGCAGTTGTTTTTGTGGATGAGGAGAATAAGATAAGCCGAATAACCAGCTATGAAAAGCATGGATTGCTGACAGCAATGGAATAACAGCGGAATCAGAAAGAGTGGCTATCTCCAAATCCATAAAGAAAGAGGAGAAAACAAATGCAGGTAACAAAAACTGTAGAAGAAACAAGAAAACTGATCAAACAGTGGAAAAAGGAAGGAAAGACCATCGGCCTGGTGCCGACCATGGGATTTCTTCACGAAGGTCATGCGAGCCTGATCAAACGATGCCGGGAAGAAAATGATATTGTGGTGGTGTCAGATTTTGTCAATCCCACACAGTTCGGTCCAAATGAAGATCTGGAGGCTTATCCAAGAGATTTTGAGAGGGATAGCAATCTGTGTGAAAGTCTGGGAACAGATTTGATTTTCCATCCGGAACCGGAAGATATGTATCAGAATCCATGTGCTTATGTAAGTATCCATACCCTGTCAGAAACACTTTGTGGTAAAACAAGACCCATTCATTTCCAGGGTGTGTGTACGGTAGTTTCCAAACTGTTTCATATTGTCGCACCGGATCGTGCCTATTTCGGACAAAAAGATGCACAGCAGCTTGCCATTATCCGAAAAATGGTGCAGGATCTGAATTTTGACATTACTATCGTGGGTTGTCCAATCGTGAGAGAAGAGGACGGTCTCGCGAAATCATCCAGAAATACCTACTTAAATGAAGAGGAACGGAAAGCGGCTCTCTGTCTGTCACGTTCCGTGAAAAAAGGTCAGGAGATCATCCGAAAAGGATGCAGCGCTCAGGAAGTCCTGAAGGAAATGCGTGCTGTCATTGAAATGGAACCTCTGGCCAGAATCGATTATGTATCTGTGGTAGATGCGCTTACCATGCAGCCGTTAGAAACTGTTGACCGGGACGTGCTGGTGGCTATGGCCGTATACATCGGCAAGACAAGACTGATCGACAATTTCATTTATGAGGTGTAAGATGGAAAATATATTGAAAAAAATCGGAGCAATCAGTTCACTTTTGTCCAGATACATCGGAGTTATTATTATCTTCTTTAGTGTACTGGCATTTTTCTGGAGAGATGGATTTGCCTGGACAACCACCTACACATCTGTCTTTCTGGGTGTTGCAATGTTCGGCATGGGACTTACCATACATATGAGTGATTTTCAGGTGGTATTTTCTCATCCAAAAGAAATATTGATAGGCTGTATCGCGCAGTATACGGTCATGCCTCTGGTGGCATGGCTGCTGGCAATGGCACTGCATCTGCCTACCGATATTGCATTGGGTGTCATTCTGGTAGGGTGCTGTCCCGGCGGAACTGCCAGTAATGTCATTACTTATATAGCGGGTGGAGATGTGCCTTTATCTGTGGGAATGACCATTGTCTCCACGCTGATTGCACCGCTGATGACTCCCCTTCTGGTTTACGTACTGGCAGGGGCGTGGGTGGAAGTTTCCTTCTGGGCGATGGTACTGTCCGTAGTCAAAGTGATTCTGATACCGGTTCTTCTGGGAATCCTGCTTCGCAGTCTTTTCGGAAAACAGATCCAGAAAATCTCAGAAGTGCTGCCACTGATTTCTGTAGTATCCATCGTTATGATCATCAGTGGAATCGTAGCAGTAAATGCTGACAAAATCATTAGTTCCGGTATTCTGGTGTTGGGAGTGGTTGCCCTTCACAATTTGTTCGGCATGGGGCTGGGCCTGTTTGCTTCCAAAATCCTGAGAGTACCTTATAAAAAAGCTACCGCTATTGCCATTGAAGTGGGTATGCAGAACAGTGGTCTGGCAGTATCTCTTGCCACAGCCAACTTTGCAGCCAATCCGCTGGCAACCTTGCCGGGAGCGATTTTCAGTGTATGGCATAACCTGTCGGGTTCTGTATTCGCAGGGATACGGAGAAAACACGCTGCTTCCGATGCAGAATAAATAAACACATTATTATAATGAAAGAAAACCATATGCAAACGATTCAGAATGTCTGCATATGGTTTTCTTTTATGTTCGACGACTGATTTATTTCAGCTTTTCCCCTGTCAGCATTTCATAGCTCTGCAGGTATTTATCAATGGTTTTGTCCACGATTTCCTGCGGCAGTGTCCAGTCGTTATCTGGGTTGGCTTTCAGCCAGTCACGGGCGAACTGTTTGTCGAAGGATGGCTGTCCATGACCTGGTTCATATCCATCTGCCGGCCAGAAACGGGAGCTGTCCGGTGTCAGCATTTCATCACCGATAACAACATTTCCATTTTCATCCAGACCAAACTCAAACTTGGTATCAGCGATGATGATACCGCGGGTCAGAGCGTAATCAGCACATTTTTTGTACAGAGCGATGGTGCAGTCACGCAGTTTTGCTGCATATTCCTCGCCTTTTCCCGGGAAATATTTCTCCAGATGAGCAATACTCTGTTCATAGGATATATTTTCATCGTGATCACCGATTTCCGCTTTGGTGGAAGGAGTGTAGATCGGCTCGGGCAGTTTGTCGGACTCTTTCAGGCCTTCCGGCAGTTTGATGCCGCATACAGTGCCGTCCTTCTGGTAACTTGCCCAGCCGCTTCCGGTGATATAACCACGAACGATACATTCGATTGGAAGCATATTCAGCTTCTTACACATCATACTGTTGCCGTCGAACTGTGGCTGCTGGAAAAATTCCGGCATATCTTTTACGTCAGCAGAAATCATATGGTTAGGAAGAATGTCTTTGGTCAGATCGAACCAGAACTTGGACATCTGAGTCAGAACAGTTCCTTTTTTTGTTACAACATTGTTCAGGATGACATCGAAGCAGCTGATACGGTCAGTTGCAACCATGATCAGGCTGTCGCCATTGTCATAAATCTCACGAACTTTACCTTCTTTAATTGGTTTCATTATACATACCTCGCTTTTTTAAGATTATGAATGTCTCCACCTTATAGTGAAACAGATTTTGCGGAAAAATGCAACTATTTTTTTCAGTACAAATCACATTCTATTGACAATAAGTGGATATATCAATAAGATAGTAATAAACACTTTAACAAAGCATAGCAGGAGTATTTTATGTTATACCAGATTACCAATGGCACAGTGTCTGTAGGTGACCGGCAGATTCTGTCCCGCATTGATTTTGAGATAAAAGGCAAAGAGAAAATAGCGGTTGTGGGAAGAAATGGTGCCGGTAAGTCGACACTTCTTCGGCTGATTGCGGGGGAACTGGATCTGGACAGGGACGATAAACGGCAGGGTCCGGGGATTGTTACGTCACGAAATGTGACGATCGGAATGCTCCGGCAGACGGCATCAGTGGATCAGGACAAAACAGTGGAAGAATTGTTACTGGAGGGCTGTCCGCAGAGCGACTTGTTTTCCAGAGAGCGATTTTCCTATGAGATGGAATATGACCGGATTTTTACCGGATTTGGATTTGCCAAGGAGGATAAGAAACGGAAGCTTTCTTCATTTTCCGGAGGCGAACAGACGAAAATTTCTCTGATTCGGCTGCTTTTGCAGAAACCGGATATTTTACTGTTGGACGAGCCTACCAACCATCTTGACATTCCTACTGTGGAATGGCTGGAAGAATATATGAAAACCTATGAACATGCAGTTGTCTTCGTATCCCATGACCGTTTCTTTCTGGATCAGGTGGTGGATGTGGTCTACGAGCTGCATCAGGGAAAATTGAAACGATATCCGGGAAATTATACACATTTCCGACAGCAGAAACAAAAAGATCTGGCATTGGGTCAAAAGGCTTATGAACGGCAGCAGCAGGAACTACAGCGGCTGAATGAATTAATTGAGCGATTTAAACATAAGCCTAAGAAAGCCTCCTTCGCCCGGTCGAGAAAAACGATTATGGAGCGGATGGAAAAGATAGAAAAACCGGAGCCGGATGATGTACACTTGTTTAACGGAGACATGGAACCTGCGGTTTTGGGGAGCAAATGGGTGCTGGAAGCGGAACATCTTAAAATAGGGTATGATACACCGCTGCTGGAATTGTCCCTCCGGGTGAAACGGGGACAGAAGATTGGCATCATCGGCAATAATGGAGTGGGTAAAACCACATTTTTAAAGACGGTGGCAGGAATCATCAGTCCGCTGGAGGGAAAATGCACACTGGGCAACCGTACCGTACTGGGGTATTTTGATCAGCAGTCTGCAGCACTGGAATCGGAACTGCAGGTGGCGGAGCATTTTCATGAACAATTTCCGGCATTGACAGAAAAAGAAGTGCGGCAGATTCTGGGAGCCTATCTGTTTGGGGGAAGGGCTGCCTCCGTGAAGGTCAGTGCTCTGTCGGGAGGAGAAAAAGCCAGGCTGATACTGGCGGAAATGCTTACAGAACGCCCCAATTTTATTCTGCTGGATGAACCCACCAACCACATGGATATACCGGCGAAAGAAACTCTGGAGTCGGCATTTCAAGCCTATCGGGGAACCATGCTGTTCATTTCTCATGACAGATACTTTATCCGGCAGGTGGCCGATGCAATCCTTGTATTTGAAGAAGATGGGGTCAGTTACTATCCCTTCGGTTATGAGCATTATCTCGAGCGAAGCAGAAAACAAAAGGAAAATGGCCTGGCTGCTCTGGTACAGGCGGAGGATCAGGCCCTGATTGCCGGCATCAGGGCAGTACCCAAAGGAGAACGCCACCGATTAAAGGAAATAGACACAGAAGATGCCTATCTGGACTGGAGATTTCGTCTGGCCAAAGAACCAATGGAGGAAGCTTGCAATCATGCGGAAAACCTGTGGGAACAGATGAAAGCGAAGACATCAGAATATGAAGAGTGGTTACTTTCCAGTTTTGGAGAAAAAGAAGAGGAAGAAAAACAGGAAAAAGAGGAAAGTTTGAAGAAAGAACAGGAACGGTTGCAGGAAGAATGGGAGGAGGTCTGTGCGAAGTGGACCGAGGCCTGTCTGCAGTGGTATGAAGTATATCAGATGGGGCAGGGGACAGTTCTCTGCCCGTAAAAACCAGAGAGGAGAATATAAAAATATGGGATATCAGCTAAAGATAACAATCAAAAACAGCCATCCGCCGATATGGCGAAGAATTATTGTACCGGATCGAATAACTTTTTTTGATCTGGATGATATTATTGAAAAAGCATTCGGATGGACACATGGTCATATGTTTGCCTTTGATTTTAAATATCCAGCCGCTGAGTTTGTAGGTTCACCGATTCGGGATGGACAGGATACAGCAGATGAATGCATTGATGAATGGATGGACGAGGGAAGCAGTTTTACATATACGTATGATTTTGGTGATAACTGGGAACATGTGATCAAGGTGGAAAAAATAGTCCCTTATGAGAAACGTTATCCTCAGGTAGTGAAGTTTAAAGGCCCCAATATGATTGAGGATTGCGGGGGTATATGGGGATTTTATGATAATGAGGATGAGGCAGTACCTTTTGATATGGAAAGAGTCAATGCTGATTATCAGAAATGGAATCTCCCGGAAGTTATGCAGACTTCCTTGAGTGACAGAGAGTCTGAGTACGATACAGTGGATGATTTAGATGAAAGGCAAGTGATGCAGACACTGATAGACAGCCTGCAGAGTACTCATCCGGAGGAGCCGGGAGGGTTTAAACAGTGGATGCATGCCATGCGTGAGCATGAAGATTCTGTCCGGGAAATGATGCCGGAGATAAAATCTTTGGAAGATATTTTTACGTGTTATTCAAAGGAAAACCTGATACATATTGCCCAGTTCTATGGGTTTACAGGATATAAAAGATTTAGAAAAAAAGATTTGGGTCAGTGGCTGAAAAATCATCTGCTGGAAACGAAATTTATGAAGAATGCATTTTTACATGCATCAGAAGACGAACTGAATCTGTTTGAAAGCGCCATAGAGGAGCATGGAATCTGCATGACAGAGGAACTGCTGGAAAATAATTTGCTGCTGATGACATATGGAGGGTTTCGCGCAGAACAGGAGTTTTATCAGGTTCCACAGGATGTACAGGACAAGTATAAAAAAATCTGTACTCCGGAATTCCGGGAGGAGTGCAGGAAAAATCAGCTGTTCAGGGATTACTGTGATGCGGTTTTGTACTTGTATGGAGTACTTCCTGTGGAGAAGTTTGTGGAAATCTATAATGCATACGAAGGTGAAACTCTGAATGTACCGGAGGCAGTGGAGCAGATAGAAATCTATATGCAAGGAAGAGAGCCATATGTGCTGAAAGAGGGGCTTTTTATGGATGCAGATCTTGAGGAAGAGAATCTCTTTCGTAATCTTTTAAGAAATCAGGAAAAATACTCTTACTATATTCCAAAAGACCGGGATGAATTTCTGGCGTATGGAAAGAATGAGTGCCAGGAACCGGATGAAAAAGTACAATTTTTCATGGATTACCTGCAGAAAAAGCTGCATAAGAAAGCTCCGGAAGACCTTTTGATTTTCCTGTATATGCAGGAAGGCATAAGGATGAACGCATCTACAGAAGAACTGATTGCTACTCTTGTGGAATGTGATTGTAAAATTTCCTCACAGAAACAGATAGAGGAAGCCATGAAAAATCTGTGGAAACTGGGAAATTACATTAGAAAATGGGACTACAGAGGACATACATATGTGGAAGTGCAGAAAAATCAAAAAGTAATTGCTTTCCCTGGCACGAAAAAAGTATACCCCAATGACCCTTGTCCTTGCGGCAGCGGAAAGAAGTACAAAAACTGTTGTGGAAAGAAGTAAGAAATGAAAAAGGTGGAGAAATGATATGAAAAAGAGAGTAGGTATGTGTGTATTTGGAGTGCTAATCTGCGGTATCAGTGTCGGATTTTTTAAACGTGCGGCATTTGGTGTAGATCCCTTTCAGACACTGATGAGTGGACTTGACAGCTGTATCCCGGTGAGTTTTGGAACTTTATATGTACTGGCCAATCTGGTGCTGCTGACATTCAGCCTGATTGCAGACAGACATTATGTAGGACTGGCTACGGTGATTAATCTGACGCTGCTGGGATATGTAGCACAGTATTCCCATGAGTTCCTGATTAGAACATTTCCGGATCTTTCAATGGCAGGAAGAATCGTCTGTCTGCTGATCGGAATCGTAGCCATGTGTCTGGCTTCGGCATTTTATTTTACGGCAGATCTGGGTGTTTCAACGTATGATGCCGTGTCGCTGATTATAACAAAAACCTGGAAGATTGGTGAGTTTCGCTATGTAAGAATCATCAGTGACTTTATCTGTGTTGGACTTGGCACCGGCCTGTATTTCCTGTCCGGCGGCAGCTTCAGCGGGCTGACTGCAATCGTAGGAGCCGGAACGATTATAACAGCATTTTTTATGGGACCATTGATAGATTATTTCAATATACAAGTGGCACAGCCATTTTTATATGGAAGGAAGACGGTATAATGTTACTGTACAGACTTTAGCTTGTAGAAAAGTCCTCCGGGCAGGATCGCACAGCAGTGGAACAGGAATTGTAAGATTAATAGCAGAATAACAACAGAATATGTGGGAATTAAGAAGTGCCCAGTGGATTAAGGTCAAGGTTTCATAAAAATGTAGCTATGGAATTAATCTGCTGGGCTGTTTTGTTGTTTTGGGGCTGCGGCTGCTG
>JBJELT010000022.1:0-3904 GCA_051879295.1 Oliverpabstia sp. | reverse complement strand
AAGGAGGTTTTTGTTATGAATATATTGAATGTAAATGGAGTGCAAAAGATATATACCAGCCGCTTTGGCGGAAATAAGGTGGAAGCACTGAAGAACGTATCGTTTTCTGTGGAACAGGGCGAATATGTTGCCATTATGGGGGAATCCGGATCCGGAAAAACTACCTTGTTAAATATCCTGGCGGCACTGGATAAACCCACATCCGGTTCTGTGATACTGGACGGAAAAGATCTTTCCGGCATCAAAGAGTCTCAGATTGCCACATTTCGCCGGGAGAATATGGGATTTGTTTTTCAGGAGTTCAATCTGCTGGACACATTCACCCTGGAAGATAATATCTACTTACCCCTGGTGTTGGCAGGCAGACCACATGCTGAAATGCAAAAACGGCTCATGCCCATTGCCAGGCAGCTTGGAATTGTAGATTTCCTTAAGAAATATCCTTATGAAGTATCTGGTGGGCAAAAACAAAGAGCTGCGGTTGCAAGGGCACTGATTACCAATCCCAAAATCATTCTTGCAGATGAGCCCACAGGTGCTCTCGACTCTAAAGCGACGGACGAACTGCTTCGGCTGTTTGGTGAAATCAATCAGACCGGACAGACCATCCTGATGGTTACACACTCGGTAAAGGCAGCAAGTCATGCTTCCCGTGTACTCTTCATCAAAGATGGCGAAGTATTTCATCAGATTTATCGTGGTGACCATACCAATGAGCAGCTGTACCAGATGATATCGGATACGCTGACTATACTTGCGACAGGTGGTGACAGACGATGAAAATTGATTTTTATCCCAAATTAGCCTGGGACGGGATCCGGAAAAATAAACGTTTCTATCTGCCCTATATCCTTACCTGTGCCGGAATGGTCATGATGTTCTACATTATTCATCATCTGGCAGCGATGCCGGCATTGGATGGTATGGCAGGCGGCAGAACCACAAAACTGACACTGGGGTTTGGTGTGTGGGTAATCGCTGTATTTGCTCTTATATTTCTGACCTATACCAATTCATTTTTGATGCGGCGCAGACAAAAGGAGTTCGGACTCTATAACATTCTGGGAATGGGGAAGAAAAACTTAGGTCTGGTATATATATGGGAAACGCTGTTTGTATTTGTAATATCCATGATTTCAGGACTTGTATGTGGCATAGGTCTGTCAAAAATGGCAGAACTTGGTCTTGTTCGTATGTTATACGGAGAGATTACCTACGATTTTACCATTAGTTCCGAGGTGATTCTTGACACTTTTCTGGTGTTTGGTGTAATCTTTGTGTTCCTCTTCCTGAAAGGTATGCTGACTCTCTGGCGCCTCAATGCGGTATCCTTGATCAAAAGTGAGAACACCGGCGAGAAACCCCCGCGGGTAAATTATCTTCTTGGAATTGGCGGAATCCTAATCCTGGCAGCGGCGTATTACATCGCTGTTTCCATCCAGAGTCCACTGCTGGCTATCAGCTGGTTTATCATTGCCGTTATCATGGTAATCATTGCAACCTATCTGCTTTTTGTTGCCGGTTCTGTTATGATGTGCAGAATCCTGCAGCGAAATCAGAAATATTATTATCAGAAAAATCATTTTGTTGCGGTTTCATTCATGGTGTACCGAATGAAACGTAATGGGGCAGGGCTTGCTTCTATCTGTATCTTAAGTACCATGGTGCTTGTTATGATGCTGGGGGCAGGAAGCTTATACTTTGGTGCGGAAGACAGCCTGAAAACCAGATATCCAAGGGGGATTTCTGTCTCGGTGGATTTTGTTTCTTTCGAAGAAGACCATATGTATACTTCAGAAAAAGAGGAGTATCTCCTGGCTGAAATCAATCAGATACTGAATGATTACGATGTGAAGCCACAAAATAAAGAGTGTTATCTGAGTTCGAGTATCGTAGGTATGCTTGCCGATGGAGAATTCATTGCCAACCCGGAAGTTGTAAACACAGCAAATGTGGATACGATGGAGAAGGTTACGCAGGTTCATTTTGTTCCTTTAAACGAATACAATGATTGCATGGGGACAAAGGAAACACTGGGAGAGGGAGAAGTTCTGATCCATTGTGTCCGCCGCAGTTATGATGTTCCGGAGATTGTTTTGTCTGATGGAACGGTGCTGACCGTAAAAAAACAGGTTGATGCGATGATGGGAAGCGGTGATGCTGCAATGGATATCATCCCTTCCGTATTTGTTGTGGTGAATGACCTGGAAGGTATTTCTGATTCTATCAATTCAGAATTTACCAATGAAGACTATTATTGCCGTCCAAAGCTTCACTATGGATTTGATACAGGGTTGACGGCAGAGGAGGAAATCAGGCTGGCGGAAGAAATCCGTGCATATGTGCGGGAACTGGATTATACGGGTGAGGGTGGTTTTTATTCCTACAGTGTGGAATGCCGTGAGGAAGAGCGGGAGGATTTCTATGGTACTTATGGAGGAATCTTTTATTTAGGAGTGATTTTGTCTATCGTATTCATTCTTGCAACAGTGCTGATCATTTACTATAAGCAGGTTACGGAAGGGTATGAGGATGAAAGTCGTTTTGCCATCATGCAGAAGGTGGGGATGACCAAAAAGGATATTCGTAAGAGCATCAATTCTCAGATGTTGACTGTATTTTTCCTGCCTCTTGCAGCCGCTGTACTGCATTTGAGTTTTGCGTTCCCAATGGTACAGAAGCTTCTCGCCCTGTTTAACCTGCGAAACGTATCACTTATGATTTTGATTATGGTAATCTCCGTATTGGTATTTGGTGTATTTTACGGAATCATCTACAAGGTAACGTCAAATGCTTATTATTCAATAGTCAGCGGAAAATAAACTTTTGATTTGTAAAAATTCAGAAGCCCTTGAAAATCCAGTGTTTTCAAGGGCTATTTTTATATTATAGGAAAGTCCTCTGACTTTCCTATAATATAAAAAGCCCTCCGGGCAGGATTCTTTTTTACTTTACCAAATCTTTACCAATATTTTGACCAAATCTTGACGTGCTTCTTTACCATTTTTTTGACTTTATATATTAATATTAAGTCTAGAAATGAATTTTGTTCCATACTTCGCTGTAATTAAAGAACGGAACAAACATTTTACACAGAAGAAGGTTTATATATCAATGAAGAGGGATATAGGATGTTGCATAAACTACGAAAGAGTATTTAAATGTTCCAACGTGGGTAAGAAAGGAAGGACAGAAGAGAAATGAAAAACGTAAATGGGATAATTAGAAAACTGGGAGTTACTTCGAAATATAAAGGATACTTTTTTGTCACGGATGCTATTCACCTGGCAATGAATTATCAGGATAAGCCCATAAAAATTACGAAAGACATGTATCCATATCTGGCAAGGAAATACAAAACTACACCTATGAATATCGAACATAATATTCGCACTGTTATTAACGTCTGTTGGGAAAAGAACAAGAAGGGGATGGATCAAATTGCCGGTTATCCTCTGACTTACAAGCCAACAAACAGTGAATTCGTAGATATGGTTGCTTATTATCTCTCAGAAGAGGATTTAAACTCCATATAAATGTCTAAAACCGTCGAACGAAAGGTTGATTCCTTCATTGACTTTGTTTAAATCGATATTGTATAATGCTTTAGATTAGATAATGATAAATGGCAGAAAAGAGGAAATGAGAATGACGTTTTGGAAAAATTCAAAACTACAAATCCATTTCCGTTATAATATATGAAATTGAGGCTTATTAGAGAGATACTTGGTAAGCCTTTTTTACTTACTTATGATTTTGGGTAATCTTAAGAAGATACACATATATAGCTAAATCCTGTATCGGACAAATAAAAGAAGGAGAAGAGAGTATTACCTATTTTATTATGTTCGTTGAAAGAAATACTTTATTTTTGAGGTGTGTTATGGAAACAATAGCTGTAATT
>JBJELT010000021.1:0-3930 GCA_051879295.1 Oliverpabstia sp. | reverse complement strand
CGTTCAATTCTGCCGATGGTACGGCTGCAGGAGCCGGTTGCTTCTGCAAGGTCTTCTTGAATTAGATTTCGCTCCACACGAATGTCTTTCAGGATGTTGCTGATTGCCATCCAATCACTTCCTTTAACTTTATTATTGTTTCAACAGCCGGTTTGAATGGCACGGACTGTATTACGATTATTGAAAACCGGGGATGTCGGAAGCATCACACTTGCCGACAACTCTGCCGAATATTTTAAAAGAGTCCGATTCCTGAATTGCGATAGGTTTGTATTTTTTATTCAGGGAGATCAGGAATAATCCATCCGGTTCATCATGGAGTTTTTTGATGTAGGCATCTCCATTGAGGTAGAAAATACCAACCTCTCCATTGCAGATGCTGTCTTTTTGCTGGATCCATGCAATTTCTCCATTGTGGTATTCCGGTTCCATACTGTCTCCGGATATCCGGACTCCGAAGTCTGCATTGTCCGGGGCAAGATCGCCAACTTCATAAGATTCTTTTGGCGCATCTGTCAGGAAATTACCGGTACCTGCAGAAACAGCATCTCCGAAGATGTCCATAAATATTTCTTTTTTGCGGAAAGGAATAATGTTTGCAACTACTGGTTCAAACAAGCCGGAGGCTTTTAGTATTTTTGCGTAATCTTTTATTTTATCTTTTCCTTCCTGATTCAGACCGTCCATTACACTGTATGGATTTTTCCCGAAATAAGCATCATAAATATCTTCAATATCCAACAATTTACAGAGAGTCAGAAAAACATGCAGTCCTGGTTCTCGTGCATCCGTCTCCCATTTGGAGATTGCCTTCGCTGTAACGTCAATGCCCTGCTGTGAAAGTAATTCTGCAAGTTCTGGCTGCGAAAGCCCTTTCTTTTTTCTGTTTTCTGCAATAATCCTGCCAATAGAACGCATATATTCGCCTCATTTCTATGAAATTCCGTTAGATTCTTATAGATGCATTATACAGCACAAATACAACAAAATCAAGAGAAATCTCCGAAATGTAGATAATACAACCAAAATGTCGGTTGACTATCTCCATAATGTCGGCTTATACTAACCATGCAAGGAATGATAAGAAAGCCGGACGGAGGTGAGAACAGGATGGGTGACAGGACAATTTTACATAGTGATATGAATTGTTTTTATGCCAGCGTAGAAATGCTGCATCATCCGGAACTAGAGGGAAAGCCACTTGCTGTAGGCGGCGATCCGGAAGCAAGACATGGTATTGTGTTGACGGCAAATTATATTGCGAAGAAATGCGGGGTAAAAACAGGAATGGCACTTTGGCAGGCAAAACAGGCTTGTCCGGAAATCATTTTTGTGCCGCCGAGGATGGATCTGTATTTGAGATTCTCCAGTATGGCGAGAGAAATCTATTCAGAGTATACGGACAAAATTGAGCCGTATGGAATAGATGAAGGATGGCTGGATGTGACGGAAAGCAGCAGTATCAAAGGTGATGGAATGAAGATTGCCCAGGAAATCAGTGACCGGATTAAGTACGAACTTGGTATTACCGTGAGTATTGGTATTTCCTGGAACAAGATATTCGCAAAACTTGGCTCTGATTATAAAAAGCCGGATGCCATCACACAGTTTCATCGTGGCAATTACAAAGAAATCGTCTGGGGGCTTCCAGTGTCAGATTTACTGTATGTTGGCAGGCAGACAAACAAGAAATTGCAAAAACTGGGGATCCATACCATTGGCCAGCTGGCACAGACAGATGAAAAGCTGCTGGACAGCCATTTTGGAAAAATTGGTCTGGTGTTATGGGCATTTGCAAATGGATATGATTCGGATCCGGTTTGTACGGAAGGATATGAAGCTCCGGTCAAGTCCATTGGAAACAGTACAACGACACCGAGAGACCTGGAAACAGATCTGGATGTGTGGATTATTCTGATGGCATTATCGGAAAGCGTATCTGCCAGATTACGGAAACATGGTTTCAAATGTAATGTGGTGGAAATATCAATCCGGGATAACGGGCTGAACAGCATCACAAGGCAGAAGCGTATCAGCCAGCCGACGAATATTACGGATGAAATTGTAAAAGCAGCATTTGAATTATTTAAGAAACATTACAGATGGGAGCATCCGATACGGAGCCTTGGCGTGAGGGGGTCTGATCTGGTAATGGAAGATATTCCGGTTCAGCTTGATCTATTTGATAATCAGGAGAAACGGGAAAAATTAGAAAGGCTGGATCGGGCTGTGGATGAGATCAGACGACGGTTTGGATATTTCAGCATACAGCGGGCAGCAATGTACCAGGATAAAGTCTTATCCCACTTGGACGCCGGTACACATACGGTCCATCCTCACAGTTATTTTCATGGATAATGGGAGGGATAGATTTGAAACAGACATTAACCAGAAAACAGGAAGAAAGCTATCAGTGCATTGTAAGATTTACCGAGGAGCATGGATTTCCGCCAACAGTCAGGGAACTGGGGGCATTACTGGGAGTTGCTTCAACATCAACGGTATTTTCCAGGATCAGGCAGTTAGAGAAAAGTGGATATATCCGGAGAGTTCCGGCATCTCCAAGAGCAATCGAAATCCTGTGATGGAGGTGCGGCATGAATAAGGTATATGTTGATGTGGTAGCAGAGTTCAGTAAAGAAGGCTGCCTGATTCCAATTTTATTTGTTTGGGAAGACGGCAGAAAATACAAGATTGATAAGGTGCTTAAGATTGAACGCTGTGCCAGCAGGAAAGCAGGCGGTGTTGGTACGATGTACACCTGTATGGTACAGGGTAAGGAAAGCCATTTGTTTTTTGAAGTGGATAAATGGTTCATGGAAAGGAAGATTTCATAATTAAAAAGAAGAATATTAACCGGCGGAGATAGTCACTTTCCCTTTATATCCCGTTGGTTTTACATAAGGATCCGTATTCTGATCAGCCGGTGTTCCCCACAAATACCATTTGGAATATGGATCCTGCAAAGAGTAATTTAGATTGCTTTCCATCAAAATCATGGGGAAGGCGAACTGGTCTGCAAGACCTACCAGTTAGTGTGATTGTTGATAAGGAGAAATAAAGATTTATGACAGACAGAGATTATGCAATTAAATCAATGAAAGAGATTACGTTCCAGATGGCAACCCATGCACAGGATTATCTGGAAGTAAGCATGGACAGGCATTATGAAGACATAAAGGCATTGATGGTGAATTACCAGAAACTGATTTTGGAAAATAAGATGGTACTGGAAGAACTGGAAATGGAGTGCCAGGAGAAGATCAATGAGGATATGGCATATGCGTTGAGCTATCTTGATGTTTACGGGAAACAGCTGAATGTAACGAAACTGAGACATGAAATGAACAATCTGATGGTCATATATGGATTGTCGGATATGGTTTACCGGGGTATTACGTTGGTAAAATATTATGCTCCGGATGGAGTAACGCTCAGTGAGATTATCCATTCCTGTTTTTGCAGCCATTACAATAAAACAGATGTGGAAGTCCAGCAGGAACTTGGCATTGGAAGGACTTCGTTTTATAAAATGAAGAAACAGGCATTGCGGTATCTTGGCTTCTACTTTTACGAGATCGTAGTGCCGCAGGCAAAAAACAAAAGATTCAAACCCTCCTTGGGTGTGGAAGAAGAGTAGGTGATTGGGATGAAATACGAAAATTCAATGGTAAAGATTGCAGATGATATTATCCGGGATCAGCAGGCAGAGAGGAAAGTTCAGAATAAAAAACAGAAATGGCATGATGAGTATGCTACCTTGAAATTTTTTCGGTACATATGCAGAAATGTTGGAAACCTTCATGAAGGAGAAATCCAGCGTTTGGTATGGAAACTGAAACAGTCTGATAAGAAAGCAGTCGAAAAACATTTAAAAGGCTATGCGTGGGAATTTGATTATGAGAAAATGTTTTCTACATTGACGCAGAA
>JBJELT010000020.1:0-20221 GCA_051879295.1 Oliverpabstia sp. | reverse complement strand
TGAAAAAATGAACAAACTTCCATTTGTCACAAAAGAGAAAATTGAGGAAATCACTGCACAGTTTCCAACACCTTATCATCTGTATGATGAGAAGGGAATCCGGGAGAATGCAAAGGCAGTAAAAGAAGCGTTTTCCTGGAATCCGGGATTTCGTGAGTATTTTGCGGTAAAGGCATGCCCCAACCCCGCACTGATCCAGATTATGAGAGAGTATGGCTGCGGCTGCGACTGTTCTTCTATGACAGAACTGATGCTTTCCAACGCACTGGGATGCCAGGGAGAAGACATCATGTTCTCTTCCAATGCCACACCGGCAGAAGAGTATGTGTATGCTGATAAAATTGGTGCGATCATCAATCTGGATGACATTACCCATATTGAATTTTTGGAAAAAACCATCGGTCATATTCCGGAAACAATCAGCTGCCGTTTCAATCCGGGCGGACTGTTTAAGATGAGTAATGGTATTATGGACAACCCGGGAGATGCCAAATACGGTATGACTACCGAGCAGCTTTTTGAGGCTTTTCGTGTCCTGAAAGCAAAAGGTGCCAAACGTTTCGGTATTCATGCCTTCCTTGCCAGCAACACCGTAACCAATGAGTATTATCCGATGCTGGCAAAAGTTTTGTTTGAGCTGGCAGTGAGACTGGAAAAAGAAACGGGTGCAGACATTCAGTTTATCAACCTCTCCGGTGGCGTGGGAATCCCTTACAGACCGGATCAGGAGCCCAATGATATCCGTGTGATCGGTGCCGGTGTCAAAGAAGTGTATGACGAAGTGCTGGTTCCGGCAGGTATGGGCGATGTGGCTATTTATACAGAGATGGGTCGTTTTATGACTGGTCCTTATGGTTGTCTGGTAACGAGAGCCATTCATGAGAAACATACGTATAAAGAATATATCGGATGTGATGCCTGTGCAGTCAATCTGATGCGTCCTGCCATGTATGGTGCATACCATCATATCACAGTTATGGGTAAAGAAAATGAACCATGCGACCACAAATACGATGTGACAGGTTCTCTCTGCGAGAATAATGACAAATTTGCCGTTGACCGTATGCTTCCGAAGATTGATATCGGAGATTATCTGGTGATTCATGACACCGGTGCACACGGTTATGCTATGGGTTATAACTATAACGGAAAACTGAAATCAGCAGAAATCCTGCTGAAAGAGGATGGAAGTTTTGAATTGATCCGCCGTGCGGAAACACCGAAGGATTACTTTGCAACATTGGATATTTTCCCGGTGTATAATAAAATGTTTGGAGATGAAAAATAAGTACTCCACTGCAACAGGGAGGCTGTCGTATCACGACAGCTTCCTTTTTGTAGGAGAATCCGTAACTGTTCAGTACCTTCACAGTTAGTGGCTGCTGAATAGTTACGAAAAACCGACGGTGGATACATATGTGATAGAAGGGGATAAAAGTGGAAAATCTGATTTTCAGCCTGGAAGCCACCACGCCGATTTTTTTAACGATGATTATGGGATATATTTTTCGGAAAATCGGTTTAATGGACGAGGCTTTTGTCAATAAATTAAATAAGTTTGTATTTTCAGCAGCTTTACCGGCACTGCTTTTTGAAGATCTGGCAACCGCAGATTTTATGGAAGTGTGGAATGGAAAGTTTGTTTTATTTTGTGTAGTTGCCACCTGTTTGAGTATTAGTGCTGCTATGGCAATTTCTTTCCTCTGGAAAGACAAATCCATGCAGGGAGAATTTATCCAGGGTGCATACAGAAGCAGTTCTGCGATTCTGGGAATCGCATTTATACAGAATATTTATGGTAATGCGGGAATGGGACCTTTGATGATCATTGCTTCAGTGCCGATTTATAATATTATGGCTGTGATTGTATTATCCTTTTTCAAACCGAACAGAGGGAGGATGGATGGGAAACTGATCAAAAAGACATTGAAGGGAATTGCAACCAATCCGATTATTCTGGGTATCCTGACCGGTGTTCTCTGGTCCTGTCTGAAGCTTCCGCAGCCGGTGATTCTGATGAAAACAGTAAAAAATCTCGGGGTGCTGGCAACCCCTCTGGGCCTGATGGCCATGGGTGCGGCGTTTGATGAGAAGAAGGCATTTGCAAAGCTCAAACCGGCGGTGACGGCAGCGGTGATGAAACATCTGGGATGGTGCAGCATTTTTCTGCCTCTGGCAGTTATGATGGGATTTCGGAATCAGGAGCTGGTTGCCCTTCTGGTAATGCTGGGCTCAGCAACAACGGTAACCTGCTATATTATGGCGAGAAATATGGGTCACGAAGGAATTCTCTCCTCCAGCATTGTGATGCTTACCACATTCTGCAGTGCATTTACACTGACAGGATGGCTGTGGCTTTTTAAAACCATGGGGTTAATATGATGATACCAGGGTCAAAAGGTCATGCTTTTTCATGCTTGCATGAAAAAACATGACTTTGGGACCCGCAAAACATGAGAAAGTAGCCCGAACAGGGCGGATTTCGAATGTTTTTAGGATTTCGAGAGCACGAAGTGCGGAGAAATCCGTGGTATCAGAGAGGGTAATAAGGAGAACAATATGACAAGTAAAGTGGTTTTACTGCCCTGTGAAGATTATGAAGAAAACCGTGTATACCAGTCTATGAATACGGGAATCAGTCTTCTGGGCGGATGGGAAGCAATTATTGATAAAAAAGAAAAAATACTGCTGAAGCCCAATCTGGTTCGAAAGGCAGAGGTGGAACGTGCGGTAATCACACATCCGGCCATTGTTGGTGCTGTGGCCCGATCGCTGAGGGAAGCAGGGTATGAAAATATCGGATGTGGAGATTCCTGCGGTGTGGGAGATGCCAGAAAAGTTATGGAAGGAACCGGGATGGATGATATTCTGGAACAGAACCATATTAAAATAGAAGATATGGGACAGGGAAGTCTCACAGTATATCCGGAAGGAAAGGTAGCAAAAGAGTTTTTTCTGGCAAAACCTGTGATAGAAGCAGATGTGGTGATCAATTTGTGCAAAATGAAAACTCATGCGCTGGAGAGAATCACCGGTGGTGTAAAAAATATGTATGGATGTATTTGCGGTGTGCATAAAGCCCAGGGTCATACCAGATATCCCAATGCGGACAGTTTTGCACGAATGCTGATTGATCTGAATCAGATGATTCGCCCAAGGCTCTGTATTCTGGATGGTGTTGTGGCGATGGATGGTAACGGTCCCACCTCGGGAGATCCTGTGTCCATGAATCTGATTCTGATGGGTACAGACCCGGTGGCGGTGGACAGTGTATTCTGTCACATGGTACATCTAGATCCGGAACTGGTTCCTACGAATGTATATGGAAGACGGATGGGATTGGGTACTTGGAAAAAAGAAGAGATACAGCTCCTGACCCCGGATGGAGAGATTTCCCTGGAGGAAGCAACAGAACGTTATGGAAGTAAGGAATTTCGTGTAGACAGAAGAAAACAGCGGAAAAATATATGGAACTGGCTGGATATCCTTATGAAACCTTTTCTGCAGAGACCCTGCATCGATGAAACTCTTTGCAGAAAATGCGGGGTTTGCGTGGAGGCGTGCCCGGTGGAGGGTAAAGCCATTTCCTTTAAAAATGGAAGAAATAAGCCTCCGGTGTATGATTACCGCAAATGTATCCGGTGTTTTTGCTGTCAGGAAATGTGTCCACATAAAGCCATCCATCTTGCGGATAAAAAAGAATAATGTTATAATAAGCTAGTTAATTGTCGATAAAGGTTGAGTGAAGGGAGATCATTATGAAAAAACTTGAAGAATATGTAAGAAGTATCCCGGATTTTCCGGAGCCTGGTATCATTTTCAGAGATGTGACCAGTATCCTGCAGGATGCAGATGGTCTGCAGCTTGCCATTGATGCACTTCAGGATCTGCTGAAAGATGTAGATGTGGATGTAATCGCAGGTGCAGAGTCCAGAGGATTTATTTTTGGCGTTCCGGTGGCATATAATTTACATAAACCATTTGTACCGGTTCGTAAAAAAGGAAAACTGCCCTGCGAGACTGTGTCTCAGACATATGATCTGGAGTATGGCAGTGCAGAGATCGAGATGCACAAAGATGCTATCCAGCCGGGACAGAAAGTGGTTTTAATTGATGATCTTATCGCAACTGGCGGAACGATGGAAGCGGCTGCAAAACTGATAGAGAGTCTGGGCGGCCAGGTGGTTAAAATTATATTTTTGATAGAACTTGCAGGGCTTAATGGAAGAGAACGTCTGAATAATTATGATGTTGCTTCTGTAATCTGTTACGAAGGAAAATAATGGTAAGTGTTTAGACAGGTGGGATTCTATGAAAGAGGGAAAAAAGACAAATAATATGGAAGAACGGCAGCAGGAAATCGAGGCCGTGGAAGCCAGTGTCAAATGTATGAAAGATTTTACAAGTCCCGAACAGCTTTATGACGAACTGATCCGCAGTATACGGAAATATCATCCGTCAACAGACATTTCCATGATTGAAAAAGCGTACCAGATTGCCCGAAAAGCACATGAGGGACAGACAAGAAAATCAGGAGAGCCTTATATTATTCATCCGCTCTGCGTGGCAATCATACTTGCCGACCTGGAACTGGATAAGGAGACGATTGTGGCAGGTATACTTCATGATGTGGTGGAAGATACGGTGATGACCTCTGAGGAACTGACACAGGAGTTTGGTGCCGAGGTGGCACTTCTGGTAGATGGAGTTACCAAACTGGGTCAGTTGAATTATTCTGCGGATAAAGTGGAGATTCAGGCAGAGAATCTGAGAAAGATGTTTCTGGCCATGGCAAAGGATATCCGTGTGATTCTGGTCAAACTGGCAGACCGTCTCCATAATATGCGGACGGCACAGTACTGGTCACCGCCGAAGCAGAAAGAAAAAGCCAGAGAGACCATGGATATTTATGCGCCCATCGCACAGCGTCTCGGTATTTCCAAGATTAAGATTGAACTGGATGACTTATCCTTAAAATATTTGAAACCGGAAGTTTATTATGATCTGGTTGAAAAAATAAATTTGCGTAAAAGCGAAAGAGAAAGCTTTGTACAGAACATTGTAGAAGAAGTAAAAGAACATCTGGAAGATGCGGATATTCAGGCCGAGGTGAACGGCAGGGCAAAGCATTTTTTCAGTATTTATAAGAAAATGGTGAATCAGGATAAGACGATTGAGCAGATCTATGATCTGTTTGCAGTGCGGATTATCGTGGATTCCGTCAAAGACTGTTATGCGGCACTGGGTGTGATTCATGAAATGTATACACCGATTCCGGGTAGATTTAAGGATTATATTGCCATGCCCAAACCAAATATGTATCAGTCTCTGCACACGACCCTGATCGGACCCAACGGTCAGCCTTTTGAGATTCAGATTCGAACCTTTGAGATGCACCGTACTGCTGAGTTTGGTATTGCGGCTCACTGGAAGTACAAAGAAGCCTCCGACGGCAAGAAGCCGGTGGCACAGCAGGAAGAAGAAAAGTTAAGCTGGCTGCGTCAGATTCTGGAATGGCAGAAAGACATGTCGGATAACAAAGAATTCTTAAGTCTGCTGAAAAGTGATCTGGATCTGTTTAATGAGAATGTATATTGTTTCAGCCCCGCCGGAGATGTGAAAACACTGCCGAGAGGGTCAACAACGGTGGATTTTGCCTACAGTGTGCACAGTGCCGTAGGAAATAAGATGGTCGGTGCAAAAGTCAACGGTAAACTGGTACCCATCGAATATGAGATCCGCAACGGTGATCGGGTGGAGATTATCACCTCCCAGAATTCCAAGGGACCGAGCCGTGACTGGCTGAAGATTGTCAAGAGTACCCAGGCAAAGAATAAGATCAACCAGTGGTTTAAGCAGGAACTGAAGGAAGATAATATCCTGAAGGGAAAAGAAATGCTGGCTAACTATGCCAAACTGAAAGGTAAAGTTCTGGGCGAACTGACCAAGCCCAAATATATGGAAGCGGTTATGCGCAAGTATGGCTTCAAAGACTGGGAAAGTATCCTGGCAGCTCTGGGTCATGGAGGTCTCAAGGAAGGTCAGGTGCTGAACAAACTGGTAGAAGCCTATGAGAAAGAACATAAGAAAGAAATCACTGACGAGAAAGTGATGGAGGCAGTGGCGGACGCCAAAGAAAAACTGCCGATTGTAAAAGAAAAGAGCGGAATCGTTGTCAAAGGACTGGATGATATCGCGGTTCGTTTCGCAAAATGCTGCAGTCCTATTCCCGGGGATGAAATCGTCGGATTTGTAACCAGAGGAAGAGGTGTGACCATTCACCGGACCGACTGTGTCAATGTCATCAATCTGACAGAAGCAGACAAGGTTCGTATGATTGATGCAGAGTGGCAGGGAGGTAACTTCTCCAACGGCCTTTATACGGCGGAGATTAATGTATTTGCCAATAACCGTACCGGTCTTCTGGTGGATATTTCCCGTATCTTTACAGAGAGAAAAATCGATCTTACCTCGATCAACAGCCGCACCAGCCGTCAGGGAACGGCGACCCTGTCCATGACTTTTGATGTTCACAGCACGGAAGAATTGAATACTTTGATTGAGAAAATCCGTCAGGTGGAGAGTGTGATTGATATTGAGAGAAAAACAGGCTGAGAAATGGAGAGAAAGCTATGAAACATGCAATCATAGAACAAAAAGTGCTGGGAATGGTATCGACCAATACATGGTTTTTGAAAAATAAAGAAACCGGAGCTTTGCTTATCATTGATCCGGCTGATCAGCCCCTGCTGATACAGCAGAAAATCACAGCCATGGAAGGAAAACCGGAGGCGATTCTTCTGACCCATGGACATTTTGATCATATGATGGCGGCGGAAGCTGTACGTACCCGCTATCAGATCCCTATATTGGCCATGGAAGGGGAAAAAAATCTTCTGGAAAATCCGGGGTATAATCTGTCTCAGGCATGGGCCGGAGCCTGTACACTGAAAGCTGACCGGTGGCTGAAAGATCAGGAAGTCCTGGAGTTGGCCGGATTTACCATTCGTGTATTGCATACACCGGGACACACACAGGGAAGCTGCTGTTATTATCTGGAAGAGGAGGGAGTTCTTTTTTCCGGTGATACCCTGTTTGCAGGCAGTGTGGGAAGGACTGATTTCCCCACTTCCAGTACGAGACAGATGATGAACAGCGTACACATGCTTCTGGAACAGCTTCCGGGTGATACAAGAGTCTTTTCCGGACATGGCGAAGAGACCACGATAGCTTATGAAAAGAGGTACAATCCCTTTGCTTAATATAGGAATCTGTTTTAACAGAAAAGATTTTGAATATGATGTTTATTCCCTGGTAAAGGCTTTCTACCCCCAGAGTCAGGTACAGATGTACTACCTGGGGGAGGAACCTGCCGGGGAATACCAGCTCTTGCTCCTGGTTACTTATGGTGATCAGGAGATTTGTCTGGAAATACAAAAAGAAGGCCAGACCTGTCTGTGTCGGACTTCAGAAGTCGAATATGACAGGGAGCGGACGGAGACGAAAAATGTTCTGAAACGTCTGGTATATGGATGTCTGAAGGAACTGACCGGGATTTCTCTTCCGTGGGGGAATCTGACAGGAATTCGCCCCACCAAGATTCCCATGAAGCTTTTGGAAGAAGGCTGGAAAAATACACAGATAGCGGAATATATGAGAAATACCTACGGTGTCAGCAAAGAAAAGACAGCTCTTGCCATCACCATAGCTAACAGAGAAAAAGCAATCCTTAAGGATCTGGATTACGAACACGGATACAGTCTGTATGTGGGGATTCCTTTCTGTCCCAGTATCTGTCTGTACTGTTCTTTTGGTTCCCATCCCTTGTCCCGATGGGTGAAGCGGGTGGATGAATATCTGGATGCACTTCTGAAGGAACTGACATTTATCCGGGATGCCATGGGCAGCCGTCCCCTGCATACCGTTTATATTGGAGGGGGAACTCCTACCACGTTGGAATCGGAGCAGATGGACCGCCTTCTTTCGCACATTCAGAAGACATTTGATTTTACTCATGTCAGAGAGTACACGGTAGAGGCGGGAAGACCGGACAGCATCACCAGAGAGAAACTGGAAGTCATCCGAAAATATCTGGTGAACCGTATTTCCGTCAATCCGCAGACCATGAATCAGAAAACACTGGACTTGATCGGACGAAAACATACGGTGGAAGAAACGAAAGAAATATTTCATATGGCAAGAGAACTGGGATTTTCCAATATCAATATGGATCTGATCATCGGACTGCCAGGGGAAGGCAAGGAACAGGTGGCACATACTCTGGAAGAGATTGAAAAACTTCACCCGGACAGTCTGACGGTACATTCACTGGCTTTGAAGCGGGCAACCCGTCTGAATCTCTTCCGGGATCAGTATGAGGAAATGTCTTTTGAGAACAGTCAGGAGATTATGGAAATGACCCAGAAGTGTGCGGCAAATATGGGAATGGGTCCCTATTATCTGTACCGTCAGAAAAATATTGCCGGAAATTTTGAAAATGTAGGTTACGCAGAGGTTGACAAAGCGGGAATTTACAATATACTGATTATGGAAGAAAAGCAGACCATCCTGGCAGCAGGAGCGGGTGCTTCTACCAAATTCGTCTTTGCGGGCGGCACCCGGATTGAGCGTGTTGAGAACGTGAAAGATGTGGATAACTATATCCGGCGGATCGATGAGATGCTGGAAAGAAAAAAAGCAGGAATCGCGGCATATCTGGATATGTAATGCGGTTTGAAGGAACATGGGAGGAATTGATGTGACCACATCGGAAAAGTATGTCAATCAGAAGCATCTGCTGCAGTACAGTCTGAGAGAACAGCTGGTGCATGGTATGAGGGTCAGCAATCTTGCCTGTGGTCTGGCAAAAGAACTGGAACTTCCGGAAGATTATTGTTATGACATGGCGGTTGCAGGTATGCTCCATGATATAGGAAAAGAGAGAGTGTCAAATGCCCTGGATGAAGATGCGGAGCGTCTGATCGTGGAGGAAATCCATTATGTCCGGCTTCATTCCCAGGCCAGTTATGAGATACTGAAACAGAGAGGATACTCCGAGCGGATACTTCAGACGGTTCTGTATCACCATGAAAACATGGATGGCAGCGGCTATCCGGAAAACCTGTCCGGTGAGGCAATCCCGCTGGGGGCAAGAATCATCCGGGTGTGCGATGTCTATGCAGCACTGACCTCAGACAGACCGTACCGAAAGTCCTTTGATCGGAAGACTGCGGTTGAGCTGATGATAGAAGATATTAAAGATTTTGATATAAAAGTATTTCTTGCATTTCAGAGAATGCTTCATAATGAGGAAGAAAAAGAAATATGTCTTCCATGATAATGTGAATAAAGGAGAAAAGTTATGGCATTAAAGAAAAAACCGGTAACAGGAATGAAAGACATTCTGCCGGCAGAGATGGCGGTCCGTGATTATGTGATCCGTCTGATTAAAGAAACATATAGTACCTTTGGATTTTCATCCATTGAGACCCCCTGCGTGGAACATATTGAAAACCTGTCCAGCAAACAGGGCGGAGAAAATGAAAAACTGATTTTCAAGATTCTGAAAAGAGGAGAAAAACTCAAACTTGACACCGCAGAGTGTGAGGCCGATCTGGTGGACGGCGGTCTTCGCTACGACCTGACTGTGCCCCTCTCCCGTTATTACGCCAACCATGCCAATGAACTGCCGGTTCCTTTTAAGGCACTGCAAATGGGAAATGTATGGCGTGCGGACCGTCCCCAGAGAGGACGTTACCGTCAGTTTATGCAGTGTGATATAGACATTCTGGGTGAGCCTACCAATCTGGCTGAGATCGAACTGATTCTGGCTACAACCACACTGCTGGGCAAGCTTGATTTTAAAAACTTTACCATCCGCATCAATGATAGACGGATTCTGAAAGCTATGGCAGCCTACAGCGGATTTGCACCGGAAACCTTTGATACCGTATTTATCATTCTGGACAAGATGGATAAGATCGGAATGGACGGTGTCCGTGAAGAGCTGGAGAAAGAAGGATTTGCAAAAGAATCCATCGACACTTATCTTGCCATGTTTGCGGAAGTTACACCGGATGTGGCAGGTGTCCGCTATATTAAAGAAAAATTGGCAGGTGTTCTGGATGCAGAATACGCAGATGGTCTGGAACTGATCATGAACAGCGTGGATGCGGTGAAGAGCGCAGAGTTTAAAATTGCCTTTGATCCAACCCTGGTTCGCGGAATGTCCTACTATACAGGACCTATTTTTGAGATTTCCATGGATGAATTCGGCGGAAGCGTGGGCGGCGGAGGCCGTTACGATGAAATGATCGGAAAATTCACCGGCAATAACACCTGTGCCTGCGGATTCTCCATCGGATTTGAAAGAATTATTATGCTCCTGATGGAGCGCGGTTTCCTGGTTCCGGGCGCATCATCCAAGAAAGCCCTTCTGATTGAGAAAAATATGCCGGCAGAAGGTATGATGAAAGTGCTGAAACAGGCAGAGGAAGGCCGTAAAAATGGAATCCAGGTAACCATCGCAGTGATGAAGAAGAACAAAAAGTTTCAGAAGGAACAGCTGAAAGAAGAAGGCTACGAAGAAATCGTTGAATTTTTTAATGACTAATCTTATTTTAAGGAGGAAGAGATATGGCAGAGTCAATGAAGGGTATGAAACGTACCCATCGCTGTACCGAAGTATCCACAGCCAATATCGGAGAAACCGTTACTCTGATGGGCTGGGTACAGAAAAGCAGAAATAAAGGCGGTATTATATTTGTGGACCTGCGTGACCGTACCGGTATCATGCAGCTGATTTTTGAAAATGGTGATATTGACGAGGCAGGCTTTGAGAAAGCTACCCGTCTGAGAAGTGAATTTGTTATCGCAGTTACCGGTGTGGTGGAGGCACGTTCCGGTGCAGTGAACACCAACCTGAAAACTGGTGAAATCGAAATCCGTGTCAATACCCTGCGTGTTCTGGCAGAGGCTGAAACTCCTCCGTTCCCGATCGAAGAAAACAGCAAAACAAAAGAAGAACTTCGTCTCAAATACCGTTTCCTGGATCTGAGAAGACCGGACATCCAGAGGAATCTGATGATGCGTTCTCAGATTTCCACTCTGACCCGTCAGTTCATGGCAAATGAAGGATTTCTGGAGATTGAGACTCCTATGCTGACAAAGAGTACACCGGAAGGAGCCAGAGATTATCTGGTGCCAAGCCGTATCCATCCGGGCAACTTTTACGCCCTTCCCCAGTCACCGCAGCTGTTCAAACAGCTTCTTATGTGCTCTGGTTATGACCGCTACATCCAGATTGTGCGCTGCTTCCGTGATGAAGACCTGCGTGCAGACCGTCAGCCGGAATTTACACAGATCGATATGGAGCTGTCCTTTGTAGATGAAAACGACGTCATGGATGTCAACGAACGTCTGCTGGCATATCTGTTCAAAGAAGTTCTGGATGTGGATGTGCCGCTGCCGATTCAGCGTATGCCGTGGCAGGAAGCCATGGACCGTTTCGGTTCTGATAAACCGGACCTGCGCTTTGGCATGGAACTGCATAACGTATCAGAAGTTGTGAAAGACTGTGAATTTGTCGTATTCAAGAATGCACTGGAAAATGGCGGTTCTGTCCGTGGTATCAATGCCAAGGGACAGGGCTGCATGCCGAGAAAGAAAATTGACAAGCTGGTAGACTTCGCCAAAGATTACGGCGCAAAGGGACTGGCCTATGTGGCCATCCAGGAAGATGGAACACTCAAATCTTCCTTCGGAAAATTCATGAAAGAAGAAGAGATGAATGCCCTGGTACAAGCTATGGACGGTCAGCCGGGCGACCTGCTTCTCTTTGCTGCTGACAAAAATAAAGTAGTATGGGATGTACTGGGCGCACTGCGTCTGGAACTGGCCCGTCAGATGAATCTGCTGGACAACTCCGAATACCGCTTTGTATGGATCACGGAATTCCCGCTGCTGGAGTGGTCCGAGGAAGAAAACCGCTTCAAAGCCATGCATCATCCATTTACTATGCCGATGGAAGAAGACCTGCAGTACATCGATACCGATCCGGGACGTGTACGTGCCAAAGCATACGACATCGTTCTCAACGGAACCGAGATCGGCGGCGGAAGTGTCAGAATCCACCAGAACGATATTCAGGAAAAAATGTTCGAAGCACTGGGATTCACAAAAGAAAAAGCCTACGAACAGTTTGGCTTCCTCCTGACAGCATTCAAATATGGTGTACCGCCTCACGCAGGACTGGCTTACGGACTCGACCGTCTCGTCATGCTGATGGCAAAACAGGACAGCATCCGCGACGTCATCGCATTCCCGAAAGTAAAAGATGCCTCCTGCCTCATGTCAGAAGCACCAAATGTAGTAGACGAAAAACAGCTGGAAGAACTGGGCATTCAGATTCGAGAAGATTAATTAATTTTTTCCCGGGGAGTTTTACATTTTCCCCGGGGAAATTTTTATCCTACATTATTCCAATTCCTTCGTAATCTCTTTCACCGCATCGCTGATGTTCCCCAGCAGTGCTTCTCCCATTTCATCATTCATTTCTGGTTTCCATCCCGATCCGTCATTGTGCATATGCATGGTGACCGGTGTGCTGATGGATTCTGTATTTTCCGTAATTGCTTTTACCAGGAGGCGATTGGCGGTGTTCAGTCTTCCGCTGATGCCGTCCTGCAAGGCCTGTGCCGTGCCGGTATAGGCGATGACTTCCTGCTGATACTGGTTCATCATGGAACTGCAGTCACAGATGGTCAGGGTTATATTCACATCCGCATCCATACCTTCTTCTGTTATTTCCTCCGAAACAATTGAATAATCCAGATAAGTTAGAAGCTGTCTGGCCAGTGCACGGGAGATTTCCCGTTTATATTCGGCATCACCGATAAACAGGTTATCCAGAGAAAGGTAGCGGCTTAATTGTTCAGAATCGAATCCCTGAATAGTATCAAGGTAAATCTCTGCAATCTCTGAAGGTGAGAATAAATCTGCATCAGATACATGGGAAGCAAAGTTACCGGTAACTGCCAGAGCAAGTTCAGTGGGGGAATCAATGGACCAGATTTGGTCTTTTCTGGTCAGGGAAATTGTATAATCAGATGGAACAGATGCAAATGTACAGGTGTCCAGAACATTTTTCAGAAGCAGGTAACAGTCTTCCAGAGAAAATTCAACGGTAGCCGGGCTGGCAGAATTCTGGATTTGTTTGACCAGTACACTGCGGGAATACTCCCGGGCAACTTGTTGGCCGTCCAGAGTACCCAGATGTACTGTTACGGCACTGGTATTTTCATTGATTTGGACATTCGTAATTTTATAAGAAAAAGAACGGTAAAAATCCACAAAAATCTGCAGAATTTCATCGGGAATTGGTTCTTCGGAGATGGCTGACGGAAAAACGTCCGCATAGTTAAGCAGACCGGAAACCGATGGGGTGTCCGCCTGCTGCAGCAAAGATAGTTCATGGATGACCAGTTTTTTCGGGTCCTGCTTATAAGGGATATGTTTTTCATACCAGTAAAAAACATAACCTGCAAGAATCAGTTCAAGAGCCAGAATCACAGGAATTCCTATGGTGAACTTACGGTGAAGTGTTTTGTGTCGGAAAAGATACATACCGGCCAGACATCCGATTGCTCCTCCGGCTAAGGCAGAAAGCAGAAGAACTGACTCCCGGATCCGCCACAGATTATGCCGGGCACGATACTTGTCGATACCGAAGGCAGCAAAACCGGCCAGGTTAATCAAAATAAGGTAAATAAAAAACAGTTTCATACTGAAAAACCTCCATTTTTATGTAAAAGTGGGGAGCACATGGTAAAATATAGTTATAGTGTACCAAAAAGTGGTGGAAAGTCAATACTTTTAGCTTTTATAGTAAATTTGTATAAATAGGCTACTGTTCACACGGCACTATCCCGCGAGGTGTTTTCGTGCTGTAAGCACGAAAATCCCGAGACATACGGCGCGAAATGATGCAGAATGCATCATTTCTGTGCATCGCGAAGCGTGTTACTGGTCACGGAGTGAACAGTAACATAAATAGTAAGGTAAAATTAAGAAATAACCTCCCGGGTTTATGATACAATGGTAACTAATAGAGAGCTTGTGCTTTAAAAAGTATGCAGAATCAGAAGTAAGGAATAACAATGTGGAGGGTGAAGATGAAGAATAAAAAGCTGATTATTGGGATATCGGCAGCGGCAGCTGTTCTGGTTGTTGGTGGAGGCATCTGGTTTGCTCTGGGACGGGATGGCTCGGGAAATGATGAGAATGTTGTTTATGTGACAACTGTGGAGAGCCTGACCAGCCAGGGAAATGTGGCAGGTGCGCTGAATCGTTTTGCGGGCGTGGTGGAAACGCAGGAAAAGCTGGAGATTCAGCCGAACCAGGAAAAAACGGTAAAAGAAATCTATGTGGAAGAAGGACAGGAAGTTGAAGTGGGAACTCCTCTCTTTTGCTATGACACAGAAAATGATAAAGAAAATCTGAGCAAAGCCCAGCTGGAACTGGAGCGGATCAGCAATGCCATTGGAAACAAGTACAATGAAATTGCGGCTTTGGAGAAGGAAAAAAGGAATGCGTCCAGTGACGCCAAACTGGATTATACCTTGCAGATTCAGAGTGCCCAGATGGAATTGAAACAGAGTGAATACGAGAAAAAGAGTAAGCAGGTGGAAATCCAGAAGCTTCAGGATAATATTGAAAATGCAGAAGTGGTCAGCGAAATGGCCGGTGTGGTGCAGTCCATTAATAACGGAAACAATGAAAATATGTATTATTACGGAGAGAGCCAGGCATTTATGACGATCATTGCCATGGGTGATTTCCGTGTCAAAGGAAAAATCAATGAGCAGAATATGGGTTCAATTATGCCGGGACAGCCTGTAATCGTACATTCCCGTCTGGATGATAATGTCACCTGGAAAGGCGTGATGGGTGAAGTGGACATGCAGAACCCGGGAAATGACTCCGGTAATATGTATTATTATGGCGGAGATTCCATGACGCAGACAAATTCCTATCCATTTTATGTGGATTTGGAATCTTCGGAAGGTTTGATGCTGGGTCAGCACGTCTATATCGAAGTGGATTACGGGCAGGAAGAAGAACGGGCAGGTATCTGGCTGACAGAATATATGATCGGTGGTCTGGAAGAGGATGATCCGTACGTATGGGCTGACAATGGAAAAGGCAAACTGGAAAAACGGAAAATTACGCTTGGCCAGTATGACGAAGAATTGTTCGAGTATGAAATTGCGGACGGTCTGTCAGAAGAAGATATGATTACATATCCGGAAGAGGGTCTTGAAGAAGGAATGCCCACTGCCCCCGGTGAAAATGGTCAGATGGGACAGAGCAATCCTCCGATACCGGAAGATGGAATGGAAGGCGAAATCATAGACGATGGCATGATGGAAGATTACATGATGGAAGATGGTATGACAGAAGACGGTATGGTCGGAGAAGGAATGTCTGCAGATGAAATGATGGAAGAGGAATCCGGCACAGTAGACGGAGAAATGGAGGATGAACAGTGATCCTTGAAATGAACAATATCTGTAAAGATTATATACAGGGGAAAATGGTGATCCCTGTTCTGAAAAATATCTGTTTTACTATGGAAGAGGGCGAGTATGTGGCTGTCATGGGACCTTCCGGTTCCGGAAAGACCACATTGATGAATCTTGTGGGATGCCTGGACCAGCCCACTTCCGGTACGTTGATTTTGGACGGTCAGGATATCAGCAAATGTTCAGAAAATGAAATGTCGGATCTGCGCCTGCATAAAATCGGTTTTGTATTTCAGAATTTTCAGCTGCTTCCGCGGCAGACGGCACTGGAGAATGTGGAATTACCTTTGACCTATGCCAATGTACCGAAAAAAGAAAGAAGAGAGAGAGCTTTACAGGCACTGGATCGGGTGGGGCTTTCGGACAGAGTGAATTTTATCCCCAATCAGTTATCCGGAGGACAAAAACAAAGAGTGGCCATTGCCAGAGCGATGGTCAATCGTCCGAAGATTCTACTGGCTGACGAGCCCACAGGAGCTCTTGACAGTACATCCGGCGAGCAGGTGATGGAGCTTTTCCAGAGTTTGAACGATGAGGGAGTCAGTATCCTTATGATTACCCATGATGCGGATATTGCATCCCGTGCACAGCGTAAGGTGATTATCCGTGACGGAATCCTGAAAAAGGAGGAGGGAATACAATGAAAAAGAGATGGATTGTGGCGGGGACGGCTGCCGGTGTTCTTCTCCTTGGCACCGGAATCGTATTTGCAGTCAGACAAAGCAACAATGAACAGGTAAAAGTGGCGTCCGTTCAGGAGATGATGGGATGGTATGGAGGAATGAATGATCTGAACCTTTCCGGAAATATCACCTCAGATGTCTCTCAGAATGTATATCTGGGAAGTAACCAGATTGTAGATGAGGTCTTTGTACAGGAGGGAGATACGGTACAGGAGGGAGATCCTCTGGTATCTTATGATATGACCCTGGTGAATCTGGAACTAGAGATGAAAAAGCTGGATAGAGAAGGGATTGAACTGAATATCCGGAAGGCACAAAGAGAGATCACAAAACTGAAAAATACAAAGCCTGCGTCAAATGGCGGTGGAGAAGACCCGGGAATCATTGACGCACCTGATTTTCCGGGAGGACCTGATTTCCCGGATGAGCCGACGGAAGAACCGGTACCTGCATACCAGGAACTGGATGCAGATGCAAAACCGTATATGGGTGAGGGAACTCTGGAAGATCCGTATCATTTCCTGTGCAGCAGTGACGGTGTGATTTTAGGAAGCTTTCTGAACCGGATGGCAAAGGAACAGTGCTTTTTCGTAGTGGAAGTGCGCGATGGGGATATCAGCAATGGCGAGTTGCTCAAAATCTGGGGACAGAAAATTGCGGATGAAAATCTGGAACTGGATGAGAATGCCAGATATGAAATGGCATTGAATGAAATCGAAAAAGTGGACATTTCCAGGATGAAGGTACATGAAGAACTGACGGATGAGCAGGTGGAAGAATTCTGTCGGGGAAATGGCACGGTGGAAAAACCATATACTTATCTGATCAAAAGTGATGGAACTGTCAAGGCCAGCTTTTTCAAGGCAATGGAGGAGAAAAAGGCATATTTCCGTCTGGAAGTATGGAAGGATGATACCTACGGCAGTGTGCTTCTGAAAGCCTGGGAACAGAATGGCGAAGAACTTGGTGAAATAGAAGAAAATGCTGTGTATGTGGTGGATCTGGGATTGAAGACCGAAGAGGGCCCGGAACCTACTGTTACACCGGAGCCGACAGGAACACCGGAACCTACGGGAACTCCTGAACCGACACCGACAGAAGAACCACAGCCGACGCAGGAACCCGAACCAACGCAGGAACCGCAGCCGACCCAGGAACCTGAGCCGACAGCTGAACCGGAACCCACAGGATTACCTGTGCCAACAGGTATACCGGGATGGCCGCAGGATGGGACTGTTTCCGGCGTTGCTGCGCAGTCAGCATCCTATGCAAATTTGCAGGCTTCATCAGCTGTATTTACCAGGACTGTCAGCAGCATGATGAATCTGGCAGACTCCGGTATGACAAAAGAAGAAATACAGCAGCAGATCAAAGATAAAGAAAAAGAAATCCGTGATTATCAGCTGGATCTGAAAGAAGCAAATCTTGAAATCAATAAGATTGAAAAAGAAGTAAAGAACCAGACCGTAAAAAGCACTTTAAATGGTGTGGTGAAATCTGTGGCGGATCCGAATAATCCGGAAGGCAAACCGATTGTTCAGGTTGTCAGCAGTGAGGGGCTTTATATTAAAGGCAGTATCAGCGAGATGAAGCTGGATGATCTGCAGGTGGGCGATAAGCTGAATGGATTCTCGTATGATACCGGTGTCAGCTTTGTGGCAGAAGTGAAGGAAATATCACCGTATCCGCTGGAAGGGCAGAGCGAGGGCAGCTCCTCTGTATATCCATTTACCGCTTATATTGAAAATGCAGAAGGTCTGAACAATTACAGCTGGGCAGAACTGACTCCTATGGGTGCTGACGGTATGGGAGGAAGCAACAAAATCACAGTGGAGAAACCATTTGTCAGAACAGAAGGCGGTCAGTATTATGTCATGATTGACGATGGAAATGGCAGACTGAAAAAACAGAATGTAACCGTATCCCGCATCATATGGGGATCGGTATATGAGATTTCTGAAGGTCTGACTGCTGAAGATAAAATCGCATTTCCATACGGAAAGAATGTCAAAGAAGGTGCCAGGACCGAGGAAGTTTCTCTGCAGGAACTTTATAGCTAGGAGGTAGAAGTAATGTTGGAAAATATAAGACTGGCATTTGCCGGCATATGGTCACATAAAATGCGGTCATTTCTTACGATGCTCGGAATCATTATCGGAATTGCTTCTATCATTTCCATTGTTTCCACCATTCGGGGAACTAATGAGCAGATTAAGCAGAATCTGATCGGTGCAGGAAACAATAATGTGGATGTGCGGCTGTTCCAGGGCGAGTACGAATATGATACGTATCAGGGAATCCCGGATGGTATTTCTATATTGACAGATGAACAGAAAAATCAGATTATGGAACTTGACGGCGTAAAAAATGCCACATTCTATAATCGCAGAAGCTGGGTGGACGGCATTATGTATAAAGAAATGTCTCTGGACAGCGGAAGCATGTACGGCATTGACCGGAATTTCCTGCAGACCAAGGGATATGTGGTAAAAACAGGAAGAGGTTTTGTGGAAGACGATTACACCCAGAGACGGAAGGTGGCGCTGCTGGATGATACGGCGGCACAGACCCTGTTCGCCGATAAGAATCCGGTGGGATGTACGCTGGAGATCCAGGGGGAACCGTTTATTGTTGTGGGCAGTGTCTGCAAATCGGATGCTTTTGAACCGGTCATCAACAGTATGGAAGATTATTACACATATAACCAGAATACCAATGGAATGGTCATGATTCCACAGGCGGCCTGGCCAATTCTGTTTAATTTTGATGAACCGGTGGATGTCAGTGTGATGGCAGAGAGTACCGATGAGATGAGCAGTATCGGTAAAAAAGTGGAAGATATTATGAATCAGCTGGTGATTTCAAAAAGCAACAGTGCCGAGGGAGAGGGAGAAAGCAGTATTTCCTACCGTGCGGCAGACCTGTTGAAAACGGTTAAGAATCTCCAGAAAGTCAGTGAAAATACAAACAAGCAGCTGTTATGGATTGCCAGTATTTCATTGCTGGTTGGCGGTATCGGTGTTATGAACATCATGCTGGTATCTGTCACAGAACGTACCAGTGAAATCGGACTGAAGAAGGCGCTGGGTGCCCGGAAGAAAAAGATTCTGTGGCAGTTCCTGACGGAGGCGGCAGTGCTTACCAGTATCGGGGGTGCCCTTGGTGTAATTGCCGGTATCATATTGTCGCAGGTGATAGCAAAGATGTCGCAAACCCCGGTTGCTATCAGCTTTTCAGCCAGCATACTTGCGGTAGTATTCTCCATGGCAATCGGAATCATTTTCGGACTGCTGCCGTCAGTCAAAGCAGCAAATCTGAACCCGATCGATGCTCTGCGGCATGAATAATGTTTTAAGAAAAAAGTTATGATTTTTTCACAGCGAATTCATCAAAAATGGTGTGAAATGTTGTATAATATAGATAGTGAAATAACGGGGGTTTAGCATATGAATATATTATTTTTTTTAACACCAAAAAGTGAAGTCGCTTATGTCTTCAATGATGATACGCTGCGGCAGGTACTTGAAAAAATAGAGTACCACAAGTATACAGCCATTCCCATGCTGAATAAAAATGGAAAGTATGTGGGGACCGTAACGGAAGGAGATCTGCTCCGGTACATAAAGGACAGGTATTCTCTCAATGTAAAAGAGGCGGAAGACTGTCTGATCAGCCGTGTGCCGCTTCGGTGGAAGTACACACCGGTAAGTATCGACTGCAATATGGAAGATCTGGTAGAGATTGCCATGAAGCAGAATTTCGTTCCGGTAGTAGACGACGCAGACAATTTTATCGGTATTATCCGCAGAAGTGATATTCTTCATTATTGTTATAAAAAGAGCAGAGCGGGGGAACGATTTATGGCACAGCAATTGATGTAGAGGAAAGTCAGTGAAAAAAATGCTGTCAAGCATTTTTGAAAATGTCCCAAAATAAGTGAAACATTAGCCCCGTCAA
>JBJELT010000019.1:0-3947 GCA_051879295.1 Oliverpabstia sp. | reverse complement strand
AAAGGCCCGTCCCTTCAAAAAATGTTTTTTTGGAGGGCTGGAATCAAGTATATATGTCATTAGTTGATACCTGTCAAGCGTGGCTCATTTTGTACCATGCGTCCAGATGGATGCAGATGCCGATGATCATGGTCATGAAAGAATAATGCTTTTTCGTATGGATCATCATAGAGTGGAACTTGTAATGGTTCAGAACCCGGTTGTTGATCCTTTCCGTGCTAGTGCGGTTATTATAGGTATTCTTCCATTCCTTTGTTCCCCTGGGGATCGGCGTATACAGCCGGATGTCCCATTCGGTTTTTGTATGGATGGTCCTTCCATAAGAAGAATCGGAGCAGGGACAGCTGCAGGAATTAACTCGTCCCAAAACATAGGGGCAGCGCCACTTAATGGAATGTTTGGATCTGTCATATCCCCAGCAGACCATGCGGTGCCCGGCATTGCAGATGGGAGTCCCATCCTTGTCAATGCGGACGGAATCCGGAATGGAAGCAGGCCTGCCTCTTTGAGCGTTCAGGTCAATGAAAGGTTTGATGTTCCATTTCTGAAGAAGCTCGTAAGTAGGATAATTATCATTGGCAGAATCAAAGCAGATGCTGCCAATGGAGATATCGGGTGCATGCTTACGCAGTTCATGGAGTGCGACCAGGCCATTGACAGAATCATGGCGTGCAGCACTGGTAAAACGGAAGAGGAGCGGAAGATCCACTTTGAGTTGGGGATTGTGGTAATCCAGATGGTAAAGGGTATAGCCATAAAAGTATTGGTTCAGGTCGGAATCCCAGCCGAAGCCTGCATCCGGGTCAGAATAATGGCGGAAGCAATCGGAATGGGAGGAACAGGAGCCTGAAAAAGGGCATCCCTGGAAGCGTTTCCCATAAGGGTTGGAATGGGTATGGACGCAGGTACCATCCCCAGAGACAACAAGATCCTGCTGAGGGATCAGGCCTTTGCGGATAGAAGGGCGCACAGCGGCTGCCAAAAAGATGTTCTGGAGCACAGCTTCAAAATTGAAGACGATATCCCGACCGGATTCGAGCCGTGAAGCGATCTTTTTGACAATATCTTTACGCCGTTCGGCTGCCTTTTGTCCCTTTTTTCCAGGCTTATCGGGTTTTGAAGAATTGTGAGCGGGAGGAAAAAGCTTCGAGCGGGAATAAGGCTCTTTATCCCTGAAAAGCCAGAGGCGGTTCATGAGATCAAAATAAGAGCCTAAAGGAGGCAGGGAATCCGTACGGCAGCCTATGAGTGCGGCAAGTACAGGGTCATTACGTAACCTGATGGTCCATGACGTAAGCCCGGAAGAAGCAGAATGATCCATAACAAGAAAAAAGAGTATCAGGGAGCGGAGAATCTGAACCTGGTTAGAAGCAGGTCTTCCGGTATTGGAATAGAAGGGCTCCAGATAAAACATGACAGAATCAAGATCGAGGAGCCGGAGCTTTTCCCTGACAGGGGCCAGTTCAGACTAGAGCCTGAGACGCTGGGAAGAGTCGAAAGAAATTTTAGCCTCATGCAGGAAATACAAGTATTCCTGATGGGACTGCCAGTAAATCAACATGTGCGTATCCTCCTTTGTTTAAGGTGCAGGTGTGAAAATGTCTTAAACAAAGGGCGCACTGATTGAATGCCAATTGGCATTCAATCAGTGCGCCGCACAAACTGGCAGATATGTCAAGTGTTTTTTTGAAATTTCCATGCTAAAAAATCAAAAAGCAGGGGGAAAAGAAAAAATGCACAAAAGAAAAATTTAGTAAATTCGGAGCTTAAGAGTTTCCGAGAGTATTCCAAAAAAACAAAGGGGGTAAAATAATGCGAATACTCATTTGTGATGATGATACTTTAATGGTTTCACAACTAAACAAATTTATTTTAGAATACTTTGAACACAATTCTTTAAAAGCACCTGCTATTGCTCACTTTTCCAGCGGGGAAGAATTACTTGCTGATACTGAAGAAAAAGATATTCTTTTTCTTGATGTAGAAATGCCAGGACTAAATGGTATTTATGTTGGAAATGAATTAAAACAAACGCACCCCAATCTCATTATCATTATCGTAACTTCTTATATTGAATACTTAGATGAAGCCATGCGATTTCATGTATTCCGTTACTTATCAAAACCTTTAGACAAAAAGAGACTGTTTCGCAACATAAAAGACGCTTTAAAACTGTATAACGATACCAATATAAAAATTCCAATTGAGACAAAAGACGGTATCCATACTTCCTATGTTTCAGATATTATTTCTATTGAATCGCAGGGACGTAAGGTAATCGTTCATACAACTACAAAAGATTTTTTCTCTGTACATAATATGCAGTATTGGGTGGACCATCTCCCAAAACAACTTTTTTTTCATTCACATCGAAGTTTTCTTATCAATTTTGAACATGTAACGGATTTTAATCATTCTTTGATTTATTTATATAACAATCAGTTTACTGCATATTTAACCAGAAGAAAATTTACTTTGTTTAAAGAAAATTATTTATTATATTTGGAGGGAAGCAGATAATGTCTTTCGAAATAAATTTGTGCTATTTTATAATATATATTATTGAGGCCTTCATTCTTTTACAATATACCTCTACACTTTTCAATGCAAAATATAATAAACTTATTGAGCTTCCCTTTCTTTTATTTTTGTATGGTATAAATTATGCTATTTCATTTCTTGATAGTTACTTCTTAAATGCAGCTATCTTCTTTTTAATAAATTTCCTCTTCATATTTATGATGTACTACGCTAATATACAACTGGCACTTTTTCATGCTGCAATATCAACAACCACAATGTCAGCCAGTGAACTAATTATCTTTAACATGATTTCTCACTACACAGCTGATTTTTATGCAGCTACAGGATATGCTCTTAATGTGATATTACTTGCTGTGTTGAGTAAATTCATTTACTTTTTAATACTCTACTTGCTTTCTCATTTGTTTCGAAATGATAAAGAGAATTGTAACTCATACAATAAATCAACACTGCTTCTGTCACTAATACCGCTAACCACACTATTTGTACTTATGACAATAACTTCCGTCAGTACACAGACACCTTTCCTATTCTCCATAGACTGGATGTTGTGTATCAGTTCCTTCTTAATGCTTGGGCTTAATATATTTATTTTTTCATTTCACTATTATATTCAAAAGGAAAATAAGGAACGTACTGAATTGGAATTATTGTTACAAAAAGAAAACGATTCAATCGAATATTATAAAATGTTATTACAGCAAACTGAGAATCAAAAAATTCTCATTCATGACATAAAAAAGCATTTACAATCGATTGCTATACTTAATGAAAATAAAGATTTCGACAGAATTGCCGCATACATTGATCATTTGATTCATTCGTCAAGTCTACAGAACGATCACAATTTATGTGAACACAAAATATTAAATTCTATTTTGGGACAATATAAAAAACTGTGTTCTGATAAGCATATCGATTTTATGGTAGATATTCGTCATAGTACAGTTGACTTTATGCTTTCCAATGATTTAACTGCACTGTTTTGCAATCTGTTAGACAATGCTGTAGAAGCATCTGAAAAAACAGCTGATCCCTTTATAGAACTCAATGTTTCTCAAAAGGTAAATATTCCTTACACAATAATTACAATAACTAATACATGTCGGCAAGATCCCTTTGATAAGGTTACTTCACGTTTACTCACCCAAAAAGAAAACCAGTATCGACATGGATATGGTTTAAAAAGCATTCAAAGAATCGTAAAAAATTATCAAGGCAGCATAAAAATGTATTATGAAAAGGAGACAACAACATTTCATACCATTATTACTTTAAAAGCTAAAAGAGAAAATTTTACAACTTATTGACGGCATATACTAACAAAAGTAAAATCTCTGTCAGATAACGTTACAGTTCATCCAGATAACACCCCAATATATACTATCATCTGAATTTCTAAT
>JBJELT010000018.1:0-20439 GCA_051879295.1 Oliverpabstia sp. | reverse complement strand
AAATTCAAGCCTTAGAGCCGCCCGAAAATCCCCCGTAGTATTACGGACAGGGCAGACTATACCCTATCGGATTGTTGTGTTTCGGTATCAATTCGGTGTTCATTTTCGCCGGTTCTCCCTGATGTCGTTCCTGCCCCTGGCTCTCACAACGGCGTTTCGCTCCCTTTGGTACGCTCGTTGCGGTCAGGGTTCCTCCATTTCCCTGCCGCAAGTCGTTGCGCTACATCGCCGGGGAGCATATCCCATACAGGCCGGTCATTCGATTGGAATAATCCATCGATGAACTAAGCCCATTATGGCACATTTTTGAGCCTTCTCCCGTATATCCACAAAGTAGGAAAACCGCCCCAAAATCGAAAATTTCCACGATTGCGGAACGGGTATGGTATAATGGAGTGGACGGCGGCAGCCAGCCGCAGGAAGGAGCGATGTATCTATGAAAACCCGCATTTCCGTACAGGAACGCCTGAAAGATTTACGGGTAGAACAGGGCTTAAATCTGGAAGAACTGGCGCAGAAAACCGGCATTTCAAAATCAGCCCTCGGCAGCTATGAAAACGACAACGATGAATACAAGGAAATCAATCACGGCAACCTGTTGAAGCTGGCAGACTTCTATCAGGTGTCCGTTGACTATCTGCTCGGCCTTACCAACAATCGGAAATATGAAAACACGCCGATAGAAGAATTGCATTTGAGTGATGAAGTCGTGGAACTGCTGAAAAGTGAACGCTTCAACAACCGGCTGCTGTGTGAGATTATCTCCCATGAAAAATTCAAGGAACTGCTGGCAGACGCAGAAATCTATGTGGACGGGATAGCAACCATGCACTTCCATGACACAAACAGCTCATTGGCTGCTTTACGGGCTATGATACTGGAAGAACATCCCGAAGCTACGGCAGACCGGGCAATCAAAGTATTGGAAGCCTGTCAGGTAGAGGAAGAAGATTTCTTCTGCCATGTAACGCACAAAACATGGGATGTCATTCTCCACGATATACGCAAAGCGCACGAAAATGACAGTGAAAGTGCGCCGGATACCACGCCCGCCGATGAACTGATACGGGAAGTACAAAAGGCCATGCAATCGCCGGGGGACAGGGTTCAGCAATTCACGGAGATATTCTGCAAGGCGTTCCGGCTCAAATATAAGCGGCTCTCACAAGAGGAACGAAGCCTTTTGAAGAAGCTGTTCAAGAAATCCCCGCTGATAAAACAGTCTGGTATGAAATTCCGGCGCAGGCCGTGGAAATGAAAACTGCCGTTGTGGGAATGGGTGTTCCTGCAACGGCAGCTTTGGCTTTCCTTATTCAGTTGTGAAACGGAACTTGAATATCGCCGCAAGTAGTGTCTGCGTGATATAGTCCTCTGCGTCTTTGTCTACTTGTCCATCCACAAGAGCCGAAAAGCGTATGTACCGCCCATAGTGCTGTAAAACGGCGTTGACCGCTTCCGGCTCGCCGGTGGCGGCCTGTACGATGGTTTCATAGGGGAGAAGTCTGCTATTCCTCATGCGTCATTCCCTCCATTTCTTCGTGAAGCTGCCGGACAGCCTTGCGGATATGGTAGCCCGCTGCGCTACGGCTCCGCCCGTACCGCCTGCCGATTTCCCTCTGTGGGATACGCCGGAAATAGGAAAGATAAATCATTTCCTGTTTCCAAACCGGCAACCGGGAGAGGGCTTCCACAAGTAAACCATTGTTCAGTATGACCGTATCATCGCAAAGCTGGATAATATATTCCTCGTCCGGCTCCGGCGCTCGGAAATCTTTTCCTGCTGTACCTAAAGGGTAGTGTTTTTCATCTGTGAGGTATTCAAGGGATATTTCTCTTTTGTGCTTCCTGCTCCTTGTCCTTGCCGCAGTAATTGCTGCGTTGCGTATGACAACTTTACAAAAGGCTTGGAATGTGTATTCGATATGCTCTTTGTATTCTTCTGTACAGGTCATGGAAATTCCCCCTTTCCTCCATAAAGGGTGTTGTATGGTTGTCGAGTTGTTTTATTGCCTGCAAGTTTGTGTTCCCTTGCTATTGGCTTTACTGGTATTCACTTTTTCAAGAGCAATTTTGTATCTATCAGTCACTCTTTCTATATAGTCACTTTTAGCTTGATTAAGGATTTCTTGACTTTTGGTTATATAATAACCTCTCCGAGTTCGGAGAATAACCTTTCTTTCAATTAGCAGGCAAAGAGCTTTCCGCATGGTTTCCTGACTTGTATGGGAAGCCTTAATTAGTTGACTTGTTGCCGGAAGTTTACTCCCCAAAGGAAATTGTTCATGTATTATTCGGAACAGTATTTCGTCTGCAAGGTTGATATAGAGACGTTCTTTCACATCAATATTCCATTCCATAATATTCTCCCAATAAAGCAGAGTTCCTTATGCTATTTCTTTCTTGAATATCCCAATACGCTTACAATATAAGAGAAGATAAACAGAACGATTGAGATAAGAAAGCCCGCCAAAATGTATGTCGATATTGTATCAGTTAACGAAACAAGTCCCGGCCCATCCTCGAAGTATTTAATAAGATAGAAAATAGGTATAATCACGAGAAGCCCCATTGTCTGTGCCGAACGGAAACCAAACCAATAGGTAAGGGGCAAACAAATAGCTGTCCATATCAGAGGAATAATGATAGCTGCCGATATAGACACAAAAAGCAATGTTCCATCAAAACTTTGGTATATGATACCTGCGACAAAGTAAAGAAAAATACTGGCTACAATGCTCAATCCTATTGTCAGCAGAACGGAAACGTATTTACTTCCTACTGCAAGGAATGAATTTACAGGCATAGTAAGCTGATATTTTTTCCATCGTACTTGTTCATCACTGGCAAAGCTCATTACATTCTGCATACCGACAGTCATAGCAAACATGATTGTCGCTAAAAGTCCAGAAAAATCGCCGGCGTTCACTAAAAGTAAAATAATAGCTGCGGCTGCTATGATAATCAGCTTTTTGTCGATACTTTTGTAGAATAAAGAAAAATCCTTATAAACCAGTCCTTTCATTCTTCCGAACCTCCTTTGATATAGAACAGCATGATTTCTTCCAAAGAAGCACTGTCAACAACTATATTCTTGTATTTTCTCCGGGCAGCTTCTTTGTCCCGTACAAGACATTCCATACTTACATTTGTTTTCCGTGAGATGATATAATCCTCCGGCTGTATCTCTGCAAACTGTTTTTTCTCACAACGGATAATTCCATACTGATAAATTAAAGTATCCTTTTCTTCCTCAAATACAATCTTTCCCTGATGGATTAAAATGACATAATCCGCTATCTTTTCTATGTCAGATATGATATGAGAAGAAAAGAAGATGGAGTGTTCTTCATCCTGTATGAAATCTAAAAACATATCCAGTATTTCATCACGCACTACTGGGTCAAGACCGGTCGTAGCTTCGTCCAAAATCAGAAGTTTTGGCCTGTGCGCCATCGCACATATAATAGATAGTTTCATCTTCATGCCTTTAGAAAAAGAACCAATCGGCTTGGAGAAGGGGACATTGAACTTCTTCATGTATAAGTCAAACAACGAATTATCCCATGTATGATAAATGCCGGAAAAAATCTTTGCCACATTCTGCGCCGTGAAAAATTCATGGAAATTACACTCATCAAATACAACGCCAATTTCCTGTTTAATGGAACTGTCAAAAGTATTTGTCCCTAATATTTCAATCGTTCCACTATCCCTTTTCAATTCATTCAGGATGAGGTTGATTGTAGTGCTTTTTCCAGCCCCGTTTTCTCCAATAAATCCGACAATCCTTCCTTTTGGTACTTGTAATGATACATTATTCAGCGTAAAACCCTCGAAAGATTTACACAAATTTTTTACAGAGATATTGTTTTCACCCATTTTGTGACCTCCTATTATTCCTCATACAGCACTTTTAGGATATTTGCCATCTGCTCATAAGAAATACCATGTGAACGTCCAATATCCACAACCTGCTGTAATAATTCTTCTGCTTTCCGTAACTGTTCCTCTTGGATAAACTCCTTATTTTGAGAAGCAACGAAACTGCCTTTTCCTGAAACAGTTTCAATAAATCCATCACGAGTTAAATCCTCATAAGCCCGTTGGACAGTTATCACACTGATATGTAAATCTTTTGCCAATGCCCGCATAGAGGGAAGCATTTCCCCGGCTTCCAATGTTCCATTCATAATTTTATTTTTTATCTGTGAACTGACCTGTTCATAGATTGGCTTATCGCTACTATTGCTTATGATAATCTCCATAATTTCCCCTTCCACGTTCTATGCGTATTTAACGTACTTATTCGCTAAGTACAGTATATATGATTATACAGAAGCTGTCAACAAAAAAATAGCAAAAGCGGTAAATATGCTTTTGCTATCTGGTATTCCAATATTATTCCTTTTTATCATCTTCCAATTCAATCACATCCAAAATACCACAATTCAGGGCTTCGCAGATGCGAACCAGCGTTTCCATACTGATGTTCTTACCTTTACCCATGTTGGCAATCATATTTGTGGTAAGACCGGCAGCAATCCGCAAGTCCTCTTTCCTCATATTGCGCTCAACCAACGTATGCCAGAGGGGTTTATAGCTTATGTGCATTTATCCTCCTGCCTTTCTCCCGGTTCCGGGGTTCCTGTTCCCATTATATCAAAATTCTTGCTATCCCACAAACATTTCTTGACACAACCGCCGGTTCCGTCTGGATTGTGCTTTTCCTTTCTTCTCTTGATTACATCTACTTAGCCATAAGCTGCTTCATGCCCTGGGACTTTGCACTGGGGTTATCGTTGCCGTAGCCTTCGAGCAGGTTGATCGCACCCCAAATGCCGAGACCAGCGCCCAGAGCAACAACGAGAGTCTGAAGAACACCAACTGCGGAAGTGAAAAATGCCATAAATAAATCCTCCTTAAATTTTGAGACTGTATTTGATTGATTTTGGGCAGAAAAAAAGCCCTCCGTTATACCGGCAAACCGGTCGGAAGGCACACATCAGAGCTATTTAGCTACAATCATATCTATCACCACCACCTTTCAAAGTCATGGGAACATTATTCAGAATCAGGGTTACGGTTCACCAGACCGTCCCTTGCCTTGGCGATTTTATTGATACGGCTGGACAGCTGGGCAATGGTGGCGTTAATCTCATGCTGATTGGCAGCATAGTAATAACCCTCCATATCGCTGCAAATAGGTTCGCCTTTACTGCGGAGCGAATTGACCAGCCGCCTGATTTCCGTTCCCTTTACATGAAAAACGGCTTCAAGCTGTTTGCTTGAAACCGGGTTGTCGGCTCCTCTGTAATACTTTTGAAGGTATTCGCAGAGGGCTTCTTCGATATTCACTTGTGGAGCTTTGCTCATTCAAAACCTCCTTTTTCAATCGGCATCGACTACTACATATTCATCACCTGCCTTTAATTTCAGCCTGCGACTGAGAAACTGCTCGATGTTGAACTCGTTCTTCTTGTCGTAGTCTGAGGTGTACTTATAGTTCGGGTGCTGCGTCAGATCGTACTTGTCTGAGAGGAACGGTCTCACACCACGCAGCTGCAAGATGCACTTGCCGCCATCTAACACCGCCAATTCGTCCACAGTCGCAAGGTCTTTGCCCAGCTTCTGATAATTCATGCCGTAGGATGGGCTGTTACCTCTGGTGTTCGAGGTGTTGTAGGTGTCGATGGTTTCTTTTCCCAGCGCCTGATTCAGCTCTTTCAAGGTGGTAGGCTCTGAACCGCCAAGAAAAATACGGGAGTCCATGTTGCCGATGATAGTGTCCGAGTTGTCCTTATAAATGGCTTTCAGCTGAGACTGTGCCTGAAGGACAAGGCAAGCGGATATTTCACGGCTTCGGATGGTCGCCACCAATTTTTCCAGATTGGGAATCTGACCGATATTTGCCGCTTCGTCAATCAGACAGCGCACATGAACCGGCAGTCTGCCACCATACACATCATCTGCCTTCTCGCAGAGCAAATTGAACAGCTGGGTATAAATCATGGAGATCAAGAAGTTAAAGGTCGCATCTGTATCCGACATAATCAGAAACAGTGCTGTTTTCTTATCTCCGAGGGTATCCAACTGTAATTCGTCATAGGCTGTAATATCTCTGACTTCCTGAATGTCGAACGGAGCAAGTCTCGCACCGCAGGAGATCAGAATACTCTTTGCCGTCTTGCCTGAAACAAAATGTCAATAGTTTTTTCATCAAAAAAGGCACTTTTTCGTGTCAAATTAGTGATAAAACAGCTAAAATACTGATGATAACGTTCTTTGTTGTTACAACCACTAAGTTACTCAGCCATTTTTTTCTCTGTTTCCATGAAGTCCGAACGGCTGACTTCATTCACCAACATCCGGTTGATTTTCTCCTGCATGGTCTCTTTTGCACCTTCACTGTAATGGAATCTCACAACATAGGTTGTCTGCCCAATCCTTTTTGTGAATGTATTGCTTTCAATTTCTGAATTCATATTTTTCCTTGCTTCCATATACCTCCTTTCTAGCCCACCTTGTAAGCTGTAAATCATAATAAAAAAAGAGCACTTGGTTATATAATTCCAAATGCTCTCCTGCTTTACATATTTTGTATTTAACTACCATTTTCAAGTAATATTGAAAAATAAATAAAATGACTATAATTCTATAGACAATTTTTCTGCCAACTCGGAAATATCTTTTACCCATTCTTTTTGAAGAATTTTACTTGGCATATGATTTGTATAGTCAATCACCGTAATCCTTTTATCACTATCATACTTTCCTTGCTCCTGTTTTTTTAACGTCGTTGTAAAAATCAATTGATTCTTCAATTTAGAATACCAATCTAATACAACCTCTTCCTTACTGCTTGACAAATCTTCCGCTCTAAATGAGTCAATAATAATCGGGAAATCATGTTCAAGAATATCTGCAAATGCATATAATCTTGCTAAATAAAACATAGTAGCATCACTTCCAGAGTAAATCTTGCCTAATTTAGAGAAAATATCATCAATAACAATATTCCCAGAACTATCTATGGCTCTATAAAATTCATTCATTTTTTGAACAATGCTGTTTAGCAACAAATCCTGTTGCTCTTTCTGATCTGCTGTCCCTTTTTCGGTTATTTGTATTTTCCCTTGCAATTCAGCAATTTTTTCATCAATTTCTATTATTTTTTTCTCGGCTTCAGATGCATCCATGACTTCTTCCTTATATGCTACCAAAGTCTCTAATGATATTTCATCCTCTGATAATATATTTTGAAGTAACTCCTGCTTTCTTTGTATTTCCAATGAATATCTCTCTTTTTCCTCTTCGTAAGATTCAATTTTTTCGTTAATAGAATCTATTATCGTTTTTCTCATTTCTGCAGTTGAAACGTCAAATGAAAAGGAATCTTTTTTTGTTCCTTTATACAGAATATTGGTAGAATTACAATCCATGCACCTTAATTCGCCTGTTTTAATAGATCTATTCAGCGAATTTAACTCTTTAATCGTCTTTTCCCAGCTCAACTTCCTGTTGGCACATTTATTCCTTTCTTTTTTTAGATTGGAAATATCTTCTTGTATTTCTTCCATTTGTTTAACTTTATTTTCAAATGCCGCCTTATCTCTAATACTACTCAGGATTTCCGCAGAGTGTTTTTTTGATTTTAATAATTTGTGTTGCTTTATCAAGCTGCTTCTTTCTTCTTTTAAGTTTTGTAATCTTTGTTTTGCTAATGTTAACTCTCCTTGGTTTAGTTTTATTGATCCTAAGCCTGCAATTTCATAAATCATATTATAAAAATCTACTTTTTTGTATAGTCCTCTATTTTCAATATTATCTGTAGATTTTTTATCCTGACCCACAAAAAATAATTGCAATAACAACGATGGATCAACTATTCTCTCTATATTATTAACCATAATTCTAGGTAATGAGAAAATATTCTTATCCCAATATCTTTTAAATTCAGATATACTTTCCGCCAAAAACAAAGATTCATTATTGTAAATTGCGAATTCATTATTTTTTCTGCAAATCCAGTACTCTTGCCCGGATTCTTCAAATTGTAAAATATAAATATACTGCTTATAATCGAAAGAAGACGGAAACGCTGGCGGCTCATTTCCCAACGCATATAAAATCCCCTGAATTACAATAGTTTTCCCTTTGTTATTATCATCACTCGATATAATATTAAAGCCATCAGAAAATGATGATTCAACAAATCCTTCAATTTCATTTCCAATAGCAATTTGCTTTATTATCATTTTTGTATCCCCTCTTTCACAATCGAAATAAAATATTTAAACGAATGAACATCCAAATCTGGACAGCCCTCTAATATTTCATCTTCTATCTCTCTGTATATATCCGTCACACCACTATCAGGATGTTCAATAATCAGTGAATATATTTTCTCAAAAAATCTCCAAAAACCGTCTGCACGATTATTATTAAACAATGCCCTACAGCAATCAGCCTGACACTCATTCAGTTTATCTTGTCTTTGTTCTGCCGGAAACTTATTATAGATTTCAACAAATGATGCCGGGATTCCACGACCCAAAATATCCCAATTAAGTATTCTTTGCAATGTCAACAACCGAATTTCATTGTTGGTCAAATGTCGGCAATAATCTAATGCTTCTTCGGTCGTTTCTATAGTGACTCCCTCTACAGTATTTATATTCTTTTTTGAAGATTGCTTATCCCTAATCTCGTTGAATATCGCTTCAAGAATAGTATCTTCTGGAATTAAATGAGGATGCATTTTAATAATACTTTTTACATATTCCGTAGGCTCTCTCTCATCTATGACGAAAGTCACATGTGAAATAAATTCACATATCTTTTCGTCTGTTATCTGTTCATTTGGAATATATGTTTTATCTTTACATTCTTCAATCAATCCTTCTTTTAATTTTTTTAACGCATTGTCTTTAATATTCTCGATGCCAAATGATGTTTTTGAATCGTCAATACGAAACGAAGGTGTTACCCCTCCAAGGAACAAAATATAGGCATCGAAGGCAATCTCGCTAATATAATTTTTAAATAATGTTACGAGTTCTTTACCAATAGATTTTGGAGATGAATTTTTCGCACCTTTTGATTGCAAATCCCACAATTTCTTTGCGGTTCTATTCATACCGGTTAGGTCATTAAAAAAATCTATGACAAAATAATGTATATCTTGAGAATTTGGATAAAAATTCATCAAATACAATAATGCTTTTGTCTCAGCTTCTGCCCCGGATTTTCTCAATTTTTCAGAAGAACGAACAGTATATGTCATAATTTCACCTCGCTGATACTACCCCTAAATGTAAAAAATATTATAGTAAGTATATCACTAAAATGATTTAACGAACATATACAAAAACACTTTCTTTTCAGCCCGACAGAGAGAGGACAGTTATTATCCCAGTCGGAACGGTATCTCGATCTGGAATTCTGTCTCTCCGTCAATGTCAACAAGGCACTTGAAACTTTTAATAAAATAATATCTTTATCAAAGTCATCCCTACTCTAAATAATATTTTCTTTTTTAAATATCTTTGTTGACAGTTAAGAAATATGCTGAAAAAGCTGATATTTAAAGGCTTTTCCCAGTCAACAAAAATGTCAACAACCAGTACACAAACAGTCAAAAAAATGGAAATTCAGCTGTTTTGACCATCCTCTCCCTGTCAGGCTAATCAAAAGGTATCTTCATCTGCTCACCTTCCGTAAGTTTTATAAAGCCATATTTGTCCGGTTGGTTGACAGTCTCTGTTTCACCCTTTCCCTCTCTGATCCAGCACCGCTGTGTACCAAATCCTTCTTTTGAGAAACGATGATAACCGCCTCTTTTCCAGCCAATGATCTGTGTGTCCATGATCTGGCATATCTCATTGGTCTCATATTTCCTTGGTTCGCCATCATAATGGTTAAATGCCTCTTTCCAGATCTGTCTGGAGCAGACATAAGTCCCGGCATATCCATCCAGCCATCCCTGAACCTGTCCTGCCATCGTATCTTCCTGCATGAACTGTTTCCGGTATTCAATGATCTGACCCTCCATTTCTTTTGGAAGTTTCAGAAGGCTACCTTTGTCCTTGCAGGAATTGAAGATGACCATTGCTTCCGCCCAAAGCTGGTCGAAGTATGCCCTCGATTCTTCTTCATTATCAAGAAGATGTTTTTCCGCCTTTGAGGAATCGACCTCAATTGCAAGGAAACGTCTTGCTCCTGTACGGTCAAAAGGCAGGAACTGCTTTGTATTGGTTGTCCCGGCAAACAGACATTGTCTCGGTCTGTCCTCTTCAAATTTCCCATAGGAATTCCGAAATGTGTCTTTCTGCCGGCTCAAAAAGGACTTGATCTCTTCATTGCTCTTTGCACTGATCGCAGCAATCATCTCCGACATTTCCATGATCCAGTGCCCCCGGAGCTTTTCATATATCTTTTTATCTCCCAAATCTCTCAAGTCATCTGAAAACCACTCATCCTTAATAGCCAGAAACCGGAAAAATGTAGATTTTCCTGCCCCCTGTGTTCCTACAAGGCAGAGCATCTCATCTGCCTTACACCCCGGCTTAAAAATACGGAGCAGTGCTTCCATCATAAAATGTTTCAGGCATTCATAGACCATATCCGAATCATCTGCCCCCATATACCGTTTCAATACATAACGGATACGTTCTGTGCCATCCCACTCTAAGTGGTTCAGGTATTCGCAGATCGGATGATACTGTTTGCTATTTGCTTCCGCCCTCAGAGCCTTATCCATGTTTTTCTCATTTCCCAGACTATAAAACTGTTCAAAATACAGATAAAAGAAATCTCTGGCAGCATCTGTCATAGAGGTGATCCCATCATTCCACCAGAGTATTCTGACGATATCGATTCTCTGGTTCAGGAGATTAAATTTCAGGCTCCCTTTCAAGAGAGGATCTTCCCGAAGCACGATCATATAATTCTGCATCGTCCCTTTGACGGTTCCCTGATTTGTCACCGCCAGATGGGATCGGATCTCCCTTATGGCATCTACATCCGCCATCTGCTCCATCACCTGCAAAGCGTCCTTCTCCTTTACATTCTCGCTCAATCTTTTCCACCTCCCTTCCTTTTTCCTTGACGAGCATTTGCTTATCCTCTTCATCACCAAACAGAAGAATATCCAGATAATATTCAACAATACTCAACTCCCTCAGTGCGGTAACAAAATGTCCGTCCCATTCTTCCTCTGGTGTTTTTGGTGCATAACATTCTTTCCATTCCAGAAGCAGGGTTCGGTAATCCAGATATGCTTTTGTAAGTCTGGCACATTCTGTTTTCCAGTCTGTTTCTGATGCCTTCCCTATTTCTTTCACCAGAGACTTTTGCCCACTTTTGGGAGAATCCCTTGCCCTGTTCCCATAGAGAATCCCAAAATCATCTGCCAGCTTCAAAGCAGCCTCTCTGGATTTTAATCCGAATAGCTGGGCGGTAAAATCGATCACATCCCCGGTACACCCACACCCAAAACAGTAATATCTGCGGTCAACTTTCATGCTCGGTGTACCGTCATTATGAAAAATACACCGGATCAATCCGCTCCTGTTGGGCTTAAATCCATAAAGCTCCGCAGCCTGCCTGACCGTCACATTCCGCTTTACTTCTTCAAATACATTCATTTTTTATCCACTTCCTTTCCAACCCGTTCAGATATGACCGGGTTCAAAATAAAAAAAGAGCATCCTGACTTTTATCCAAAACTGAATAAATCAAAATGCTCCTTACAGGGAATCCCTGTCATGATATTTCGTTTTTGTTTTTTTTCTGGCAGCATTTTCTTCTGCGACCCGCTTTTTATTGGCAGCCAGTTTTTCAAGAACACTTGTCTTTGCCTTTTTCTTGATCTGTTCCGTATTCGCTTTCCTGACCTCTGGCTCCTGAAGAGTTTTCTGCACTTTTTCAATAACTGCATTTGCTGCATTTCGTAATTTATCTTTCGCCATCTTAATCACATTTTTGGTAATTGTTTTTGCCTTATCAGAATTATTTGGATTCTGGACAATGTTATTGCAAAGCTGATCCAGAAGCCTGATATCCTCTTCCTGTGTCTGTGCCCTTACTTTTTCCGTAACGACTTCCACCGCCTTGTCATAAGCGATCTCCGACACTTCATCGATCAGGGTTTCATTATCCATGATTTTTTCTTCCTGCTCCTTTATCATCTGTTCCTGCCGGGCAATCTTTTCTTTCTGTGCCTGTATGATAAACTCCTGCTTTTCCAGATATTTCTTTCCGCCATATTCCGGCACTTCCTCAATCTCCAGCCCATACTGCCTGCAAACATCAAACAGAAGGTTCCTGCAGATCAGATCAAACGTCATCTTCCGGTTGTTGTTTCTTCCTCTGGGCTTATCTGGATCAGGAAGAGGAATTCCAAGTGCTTCCAATGCCTTTTCCTGTTGCGGACACAGTTCCCCATATTTATTCTCACAGTCAAAAACGTGACGTTCATGGATATGGGGAGTAGTCTCATCCATGTGGAGTGCAAAATCCAAAATATGCACATGGTCTCCAAACATCCCCTCGAACCTTTTCATAAAAGAATCCGCAATATGAAAAAGCTGTTCTCCTGAGATATGCTCCCCTTCCTTTCCGATCTGGAATATCGTTTCTTCCGGACAGGTCATTTTATTTTTCAGCAGATCTTCCGTTGTCCGGTTTCTTTCCGGGTGGCGGTTTTTCTCATTTCTGGCATTCTGCCCTTTTATAAAATCGCTGTAATGGTCTTCATAATACATCTTCTCAATATCATGAAAACTTGCCTCCGGCTCGACCGCTCCCCAATTCCTAAGTGTCTCATCCGAAGGATTCTGGACATATCCCCGGTAACAGTCCCAATAGATATTCTGCTTTTCCCTCTCCGCATCAATATGCTCGCTGTTGGCAATATCGAATTTTCTGTCATTGTGCTTTGGATTATAAACACCATGTTTCCCCGATCTGCCATTATGCCTTGTAGCTCTCATTCTTCTGATTCCCCCTTTCATCCATTCTGCATTTTTTCATTTTTGTTTGCACCCATTCTGCCTTCTCTGTGGTCTTTCCATTATCTGCCTCTTGCGTTTCACAAGCTTTTTTCATGTGGCGGTCATTCCCGAAAATGATTTTGGGTAACACAATTCGCCAGATAATACCCAGTACGACTTGACGCAGGCATCAAATCACTGGGCAAGGCGTTTCACCCTTGACCCGATAATGGGCTTTGCCCCTTAACCCCAGCATGGAGCTGCCGCCCCTTTGCATTCCCTGCACAAAGGGCTCCGCCCTCTGTACACCCGCCGGACAAAATGTAATTTCCGACACTGTCCCATCTGTCGGAATTTCCATCTCGCCCGGTTTTTCAAAAATCCTCAAATCGGATTTTTTCAAAAAATAAGAGCCGACACTTTGTCACTTTTTTGGGAAAAAGTCTAATCACATCGGCTCTTACATCTGACCTTATCGGTCATATTCAGTTTTTTCTTTGCATCCTCTCTGCGCTTTAATGAGCAAAACAAAAGGCACCAACTTTTTTACGGTTGATGCCCTTTGGGTTACTCATTATTCAATTGATTCATCATCACTTCTTAACATTTGTTCAAAAATCACTTCTTCAATTGTTTGGATACACTCATCTGGATTTTTTTTGATTTCTTTTGACCAGAAATGAATGGGAACCCAGTCCATAGCAAGAAGTTGTTTATCTACTCTAACATCTCTTGCCATATTTTCTTCAATTTTCTGAATCCAGTAGTCTCTATTCCTTTTTAGCTTAGATTTCTTTTCATCCCAATTGTACCCATGCCAAAATTCCCCATCTACAAAAATTGCTATTTTTGATTTTGTTATTGCTATATCTGGTGAACCGGGAAGCTTTTTATAATTTAATCGATAGCGATATCCTTTATGCCACAACATTTTTGCTAAAGTAATCTCCGCATCACCACGCTTTAATTTAACATTAGACATTCTCCTAGAAGTTACTTCATCAGTATCGTAATATTTTGGATGTTTCATTTCTTACCTCTATATTTCCGGTGTCTGTTTTAATTCTTCGATTACAGATAAACCTTTTATCCAAACATACTGTGGTAACATCCTAATACCATTCACACACTCTGTCTTATTTTTCAAAGATGAATCCTTTCCTGATCCACGCACAAAAATATCATTTTCACTTCCCTTTAAAAAGTTAGGTGCTGTACTGACTTCCCCATTTTTTAAAATAACAGTTGATCCATCTTTCCGCTTTTGAACAACATCAATAAGTTTATGATTCATAATCTTATCTCTGGTATCTTCCCATAACTTGCGAACTTTTGTATCAATAAACTCATCGCTGAATACAATTCTTTTAAATCCGACAAAAATATTTGATGATAATGAATTTGGCTTATATCCTGTTTCTGAATCTATTGAAGACTCTTTAAACATAATACATAACAGTTCATGATCTGCAAAATATGCATACATATCTGAATCTTCAAAAGTAATAGCTCGTTCAGTTCCATCATCATCTATTATAGTTTCTCTGGTCATTTCACTGAAATCCATATGATACAGTTTCATATCCTCAGTACGACCACCTCTTGAAGTAAAAGCAATAGTTTTCGCAATTAACCCGAATCGTTCAAACAATTCTATCTGATTTAATTTTTTTGCTGTTCCTCCAAACATTGCAATTACAATCTTCTCTGCAACCGCCTTCATACTCAACTCCCCATCTGTTAGGAGTTCCAAATTAAAATAATCTATCAGTTGCCGAATAGTTTGCCCTGCATACATATTTGTTAACTCTCGACACTTTGAATCTATATCTGATATGGATACATATCTTCCCGGAAGTTGTTCAAGATCATATCCAAAATGCTTCGCAATTATGGAAGAAACGGTTGGCTTTTTAAGTCTGAATCTTGGCGGAAACTTAGGAGCCAAATCAATATAACTTAATACTCTTCTTAATTGTCCATGTACATCTATGTATTCTTGTTTAACAGCAGCTTTCCATTTTTTATCCCTAGGTCCAGAATGATGTGACACCACTTCTGCACAAAGTGACCGCACATGTTCCCAGTCATTTTTCAATACTTCTACATCATCATCCGAAAACTCATGAAATTCATAACCGACAACAGGAAAATCTTTATATTCATATGCAGATACAGCATGAGTAGCTGCATAATAGTAATAAATGATAAGCATATGTTCCAGTTTTTCCCAAAAGTGAGATGTTTCAAATTCTTGTTCTGCAATATCATATACTCCAACAGCAGTAATTGACATTGGTTCTTTTGCAACATAATGTCTTTTAGGTTTTTCCTGAATCAACATCCCCGTTGTCTTAAGTTCTGTTTTTACATTTTCTGACCCATCAACAATAATTAAGTCGGCTTCCTGCTTAGTGTCTGGTGGATATTCAAAAATGCACTGTTCAACGATAGATCCTGCAATCCCTTTTTGAAGATTAAAATCTTGTACATGATCAAACATTCCTTTATTGTCAATCATTTCAAGTGTTTTTCCCAAATAAGCTTCCAGGCGACGAATCAAAGCATTTTTATCGTAAATATGATCCGACATTCAATATCACCATCCTTTGTATATCCTTATCCCATAATAACCAGATAATAATTATTTTTCTTCTTTTATAATATCATCCAAAATTTTTCCCATTCTTGTAATCATAGGAACAACCAGCGCATTTCCCATACAAAAGAATCTCATTCGCTGTGGCATACCAGTATTAGTCCAATCATCATCAAATCCCTGTAATCGTTCCGCTTCAACAGGTGTTAATGTACGTAATCTCCCAGTTCCCGGATCAGATACTACATGAGTACTTCTATTTAATGTAGATTCACTTGTTAACATCGTTCTACCCGGGCGATCCCATGGGTCTGGAAATGCAATCGGTCCCTCAGAAAAAATATATTCATGTCCATCTCTAGATCTTCTAGGGATTCGTTTTGCCCCTTTCAAATAAACCCATTTTGCCATTCTATCTTCATCAGTAATATAGAATTGTTCATCTACATTATGTTGCAATATTTGTCCCAGAAGAATTGCAGGCTCTTCAATTTCTTTGACATCTGCAGTATAAATATTACCTTCAGTCATATAACCGCCAGCTCTAAAATCAAATGCAAAATTATCTGAAACTTCAACAATATCTGGACTAATTTGAGTTTCTTTAAGGGTTGTAATTTCATGGATTGGAAATGCCTTTGCCATAATTCCATCTTTTTGAATTACATCCATAGGATTTTTTTTTGATTGCTGTACACCATAAGCTGTATCATTTCTATAAGCAAAAATAAAAGTTCTTCTTCGTCTTTGAGCTGCTCCATAAAGAGCTGCATTTACTACTCTCCACTCTGCTGAGTACCCCAATTCAAAAAGGCAGGCTAAAATGATACCGAAATCTCTTCCTCTTTGTTTTGCTGGAGATTTTAAAAGCCTATCGACATTCTCAAAAATACAAAAAGGAGGCTTCTTGGTAATTAGGGTATCTCGAATCTGCCACCAAAGTACACCTTTTTTCCCCTCAATCCCTTTTGAAGATGCCAATGTATGTGCTACACTATAATCCTGACAAGGAAATCCTCCAACAAGAAGGGTATGATCTGGAATATATTCTTTTTCCATTTCGCTAATATCTTCACCCGTATGAAATTCCCCTCGAAGATCTGGTGAATCTGAAAAATGAGTAACATAGCACTCATGAGCCCATTGTGTTTTGGCTCCCGGTTCCCATTGCGAAAACCATTTTGTCTTCCATCCAGAATTAAGGCGATCAAATCCTAGCCTGAAGCCACCTACACCTGCAAATAATTCGCATATTGTTTTATCCATAAGTCCTCCTTGACGCAAGCGTCATCTCACTTTTATTTCTATGATTCATATGTTAGCACCGCAAGCCTGCGGATCGAAAATCACAGATTAAATCATTATATCATATTCATACATTCATATCAAATTTTTCACGTTTATTACACCTTAATATCAAAGCAACAAAAAGCGACAAAATTTTCGCATTAAAATCATTGTCGCTCTTTGCAAATATTCATCATAAAAACAAGATGTAATCAAACTATCAAAATCCATTTTTAATCATTATCACTACCACGTATTTCGTAATATATTTTTTTCATAACTTTCTTAAGCCGAATCCCATCCCTCAACCCCAACCGATAAAAGAAATGCTCAGCTTCCGCACCGCTGTCAAAAATAGCATCGCAGTATGCCCGAACTGCCTGTTGTTTATCCTCTGGAAGTAATGCCACCGCTTCCTCATACTTTTGCTCCACATCATCCTCGCCATCCAGTTCTTTCCCAGCTTTCATCTGGCTGAATGCACTCTGCATCCTTTCCTGAATGATAAAATCCACAAATTCCTTTAATGCTTCCTCTTTCATACTCATACATCCCTTTCTGTCTCACACACCAGACGTTCATAATCCAGAAAACCCCGAATATACATTTCCCGGCTGATATACGCTTCTACTGCGTGTCTTGCCGATATGATCCGATCAATGATCGTCCAGAATTCATGACCATATTTCTCAATGTATGGCTTTAATTCATCCATCGTTTTCTCGCATTCCCCTTCCAGTTCAATCAGCTGAGGATCAATCCGTAAATATGCCTCAAGCCTGATCTCATTCCAGTCGAAGTAGCTTTCCACTAATTCTCTTTTCATAATCGTGTCCCTTTCTGCCCTCTTCCTACGTAAAAGAGCGAATCCATTCTTCTAAAAAGACGATTCCCGCAATCACAATTTCAACCGTACATGGCAGGAGATAAAACAGGAAGCCAGCCAATACCATTTTCAGGCATTCCCCGGAACTTTCCAGACCAAAGCCATAGCTTAGCAGGGCGGTCAGAAGAAAAATTCCTGCAATTACCCGGAAGATAACTGCTGATATTCCAGATAGGAACTCCACAAACAGTCTTATTACTGCCAGAGCAGCCATCACAGGCAAGAACATGATTTTCAAAATTAAACGTATGGCTTTCATCCTGCTTCTCCTTCCTATCTGGCATTTCTGTTCACATAGTTTCGATACTTCTCAAGTACGGAATCTGTCACACCGTTTTTGTAGATTTTCCGAATATCTGTGATTTCTTCATCCTTTAAAAGTTTCAGCCATTCCAGAAGGTCTTTCCGGCTGTTGGCGAAATTACAGCACCGACCATCTGCGTATTCAATCCGGTATCTCATAAGCATCCCCCTACACATAAACCAGTTCATTCAGAATGACTTCATCCACTCTGTTGCGGATGTTATTTACCCTGCGGAGCCATTCCATCTGGTCTTTTCCCTTTAATTCCTCTGTGACACCCTCTGCTTCCATCATCTGATCCATCATGATATCCCTGCGTTCCACACAGATTTCATTCAAATCAGCAAGATACGACCAGAGCTTCCCGGTCAGCATAAGCTGGGAATACAAAGCCTGCTTGTAGTCTTTCAGATAATTCCTGCGGAGGCTTCCATAGAAACCAATATCTCTGGTTTCTTCCGCCACACGGATCAGCGGGATATAATAATCTCCCACAAGGATATAATCCAGTCCGTTCTTTTCATCATGTATCATCGGTTTTAATTCTTTCATGTATTTGCCACCCCTTTCTTTGGTTCTGCAGCCGGAAGCATCGACACTGGAACAAACACGCCTTTCGCAATATCTTCCTGCCGGATTGCTTCCTTCTTTGCCTCAATCTCGGCTTTCTTTTTTTCTTTTACCTTGTCTTCATATTCTTTCTGCTTGCCATTTGCCTTCCGCCTCAGGTAATTCTGGTGTAGCCTGTCCTTCCTGGCTTCCCGTTTTCGTAATTCTTCTTCCTCTTCCGGTGTCAGCTGGACTTCTCCAAAATGCGGAGGAAGATACCTTCCCACGAAGTTAAAATAAATCTCGATCTCCTGTGTGGTCTGCTGGCTTCCTTTCCTGTCCCTCTCATGCACCAGAATCTTTTCCACGAACTCATTTAGCATATATGTGGTCAGTTCATCAAAATTCTGATATTTGTCCACCAGTGCAATAAATCTTTCCGCAGACCGTCTGCCATTTTCATATCCGGCTACCTCTGCTTCTAATTCTGAAATCTCCGCTGTCAGTTCTTTCTGTTCTTTGGAATACTGCCCATCAAGGACTGCATAGCGTTCATCCGGCAGCTTACCAAGGATATTATCTTCATATATCCGGCAGATCAGTTTTTCCAGTTCCTGCAGACGTTTTTTCGCTTCTGCCAGCCTGTTTTTCAGTCTCACGATTTCACTGGACTGCTGGGAACTCTGTGTTGTCTTCACTGTCTCAATGAACTCTTCCCGGTTCAGATGGGAATATTCTGCGATAGCTTTCAGCAGGTCTTTTATCAGCTCCATCACAATATCCGCATTGATCCTGTGCTGTGTCGGGCAGAGTGTTCCAACCGGAACCTTGCTATATGCAGAACAGGTATATTGTGGGATTCTTTTCCCATTATTTACCCGGTGCACATACATTTTTGCCCCGCAATCGGCACAATACATCAGCCCTGTCAGTGGATGTGCTTCTCCCCATCCGTCCGGGTATCTGCGGACATTCTTTCGGATTCTCTGGACATTATCAAAGGTTTCCTGATCAATGATCGCTTCCTGCGTGTCCTCAAATACTGTCCAGTTATCTTCTGACACATAATGGCTCTTTTTGTCCTTAAAATGCTTTCTGGTCTTGAAATTAACAGTGTGGCCAAGATATTCCCGCTTTTTCAGGATCCCTGCCACCGTAGACGAACCCCACGCATAGGGATCTTTGATCTCGTCCACTCTTCCCTGCCATAATCCTGCCCCATGCCTTGCCATGTGTACTGCCGGGATCTCCACCTGATCTTCTTTCAGCTTCTTTGCGATCTGGTAAGGACCATATCCGTCCATCGTCATCTGAAAAATCCTGCGGACAACCTGTGCAGCCTCTTCATCCACAATCCAGTGTTCCTTATTTTCCGGGTCTTTCAGATATCCGTATGGTGTGGTGCTTGCAACGTGCTTCCCGGAATTGCCTTTTGCCTTAAAGGTAGACCGGATCTTTTTGCTCGTGTCTTTCGCATACCACTCATTCATAATGTTTCGGAAAGGAAGAAAATCATCATCCCCATTCAGACTGTCATGACCATCATTGATAGCAATCAGCCTGACCTGCTTCTGCCGCAGCATTTCCTGAATCTGACCGACCATCAGATAATCACGTCCCAACCGGCTCATATCCTTTATGATCACCGTCCCGATCTGCCCGGCTTTGATGGCATCCATCATGCTGACAAATCCCGGGCGGTCAAACCTTGTGCCGGATATGCCATCATCCGTAAAATGGATATATGGGGTAAGTCCATGGGATTCTGCATATTCTGAAAGCATCTGCTTCTGGTTCGATATACTGTTGCTCTCGCCCATAA
>JBJELT010000017.1:0-73608 GCA_051879295.1 Oliverpabstia sp. | reverse complement strand
TGACAGAAGTCTCCAAAACTTTTAGCGGGAGTTCGATTCTCTCATCCCCTGCTTGAAACCGCCGAGATTCGGCGGTTTTTTTCTGTGTCGAAGATTACCCCGGTGAGTTTTACATTCTCCCCGGGGCATTTAGGGCATTTCTTATTTAAATAGCGATTCTACAAAATGACGCATTTCGTTATGGGACTGAACGGAACGGGCTTTGTCAACAATGGATTGTTGCTCAGCTTTTGATAATTGCGAAAATTGATTGAGTACATCTGAATGTTGGGCAAGTTCCATCGTAAAACCGATCGGGAGTTCTTCATTGTCAATCATGTTCATTTCTTTAGCACCATCCTTTCTGAAGTAGGATATGTAAATAAAAAATAAATATGTAAAAAAATATTGACAGGGCAGAATTTCTGAGTATAATAGTTTGAAAATAAACAATTTAAAATAAAACAGTTTGGTATAGAGGTGAATGTGGAAGTTGGAACAGATCAGTGTGTATTTTGATGACAGAGATTCACGATGCAGGGAATATATTCGATGCCTCAATCAGTATGACAATGTCAGCTGCAAGCAAGCATCCCGTTATGAAGGGAAGATGTTTATATATGAGCAGGAGAATATCGTGGGATTTATTTTTGCCAGTAGTGATGGAGAAGTGCCGGCGGAGATCAGCCATATTATTTCCAGAATGATTATGAATAAGCGTGGCAAATGCTTTCTCATAGTTACGGGAGGAAAAAAAGAGATGAAAGCGTTGAAATCGGCAGTTAATCATCTGGAAAAGCGTGGTTATCATGTGTTGCGATGCTGTTCACCTTATCTGCTGGAAAAGAGGAACCTGAATGTGCAGGAAGGGATAGAAAAGATCATGAAAGACATTTGCGAAGCGGAACATTCGCAGAAGGTGAGTGATATCGAAGTTTATATGAAAGCAGAATTGAAAAAATCAAGATTACTCAGAAAAAAGGTATGGGAAGAAATAAGAAAATATGTGCGTTATCTTAAAATTAAGAGATAAGGGGAATGGATATGGATACACAGGTGGAAGCAATGCTGCAGGGAGGCCCATTCAAAAAATTATTGGAAGAGCAGATTGCAGAGTTACGTCAAAAATATGACATGAAAAAAGCCGAACTGGAGATTTTGTATTTTCTGTCTAAATGCGGCAGTCACAATACGTCAAAAGATATTCATTATCAACTGATGATGAACAAGGGACATATATCACAGGCAGTTGACAGCTTATGCAAACGACATTTTATTATTGCAATTCCTGATCAACAGGACAGACGGTATATTCATTATCGATTATCGGATTCTGCCCAGCAGATTGTGGAGGAAATGACAAAAAAGAGAATGGAAATGAATCGGCGGATGGTAGAAGGTATTTCGGAGAAGGATTTAGAAATCTTCAGAGCTGTATCAGAAAAAATCAGAAAAAATATTGAAAAAATGATTTGATAGTATGGATATTTTTCCAGAACAGGAGGATAACTTATGGAACAAAAAAGAGATATTGGAAAACTGGCTCATGAATTGACATACCGCAGGTACTTGATGAGTAAAGGACAGGTGAGAGATTTTTTTCGGAATATCAGTATACCGGAGTATATTGCATTACATATTATTGCTATGGAGAATGAGACTTCAGATATTTATTCTGGCCGAACTTATCTAAAAGATTTGTCTGAAAAAATGCAGCTAACTGTCAGACAGACGTCACGTATGGCAGGGGAATTGAGGGATCGTGGGTTAATACTCTGGTCACATGATGGGAATGGCAGTGAGGGTACGTATGTAACAATTACAGAAACTGGGAAAGAACTGCTGCAGGCACAGGAAGAAATACTGAAAACATATTATGAGAAAGTAATTGAGCGATTTGGAAAAGAAAATATGATTCTACTGCTTCAGATGATGAAACAGTTAGAGACAATTATGAGCAGTGAGATGGAAGCAATGGAGGAGGCAGGGTGTTATGAGAAATCAGATCATTGAATATGCTAAACAAAAAGAAGAAATATGCCGTAAGAATGATAATATTGCTCCCCGGTTGTATGAGGAATATGGAGTTAACCGGGGGCTTCGTGACGAAAATGGAAATGGAGTGCTGACAGGGCTTACAAATATTTCGAAAATCGTCTCTTCCAGAGTGGTAAATGGAAAGAAAATGCCATGTGATGGGGAACTTTGGTACCGTGGGTATCGAGTGGAAAAACTTATAAGTGATTTGGGAGAAGATCATCTGGGATTTGAAAGAATCGCTTACCTTCTTTTGATGGGAGAGATGCCTGATCAAAAACAAGAACAGGAATTTCAAGAATATATCGGAAAATGTCGTACATTGCCTACAAACTTTACCCGTGATGTGATTATGAAAGCACCGACAGAGGATATCATGAATTCGATGACCAGAAGTATACTGACGCTGGCCTCTTATGATAAGAAAGCGAAAGATACCAGTGTCAGCAACGCACTTCGCCAATGTATCCAGTTGATCAGTGAATTTCCACTTCTGGCGGTTTACGGATATAATGCATATATTCATTATGAAAAGGGGAAAAGTATGTTTATCCATCGGCCGGATTCCAGGCTTTCTACTGCAGAAAATCTGCTGATGCTGATGCGTCCGGATCAAAAATATACAAGAACAGAGGCTAAAGTACTGGATACCGCACTGATTCTCCATATGGAACATGGAGGAGGAAATAATTCTACATTTACTACAAGGGTTGTAACTTCTTCTGGTTCAGATACATATTCAACTATGGCTGCTGCAATGTCTTCATTGAAAGGACCGAAACATGGCGGCGCTAATATTAAAGTGATGGAAATGATGGCAGATATTCGCAAACATGTCCATGATTTTGATGATAAGGATGAGGTGGCATCGTATCTGACTAAAATTGTCGATAAAGAAGCGTTTGATAAAAAAGGTCTGATTTATGGAATGGGACATGCGATTTATTCACTGTCAGATCCGAGAGAGCGGGTTTTCAAGAAATATGTAGAGGAGCTGGCAGTAGAAAAGGGACGGGAAAAAGATCTGCATCTCTACCAGAATATTGAGGAACTGGCTCCACAGATCATCGCACAGAAGAGGCGTATTTTTAAAGGGGTAAGTCCTAATGTAGATTTTTACAGTGGGTTTGTGTATGATATGCTGGGAATTCCGACCGAACTATATACGGCAATGTTTGCTGTCGCCCGTATTGTGGGATGGAGTGCACACCGGATTGAAGAATTGATTTGTACCGACAAGATCATCCGTCCGGCTTATATGAGTGTGATGGAAGAAAAATAGAAAATGATAAAATAAGCAGTATGAAAGTTGTTGTCATGCTGCTTATTGTTTTTTGAGAAAATTTACACAAAAAAGTGTGTTCAAGACAAAAAAAATATATTACAATATACAAAAGAGAAGGCGGGACTGTGGGGATATTCCCGTATAATATGGAGGTGTTTTATGGCAATTTACAAATGTAGCATATGTGGTGCAATTTACGATGAGGAAAAAGAAGGAAAACCATTGTCTGAGCTGGATGCATGTCCGATATGTAAACAGCCGGTTTCCAGATTTGTTCTTGAAAAACCGGATCCGATAAAAACTGAGCCGGCTGGCTTTTCTGGCTCACTGGACTATGATGCGAGTACAGCAAGATTTGATCCATCCTGTCGGTATATGGCAGAGATTCATGAGATGGCGGTGACCGGAAAATCGATAGGAGGTTCGATGGCAACTCAGATGCCTGTGCCTGACTGGGACAGAATTTTGATGCTTGGTGCACAGCTCAATCCGGCGCCATTGAATGATGAGGATCCGGTAGATACAACTACTGTAATCGGAAAACATGCGAAAAAACCGATGATATTGGAGAATCCGGTATATATTTCTCATATGTCTTTTGGTGCTTTATCGAAAGAAGTTAAAGTGGCACTTTCCAAAGGATCCGCAATGGCGAAAACAGCTATGTGCAGCGGTGAGGGAGGAATTCTGCCTGAGGAAAAAGAAGCTGCCTATAAATACATATTTGAATATATCCCCAACAAATATAGTGTGACGGATGAGAATCTGCAGTCCTCAGATGCCATTGAAATTAAAATCGGTCAGGGAACCAAACCGGGAATGGGCGGTCATCTTCCCGGTGAAAAGGTGACTCCTGAGATAGCTGCCATACGCGGCAAGAAACAGGGCGAGGATATACAGAGTCCCAGTAAATTTCCTGAATTGAATACAAAAGAAGACTTGCGGGATATGGTAGATATGCTGCGGGAACGCTCCGGGGGAAGACCTATTGGTATCAAGATTGCTGCTGGTAGAATTGAAAAAGATCTGGAATACTGTGTGTATGCACAGCCTGATTTTATTACGATTGATGGAAGGGGAGGTGCGACCGGTTCCAGCCCACTGTTTTTAAGAGAGGCAACCACTGTACCGACTATTTATGCACTGGCCAGAGCAAGAAGATATCTGGATTCCGTAAACTCTGATATTTCTCTGATTATCACCGGAGGACTTCGTGTCTCCGCTGATTTTGCAAAGGCTCTTGCGATGGGAGCTGATGCGATTGCGGTTGCCAGTGCGGGATTGATTGCGGCAGCCTGTCAGCAGTATCGTATCTGCGGAAGTGGGAACTGTCCAGTGGGTGTGGCTACCCAGAATCCTGACCTGCGGGCGAGGATGAAAGTAGATGCCTCTGCTCAAAGAGTGGCTAATTTCCTGAATGTATCATTGAATGAATTGAAAACGTTTGCCCGGGTTACAGGCCATACTTCTATTCATGAGCTCTCGATGGATGACCTGGTAACAGTTGACCGTGATATTGCTGAGTATACGGGAATCAGACATATCGGAGTACCGATTGGGTGAGTCTTGTATAAAAGCAGATATGTAAATGAATAGTTACTGTTCACACGGCACTATCCCACGAGGTGTTTTCGTGCTGTAAGCACGAAAATCCCGGGACATATGGCACGAAATGATGCAGAATGCATCATTTCTGTGCATCGCGAAGCGTGTTACTGGTCACGAAGTGAACAGTAACAATTAAAATAGTAGAAAGAATGGCATATGTCAGTGTTCTGTTGACATATGCCATGATTAAGGTGGATATATTATGGAAAAAAATAAAATTCAGAAAGTAAATGAGCCGATTGTATATCTTCCCGGAGTGACTTCCATGGGAGTCATTGGTGATCCGGGATGTGAGGGACTGGGTACATATAATATGAAAGTATATGCAGGTGCTCTGGAAAAAACCAGTGAAGATGATATCACACTGATAGCCGGAGATCTGGTTCCTGCAGGCAATGCACATTATTATGGAGAAATCAGCAGCCTGACAGAAGTAATTGCGCATAATGATATATATGTACTGAGAGGAAATCATGATACAGGTGAATATACAGATTATTTCGGCAGAAAAAATTATGCTTTGTTTGCCGATAGCTTCTCAGTGGTGGTTCTGGATAATGCGCTGCGTACATTTGAACAGGAAGGACTGGATCTTTTGAGAAAAGTTCTGGAAATGGAAGAAGTACATCAGGTGATGATTGCGTTCCATATTCCGGTTCCCAATCATTTTATCCGCAATTCTGTATCAGAAGAAGAATTTGCACGATTAAAAGAAGTTTATACACCATGGAAAGAAAAAGTGAAATATCTTCTGTGCGGTCATGTACATTCCAGATTTGAGGATGTGGTGGATGATATCCCGTTGATTTGTACCGGTGGCGGAGGTGCACTGATAGAAGACGTATCTGAAGATATACGAGCCTGTGATGTGGAACATCATATCGTGCACTTTTATATGCAAAAGGGTGTGCTGAAATACCGATTTGATAATCTTTCTGAAAATGGTTATGACAGAGAGAGAAAAGTTTCCATATTAAAGGAAAATCTGGAAAAGACTGTTGCCGGTGAATTGATGGCTCACCTTAAATATCTGACGTTCGCTGATCGGGCACGCAGAAGAGGAATGGAGAAAATTGCCAATCTTTTTGAGGCGTTGGCAGCGTCGGAATATCATCATGCCAGAAATTTCTATTCTGTCATAGAGAATCCGAATACCTTTGGGGAAACTGTAAAGACTTTTATTCCGGGTGAAGAGTTTGAATACCAGCGTACGTATAAAATGATGGAAGAGTATGCGGATGAAAAAGGTGCGTTGTTGACCAGGCAGGCATTTGCAGGTGCAGCAGCAGCGGAAAAGGTTCATGCGGAATTGCTGCAGGAAGCGACAGATATGGATGGATTTTCAAAAGAAACAATATATGTCTGCCCGATTTGCGGTTATGTGATGGCCGGGGATTATCTCCCGGAACGTTGTCCTGTCTGCGGCGGTCCTGGTCGGCAGTATGAGGTTTTTCAGGCAAATGAAGAAGGATTGGATATTTAAAATACAAAGTAAAGTCATATAGGTCATTTGACATTGGGAGGTAAGGATGGAAAAAATATTTGAATCAATCAATGGCATTTTTTCGTTTATCGGACCTTTGTCCGATTTTCTGTGGGATTTTCCCACTAACTTTTCCTGGTATGCATCAATACCGCTGCTGGGTAATTTTTCTTTTGCCATTATATTGTTGCTGGGATCCGGTATATTTTTCAGCTTTCGGCTGGGATTTATGCAGGTAACACATTTTAAAAAGGGAATCCGTGTCATGACAGAAAAAAGAGTGGTCAAAACAGGTATTTCCCCGCTGGCTGCATTCTTTCTAAGTTCTGCTATGCGTGTAGGTCCCGGTAATATTATCGGTGTTACCGGTGCCATTGCTGTGGGAGGCCCGGGAGCTCTTTTCTGGATGTGGGTTTCCGCGTTCTTTGGAATGGCTGTGGCTTATATGGAAGGTGTACTTGCTCAGATTTTCAAGGAAAAGAAGGGGGATGAATTCATCGGAGGTCTTCCTTTTTATGGAAGAAAACTTTTGGGAAATAAGGTATGGATCGGTGTATTCCTATCTATTCTGTACATTCTGTATGCCCTTTGCTGTCTTCCGGCTCAGGGATTTAATGTGGTATCTTCTGTCGGAAGAATGGCAGAGATTGTCACCGGAGCCTCTATAGAAAGTGATTCGATTTTTTACTATATTGTGGGAGCAATCATTATTCTTACCACAGCATTGATTGCATTTGGCGGTATCCGGAAAGTAACAAAATGGACGGATAAAATGGTACCAGTCATGGCAGTTCTTTATGTTCTGACCGTTCTGGTTCTGATTGTTTTGAATGTGAGAAGTATCCCGTACTTCTTTCAGGCAGTATTTACCGGTGCATTTAAGCCGGAAGCATTTTTCGGAGGTGTATTTGGAACAGTTCTTGCCCAGGGCGTAAAGCGTGGTCTGATGTCCAATGAAGCTGGTCAGGGTACCATAACCATGTCGGCGGCCGCATCTGATGCCAAACATCCCTGTGAACAGGGAATTCTGGCATCCATCGGTGTTTTCCTTGATACGATTGTAATCTGTACTCTGTCAGGGTTTGTAGTCGTTATGGCTCATTGCTGGGATGGCCCGAATGGTGAAACATGGGCCGGACTGGATAAATTGCCCAAGTTTACGGAATCAGTAGCGACACTTACGCCGGGAACATCAGCCAATGCTGTGATTACCCTTTTGATCACGCTGTGTTTTTGTATGTTTGCTTATACCTGCCTGTTGGGCATGATCAGTTTTTCAGAAATTGCGGCAAACCGTATTCGTAAAGACAGAGGATTTATCAATATTATTCGCTGCATTGCCCTTTTTGTAGCCGCTTTTGGAATTCTTTGTAATATTGCCGGTCTGGAACTGGGAAATCTTTGGGCATTTTCTGATCTTGGAAATATATTGATCGTATACTTTAATGTTCCTATTGTATATGTAGGCGCTAAATATGTGTTCCGTGCAACACAGCATTATAAGAAAAATGATGGAACACCATTTACATCCGCAGTGATTGGGCGAAATGACTGTAAGTACTGGGATGAAAAAGCTGGGAAATAAGATGGGGCTGTGGAAGAAATCAACCAGTCAGGAGATTCTCCGTCCCTGTACAAAAGAATTACATAAAAGTATTTTTTTTGATTAATTGTACAACTGTTCCGGAGAGCAGGAATAATGCAATCAGGTTAGGGATTGCCATCAGGCCATTGAATGTGTCTGCGATACTCCACAGGAGTCCCAGATCTATAGTTGCTCCCAGTATAGCTACCAGGGAATAAACAAGCATAAATGGACGATTGACTTTGCTTCCAAATAGAAATTCGATGCATCGTGTTCCATAGAGACCCCATCCGATAATCGTTGAGAAAGCGAAACAGCAGAGTGCTATCGCGGTGAATATGGATACCCAGTTGCCGTATGTGGCAGTGAATCCCTGGATGGTAAGTTCTGCTCCCGCATCGACGCCGTATGCAATCGGAATATTGCTGCACAAAATAACCAGTGCGGTCATGGTACAGATGATAATGGTATCTGCGAAAACTTCAAAGATACCAAAAAGACCCTGATGGATCGGATCCGGTGTGTCAGCGGCTGCATGAGCAATGGAACCTGTACCAAGTCCCGCTTCATTGGAAAAAATACCGCGGGAAACACCTTTTTTCATACTTGTGAACATGGTTCCGATCACCCCCCCGGTAACAGCAGATGGTGAAAAAGCACCCTCGAAAATAGATGCAAATACAGTCGGGATCCGATTGGCATTCAGGAGGATTACGCCAATGGCGAGAATCAGATAGAGCAGTGCCATAAAAGGAACAAGACGCTCTGTTACCTGACCGATTCGTTTAATTCCGCCAAGAAGAACCAATGCAATCAAAATCGCAAGGATAATACCCAAAATAAAGTTAAACGTTGAAACGAATTCCGGTTTGATAATCTGATAATTTAATAGCGCGGAATCAATAGCAGTAGTGATGGTATTGACCTGAGTGGCATTGCCGGTTCCGAATACAGTAAGAACACCCAAAATAGAAAAAAGAACAGCGAGCCACTGCCATTTGCGTCCCAGACCATTTTTGATGTAGTACATAGGTCCACCGACCCAGTCCCCTTCTTTATTTTTTTCGCGAAAATGAACGGCGAGTGTCACTTCAGAAAATTTGGTGCACATTCCTAATAGTGCAGACATCCACATCCAGAATACTGCTCCAGGTCCTCCGATGGCAATGGCACCTGCTACACCTGCAATATTTCCGGTTCCGACTGTACCGGCCAGGGCGGTGCAAACTGCCTGAAAAGGTGTGATAGAACCGTCTGAAGCCTGCTTTTTTTGGAAAATTTTACCGATGGTTACTTTAAAAGTATAACCAAACTTCCGAAACTGTAAAAAACGGGTACGGACACTCAGCAGGAGACCGACACCGATGATACAGATCATGGCAGGAACACCCCAGACAAATCCATTGATACTGTCATTGATTTGTTTGATGATATCTAACATTTTTTTCTCCTTTGTTTATATTTGATTTTTCAATAACATAATGTTGGGAATGGCCTGTTTTAGAGCATGACTACAGGCCGGAATAATTATGATTTTACCATATGATTGGTAAAAAGTACAGTATCGTTCGTGTTGATAACAGGGCGAGAATATTATAGTTTAGCCAACCGTTATTTGGAATTCTAACTTAACTGTCCATGGTAGGCTGAAAAATCTCAGAAGAAAATCGAATACTTAATTGTGAAAAATTCAGAAAATACAAACAACTATAAAAATATATTTGAAAATAATGTAAAGTATGATATAAATGTAAGAAAAATTTAAAGCTTTTATGTGAATGATATGCTATAATGATAAAAAGAAACTTAATGTTATTGTGCTATTTTTGGAGGTGATGGCTATGTTGAAAAAGAAAAGAACATCCCGGTTACTGTCGTTGTTAGTTATTTTTGCCTTGCTGGTTGTTTCCTTCTCTGTAAAGGAGGTACGTGCTGATGAAAACACTCAGGATGTTTTTATCATTACCTCCTTTGAGAAGGTGGAGAAAGATGTGTTGGAAGATGACACATTTTCTAAAGGAACCAAAGTAGAAGATTTTGAACTTCCTACAGAGTGGAAGGTGATTGGTTATATGCAGTCCGATCCGGATACTCTTATTGAAAAGAAACTGACAGATTTGAAGTGGGAAGGTTTCCTGAAAGAGGATAAGGAATCTACGGAAACGGAAGAAAAAACGGAGTATACAGAAAAAGCATGTGAAGGTCAATATGAATTTATTCCCGTGCTTTCCAGGATGATGAAGCTGGCAGAAGATGTCAAGATTCCTGAGATTTTGATAAAAATAACAACTCCGGAAGAAAAACCAAATCCGGAAGAACCCAAAGCAGAGGAACCGAAGGAAGAGGAACCGAAACCAGAGGAGCCAAAACCGGAGAAACCGAAAGCAGAGGAACCCAAGGCAGAGGAGCCAAAACCGGAGAAACCGAAAGCAGAGGAACCCAAGGCAGAGGAACCAAAACCGGAGAAACCCAAGACAGAAGAACCGAAACCGGAGCCCCCCAAACCAGAAGAAACTCAACCGGAAGTGAAGGAATATAAGATGATTGTGGAAAAACTGCCTGAGCGAATGGTGAAGGGGAACTCATATCAGATTGCTGTAACATTTGAAAAACAGACGGATGGTAAGAACAGTTCCAGTCCCGTGGCAGAGTATACAGTTTCGGATGACTACAAAGAGATTGTTTCTGTGGATGAAAAAGGACTGCTGACCATTCTGGACAAAGGAAAATTCCATGTGAAAATTACCTGTGCGGAAGCTGATAATTCTCCTGTATTACTGGATGGTGAGAGTGTTGCACCTGATACCGATGCAACAATTAAGACATTTAAACTGGGCAGTTATGAGGGTGTTATCAAACATGGTACGGAAGATAAAGACGGAACTATTACGGTTGATGTGCCTTACGGAACTGATGTGACTGCGATTGCCCCTGAGATTACTACCGGCAGTATTTATGCGAAAGTTGCTCCGGCATCCGGAGAGAAACAGGATTTCAGCAAATCTGTAGTTTATACGGTTACTGCAGAAGATGGAACACAAAACAAATATACGGTTACTGTAAATATTGTCTGTGAACATGAATGGACATCTGCAACATGTACAGAGTCTGAAATCTGTAAGATTTGTAAAGAGACGAAAGGTGAGCCGCTGGGACATGACTGGATTGCCGCGACATGTACAGAGCCGACAACCTGTTCCAGATGTAAAGAAACGAAAGGAACCGCACTGGGACATCAATGGGGTGAATGGAAAGTAACAGTAAAACCGACAACAGAAAAAGGCGGAAAAGAGGAAAGAATCTGTGAACGCTGTAAAAATGCAGAGCAGAGGGATATTCCCCGGCTGAATATTATTGGAAAACCGGAGGACAACCGTGTAACAGGAATACGGAATAAAGGAATCTATAAAACGGATCATTTATACAGTATTACCGCAATCGGAGCCGGAATGGATATCAAAGACCCGATTGCCAATGATGTGCGTTATATACCGATCGGATGGGAAGTGACCACATATTATAGGTTCAGCAAGACGCCGTATCAGGTGACATTTAACGTGAAGAGTGAGGGAGATTACCAGTTAAAGGTTCATTTCCAGAAGCAGATTTACGATGGAAAGAACTGGGTATTCAAGAATGAAACCGATGTAAAGAAGATTGATTTTACAGTATCCAATTCTAGAATCATGCCTGCGAAGACGGGGGATACCGCTGCGGTTGAAGTTTATTTTCTTCTGGGTGGAATGGCATTGGCACTTATAGCAGCTTATATGATTCGCCTAGTCAGAAAAGGATATAGGTGACATGGTTTGACCTTTCACTATCTGCTTGCGAAATATGTCTGTTAATGGTACACTAATACCATAGAAATGTCTGCTGGTGCAGATGTCATCAAATGTAAAAGTGGAGGATAATACAGATGAAAAGATTAGCAGTTAAAAAAGGTTCTACCTGTATGGCATGTCTGGAATGTGTAAGAGCATGTTCCATGAGTTTCTACAAAGTATTTGATCCGGGAAAATCCTGTATCCAGATTGTAGAAAAGAAGAGCGGTGTGAAACCAATGACTTGTGTACAGTGCGGAAAATGTGCACAGGCTTGTGAGGCCGGAGCAATCACACAGAATGCAAAAGGTGTATACATGGTGAATAAAAAACTGTGTACCGGCTGTGGAAAATGTGTAGAAGCCTGTCCGTTCGGTCTGGCAGTTAAGGCTGAAGACTCACCGGTTTCTTCCAAATGTATCGCATGCGGAATCTGTGCAAAAGCCTGTCCGATGGATGTGCTGGAAGTTGTAGAAAAATAATAAATAATACCCCGAGGACTTTTTAAAAGTCCCCGGGGTATTATTGTCTCAAAGATAAGGTGTTCCCGGAATCTCGGGGTAACTTCCCATAGCAATCAGAAGTTCCAGACCAATCTGCCGTGCAGTCAGAACAGATTCTTTAACAGCGGAAGCATCACCGGAAATAGCCAGAATCACTTCGTTGGAATGACTGGTGCCAATACTGGGAGTCATGTAACGGGCAATAGAAACAGGTGCAGTTTTCATCGCAGTGTCTGCCATGACCAGACCGATTGCTGCGGGAGAGCCTGCCATAAACCCGAAAGCCTGATTCGGTACTGCATGGAATGCCTTGCTGAGAACTGTTCCGGCGCTGGCCGAATAGGCAAATTCCAGATGACCGGCCTGGCTGATATAAAGCTCGCCGGCGTATTTGTTTGTCAGTTCCAGTGAAAGCTGGATGGCGTGGCGTACATCAGAAATATCATTGCCGCCCAGGACAACGTAATTTCCGTGACCGCCCCATCCCTTGGTATCTCTTGGAAAATCAATGCTGAGCACTTCGGTATTGGTTGCTTTGACTGCATCGTCAATGGCAGTCATTTGACCGGCAGCACCGGTACGGGAACTGAAGAGGCCAAGGGCGCGGTACCGGGTACCGATCTTCATAGTCTCCAGAAGTTCCTGATTGACACCGGAAATCACGAGACCTATGGTATCGAGAACAGCTGTCCCGACAAATTCAGTTCTCTGACAATTCATACTGATTGATCTTACATCCATACATTCTCTCCTGAAATTTACTGATTAATTGTTTTTTGCTGCTTGCGGAACATGCCCGGAGGACACCCATAAGTATTGCGAAACATTTTGGAAAAGAGCTTATAATTCGTAAAACCATGCCGATCCATAAGCTCTGATACAGAATAATTCGTATTGAGCAGATCCTGGTGAATATGGTAGAGGCGGATGGAGTTCACATATTCCAAAAATGTCATTCCCATATACTTCTTGAAATACCTGCAGAAATACTCCGGATTCAGAGAAAGAATCTGTGCGGCATCCTCCAGGGAGATCGGCTGCGTATAGTGACTTTTGACATAATTCATGACCTGCTCCAGACGGATCAGATTCCGGTCACTTTTTTGCTTGCTGCGGGAACTGATGTCCGTATGATAGCGTTGAAATAGAATAAATAGAAACTGATACAGTTTACTTGAAAACAGCAGGGTATATCCTGGCTTCTGTTCTACGGTGATTTCATACATCTGAATCATCAGCCTGCTGAGTTCGTCTACTTTTGCAGGATTGGAAAATACAACAGACCCGTCACAGTCCTGGAAGCGCACATAATCGTAGTTTGGAATATGGGTGTTCAGGAGCGGATAGGGAACCTGCAGCACATAAATTTTTGCATAGTCCCGGCATCGTGTAAAATGAATGTCACCGGAGTTAATGATGATCAAATCCCCCCGCTTCAGGTGATAAATCGCATTATTGATACCTGTATCCATTTTCCCGGATGCTATATATAAAACTTCCAGACTGTTGTGCCAGTGATTGGTAATCAGCTGGTCAGCACTGGAATAAGATAATGACCGTGCGGGCAGGGAATCGGTTGTTATTACTTTCTCGTGCATGGTATCCGACATATCATTTCCCCCATTCTTATTGATTACATTATGAAAGATGGAATGAAAAAAGTCAATATGATTGAGTTTTTTGGAGAAATGAATTATACTGTTACTGGTAATTGTCTAGAAACAGTCAAAAAGGAGTGAAATTATGGAAATGGTTAAAACAGATTTGAAGGTAATGCAAATGAATCCGTTTGAAAAAATAGGTTCTCAGTGGATGCTGATCACAGCAGAAAAAGATGGTAAAGTGAATACAATGACAGCTTCATGGGGCGGTGTCGGAGTTCTCTGGGGCAAAGACGTGGCAACTGTCTACATTCGTCCTCAGCGTTATACAAAAGAATTTGTAGATGCGGCAGATACCTTTACACTGACATTTTTTGATGGAGAGTGCAAAAAAGAAATGGGATATCTGGGCAAGGTCTCCGGCAGAGACGAAGCAGATAAAATCGAGAAAGCCGGACTTCATGTACAGCATGTAGATGGATATCCAACATTCGAAGGAGCATCTCAGGTACTGGTCTGCAAAAAACTGTATCAGGATACCATCAAACCGGAAAACTTCTATGGAAATGAAGAAGATGAAAAATGGTATCCGCAGAAAGATTACCATACGATGTATATTGCAGAGATTGTAGCTGCATATACGAAGTAAAATTGATTTTTTGTGCTTTTTTTGAAAGGGTACGGAGAATCTCTGGAAGTTTTCAAAAGAAACATTTTGCAGATGGAGAGAGTCCAGTGTGCACACTTCACGCATCCAGTTGTTTTGGTGGAACAGAACAGGAAACTTCTTTTCATTTTTTCAGAAGCATTGGGAAAAGTGAGTCCGAAAATATGCACTTAGCAAGACTTTGGCGCGAAGGCTTTCCTGAGCGTCAATTAGTCGCGCTTAGTGCAGAGTTGAGGAGGAACGGCCTGCTTCTGAAAAAATGAGAAGAAGTTTCCGTCCCTCTCTCAACAAAACAATTACAATTTACTCCACCGTCCGGAAGCCCCGCATGGTAGTATCAGTCCGCTCTGTGTCACGGGCAGTCCGATTTCCTGGGATTCTACATGGCCGCCCAAGGGTTTCAGTTCTGTGGCAATCATGTAGGTAAGAACTGCAGGAGCCAGGCCGGTGGTATAGGAATTCACCAGGAAGAACAGAGGATTGTCACTGAGCAGCTGTGCACAGAGTTTGATCAGAGGATGAATGGCATCTTCGATTTTCCAGATTTCTCCCTTGGGGCCTCGTCCATAAGATGGCGGATCCATGATGATGGCATCATAATGATTGCCGCGGCGGATTTCACGTTCTACAAATTTGACGCAATCGTCTACGATCCAGCGAATCGGTGCGTCTTTAAGGCCGGATGAGACTGCATTTTCTTTTGCCCAGCTAACCATACCCTTGGATGCATCCACATGTGTGACGGAAGCGCCGGCTGCCGCTGCCGCAAGAGTTGCTCCGCCGGTATAGGCAAACAGATTCAGTACTTTGACTGGACGTCCGGCATTTCTGATTTTCTCTCCGAACCAGTCCCAGTTTGCTGCCTGTTCGGGGAACAAACCTGTGTGTTTAAAACTAAAAGGTTTCAGATTAAAAGTAAGATCCTTATAATTGATAGACCACTGCTGCGGCAGATCAAAAAACTCCCATTCGCCGCCGCCTTTCTTACTGCGGTGATAATGTCCGTTCATTTTTCGCCATCCCGGATGCTTTCTGGGCGTATCCCAGATTACCTGAGGGTCCGGGCGAACAAGAAGATAATCCCCCCAACGTTCCAGTTTTTCTCCTTTAGAAGTATCTATCACTTCATAATCTTTCCAGCCGTCTGCTATCCACATAAACAATCGAGTCCTTTCTATACAACTGTTATTGATTAATAGAATACCATAGGATGATTCATGAATTCAAGAGAAACTAAAAAATGCAAGTCTATGTCATAAAAATTGCATAAACCGCAAATTATTTCTTTCAACATCATGTGAATTTGCCGAAAATGCAAGTATATCTTGACATTTAGTCAATTCCTACATAAAATATGCTTTAGTGAAAAAATTTTATACTCATGACAGGAGGAGCCCATGAAAGCCTATAGTCAGTTAAGCAAAGAAAAATTATTGGCATTGAAAAGTGATCTGGAAAAACAGTTTGAAGATGTAAAGGCAAAAGGATTGAAACTGGATATGTCCAGAGGAAAACCGTCCAAAGCACAGCTGGATCTGAGTAATGGATTGATGGATATTTTGAACAGCAAAACGAATCTGGTAAGTTCTGACGGAGTTGACTGCAGAAATTATGGTATTCTGGATGGTATAAGTGATGCGAGAAAACTGCTTGCAGATATGTCAGAAGTGCCGGAAAGAAACATTCTGATTTATGGTAATTCCAGTCTGAATGTCATGTTTGATACGGTAGCACGTGCTATGACACACGGTATTATGGGAAGTACCCCATGGTGTAAGTTGGATAAAGTAAAATTTCTCTGTCCTGTTCCGGGATATGACCGCCATTTTGCTATTACAGAATTTTTCGGTATTGAAATGATCAATGTACCGCTTCTGGAAACTGGTCCGGATATGGATATGGTAGAAAAACTGGTATCAGAAGATGAAGCAGTCAAAGGAATCTGGTGTGTACCAAAATATGCAAACCCGACAGGTATTTCATATTCAGATGAAACCGTAAGAAGATTTGCACATCTGAAACCGGCAGCAAAAGATTTCCGTATTTTCTGGGATAATGCATATTCCATTCATCATCTTTATGATGACAAGAGAGATGTGATTCTGGAATTGCTGAATGAGTGTGTGAAAGCTGGCAATCCGGATATGGTACTGAAGTTTATCTCTACTTCTAAAGTTTCGTTCCCGGGTTCCGGTATTGCTGCTCTGGCAGCATCTGAGGCCAATCTTGCAGATGCTAAAAGATATATGAAGTTCCAGACAATCGGTCACGACAAGCTGAATCAGCTGCGTCATGTACGTTATTTTAAAGATATGCAGGGAATGTACAATCACATGAGGAAACATGCGGACATTCTGCGTCCTAAGTTCGAGAAGGTTCTGGAAGTTCTGGATAAAGAACTGGGAGGACTGGAAATTGGAACCTGGACAAGACCGCTGGGTGGATACTTTATTTCTTTTGATTCTATGGACGGATGTGCAAAAGCCATCGTGGCGAAAGCAAAAGAAGCCGGTCTGGTTATGACTGGTGCCGGCGCAACTTTCCCATATGGAAAAGATCCGCATGACAGCAACATCCGTATTGCACCTTCCTTCCCGACTGTAGAGGAACTGGAAGTGGCTGCACAGATTTTTGTGCTGAGTGTGAAACTTATAAGTATAGATAAATTATTAAACGCATAAAATGGTGGAAAAGAAGTGCTGAATCCGGCACTTTTTTCCTTTTATTCTTACTTTTTTCTAAATACCTTTACCGTAGGAAGAATAAATGTTACAATGAACTGGTATTAAAGCTTATAAGCAAATAGAAAGCAAGGGAATTGTATGACGAAAAAAAAGAAAAGATTACTGCTTATTATTCTGGGTATTTTGCTGGCATGGCTGGTGATTATTGGAATCGGCTATACAGGAGCTGTGTATTATTTTTCTAGTCATTTTTTAAAGGGAACGACGATTAATGGGATAGACTGCAGTAAAAAAACCGTCAGCCAGGTAAGGAAGGATATTCAGGAAAGAATCGGTGAGTACAGACTGAAAATTGTTGAGATGAACGATAAAACAGAGACAATTTCAGCAGAACGGATAGGTCTTACTTATGTGGATGACGGTAGAGTAGATCAGTTGATGGAGGAACAGGAACGTTGGTCATGGATTGCTTCACTTTCTGATAAGAAGACACTGGAAGTGGCTGCCAGCACGACTTACAGTAAGGAACGGATCGATGAGATTCTGGATGAGATGGATTGTTTTCAGCCGGTGAATATTACGAAGCCACAGGATGCCTATCTGGAGGATAAGGGAAGCAGCTATGAGATTATCCCGGAGGTAGAGGGCAATCAGCTGGACAGGGAAAAAGTAAAGGCGGCCGTGATTGATGCCATAGATTCCGGAAAAACGGAGATTAATCTGGTAGAGCTGGGTTGTTATCTGAAGCCTTCTGTCTATCAGGATAATGCGGAACTGATTGCTGAGAGAGATATATTGAATAAGTATCTGCAGACCAATCTTACTTATGATTTTGGGGATCGCACGGAAGTGGTGAATGCACTTACCATTAAAAGCTGGATTGTCAAAGGGGATGACGGTCAGTGGACGGTCAGTGAAAGCAAGGCATTGGACTACGTGCAGGAGCTGAAGTATAAGTATGATACTTTTGGACTGACACACGAATTTACGACTTCCGCAGGACAGCAGATCACACTGAAAGGCGGAGATTACGGGTGGGTTATTAAGAAGCAGGCAACTGCCGATCAATTGATTCAAGCCATCAAAGAAGGTCAGACAGGTACGGTGGAACCGGTATATCAGTATACAGCCATGTCAAGAGATACCAATGATATTGGTGGCACTTATGTGGAAATCAGTATCAGTGAACAGAGAATGTGGTGTTATAAGAATGGTTATCTGATCGTAGATACACCTGTGGTTACAGGAAATGTTTCCAAAGGATATGATACTCCTTCCGGCAGTGTCTGGGCAATTGATGCCAAGAAGCAGGATGCAGTTCTGAAAGGGGAAGGATATGTACAGCCTGTTACTTACTGGCTGCCATTCGTAGGAAATGTGGGAATCCATGATGCCGATACCTGGCGTTCAGAATATGGAGGAGAAATTTATAAGACAAACGGATCTCATGGCTGTGTCAATACTCCCACAGTCAATGCAGAGAAAATTTTTAATGCAGTTGAAATCGGTACGCCGGTTATTGTATACTAAAATTTCTGAAGGATAAGGCAGAAAGAGAGGAAGTTGGTATTATGAAAATAGTTGTTTTGGCAGGAGGAACCAGTACAGAAAGAGATGTGTCCATCGTATCAGGAACAGATGTCTGCAAAGCCCTTCGGTCTAAAGGTCATCAGGCAATTCTGGTGGATGTATTTTTCGGTAAAGAAGGAGCAGATCCTGACACGGCATTTTGTGAAGAATACGATTTGGAAGCCGATGTGGAATATATTAAGAGTTTTAATGATCAGGTAAAAGAAGCAGTGTGCTCAGGAAGAGATTTTTTCGGCCCCGCTGTGCTTGATTTGTGCAGAGCATCGGATGTAGTTTTTCTGGCTCTTCACGGAGCCAATGGAGAGGACGGCAAGGTGCAGGCTGCCTTTGACCTTTATCGGATTCCCTATACAGGAACTGGGTATCTCAGCAGTGCCATGGCAATGGATAAGGGAATTACAAAGAAATTATTTTCTGTAAATGGTATTCCCACTCCCCGGGGTGTAGAGCTTTGGAAAGGAAAGTGCACCCGTTCTCTGACAGACTATGGAATGGAGTTTCCGGTGGTTGTAAAAACTTGCTGCGGAGGTTCTAGTATTGGTGTCTATATCGCACGCAATCAGGAAGAGTACGAAGCTGCTCTGGATGGCGCATTTTCTTACGAAGAGCAGGTCGTAGTGGAGGAATATATTGAGGGAAGAGAATTCTCTGTCGGCGTGGTGGACGGAAAAGCTTATCCGGTCATCGAGATTGCTCCTCTGGAAGGATTTTATGATTATAAAAACAAGTATGCGGCAGGTGCGGCAGTGGAAACCTGTCCGGCAGAGATTACGGAAGAACAGACGAAACGGATGCAGAAATATGCCGAGGACGGCTGTCAGGTTCTGGGAATCGAAGGATATGCACGTCTGGATTTCCTGATGAAAGAAAATGGAGAAATGTATTGTCTGGAAGCGAATACGCTTCCTGGTATGACACCTACCAGTCTGCTTCCACAGGAAGCTGCGGTTCTGGGAATGGATTATCCTGCTCTGTGTGAAGAACTGATTCGTATTTCGCTTAAAAAACATCAATCATGAAGTGTGGAAAGAAGATAAGTATGAAGAATCTTACATTAGCGCATATTGCGCAGGTTTGCGGCGGTACCTATTATGGACCGGAAAGTAAAAAAGACATATGTGTGACGGCTGTGACTTCTGACAGCCGAAAAGTTGAGAAGGGCTGTCTCTTTGTGCCAATTGTGGGTGCAAGAGTGGACGGACATGATTTTATTCCTCAGGTGATGGAAGCGGGTGCTTTGGGTACCTTATCTGAAAGAGAACTGTCTGATGCCGGGTTCCCCTATGTGAAGGTCGCATCCACTCTTCAGGCGGTGAAAGATATTGCTGAATATTATCTGGAACAGCTTAAGATACCGGTTGTAGGTATCACCGGAAGCGTGGGAAAAACCAGTACAAAGGAAATGATTGCGGCCGTTCTTTCTCAGAAGTTTAACGTTCTTAAGACACAGGGGAATTTTAACAATGAGCTGGGCCTTCCGCTGACAGTCTTTCGTCTGCGGGATGAACATGAGATTGCAGTGCTGGAGATGGGAATCAGTGATTTCGGTGAGATGCACCGGCTGGCTGCGATCGCAAAACCGAATACCTGTGTGATTACCAATATTGGCACCTGTCATCTGGAAAACCTTGGAGACCGGGATGGTGTTTTGAAAGCAAAGACGGAAGTTTTTGATCATTTGCAGGAGAATGCAGCGGTGATTCTGAACGGAGATGATGACAAGCTTGTCGGAATTGGAGAAGTTAAGGAGCACATGCCGGTATTCTTCGGTATGAATCCTGAATTTCCGGTTTATGCGGATGCGGTGAAAAATCAGGGACTGAAAGGAATTTTCTGCCGGATTCATACGCCGGAAGGAATGTTTTCTGTGACTGTTCCGATTCCTGGTCTGCATATGGTCTATAATGCACTGGCCGGAACTGCCGTGGGACTAACCTATGGCATGAATCTGAATCAGATCAAAGTGGGAATCGAGAGCCTGCAGCCAGTCAGCGGACGTTTTCATATCATTGAGACAGATCAGTATACGATTGTGGACGACTGTTACAATGCCAATCCCATGTCGATGAAAGCTTCTCTGGGGATATTGAAGGATGCTCTGGGAAGAAAAGTGGCAATTCTGGGTGATATGGGAGAATTGGGAAAAGATGAAGCAGCTCTCCATGCCGAAGTCGGAACAGCAGCAGGTCAGAGTGGAATCGATGTTCTCATTTGTGTGGGACCTCTGTGTGAGCATATGGCGGCAGCCGCGAAGGAGTCTGCGGAAACATGTGGGCGGGAAATGTCGGTTATCCATATGGATACCGTGGATGAGCTCATGGAAAAACTTCCCAAGTTGCTGAAACAGGGCGATACCATTTTGGTGAAAGCCTCTCATTTTATGCATTTTGAAACAATTGTCAATCATTTACAATCATAAAGGAAGAGCCCATACCTGAAAAACTATCGGGTATGAGCTCTTTTCTAAATCAAAGTTTCATTTTTCTTAAGCGTTTCTAAAATAATATTCTGTGTATATCTTCCAATAAATTTTTTATCCTCTTTGGATAACTCCGCCGGATAAATTGGTTTACAGTATTCGATGACCACATGTGTTTTACGGATTTTCGGAAACTGTTTTTCAAAAATTGAGACCGTGTTATTCAGCGCAATGGGAATAACCGGACATCCGCTTCTAGTAGCCAATTTGAAACTGCCCTCATGAAATTCCATCAGGTCCAGATCGCTTTCACTCCGGTTGCGAGTGCCTTCCGGAAAAATGCAGATGGAAATGCCGGATTTGATTTTTTCAATACCTTCCCGAATAGTCTGTAGCCCCTTCTTGATGTCTTTCCGGTCAAGAAAAAGACAGTGGAGATAACGCATCCAGTTTGATAGGAGCGGAATCTTTTCCATCTCTGCTTTCGCTATATAGCCGGTCAGTCCTGGGCAGCGTGTATAAGTGAGCAGAATATCAAAAAAACTGCGGTGATTGCCGATATAAAGAACCGGCTGGTCTTTGGGAACATTTTCTTCACCGATGACAGTTACCTTCACACCTGTGAGCCACAGAATGAAGCGAAAGACTGTTTGAATAATGCGGAGTGAGCTGATATCTTTGGCATAAGGATTGAATTTGCCAATGATCCATTCAATAATCAGAAGGGGAATGGATAAAATCAGATATCCTACAACCGAAATGCATATTAATATAAAACGTATCATAAGTACCTCCCGTGCATCGAAGTTCAACTGTTACTATTATACAGGAATATCAGGGAAAAATCCACATAAAATAATAGCGATAAATGAGAAGGATTGTTTATGGAGAAACGTCTTTCATTAATCTGTCTGATTGCCTGGCTGGCTTTTAGCATTGTGGGCTGCGGTATGCTGCAGAAGAAGAACAGTGAGGCAAAAGAAGTAGATTATACGGTAGTAAAAAAAGAAGAATTGCCGCCAGAAGTTAAGAAAATTATAGAAGTAAAGAAACAGGAAGAATTTCAGATGGCTTACCAGTGTGAAGGAGAGCTGTATCTGCTGAGAGGATATGGGATTCAGAGCAGTGGAGGTTACAGCATTCAGGTGGAGTATGTCAGGGAAAATGAAGAAGAACTTCATATCAAGACTAGGCTTTTGGGACCGGAATCCCGGGAAGAACAGAAAGATACAATCTCCTGCCCAAGTATTGTGGTGAAGGTGGAAAACCGAAATAAAAAAATCGTGTTTGATTGAGGAGGAAATCGTGTGGAACTGAATAAAAAAAGTGTGCAGATGCTGCAGACAAAAAGTGAGGCTGTCAATCAGATTACCTTTGATGAGGATTTTAATGTTCCTGACAGTAAACCGGATATTCGGAGAATGATACAGAAAAAAGGGGAAATCCGCCTGGATGAGGTACAGGTAAGTGAAGAAAAAGCACTGATTCATGGTTCTTTGTATTTTCGGCTTTTATATGTGGCAGATACTCCACAGAAAAAAATCTGCAGCCTGGAAGGCAGCCTTCCTGTAAATGAAACATTGCATCTGAAAGAACTGAAAAGTGGAGATAAGGTCTGTCTGAAATGGGAAATAGAAGATCTGACTCTGCATATCATTAACTCAAGGAAACTGAATATTAAAGCCATTGTGGAATTTCAGGCTTCTGTAGATGAATTGCAGAAAGTGGAACTTCCTCTGAGTGTACGGCAGGAGGAATCTTTGTCTGAAAAGAAACGAACCATTCAGATTCTTACGCTTGCTGTACATAAAAAAGATACGCTGAGGCGAAAAGAAGAAATTACTCTGGCATCCAACAAACCCAATATACATGAAGTGCTGTGGAGTGAAATAGAAGCACGGGGAATGGATTTGCGTGCAGAAGAGGGAAAAGTACAGGTCAAAGGAGAATTATTTGTATTTGTGCTTTATGCAGGAGATGATGATACGAATCCGATTCAATGGCTGGAACAGGCTGTTCCTTTTGTGGGTGAAGTTTCCTGCAGCGGCTGCACCATGGATATGGTGCCATATATTCAGACTACGGTACTTCAGAACAGTCTGGAGATTCAGCCGGATGCAGACGGCGAGGAGCGGATTCTGCAGATTGAAATGATTCTGGAACTGGATATGAAAGTGTTCAGAGAGGAAAGTGACTCGATTCTGACAGATGTTTATACACCTCACATGGAATGTATTCCCGGTAAAAAGGAAGTCGTTCTGGAACAGCTTCTGGTAAAAAATAATGCCAAATGCAGGGTGAATGACCGGATCCCTGTTCAGGAGGCACAAGGGAAGATACTGCAGATCTGTCACAGTGAGGGAAGTATCAAAACGGATTCTGCTATGAAAACAGAACAGGGAATTCGCATTGAGGGTGTGATACAAATCCGGATACTTTACAGTATCAGTGATGATGAGATGCCGTTTTATTCAATGGAAACGTCGATTCCTTTCTCCCATCTTCTGGAAGCACAGGGCATGGACAGCAAAAGTGCCTTTTATCTGCAGTCTGATCTGGAACAGCTGTCCACAATCATGTTGGACAGCAGTGAAATTGAAGTAAAAGCAGTGATTAATCTGAATGCACTGGTTCTTCGGCGGTGGAAGGAAGAATTGATCACAGATATTCAGGAAAAAGAACTGGATTCACAGAAATTGGAACAAATGCCGGGAATTGTCTGTTATCTGGCTCAGTCCGGGGATACGTTGTGGGATGTGGCGAAACGTTTTTATACAACCACCGATTCCATCTGCGAACTGAATGAACTGGAAGAGGAAGAACTGAGACCGCAGCAGGCATTATTAATAGTAAAGAAAACAGAAAGGTAAGTTTTTTTGGCAATTTCTGTAGTTGAATTTTTGAACAGAACGTAGTATGATAACAACATAGCACATTGTATACAATATGCAGCTTAAACCGGATACGGAGGAGAAAATCATGAAATTGCGGGCATATGCAAAAATTAATCTGGGTCTGGATGTTTTGGGGAAAAGGGCAGACGGCTATCATGAAGTGAAGATGATCATGCAGATGATTCAGATGTATGATCTGCTGGAGATTGAAAAAACAAAACAGCCGGGAATTCATTTGACAACAAATTTGAGTTATATACCGGTCAATGAAAATAACCTGGTGTATAAAGCGGCACAACTTTTGATGGAACGCTTTGGCGTTCAGGAAGGTGTAACAATTAATCTTCATAAATTTATTCCGGTAGCAGCAGGTATGGCCGGAGGAAGTTCCGATGCGGCAGCAACGCTGGTGGGAATCAATCAGTTATTTGAGTTGGGGCTTACGGTTCAAGAATTGATGAAACTGGGTGTAAAAATTGGAGCTGATGTGCCGTATTGTGTGATGAGAGGAACTGCTCTGGCAGAGGGGATTGGAGAAAAGCTTACAGAACTGCGCCCAATGCCGCCATGTTATATTCTCATCGGAAAACCGGGTATCAATGTATCAACCAAATATGTTTATACCCACCTGGATCTGCTGCCGGGAAGAAAACATCCTGATATTGATGGCATGATAACAGCTCTGGAAGAAGGTGATCTGTACGGGATTACTGACAGAATGGAAAATATCCTGGAGACGGTCACGATTCCTGCACATCCTGTCATACAGGAGATTAAAAATCATATGAAAGCCCACGGTGCCATCAACGCCATGATGAGCGGAAGTGGTCCTACCGTATTTGGTATTTTTGATAATCAGAAAAAAGCAGAAGAAGCCTGTGAAGCGTTAAAAAAGAGCTCACTGGCGAAACAGGTATTTTTAACCGAACCGTTTAATAATGGAGGTACTTCAGATGACAAGTGATTTTCATGTGGATATGAATGAATATTTACCTCTTCGTGATGTGGTGTTCAATACGCTTCGACAGGCCATATTGAGAGGAGAATTGAAGCCGGGGGAACGTCTCATGGAGATTGCACTGTCCAACAGGCTGGGAGTTAGTCGTACACCGGTCCGGGAAGCAATCCGGATGCTGGAACTGGAAGGGCTGGTGATTATGATTCCGAGAAAGGGTGCACAGGTAGCGCAGATTACGGAACAGGATCTGAATGATGTGTTGGAAGTTCGCCTGGGTCTTGAAGAACTGGCAGTCAGATTTGCCTGCGAGAGAATCACAGAAGAAGAACTGAAAAAACTGGGGCTTGCCGTGCGTGAATTTGAACAGAAGATTCGGGAAAATGATCTGTCGGCGCAGGCTGAAGCCGATGTAAAGTTCCATGAAACTATTTATGCAGCTACGCATAATCAGAGACTGGTGCAGATCATTAATAATATCAGAGAACAGATGTATCGGTATCGGATTGAATATCTGAAAGATACGGAAAGCCGAAAAAAACTGGTCAAAGAACATTATGAAATCTGGGATGCACTGAAGCGGAGAGATACGAAACGGGCAGTGGAACAGATGTGTGCCCATATCCGTAATCAGCAGGAAGCTATACACAAAAGCCTGAAAAGTGAATAAAAGTTAGTAAGAAGGGAAAGAATTCTGTTAAAGGATTCTTTCTTTTTTGGTTATAAAATTCGGGAGGTGTGGATCAGATGACGATGGTTTCTCTGAAACTGCAGGAAAACGAAGTATGGTTTCGTGAAAGATGCAGAGAATGTGCGGATATTAAATTTTCTTCTATGTATCTGGGAAGGGATGGATCGGTGCCCTGTCTTGCTATTTACATTGAAACAGCAGTCAGTAATCTGATGCTGGAAGAATCAATGCTGGGCAGGATGTTGATTCAGCTGAGGGAAATGCCGTCGGAAGAGGTGAGAGTCTGTCTGAGAAGGAATGAGATGGGGATTTCCGATGCCTCTCCGCTGGACACACTGGAAGATGCTATGAGAGGAATGTTAGCCGGAAACCTGATTCTGCTGGTAGATGGATTTGAGAAAATCCTGAAAATTGGAAGTAAAGGATATCCCAACAGGTCAGTATCGGAGACAGAGTCTGAGAAAGTCCTGCGCGGCTCAAAAGAAGGGTTCGGAGAATCCGTAAAACAGAATATAGAATTGATTCGGAAACGGATTAGAAGCAGCGGACTGAAAGTAGAGGAAATGTATCTGGGTGAACGGTCTGATACGGTCACCATGCTTTTGTATATGGACGAACTGGCCCATTCTGATGTGTTGGAACAGTTGAAGAGCGCACTGGACAAATATGCGATTGACGGAGTATTGGACAGTGGTGTGCTGGAACAGCTGACGGAGCATCACTGGATGTCTCCCTTTCCTCAGTTTCAGACTACTGAGAGGCCGGATCTGGCGGCAATGGGACTTCTGGAAGGAAGAATCGTACTGCTCAGTGACAATTCTCCGGTGGCACTGATGCTTCCCGCGGCACTTCAGGATTTTATGCATGTGAGTGAGGACCGATATAATCGATTTGAAATTGCTTCTTTTCAGCGGCTGATTCGTTATGCTGCTATGGTGCTTTCGCTGATGTTGTCGGGAGTTTATCTGGCAGTCATCGGGTTCCATACCAGTATTCTGCCTACCAATCTTCTGCTCTCCTTTGCGGAAGCAAGGCGTGGAGTCCCATTTCCCAGTATTCTGGAGGTGGTGTTTATGGAACTGGCCTTTGAGATGATTCGTGAGGCGGGAATACGGATGCCGGGCTCACTGAGCGGAACGATCGGTATTGTGGGTGGCCTGATCATCGGTGATGCGGCTGTTAGTGCCAATCTGGTCAGTCCCATGGCTGTTGTGATTGTGGCTATCAGTGCTCTCAGTTCATTTGCTGTTCCCAATGAAGAACTGGCAGCGGCATTTCGGCTGTTGAAGTATGGATTTATTCTATTGGGGGGCACACTGGGGATGTTCGGGATTGTGATTTCCTGTTACCTCCTGATGGGACATCTGTCAGGTCTGACCAGCTTTGGAATGCCATATCTGCTTCCTGCTTCTGAAAGAGATACTGCAGGTGGGAAAAGGAGCAGAGACGGAATTCTTCGTGCCCCGCTGCGGGAAATGAAATATCGGCCGGTTTACGCACAGCAGAGTCAGCGGGTACGGCTGAGAAAAAAGGAGGCTGACAAATGAGGTCGGATAACAGAATATCGGAGCTTCAGGCAGAGCGTCAATTTCTTTTGACGTATGCTGGTCCGCTTATGCTCTGGCTTGTACCGGGAATCTATGGGAGGACAGGGCTTCTGGTGATTGGTTTGATGCTGCTTCTTTTGTGTGGGTGGGTGTTTCTTCTGCATCGGCAGCTTCATGTCTATCGCTGTCCGCAGAAATACTGGAGCAGAGGAATCCGGGTATTTCTGCTGGCGGGTTATGAAAGTTATCTGCTTATTACCGGTGGATGGATAGCCATTCAGGCCGGAAAAATCATCCGGGAATATATGATCCAGGGAATATCTGTTCCGTTGGCATCAGGTATTTTCATACTGGCTGCCCTGGGCAGCAGTGCCACGGCCAAAAAAAGGGGAATATTTGCGCAGGCAGTATGGCCTATAATCGGAATCGTTTTTCTGTTCTTTCTATTAGCTGCTGCCCTTCAGGGAAATCCCCAGGGAGGAAGTGTGAAAGAAATATACAGCGAAACGGGAAGGATATATGAGCAGTTTGGAAAACAAATGAGTTGGCTGGCGGTGATGTTTGTGGGTATTTTCTTTCTTCCCTTTCTGGAAATAGAAAGTAAAACAGACGGCGGACAGTTTCCCTGTTTTTTGAAAGCGTTGGGAAAAATCGGTCTGTGGATGGCTGGCTTGTGTGTTCTGATTTTTCGGGCGTTTGGCAATGCAGTGCCGGAACAGGGTGCACTGCCGATTCTGAATCTTATGGCAGGAGTTAAAATCCCGGGAGGATTTATTCGCCGGGTGGATCTTATTTTCCTCTCACTGGTATTGTTCTGTCTGTTGTTTTCTATGGGGAGCATCTTATTTTACAGCAGGCATATCCTGGGAACAAGTGTTGTGGGAAGAATACCGGCCGCAATTCTGATTTTTCTTCTCAGTACACTGGAATGGGATTCCTGGTCCCTGCAGAAGGAATATCCTTCGCTGGTTCTTTACATTTTTCTTCCGTTTTTTCTGGCGGTGACAGCCGCAAATGCCATTGTAAGGAGAAGAAAATATGAACGAGTATCAAAATAGAAGAAATAATATAACAGGACAACGATATTTTCTGCGAATATTGGCAGGGATGTGTCTGACAGGTATGGTATTGGTTCTTGGCGGATGTCAGATTGTGGAGCCGGAGAAACGTGCCTATCCCCTGGTAATCGGGTTGGATAAAGCGGAAGAAGAATACCAGGTATCGCTGGGAATGGCGCAGCTGGCTGTCAGTACCGGTCAGGCGAAAGAGGGAGGAGCAGAGCAGAGCAATGACAGTCAGCAGATGATTTTTCTTACGGGCAGCTCGCAGGAAGAAATTATGGACGAATACAATCGGACCAGAGAATTGTATCTGGATCCCGGTCATGTGCAGGTGATTATATTTGGTAAAAAACTTTTAAAGGATTCTGAAGGTATGAAAAAAATACTGGCAGGCATGGAAAAAGAAAACAGTCTGGGAAACAGTGCCTTTGTCTTTCAGGCAAATGATCCGGAAAAAATAGTGGAAATGAATGGGACAGAAATCGAATCATTGGGGCAGTATCTGACCGGTATCTATGAGAACAGACCGGAAAAACAGCAGCCGGTTCTTCTTTCAGATGTATATCTGATGTATCACAGAAAAGAAAGTCTGGAGATGATTCCGGAGTTGATACCAAAGCCTGAAGGAATTCTTGAAATTATAGATGATGGGAGTTAATTGATTGAAGAAATTTATGGAAAAAACGGAAAACGGAATACTTCCGGCAGTATTCTTGCTTATCGGCATGATTCTGTTGACAGGAATAACAGAGCAGGAACAGACTTTGCAGAAGCAGCTGTCACAGGAGATTTTGAGACTGCGTGTGATTGCCTCCAGTGACAGTATGCAGGATCAGGAACAAAAATTGAAAGTTTGTGATGCGGTGACCATTCTTTTGAATCCTTTACTGGAAGATTGTCAGACCAGGAGTGAAACGAGACAAATGGTTCAGAATATGCAGCCGGAAATTGTCCGGACAGCGGAGGCGGCAGCAGGTACGTCTGATCTGCAGGTGGATCTGAGGCAGGAATGGTTTCCGGTCAGGACATGGGGGTCCTATACTGTACCGGAAGGAAATTATGAGACTTTGTGTATTCAGATCGGAGAGGGAAAGGGACATAATTGGTGGACGGTACTGTATCCCGGTTTGTATCTGTCTGAGGCTGTACATCCGGTATTTACCGGAGAAGAAGGAGAGAGCCTGAAACAGATTCTGGGAGAAGATATCTGTGATTTTCTCCGGTATCCGGCAAAAACCAAAATAAAGTTTCGTTGGCTATAAAAGCATTACAGGGGCTTGAATTCTTTCTTCAGAACAGGTAGAATGATAACATATGGAAATCGGTTTCCGTATTCATGAAACCAGTTAGAGAATGGAGAACAGTCATGATAATAGATTCCAATGCCCCGATTGGCGTATTTGATTCCGGAATTGGCGGACTGACAGTTGCCAGAGAAATTATGAGGAATCTGCCATCGGAAAAAATAGTATATTTTGGTGATACAGCCAGACTTCCTTACGGAAGTAAGTCAAAAGATACCATTATCCGGTATTCCCGGCAGATTGTGCGTTTCCTGCAGAGCCGGAAAGTAAAAGCAATTGTGGTGGCATGTAATACCGCCAGTGCGCTGGCACTGGATACACTGGAAAAAGAAATAGATATTCCCATTATCGGTGTGGTAAAACCGGGTGCCCGGGTGGCTGCACAGGCTACGGTGAGTAAACGTGTGGGTGTGATTGCCACGGAAGCTACCATTCGCAGTGGTCTATATACAAAACTGATTCAGGAGATTGATCCGGAGATTACTGTAATCGGCAAGCCATGTCCACTGTTTGTGCCTCTGGTGGAAGAGGGATGGAGAAAGGATCCGATTACGGAAATGATAGCCCGCCGATATTTAAAAGAACTTCAGGAGCAGGACATTGATACATTAATTTTGGGATGTACACATTATCCGCTGCTTCGAAAACTGATCGGTGATATTATGGGAGATAAAGTACGGCTGGTTAATCCTGCCTATGAGACCTCTATGGTTCTCAAAAAGCTTCTTGCAGATCAGCATATGGAAAATCAGGGAGGAACAAAAGAAGAATTTCCGTATCGGTTTTATGTGAGTGATGCAGCAGAAAAGTTTAAGGAATTTGCCAATTCCATACTGCCTTATGATGTGGAACGGACCAAACAGATCAATCTGGAGGAATATCAGGAATTATGATGACAAAAGAAGTGCTGATACATATCAGAGGTGTGCAGAATATGGGGGGTATCACAGACCAGGATGAGCCTATCGAACTGATTATGCCCGGCGAATATTATTTCAGAAACAACACACATTATCTTCTGTATGAAGAAAGAATGGAAGGATTTACAGAACCTGTCCATAATATGGTAAAGTTCAGGCCGGGAATGATGGAAGTCCGCAAAAAAGGTCTGGTCAATGTACACATGATTTTTGAAAAAGATAAGAAAAATATGTCATTGTACAAAACACCGATGGGGACAATTCAGATGGAAATTGCCGCCACCGGTGTCACACTGGCACAGGCATCGGAGTGGATGGAACTGCGGGCAGAATATGCTTTATGTATGAACGGAGATCCGGTGGCAGACTGCACCATGAACATACGCGTAACTCCGAAAGGGAATAAAGAGGCAGCGGTGTTTTTTGAGTGATTATTTTTCCTAAAATCCAATTGCCTTTTCCTCTTTTCAGTGTTAGAATAATAAAAGCGTAAGAATTCACCCACAGGAGGAAGAGTATGAAAGTCTGGATGGTATTATTAATTATTTTGATTGTTCTGGCTGCCGTAATGGTTGTCCTTTATTTTGTCGGCAAACGGCTGCAGAAAAAGCAGGATGAAAGACAGGAGCAGATTGAGGCTGCAAAGCAGACCACAACCATGCTGATTATTGATAAGAAGCGTTTACCAATTAAAGACTCCGGATTACCGCAGATGGTCATTGATCAGACACCGAAGCTGATGCGCAGAAGCAAGCTTCCCATTGTAAAGGCCAAAATTGGTCCGAGAATCATGGTACTGGTAGCTGATGATAAGATTTTTGATCAGATACCACTGAAAAAAGAAGTAAAAGCAACTGTCAGCGGCATCTACATAACAGATGTTCGGGGTGTGCGCGGTCCACTTCCGGCTCCTCCGGAAAAAGTCGGATTTTTCAAAAAAATCAAGAATAAAGTTACCGGGAAAAAATAAGAAAAAGAGACAGGTACAGGGATACAATATGTGTCCTTGGACCTGTCTCTTTTTATTCATGAAAAAGAAAGAAAAAAGAAACAAATTAGAGGTAGAAATTGAAAGGATTCATGTTATAATGAAAATAGTATGTAATCCAGTATCTGAGAAATCGGTGCTGAGCGGAAATATACCGGAGACATTTTGGAAAGAGAGGTTTGCGAGATGAGTGAACAGAAGAAGAGCAACAGACCTCCCCTGTCGGAGGAAGAGAGACAAAAGAGGATTGAGCGTCTTCGCCGGGAACGGAGAAGAAAGAGAAGAAGACAGGCCATGATGATGAGGGCTGCAGTTCTGGGCGTTCTGATTTTGATTTTGATAGGAAGTATTGTGCTGGTATCCTTTCAGGTGAAAAAGTCAAAACAGAAGAAAGCGGAAGAGCAGGCGCGTCAGGAGCAGCTGATCCGCGAGGAAGAAGAGAAAAACCAACAGAAAAAAGACACGATTGCAAAAGCAGAGGTGATGGCGAAGGGTTATGATTATGACGGAGCGGTGGAACTGTTAAAGTCACTGGAAGATTATGCTCAGGATGCGGAAATTATTGCAAAGATTGCATCGTATGAAGCAGAAAAGTCTACGTTGGTTCCGGTGGATATGAATGAAGTAACCCATATTTTTTATCATTCGCTGGTAGTGGATCCGGAGAGAGGATTCGCCGGCAACGACAGTACGGCCGCAGGATTTAAGCAGTGGATGACCACTGTTGATGAGTTCAATAAGATTACGCAGGCTATGTATGATAATGGTTATGTTCTGGTGGATCTGCATGATCTGGTCAGACAGACGGAAGATGAGGATGGAACAGTACATTTTACGGTGAATCAGATTATGCTTCCGGAAGGAAAGAAACCATTTGTACTTTCACTGGATGATCTTTCCTACTATCACAGCTATGATGGAAGAGGAACAGCTTCCAAGATGGTTCTCGATGAGAATGGAAAACCAGTCTGTGAATATTATGAGGCGGATGGAAGTAAGAAAATAGGTGCCTATGATTGTGTGCCTCTTCTGGATCAGTTCCTGGAAGCACATCCTGATGGCGCCTACCATGGTGCCCGCGGAACAATTGCTTTGACAGGCTATAATGGCATTCTGGGGTATCGGACAGATATTGCCTATAAAACAAGAGAAAATCTGACATCGGATCAGCAGGCATGGCTGGATGCCAATCCGGATTTTAACTGGGATCAGGAATGTGCGGAGGCTAAAAAGGTGGCAGAAGCCATGATTGCGGATGGATGGAGATTTGCCAGTCATACCTGGGGGCATATCCGTGTGGGGGATGCTTCACTGGAAAATATAAAGACTGATACGGAAAAATGGATGAATTATGTAGCACCTTTGATCGGAGGTACAGATACGATTATTTTTGCTCATGGGCAGGATCTGGCAGACTGGCATGATTATTCTGCGGATAACGAAAAGTTTAGTTACCTGAAAAGTCAGGGATTTAACTTCTTCTGTAATGTGGATTCCTCTCAGTATTTCCTGCAGATCAGAGACAGTTATCTGAGACAGGGCAGAAGAAATCTGGATGGTTACCGTCTGTGGAATGATGTACATGGAAGTAAGAACAGAACCAGTGATTTGTTTGATGCATCACAGATTCTGGATCCGGCTAGAACTGATATGCCGGGACTGTAAGTTCAAGTACGCCTCGGCGTACTTGCTGCGAGGTGCGCGTCATGCTTTGCATGACATCATACCAAGATAAACCGGTGGGAGAACAGCAGATGCCGTTTTTCCACCGGTTCTAGTATATAAGCTACAAAAGAAGTCTAAGCGGAAAACAGGATGGAAAGATGAGGATGGAGTATGAAAGAAATCAGGTACTTCGAAGATTCTGACAAGAAGCAGATGGATAAAAAAGCGCAGGCTGCGTCTCAGGTTGGGGATAAGCAGCCAACGGAGATGAAGTCCGTGACGGAAGGTAAGGAAGAAAGTGCGGAGGAACTTGCCAGGAGACTTCGTATTCAGAGAAAAAAGCGAGAGTTACGTCGGAGAAGGAGACGCAGGGCATTGATGATTCGTACGGCTCTTGCAGCAGTCCTGATTCTGTTGCTGGTGGTTTTAATTTTGTTGATTTTCGGAGGAAAAAAGGATAAAGCGGATAAGAAAAATGAAAATCAGGATGAGAAAACAGAAGAGGTTTTGATGGAAGCTGTTGATACGGATAGAGTACTGCATCTGTCTTTTCGGACATTGATTGCTGATCCGGATATGGCTTTTGGACAGGAAGATGTTCAGGCAGCTTCGCTGCTGGATCAGAGTTGTGTAACCGTTGATGAATTTAGTCAGATTCTGCAGCAGTTGTATGAACAGGGATATATACTGGTTAAGCTGGAAGATCTGGCAGCAGTAAACCAGGATGGGATGATGGAAAAGAAAAACCTGATGCTTCCACAGGGAAAAAAGCCATTGATTCTTTCACAGAAAAATGTGAATTATGATTTGTCACTATATGGACAGGGAATTGCGACGAGGCTTTTGGTGGATGAAAATGGAAGACTGGTCAATGAACTGGTACAGAGTGACGGAACATTGTCAAACGGTGTTTACGATGTAGTTACGTGTGTGGAGGAATTTGTGGAGGCCCATCCGGATTTTTCTCTGAACAACGCCAGAGGAATTCTTGGAGTGACCGGATATAACGGTATTCTGGGATATGAGGCAGCTACAGAGACAGATCTTATGAAGCCGGTTGTGGAAGAATTGAAAGCCAGGGGCTGGGAGTTTGCCTGCAATGGTTATAAGAATGTCAGTTATGCACAGGATTTGTCAGTGGTGCAGTCTGATATGGAACAATGGAGGAGTCAGACAGAAGCACTGGTCGGAACGGTGGATAAACTGATTTTCCCGGATGGAAAGGATATCAGCAACTGGAGCGTATATTCGGAAGATAACGAAGTATATCAGTATTTAAAAAATCAGGGATTTCGTTATTATTGTGGACTTGATATCAGTGGGCCCTGGATTCAGCTGACAGAAGAATATCTGAGGTGCAGCTATAAAGAAGTAGATGGCTATCGGATGTATCAGGATGTATATCAGAATGCAGGAAGATTTACCGGAATACTGGATTTCTCAGGATTGTATGATATGCGCAGGCCATCGGCACCGAAAGAAGAGGAACCGGAAATCTAACAGGATTGTTGTGAAAAAAATATGAAATAAGTGAGAAAGCCTTTTATTTTATAAAAAAATGTGGTATAACCAAGTAGTATTGGCGGAATTAATGGAGGAATTTATGAAAAAAAGAGTAGTGATGACAGCTCTGTTGCTGGCAGTGAGTATTGCGGCAGCAGGATGCAAACAGAAATCAGAAGAAACCAACGGAACAGATACTCAGACAGAAAATAGTCAGACAGAACAGAATACAGATGGAAAAGAAGAGAACGAAACTGACACGGAAGAAGAAGCCCCGACGACAGCGGAACTCATGGCAGATATTGATGTGACCAAATGTGTGACTCTGGGAGAATATAAAGGAATCATGGTTGAGAAGACTATTGAAAGTGTAACCGATGAGGATGTAGAAAATGAGATTCAGACAGCACTGGAAAATTATCCGGTTGAAGTCAGCGGCAGATCTGCACAGGAAGGTGACACAGTCAATATTGATTATGTTGGGAAAATCGATGGTGAAGAGTTTGAAGGCGGAAGCGATCAGGGAGCTGATCTAAGACTTGGTTCCGGACAGTTTATTGATGGGTTCGAGGACGGTCTGATCGGAGCATCCAAGGGTGAGACTCGTACGCTGAATCTGAAATTCCCGGATGGGTATACTGCAGAACTTTCGGGAAAAGATGTTGAGTTTACAGTTACTGTGAATGCTATCAAGGCACCTCTGGAAGAGGCTACAGACGAATGGGTGTCTGCAAACATCGAAGGATATTATACTCTGGAAGAGTATAAAAATCACATACGTTCTGAACAGGAAGAGACGAATAAACAGTCTGCTGAAGAACAGGTAAAATACACAGCCTGGACAAAAGTTGTGGACGGATGTACCATCAATGAATATCCGGAGACCCTTGTGGAGATGGGGCGGAATATGTATGTTCAACAGGCAGAAATGTATGCACAGTATTCCAGTATGGAACTGAGTGATTTTATTGAAGCAGCAGGGCTTACTCAGGACGAATTTGATACGAATGCAGATGAATATGGCAAGTCAATCGCGGCGCAGGCGCTGGTTAACCAGGCAATATGCGATGCAGAGGGATTTGCTATCGGTGATGAAGCATATCAGGCAGCGCTGCAGGACATGTTGACTCAGTATGGATGCGATACCGCTGAAGATTTATATAGCAGATATGGAAGGGATAATGTGGAACAGAGCATCATGCTTGATCGTGTGACACAGCTGATCCTTGAGAATGCAGTGATTGAAGAAGTATCAGCAGATGAAGAAGCATCCGCAGATGATGAAGAGAGCACAGAAGAGGAATAAGGTAAAACAAAGCGCTGCTTCTTTTGGGCAGCGCTTATATCATATGAGGAGGAAGAATCTATGGAATTTACAAAATTACAGAAAGATATGGTAGCAGCGATGAAAGCAAGAGATAAGGTCCGCAAGGATGCAATCTCATCCGTTATTTCAGCTGTAAAGAAAGTGGCTATTGATGAAGGCTGCAGAGACAATATTGATGATGCTCTGGTAGACCGCGTGATTCTGAAAGAACTGAAAAGTGTCAAAGAGCAGATTGATACCTGTCCGGCAGAACGTGCAGACCTTTTGGAACAGTATCAGGCAAGATATGATATCATCAATGAATATGCACCGAAACTGATGTCGAAAGAAGAAGTGAAAGCATGTCTGCAGGAGAAGTTTGCAGAGGTTCTGGCAACCGGTAATAAGGGCCAGATCATGAAGGCTGTAATGGCTGAAATGAAAGGAAAAGCAGATGGAAAAGTCATCAATCAGGCAGTAGCTGAGATTTGTGCTGCAAACAAATAATGATAAAACTTGTCATTTTTCCTCGAAGCGATTATAATAAAAGCATGAGGTTGGCAGGAGGATTATTATGGGAAAGTTTAGAATTGAAAAGGGCGATATCACTTTGTACGAGGTAGATGCAATCATAAATGCAGCGAATACAACGCTTCTTGGAGGCGGAGGGGTTGATGGTGCGATTCACAGAGCAGCCGGACCGGAACTTCTGGAAGAATGTAAAACATTGAATGGATGTGATACCGGAAAAGCAAAGATGACGAAGGGTTATCTTCTGCCGGCAAAGTATGTGATTCATACGCCGGGACCGATTTGGCATGGGGGAGATAATTATGAAGATGTCCTGTTGAAGAGCTGTTATCAGCATTGCCTGAAACTTGGAGAAAGCAGTGGGCTGAAGACGATGGCATTTCCATCCATCAGCACCGGCGTTTATGGATATCCAGTGGAACAGGCAGCAGGAATAGCGGTGTCAACAATTTGTGATTTCCTCAAATGGACAGAGGTTGTCGAAGAGGTGATTATGGTATGTCATGATGAACATACACTGCAGGCATATCAGAGGGCGCTGAAAGAATATGGTGAGGAATCACAGGCTTAATAAGAAAAAGAGATCAGGTTTATTCCGGGTCTCTTTTTGTGTCATTAGAAAGGGGATGAAGTCTCCAACGGATGGAGAGGGTATGAGCTATGCGAAAATCATATGAAATTGATATGTGCAGCGGTCCGCTGCTGAGCAAATTATTATTATTTACGCTTCCTTTGATGTTGTCAGGGATTCTTCAGCTGCTGTTTAATGCGGCTGATATTGTGGTAGTTGGTAAATTTTCAGGAAGTCATGCGCTGGCGGCAGTCGGCTCGACAAGTGCATTGATTAATCTCTTTGTAAATGTATTTATAGGGTTTTCTATTGGAACAAATGTACTTGCTGCTCAGTATTTTGGGGCAAAGGACAGTAAAAATATGCAGGAAACTGTGCATACTTCGATACTGTTAGGAATCATTGGAGGGATGTTCCTGATTGTGGCTGGACTGCTCTTGGGAAGAATAATGCTGGAATGGATGGGAACACCGGAAAATGTTCTGGACCATGCTGCGTTATACATTAATATTTATTTTGCAGGTATGCCTGCCATGCTGGTATATAATTTTGGAGCGGCGATTCTTCGTGCCATAGGTGACACCAGAAGACCTTTATTTTATCTGATTTTGGCCGGTGTAATCAATGTGGTGATGAACCTGATTTTTGTGATCGGATTCCGGATGGGAGTGGCTGGAGTGGCGCTTGCTACAGTGATTTCACAGGTGGTATCCGCCTGTCTGATCGTACGGTGTCTCATGCAGAGTGAGGGAATATACCATCTGGAACTGAGAAATCTCAGGATACATAAAGGAAAGCTGCTGCAGATTGTCCGGATCGGTCTGCCGGCGGGTTTGCAGGGTGCGGTATTTTCTATTTCCAACGTGCTGATACAGTCATCCATCAATTCTTTTGGTTCTGTGGCTATGGCAGGAAGTACGGCAGCGGGAAATATCGAGGGATTTGTCTATACGGCTATGAATTCGGTATATCAGACTGCCCTGAGTTTTGTTAGTCAGAACATAGGTGGGGGTAAGAAAGAAAGGATTCCGAAAATTGCCCTGGAATGTTTTATACTGGTGTTTGTGATTGGAGCTGTTCTTGGAAATGCGGCATACCGTTTTGGCAATGGCCTTCTGGGAATCTACTCCTCCGATTCGGAGGTCATTCAGTATGGGATTTCCCGAATGCGTATGATCTGTCAGTTGTATTTTCTTTGCGGCATGATGGATGTGTCTGTGGGAATTCTTCGAGGTCTGGGATATGCGGTGATGCCGATGCTTGTATCCCTGGCAGGAGCCTGCGGTCTGCGTGTCATCTGGATTTTCACCATATTCCGCTGGCGCCATTCGCTGGATATTCTGTTTATGTCTTACCCTATTACATGGACGGTTACCCTTGTGGCACATCTAATATGCCTGGCCTTTGTATGGAAGCGGCGGATGGGAAGTGTTTCGAGGTAGTATGAGGAATTGTTCGGGATTATAAAGGAGAGAATAGTATGAGAATGGAAGCCATACAACAGACTTTGAAAGATAAAAAGATAGAATTTCAATATGTGGAAGAGGACGGTCTGGGAAGTCTGGACTTTGAATATCGTGGTCTTCGTTATCACATTTGGGAGTTCTGTGAAGAGGGCACATACGGCGCAGAGAGTAACGTACGCCATGCTGGACGCAGTGAAGACTTTACTGGAGATTACGACAGGGAACTTGCTGATTATATCAGGAGTGACTGGGGGACGGGTTCATAGTAACCCCATCATTTTTTTATGCAATACCGGGATGTTTTTTCCATTGACTTGAAATAAGGTCAAAAAGAAGATACTATATAAATATCAAGGAAAGGGGAAAACAACAACATGAGAGAAAAACAAAAAAAGGTGAAGGAAGCGAATCTGGGACAGGATCCCATTGGCGGTCTTTTGTTTAAACTGGCGATGCCGGCGATTCTGGCGCAGCTGATCAATGTGCTCTACAATATGGTAGACCGTATGTATATCGGTCATATTCCCAATGTGGGTCCCAGTGCTCTGACCGGTGTTGGAGTTACCATGCCGGCCATCATGTGTATATCGGCATTTGCGGCACTGGTGAGTATGGGAGGAGCACCGAGAGCCTCTATTATGATGGGAAAAGGGGAGCATGAAGAGGCAGAGAAGATTCTGGGGAACTGTACTGCCATGCTTTGCCTGGTCGCTGTGATTCTCACAACACTGTTCCTGATTTTTGGAAAAGATATTTTGCTGATTTTTGGAGCCAGTGAAAATACCATCGAATATGCCTGGGCTTATATGCAGATTTATTCCTGCGGAACTATTTTTGTTCAGCTGGCATTGGGATTGAATGCATTTATCAATGCACAGGGATTTGCCAAAATGGGTATGTTGACGGTTGTGATCGGTGCGATCTGCAATATCATACTGGATCCGATTTTTATCTTCCTGTTAAATATGGGAGTTCGTGGTGCTGCACTGGCGACTATTATTTCTCAGGGAGTGTCCTGTGTATGGATTCTTAAATTCCTGATGGGCAATAAAAGTACGCTGCGTCTGCAGACCAGGTATATGCGGATTCAGCCTAAGGTTGTGATTCCATGTGTGGCACTGGGAGTGTCTCCATTTATTATGCAGTTTACGGAGAGTATTTTGAACGTGTGTTTCAACACCAGCCTGTTAAAATACGGCGGTGACACAGCGGTCGGTGCCATGACAATTCTGGGAAGTGTCATGCAGTTTACTATGCTTCCGCTGCAGGGATTATCACAGGGAGCCCAGCCGATTGTCAGCTTCAATTATGGAGCAGGAAATATCAAACGTGTAAAAAAAGCCTTTCGGCTGCTGCTGCTCTGTTCGTTGTCATTCACAGTTATTATGTGGACGGTGTGTATGCTGTTTCCCCAGATATTTATCGGAATCTTCACCAGTGATGCACAGCTGGCGGGGTACACCAAATGGGCAATTCATATTTACATGGCAGCCACTTTGATTTTTGGTATACAGATTGCCTGCCAGCAGACATTTATTGCACTGGGCAATGCAAAAGTATCCGTATTTCTTGCCCTGCTTCGGAAAGTCATTCTGCTGATACCGCTGATCTATATTCTGCCGAATTTCTTTGCTGATAAGACAATGGCAGTATTCCTGGCAGAGCCGGTTGCAGATGTGATCGCAGTGACGACAACGGCAGTGCTCTTTGCAAAGGAGTACCGGAGATTGAAAGAGTAGAACAAAAAAAGAATCTCGCAAAAGCGGGATTCTTTTTTGTCTTATAGGAAAGTCTGGGGGATGCACACAACAACTAAAAAATGTACACAGTGCTTAAAAATCCCCATTTTTTTATGGCTGGATGTTGATATAGTGCTGTTATAAGATAACAGAAGACCGCCGCCCGGATGTAAGAACATAGGGATTGTATAGCAAAAATCTGGAGGACTGGCATTATGAAGGTCTGGCATTGGATGTGAAAAATAATCAATTGGATAAAAGTATTTTTCGCGCTGAAAATGTATGTGAACGGCCTAAAGTGCTATATAATCGGGAAAGTGGTAAATTTGTTATGTGGTTTCATCTGGATACGGCAGATTATAACTATGCAGGAGTTGGAATCGCATTTGCAGACCGGCCACAGGGCCCACTTACGATGGTTAAAGAAATGTGTCCTAACAGACAGGATAGCCGTGATATGACACTGTTCGTGGATCAGGATCAGAAAGCTAATCTGATTCATAGCAGCAACTGGAATAAGACACTGAATATTTCCTGTTTGACGGAGGACTATATGGATGTGGATGGTTTTTATGCTTCGGTGCTGATTGATCATGAAAGAGAAGCACCGGCGATAATTTATGAGCAGGGTATGTATTATATGGTAACATCAGGCTGCACAGGATGGGATTATAACAGTGCCCTGTATGCAACCAGTCCTCATCTGATGGGAAAATGGAAACTTATTGATAACCCCTGTGAGGGAAAAGGATATAGAGATACTTTTCAGGGACAGAGTATTTCTGTACACCTCAATTTCTGTTGAATAAGCAAAGTCACAAATGTATCTAAATACATTTATACTGAACAGAGAATATAGAAAACTTAAAAAACTACATACGATGCTTAAAAAAACTCATTTTTTTATAGCCAGTTACTGATATATTACAGTCATAAGATAACGGAAGGCCGACCGTGAATGTAAAAGTTTTAAGGGTACATATATGCAGAAGATAGCAAACGGTATTTGGAAAATGATATTTGGAACTCCTGAGAAATTTACTCCGGTATCCATGAGAAAAACCAGGATCGCACAGGAGGGACTTGCCTGTATGGATGACGTCATATAAAAGTAAATTCCAATCCCCGGGTGGATACGGGAGAAGGTCATGCACCGGTTCCCTTTTATATTTCAACCGCAGGCTACGGCCTTTTTGTGGCTACATTCCGCTATGCTACTTTTTATATGGGAACAAATTCGGCAAAAGGTGTATCCAGATCCAAATGTGAGGTAAATATACCGCATACCGAATTTAGTGAATCGGCGCTGTATGCACTGAAACGTTCAAAAGAGGAACGAAAAATTATTATTGAGATTCCGGCCGCTGAGGGAATTGAGATTTATCTGTTTTCGGGCAATGTGAAAGAAGTAGTGCAGCGGTACAATCTCTTCTCAGGAGGTGGATGCCTGCCGCCCATGTGGGGTCTGGGAGTCTGGTATCGTGTCTATGGCGGCAGTGATGAAAATCATGTAAAAAATCTGGCAGAGGAATTCCGAAGAGAACATATTCCTGTGGATGTAATGGGGATTGAGCCGGGCTGGCATTCCCATTCCTATTCCTGCACCTATCAGTGGAGTTATCTGTTTCCTCACCATGAGGAGATGATTGAGAAACTGACGGAGGATGGATATCATGTGAATCTCTGGGAGCATATTTTTGTCTATCCGGCGGCACCATTTTATCAGGAAATGTATGAATATAGCGGGGATTATGAGGTCTGGAATGGGCTTGTGCCTGATTTTGCAGTGGAAGAGGCAAGACAACTGTTTATAAAATGGCATGAGGAAAAATTGATTGGCGAGGGAATAACCGGTTTTAAGCTGGATGAATGTGATAACTCAGATTTTAATCCGTCAAACTGGTCATTTCCGGATTCTACACAATTTCCTTCCGGAATGGACGGGGAGCAGATGCATAATGCAATTGGAGTTTTGTATCAGGAAGTGATTGAAGAAGCGTTCCGTAACCGTAATATCCGTACCTTATCGCAGGTTCGATCCTCTGGTTCACTGGCAGCTCCTCTGCCATTTATGCTCTATTCAGATCTGTATGGACATCGCGAATTTATCCGTGGAATCGTAACGTCATCTTTTTCAGGAATGCTCTGGGCACCGGAAGTCAGAGACTGTGCAAATGGAACGGATCTTTTACGACGCGTGCAGACCATTGTTTTTTCGCCGCATACACTGCTGAACTGCTGGAGAATTCCATATGCTCCGTGGAAACAGGTAGATATTGAGAAAAACCTGAACGGTGAATTTATGCAGGATAAGGAATACTATACAGATGCCTGCAGAAAACTTCTGGAACTGCGTATGTCACTGCTTCCGTATTTTTACAGTGCATTTATGGATTACCACAAAACGGGGCTGCCTCCGGTTCGTGCCATGGTAATGGATTACCCGGAGGATCTGGAAGTGCGGAACATAGATGACCAATACTTCTTTGGTAAGGACTTGCTGGTATGCCCTCTTACTTTAGAAGACGGTACAGCCAGAGAAGTATACCTGCCGGATGGAAAGTGGTACGATTTTTTCAGCACAAAAGTTTATGAAGGAGGACGCCGATTCCAGATAGAAGCCGGCGAAGAAGAAATACCGGTATTTGTAAGAGACGGTGCACTGGTTCCTCTGGCTAAGCCGGTACTCTGTGTGAAAGAAAATACTGTTTTTGAAATGACAGTTAGATCCTACGGCAGTGGTGAATCGGAATTTGTACTGTATGAGGATGATTTCACAACCTATGATTATGAGAAAAAGGAAAGGGCTGCGATACCTGTGAGGAGAAAAGAAAACGGGGATATTGAGTATCCGGAAAATACATGGAAATATCGGTTCCTGAAAAATACCTGATGGAAATAAGATTATTATATAAGTGTGTTGCTGGTCACGGAGTGAACAGTAACTACTAATAGAAAATGGAGTCACTGCGTTCATAGCAAATAAAAAGCATTGAATATGTGAATATTGGCGGTGAACGCAGTGACTTCAGAATAATCATTGGGATTCTTTGAGTTTGTCTTTTAGATGCTGTAATTCTTTTTCAAGCTGATCTGCTCTTGCTTTTTCCTTTTCTGCCCGTTGGCGTTCCAATTCTGTATTGGCTTGTTCCACTTTCCGTCCCTGTTCAATCCCCTGTTGGATTCCTTGCTCAATCCCCTGTTGGATTCCTTGCTCAATCCCCTGTTGGATTCCCTGCTCAATCCCTTGTTCTATTCCCTGCTGAATCAGCATTTCCTCTCGTTCAAATATTTTCATATACTGCAGTGACACCTCCTCATCCTGTTTGACCAGATTAACCATCTGATGTATGCTGCGAAGATTTTCAGTTATGGCATTTTCCTCTGTGGTATGCTCCATATAATGAAGAAATTGTTTCAGTTCTTCTGGAGGATTACCTTCTGTGCCCTTTGTATAGAGAAAAACAGTTCTTGCTCCGTCGTCATATGGCATGTTCGGGATTTCCTCACATTTATTGCGAATCGTATAGATCATATGATTCAGTCCAAAGGGATCATAAGGCGTGATCATTATTACTATGACCTTTTTCAGCATACGGTAGCTCTCTCCTGATTTCAGACTGCGTGCATCAATTTTTGCATGATAAAAACGGACACGCTGCGGCAGGATATTTACGTCTTTTGTATTTTTATCCGGTTCTACATCGTATACTGTTATGTCGTTTTCAGATTCGTTAGTCACATTTTCTTCAATGTAGACATCCAGCCTGGCCCCGTGCTTATCCGTATCAGTACCGTGATATACTTTTTGCGGTATCACAGTAAGCGTGCCGAACTTCTTGCCAAAGATCACCTTTAACAGTTCTCTGATAAATTTTTCTCCAATTTCAGGATAATTAACCATAGAACCGAATAAAAAATCATCCAGCAAATTCAAATCTTCCAGTTTGCGTTTTACCATAAACATTTCTCCTTTCATTAGGGAGCGGAAAGAAGAAACGTATGTACCAGGGATGTTTTTTCCGTTTCACTGCTTTCCACCATATAGTAGTTATTTTCATAAGGGGGAATCAGTAACCGAACGGTTTAGAACTTTCCCAGATATGCAACTTTATTTTAACAGTTTGCACAGCGTATGTCAACAATGTGGAATTAAATTCTTTCGACAGAAAATTCTCTTTGTTTAGTTCGACAATATGAAAAAATTTTAAAAATATTAGCACTCCTACTTGACGAGTGCTAAAACATGTGTTATATTCCAGATAGAACAAAGAAACAATGGATTTGAAGGAGGCATGTATTATGAATATCAGTAAATTCACACAAAAGTCTCTGCAGGCTGTTCAGGATCTGGAAAAAACCGCATATGAATTCGGTAATCAGGAGATTGAGCAGGAACATCTTTTATATAATCTGCTTCATCAGGATGACAGCCTGATTCTCAAGATGATTGAGAAGATGGAAATCAATAAAGAGCATTTTCTGAATAATGTAGAGAATGCTTTGAACGCCCGGGTGAAAGTATCCGGCGGTCAGGTTTATATTGGCCAGTATCTGAATAAGGCACTGGTCAGCGGTGAGGATGAAGCAAAAGCCATGGGGGACGAGTATGTATCGGTTGAGCATCTGTTCCTGGCATTGCTTCGGTATCCAAGCCCGTCCATGAAAAAAATCTTTCAGGAGTATGGGATTACCAGAGAGCGTTTTCTGCAGGCTCTCAGTACCGTCAGAGGAAATCAGAGGGTAACATCGGATAATCCGGAAGCTACCTATGATACTCTGAAAAAATATGGGCAGGATTTGGTGGAAAGAGCCAGAAATCAGAAATTAGACCCGGTAATCGGCCGTGATGCCGAGATTCGGAATGTGATCCGTATCCTGTCCAGAAAGACTAAAAATAATCCGGTTCTGATTGGTGAGCCGGGTGTTGGTAAGACAGCGGCAGTAGAAGGTCTGGCACAGCGTATCGTCCGCGGAGATGTACCGGAAGGACTGAAAGACAAGACGATTTTTGCTCTGGATATGGGAGCTCTGGTAGCAGGAGCCAAGTACAGGGGTGAATTTGAGGAACGACTGAAAGCCGTTCTGGAGGAAGTCCGTAAGAGTGAAGGCAAGATTATTCTGTTTATTGATGAACTGCATCTGATTGTCGGTGCAGGAAAGACCGATGGTGCCATGGATGCCGGCAATATGCTGAAGCCCATGCTGGCCAGAGGTGAACTGCACTGTATCGGTGCTACTACACTGGATGAGTATCGCCAGTACATTGAAAAGGATGCGGCACTGGAACGAAGATTTCAGCCGGTTATGGTGGATGAGCCTTCCGTGGAGGATACCATTTCCATCCTTCGTGGATTGAAAGAACGGTATGAAGTATTCCATGGAGTAAAGATTACGGATGGTGCCCTGGTTGCGGCAGCAACTCTGTCCAATCGCTATATTTCTGACCGTTTCCTGCCGGATAAAGCTATTGACCTGGTAGATGAGGCATGTGCTTTGATCAAGACAGAGCTGGATTCTCTGCCGTCTGAGCTGGATGAGCAGCAGAGAAAGATCATGCAGATGGAAATCGAGGAAGCTGCTCTGAAGAAAGAGACTGACCGTCTCAGCCAGGAACGTCTGGAAGAACTGCAGCGGGAACTGGCAGAGTATAAAGACGCCTTTGCCACCCAGAAGGCACAGTGGATAAATGAGAAACATTCCGTAGAAAAACTGTCTTCTCTGAGGGAACAGATTGAGGATATGAATCGTCAGATTCAGCTGGCTCAGCAAAAATATGATCTGAATAAAGCGGCAGAGCTTCAGTACGGCGAACTGCCCAAGCTGCAGAAACAGCTGCAGATCGAGGAAGAGAAGGTGAAGAATCAGGATCTTTCTCTGGTACACGAAAGTGTTACTGATGAAGAGATAGCCAGGATTATTTCCCGGTGGACCGGTATTCCAGTGGCAAAACTGACAGAGGGTGAAAAGACAAAAATCCTTGGCCTGGAAGATGAACTACACAAAAGAGTGATCGGTCAGGATGAGGCAGTTACTAAAGTAACAGATGCTATTATCCGTTCCAAGGCAGGCATCAAGGATCCGTCCAAACCGATTGGATCGTTCCTGTTCCTCGGACCTACCGGTGTAGGTAAGACAGAACTTGCCAAGACACTGGCACAGACCCTGTTTGATGATGAGAACAATATGGTTCGAATCGATATGAGTGAATACATGGAGAAATACTCCGTATCCCGTCTGATAGGAGCTCCTCCGGGATATGTGGGATATGAAGAAGGCGGTCAGCTGACTGAGGCAGTCCGCAGAAAACCGTATTCGGTAGTTCTGTTTGATGAAATTGAGAAGGCACATCCGGATGTATTCAATGTACTTCTGCAGGTGCTGGATGATGGACGAATCACCGATTCTCAGGGGCGTACCGTAGACTTTAAGAATACGATTCTGATTATGACATCGAATATCGGTTCTTCGTATCTGCTGGATGGTATTCAGGAGGACGGCAGTATACGTCCGGAGAACGCTGAGATGGTGCAGAATGATCTGCGTGCCCATTTCCGTCCGGAATTTTTGAATCGTCTGGATGAGATCATTATGTTCAAGCCGCTGACGAAAGAAAACATCGGTGGTATTGTTGATCTGCTTGTGACAGAGCTGAATCGTCGTCTGGAAGATCAGCAGATTTCCATCCGACTGACACCGGCTGCTAAAGATTACGTGATCGAAGGCGGGTATGATCCGGTATACGGAGCTCGTCCGCTGAAGAGATATCTGCAGAAATATGTGGAAACTCTGGCGGCAAAAATGATTCTCGGTGGAAAAGTACAGACACAGGATACCATTGTACTTGATGTGGAAAATGGGGAGTTGACAGCTTCCGCACAGTCGCTATAATAGAAGCGAAGCAGAAGCATAAAGGCTTCAGAAGGGGGTGTCTGTGTGATACCAAAGGATCCTGTGATGCTGCTCAGTTACGTTAACACTCAGCTGAGAGATTATTATGCAAATCTTTCCGATTTCTGTGAGGACAAACAGCTGAATCAGCAGGAACTGGAAAACAAACTGTCGATGATTGATTATGTCTACGATGCGGGACTTAATCAGTTCGTATAAAAGCAAAATTGCCCCGGGGACTTTTTAAAAGTCACCGGGGCGTTTCTATCTGAAATCCGCTTTCATCTTCAAAAGCAATTCTGCAAGCTCCTGAATCCGTTCATCTGACATGCGTGTCACGGGTGCGGTGATGCTCATGGCGTAGCGGTATACGCCGGAATAGTCAGGAAGTGCGATGGCAATACAGCGTACCCCCAATTCATTTTCCTCATCATCCAGAGCATATCCTTTTTCTTTCACTTCTTTCAGACGATTCAGAAAATCCTCATAATTAGTGATGGTGTGTGGTGTATATTCTTTCCGGTCACTTCTATCCCATATTTTTTTGATTTTATCATCAGGCATCTCTGCCATCATAGCTTTTCCTACACCGGAACAGAACAGAGGAATCCGGCTTCCTACTTTGGAAACCATACGCACAGAGTTCTGAGTAGATTCTTCTTTGCAAATATATACGGCATCCGTACCATCCAGCTGTACAAAATGAACGGTTTCTCCGGTCTCAGAAGAAATTCTGCGAAGAATGGGACGGATGGAGTCCAGGATATCCATTTTCTCCAGCAAATGATTCGCCAGTGATAATATTTTAAATGAAAGATAGTATTTGCCGGTTTCGGTATCCTGTTTTACATAACCAAGGTACATCAGAGATGTGAGTATCCGGTGAATGGTGCTTTTATTCAGATCCAGACGGCGGCTCAGATCCGTGAGCGGAAGCGGCCCTGCATCTGCCAGAGTCTCCAGAACCAGGAATAATCTGTCGGCTACTTGTATCGGGTTTTTATTTTCCATAATGTATGTACACCTTTTCTTAATGATCTGCGGCAATAGGGTAAGTGTTTAGCCTTTCAGGCTTTATAGCAACGCTATTGTAACACTTTTGGGTATCAGTAGCAATGGGAATTTTCTGGATATTTTTGTTGGATTTAGTCTTGACATTTGGCAGAGGTAGAGTATAATGAAGATACCAAGTTTCATAATACAAAATTGAGTTTCATAATGTGGAACAAAAAGCAAGAATGAAACTGATAGTTGAAGGTAAAACTATGATAATGTTAAAGGAGGATTTTTAAAATGCATGAAGTATTAGAACAGGTAGCAAAATTAGGTGTTGTTCCGGTAGTTGTATTAAACGATGTGAAAGATGCAGCACCTCTGGCAAAGGCTTTGTGTGAAGGTGGACTTCCCTGTGCAGAAGTAACTTTCCGTACAGAAGCTGCAGAAGAGTCTATCCGCATCATGTCCGAACAGTTCCCGGAGATGCTGGTTGGAGCAGGTACTGTACTGACCATTGATCAGGTTGATCGTGCAGTAGCAGCAGGCGCAAAGTTTATCGTAAGCCCGGGATTTGATCCGGAGATCGTAGACTACTGTCTGTCCAAAGACATTCTGGTTCTGCCGGGATGTATTACACCTTCTGAGGTTGCTCAGGCTGTAAAACGTGGTCTGAAAATCGTGAAATTCTTCCCGGCTGAGCAGGCTGGCGGAATCGCTATGATCAAGGCTATGGCAGCTCCGTATACCATGGTTAAGTTCATGCCGACTGGCGGAATCAGTGCAAAGAATCTGGCAGATTACCTGAGCTGCGACAAAATTATTGCCTGCGGCGGAAGCTGGATGGTTAAAGGTGATTTGATTAAAGCTGGCGAGTTTGACAAGATTAAAGAACTGACTGCAGAAGCTGTAAAACTTGCAGCAGATATCAGAGCATAAGAATGATGCAGCAAGTACGCCGGGGCGTACTTGAATCAATGGAGAAAGAGTCCCGCCATGCGGGATTCTTCTCTGTATATATTTTCATAAGAGGAGAATTATTATTATGGCAAAGAAAGTTGTTACATTCGGAGAATTGATGCTGAGACTGGCTCCGGAAGGATATTATCGATTTGTACAGGCTGAGACCTATGGCGCTACATTTGGCGGCGGTGAAGCCAATGTGGCAGTGTCTCTGGCAAATTACGGATTTGATGCAAAGTTTGTAACAAAGCTGCCGACACATGAGATTGGACAGGCAGCAGTTAACTCTCTCCGTAAATATGGTGTGGATACATCAGATATCGTACGCGGCGGAGACAGAGTTGGTATTTATTATCTGGAGAAAGGTGCTTCCCAGAGACCGTCCAAGGTTATCTATGACCGTGCCGGATCTTCCATTGCTACCGCAAGCAAAGAAGATTTTGACTGGAAAAAGATTTTTGAAGGTGTGGAATGGTTCCATTTTACAGGAATTACTCCCGCACTGAATGATGAAGTGGCTGCCATCTGCCTGGAAGCCTGCAAGGCTGCCAAAGAGGCTGGAATCACCGTATCCTGTGACCTGAACTACAGAAATAAACTGTGGTCCAAAGAAAAAGCAGGACAGGTGATGGGTGAACTTTGCAAATACGTGGATGTCTGCATTGCCAATGAAGAGGATGCATCTGATGTATTCGGCATCAAAGCCGCTGATACAGACGTGACAAAGGGAGCAGTCAATCACGAGGGATATAAAGATGTTGCCAAACAGCTGGCAGACCGTTTCGGTTTCCAGAAGGTAGCAATCACACTGCGTGAATCCCTTTCTGCTAATGACAACAACTGGTCTGCAATGCTGTATGACTGCACAGACTATTATTTCAGTAAAAAATATAAAATGCACATTGTAGACCGTGTAGGCGGAGGCGACAGCTTTGGCGGCGGTCTGATCTGTGCATGTCTGAATGGCTACGATGCACAGGCAACGATTGAATTCGCTGTAGCGGCATCCTGCCTGAAACACTCCATTGAGGGTGATTACAATATGGTATCCATAGACGAAGTACTTAAACTGGCTGGCGGTGACGGATCAGGACGAGTACAGCGCTAATGTTTACAAGCTTCTAAAAAGTATATAAAACAGGAACGAACAGGCATCCTTCGGGGTGCCTTGTTTGTATAATAGGAAAGTCTTTGGACTTTCCTATTATACAAACAAACCCTCCGGGCAGGATTGCAGAGGTGCGCAGATGTATCGTGTCATGCAAAGCATGACGCGCACCTCGCAGCAAGTACGCCGAGGCGTACTTGAATGAAAAAATACTTGACGTATGAACCGTAAACTGCTACAATGTTTTTTGTATAAATTCCATAAACATAGCAAGTGCATCTGCAGTCAGAGACTGCCGGTGAGAGAGGGAATCAGGTGAGAATCCTGAGCGATCCGGTCACTGTAAACAGGGAGGGAAGCTCAATAATCCATTGTGCTGTCGGCATGAGAAGGAGAGCCTACCGATGATCTGTAAGTCAGGAAACCTGCTTGGTATGCGATAAGGTTAAAACCTCCGGTTAAAGGTTTTACGTCCTGTTTTCACTATGGAATGTCTGCAGGCGAGCGAGAACTGTAGAACCTTATGCTGAATTTATGCAAGATTAAACGGCAGGGTGTGCAGTTCCCCGATAGTTTTTGATTTACTGTATTATTTACCTCCGCAACTGATAATACGGTTTCCTCTTAAGTCATATTGCCAGCAGGTATAGCAGCTATCGGGGTGCATCATCCCAAATATGAAATTTTTCTAAAGACCCGGAAAGGTCTTTTTTTTGTGTCTGAATCATGTTATATTCTTCTGAGAACCGACTGGTCGGTCGGGAATTCGGATCGGATCTGATTCCGATACTTAAAAGAAAGGGAGATATATCTATGCTATCAAAGTTCAGCGTAAAGAAACCGTATACGGTTATGGTCGGTGTGGTTCTGGTTTTGATTCTTGGAGTGGTTTCCTTCATGAATATGACCACAGATTTACTGCCGAATATTAATCTGCCGTATGCACTGGTGATGACTACATATCCGGGAGCGAGTCCGGAAGAAGTGGAGATGGTTGTAACAAAGCCGGTGGAACAGGCGATGGCTACAGTAAGTAATATAGAAAATATTCAATCTGTGTCCAGTGAAAATGTTTCTATGGTTATTCTGGAATTTTCTCAGACGACCAATATGGATTCAGTAAGCCTGGAGATGAGGGAAAATCTTGATCAGATTCAGTCTTACTGGGATGACAGTATCAGTAATCCGATTATCATGAAACTGAATCCGGATATGATGCCGGTCATGGTTGCAGCCATTGAAAAAGATGATATGGACAGTGTACAGATTACAAATCTGGTAAATGATGAAATTCTGTCAGAACTGGAAAGTCTGGAAGGCGTTGCGACTGTTTCCACATCCGGTGAGGTCGAAGAAAGTGTCCAGGTAGTGATTCGTCAGGATAAAATCGACAGTGTCAACAACAAAATTGCCGATGCACTGGGCGTGTCTTTTGCCGATGCGAGAAAAGATATCGCTGATGCGGAGGCCAAACTGGATAAGGCACAGTCAGAACTGGACAGTGGAAAAGTCCAGATGGAAAGCGGAAAAAATCAGATGGCATCGCAGTTGTCAGGAGCAAAGTCCCAGCTGCAGTCCAAACAGATGGATGTTTTAAAGACAGAGATTGATCTGGAGAATAAGCTTTCAGAAATTGCAGAAAAAGAAGCGGAGCTGGATAAAGCTGAGAAAGAACTGGCAGCACAGGAACAGCAGCTTTTGCAGGCAGAACAGGCAGCTGCAGAACTTCCTGAAAAACTGGCACAGCTGGAGGCACAAAAAGAACAGCTGGAAGCAGGAATTTCCGGTCTGCAGCAGCTGTTAGACAGTGGAATCATTGGTCAGTATGAGGCACTGAAACAGCAGCTTACAGAGGCTCAGGCAGTTCTTGAGGATCCGGATGCTTCGGAGCTGGAAAAGACGATGGCAGATCAGAAAGTCAGTATGCTGACGCCGCAGATTGAGGCAATAGAAACACAGCTCTCACAGGCTTTGGAACCTCTCGGTATCACAGAGTATACCACTGATAACCTGAATGCTGTGCTGACTCAGATGAACAGCAATCTGGAACTGATAAATGCAGGCATTGAAGAAATAAAGGCAGCACAGTCACAGATACCCGATGCAGCAGCAATTGCTGAAGGGAAAGCGCAGATTGCTTCCGGTAAGGAACAGATTGCTTCAGGCAAAGCTCAGCTCTCTGACGCAAAAGAACAGATTAATACAGCAAAGGAACAGATTGCCAGCGGTAAAGTAAGCCTTCAAGATGCACTGGCCATGCTGAATCAAAAGGAAATTTCCGCCACTATTGAGATGGCGTCTGCTTCTGCCCAGATATCTGCGGGACAGAGCAAAATTGATGAAGGCAAAGCCCAGTTGAAAGAAGGAAAAGAACAACTGGAAGAAAAGGAAGATGAGGCTCTGGAAGGTGCAAAACTGGATGATAAAGTAACACCGGAGATGATTTCACAGATCCTGATGGCGCAGAACTTCCGTATGCCTGCCGGTTATGTGACCGAAGAAGGAATTGATTATCTGGTGCGTGTGGGAGATAAATTTGCTGACACAGCCGGTATGGAGCAACTGGTATTATTTGATATGGGACTGGATGATCTGGATCCTATTAAATTATCAGATGTGGCAGATGTTATCGTGACAGATGACTCGGACGAAGTCTATGCTAGAATCAATGGAAATCCGGGAATTATCTTTACCATGCAGAAGCAGACCGGCTATTCGACCGGTGAAGTTTCCGACCGAATTAAAGACAAATTTGAAGAACTGATGGAAGATTATGAAGGGCTGCATATCACCGCTTTGATGGATCAGGGAATTTATATTGATCTGGTTGTGGATTCTGTGCTGAATAACCTGATGTCCGGAGCTGTTCTGGCAATTTTGATTCTTTTCCTGTTCCTGAAAGATATCCGTCCTACCGCTGTAGTGGCATGTTCGATTCCTATCAGTGTACTGGGTGCTGTCGTGTTGATGTATTTCAGCGGAATCAGCCTGAACATTATTTCACTGTCAGGTCTTGCGCTGGGAGTTGGTATGTTGGTGGATAACTCCATCGTTGTAATTGAGAATATTTATCGACTTCGAAATCTGGGTGTACCGATTCGAAAAGCGGCAGTGCAGGGTGCCCGTCAGGTGGCAGGTGCAATTACCGCATCCACTCTGACTACCGTGTGCGTATTCCTGCCCATTGTATTTACCGAGGGAATTACCCGGCAGTTGTTTGTGGATATGGGACTGACGATTGGATATTCTCTGCTTGCCAGTCTTGTGATCGCGTTGACACTGGTACCGTCTATGTCGGTTGGTGTGCTGAAAAAGATGCAGGATAAAAAACATCCGCTTCTGGATTGGATGAATGCGGCATATGAGAAAATCATGCAGAAAGTGCTGAAACGAAAAGCATTTGTCCTTTTGGGGGCTTTGGCAATGCTGATGATCAGTGGAGTGCTGGCAATCCGGAAAGGTACAGCGTTTATTCCCAATATGGAAAGTACCCAGGCTTCCATTTCAGTGACGATGCCGGAGGGAAGCACCATGGAACAGACCGGTGCCATGACTGATGAAGTGATGAACAGGCTGAGTGATATCAGTGATATTGAGGAAATGGGTGCCATGGCAGGCGGAGGAAGCTCTCTGATGGGCCTTGGAGGCAATACCTCTACGGAGAAAACCTCCATCTATCTGATTCTCTCAGAGGAAAAAGAAATGACAGGCGAACAGCTGGAGGAGGAAATCAGAGAAAGAACAAAGGATCTGGAGTGTGAACTTGAGATCAGCACCAACAATATGGATATGTCGGCTTTGGGAGGAAGCGGTATCCAGATTGAAATCAAGGGAAAAGAGCTTGATAAATTACAGGAGATTGCTTCGGATATCGCCGGAATTCTGGAAAATACAGAAGGCCTGGAGGGAGTGTCCGACGGTATGGAAGAGGCCACAGAGGAACTGCGCCTGGTTATTGATAAAGAGGCAGCTTCCGAACATAATATGACCGTTGCTCAGGTTTATCAGCAGATACAGAAAAAACTGGCTGAACAGAAAAGTGCCACCACACTTTCCACTGAAAGTAAGGATTACGATGTGGTTGTCATTGATGAAAAACAGACACAGTATACAAGAGATGATGTGAAGAATTTTACCATCGAGGTGACAGATCAGGAAGGTAATACAGAGAGTATTCCGCTGGAAGAGATTGCTTCTTTCGAAAATGCTGAAGGTCCGGATTCTATTCAGCGTGTGAATCAGTCCCGTTACATAACGGTTTCCGCTCAACTGCAGAATGGTTACAATGTAGGTCTGGTGGGCAATGAAGTTGAAAATGCTTTGAATGAATACCAGGTTCCGGATGGATATTCTGTAAAGATGGCAGGTGAAAATGAGACAATCAATGAAGCCATGGTGGAAGTAATGAAAATGCTGGGGCTTGCAGTTGTATTTATTTACCTGATCATGGTTGCTCAGTTTCAGTCACTGCTGTCACCGTTCATTGTCATGTTCACGATGCCGCTGGCATTTACCGGAGGATTCTTCGGTCTCGTCATCGCTGATCAGGAAGTCAGCGTTATTGCTATGATTGGATTTGTTATGTTGTGTGGTATTATTGTAAATAATGGTATTGTACTTGTGGATTACACCAATCAGCTCAGAAGCAAAGGAATGGAAAAGAGAGAGGCATTGATTCAGGCTGGAAAAACAAGGATGCGGCCAATCCTTATGACAGCGATGACTACGATTCTTGGACTTTCTACAATGAGTATGGGAATTGGTATGGGATCCGATATGGTTCAGCCCATGGCTGTCGTTACCATTGGTGGTCTGATCTATGGTACTGTTCTGACATTATTTGTCGTACCATGTATCTATGATGTACTGAATCGGAAACAGTATCACGATGTGAAGGATGAGGAACTGGGAGATCAGAACTATATTTCGGAAACTGTGGAAACTCAGGAGGATGAATCATGAGGGGGGAAGAATTAACCTCAAAAAAAAATATTCCGATTAAAGTGGAAAAACTGTTTGATGCAGTGATCCATTTGCTGGAAGAGGGAAAGGATGCAGGCAGTTTGACTGTCTCAGAGATAACAGAAAAAGCAGGAATTGGAAAAGGAACTGCGTATGAATATTTCAGAAGCAAAGAAGAGATGATTGCCCGTGCGATTCTGTATGGTATCTTTCAAAGTTTTCAGGAAATAGAACATAGAATCGCAGGGTTATCCAGCTTTGAGAAAAAATATCTGGAAATCTTAAATTGGCTGGAAGAAATTTATCGTGAAAAAGGTTCACTTGCGATTTTGTGTCAGATAGCGCGGGATTCTCTGCAGATAACCGGTGCTTTAAAACATGAAATTGTCAATGTTGGTTACAGTCCTGAGATGATATTTTCTCATATGGACTATCTACTGTTTACAGGAGAAGGGCGTACACTGATAAATTCATCACTTTCGGTGGAGATACAGAAGTGTACCATATTCTCAAGTTTTGTAAATTTCTGGATCTATATCAACAGAAACCCAGAAATTTCTGAAAAAGATATGAAAAGTTATAAAAAATATCTGTATCACTGCCTGATAAACAACCTACAGGAAAAATAAACTAAATCACAGGCACGGCGTTGAAAAGGGGAAAACGCCGTGCTAATATAAAAGTATACTTTTTTCAATGTTTTGGAGGCATAGGATGATCAGAAGGAAAATTGATAATAACTGGCATTTTCGTCATGTGGGCGATGAAGCATGGATGACTGCATCTGTTCCCGGCAGTGTATATACGGAATTGTTGAATCATGGAAAGATGGAAGATCCTTTCTGGAAGGATAATGAGGATAAAGCGCTGGCTTTGATGGAAGATGATTATGAGTATGAGACTTCGTTTTCGGGAGCTGATCTTCTCCCGGGAAAGAGAATCTGGCTCCGGTTTGAGGGACTGGATACGATTGCGGATATTTATGTGAATGATGAACTGGTTGGTCAGGCAGAGAATATGCATCGGATCTGGGAATATGATGTGACAGATGTAATGAGAGAGGGAGAGAATATGCTTCGGGTATATTTTCATTCTCCTCTGCGATATATCCGGGATGCGTATGAAAAAAGACCTACAAGAGGCAGTGAGGATGCTATGGAAGGGTTTGTACATATCCGTAAAGCCCACTGTATGTTTGGATGGGACTGGGGTGCTCATTTGCCGGATGCGGGAATTTACCGCCCGGTGTACCTGATGGCTGTGGAAGACGGAAGAATTGACAGCGTACAGATTCGTCAGAAACATGAAGTTGGAAAAGTGTTTTTGAATCTGAATGTTTCCCTGAATCCGGCGGATAATCTGAAAAATGAAAAGTCTGTGGATGAGTTTGAGGATTATAGTTATTGCGTGACAGTGACAGATCCGGATGGAAATAGTCATACGACAGAGCATTCACCGAAGCAGATTCAGGTAGAAGATCCGAAGTTGTGGTGGCCGAATGGTCTGGGAGATCAGCCGCTTTATCAGATCTCGGTGACTTTATATCGGAATGGAAAAGAAGTGGATATCTGGGAGAGAAGGATTGGACTTCGCACAATGACCATGCATGTGGAACCAGATGAATGGGGCGTCAGCTTTGCTCATCAGGTCAATGGAAAAGATATCTTTGCCATGGGAGCTGACTATATTCCGGAAGATCATCTGTTGGGAAGAGTAACTCCGGGAACAACCAGAAAGTTACTGGAACAGTGCAAGGCTGCCAATTTTAATGCCATTCGTGTGTGGGGAGGCGGTTATTATCCTGAAGACTGGTTCTATGATGTATGTGATGAGTTGGGGCTGATTGTATGGCAGGATTTCATGTTTGCCTGTGCAGTGTATGATCTGACACCGGAATTTGAGGCTAACATTCGTGCTGAATTTATCGATAATGTAAAACGACTTCGCCATCATGCTTCTCTCGGCCTGTGGTGCGGCAATAATGAGATGGAACAGTTTGTTAAAGACGGGTTATGGGTATCCAAACCTTCAGAGGTAAAAGATTATCTGATTATGTATGAACGACTGATTCCTGAAATCGTGAAAAAGTATGATCCGGATACGTTTTATTGGCCGGCAAGTCCGTCTTCAGGAGGGTGTTTTGATGATCCTCGTGATCCCAATCGAGGAGATGTTCATTACTGGGATGTGTGGCATGGAAATAAACCATTTTCTGATTATCGAAATTATTATTTCCGCTATGTCAGTGAATTCGGTTTTCAGTCGTTTCCATCCATGAAAACTATTGAGACGATCAGTGATGATCCGGATGACTGGAATATTTTCTCTTATATCATGGAGAAACATCAGAGAAATGCAGGGGCAAACGGTAAGATTTTGAACTATCTTCAGCAGACATTCCGCTATCCCACGCAGTTTCCGGTGTTGCTGTATGCTTCTCAGATGCTGCAGGCAGAAGCTATCAAGTATGGTGTGGAGCATTTCAGAAGAAACAGAGGCCGGTGTATGGGGGCTATTTACTGGCAGCTGAATGACTGCTGGCCGGTGGCGTCCTGGGCTTCTATTGATTATCATGGCCGTTGGAAGGCACTTCATTATTATGCGAAGCGTTTCTTTGCTCCGGTGATGATATCCTGTGAGGAACAGGGATGGATGACTGCAGCTGCAGATATGAACCGGGAACATTTTGAATTTGAAAAGTCCATTCGTCTGAACGTGACCAATGAGACGCTGGCGGATCGAACAGTTACTGTGAAATGGGCACTTCGAAATGCCGACAGTTCTGTCATTCGTCAGGAAGAAATGGATGTGAATGTACCGGCACTTTCCAGTGTGTGGCTGGATAAAGTGGAATTACCAAAGGTGGATTATTTCAGCCAGTATGTCAGCTATGAAGCCTGGGAAAATGGAAGCTGCATATCTGAAGGAACGGTCATCTTCTCCTACCCGAAATATTTCCGTTATCAGAATCCGAACCTTACCTATCAGATTGAGGGAGATGAGATTATCGTCAGATCGGAGGCCTATGCCAAAGGTGTGGAAATCCTAAATGAAAACGAGGATCTGATTCTTTCTGATAATTATTTCGATATGAATGCGGGAGAAAAACGTGTCAAAATTCTGGGACGTGCCTGCAGGGAAGATCAGGAAAATGTTGACTGGGAAGCACAGGTGCAGGAACAGCTTGCAGGTGGACTGCGGATGCGGAGTGTGTATGATATTCGGTAAATTGAAAAGGATTTTCATATGAAGGAAGATAAGATAAATAATCAAAAAATATTTTGCAGTGTCTGCGGAGCACCAAATGATGCAGATGCAGGGTATTGCGAGGCCTGTGGAGCGAAGATTGAGCAGGCTCCGGTGTATGGTGAGAAGAAGGGGAATAAGTCACCGAAGAAAGGTCTGGTGGTGGCTATTATTCTCGCAGTCGCTGTTCTGGCAGCAGGAGCAATTCTGATATTTTTCTTTCTATTCAAAAAGAATGAGACAGAAGCGGTAGAAGTGCGGAAAGAAAAGAAAATCACGTCAGCTCCGTTCCTTGAGGATAAGCCGGAAGAGGATGAAAAAGAGTCAGAGGATGTATCGGAAGTTTTGAAGGAAGATGCTGACGAGGGATTGGGAGAAACAGAAGAAAAGGCAGCAAAGGGCGATAAAACATCGGATGTACAGGAAGAAAAATCAGAAGAAGACGATGTATATATGGAAAAAGAAAATGAAAAATCTCCCGACCCATCGAAAGAGATACTGGAAGGCCAGCCCAATCCGGTGGATGATGCAGTAGATGTGGAAGCAGAAGTGGAATACATCCGTACCATCTATTACGGAGTAACGATGCATCCGGACGATTTCCGAACATATGAGAGTGCAGATCATATTACCGTGTATGAAGCAAAATCTGATCAGCATATTCAGTGCATTGTAGCTGATATTGGCGCCTATTCGCAGGACAATTTTACATTGTCAGATAAATATGCGGCAGAATACTATTACGATTATGATGCAGATTCCGGAGAGTACACGCAGAGATTTATATTTGTTCATAATAAAGACTATTCAGAAGAATACAGAATCTATCTTACAGCGGATCAGAAATGTCTTCGATATATCGGACCGTATGAGTCAGCAGAAACGACGTACGATTATGAATATCCGATTGCTGATCTGGAATCCATCACCCCAGTGTATCAGTTCCATACTTATGGATGGAGAGAATTGCATTTGATGGGGATATATTAAGAACCAGTGGATCATTGCCTGGTCTTTTGAGACATAAAAATGCCTGCCACAAAGATTGTGGCAGGCATTGCTACTTTTTAAGATATTTTACCAAGGATTCCAGAACAATAAGAAGCTCTTTTTGATGATCATTATCCATAGAATGGTATAGACGCAGTAAACGCCTGTCTGATTTGGAAAGAATACAAGAATCACCCGATGAAGGAATCTCCAAAACATAGTCGACAGAAATCTCATACAAATTAGCTAAATCTGCCAATGTTTTTAAATCGGGCTCAGCTACGTTGTTTTCATATCCTGAAAGAGATTTGCTGTTGATTCCTGTTAGTTCCATGACGCGTTTCTGTGTCAATTCCTTGTTTTCTCTCCCATTTTTTAAGAACAAACCAATATCTTTCATATCCTAATCCTTTCCCAATTTTTATTATCTTAATGCATTCGGATTTTTATTCATCAGATTATCTTAAAAATAAAGAATAGTATTATTGACATCTTAAAAAATAAGATATAAAATATTTATAAAATTCAACGAAAAATACTATAATGATGAAAAGGATATTTTTATGCTGATAAATCGGTAGCAGGAGCTGCTGTTGATACTTGGGAGGTAAACTTTTATGATGGGTAATTCAGGAAAAGCAATTAGGCAAATGGCAAATGGGCTATTTATAATTCAGGTGGTGCTGACTTTTTTTGGGGCGTTTAAACTTGCCAGACTTGCGTGGGATTTTAATTTCGGGATTTTTTTGGTAGTACTTGCAGTAGGTGTATTGCTTGCATATATCACAAATCTTTTTCTTAGTGCATTTGGTGAGTTGGTTGAAAATACGCAGAAGAGTGCAGAATTGAATCAGGAGATATTGAATGCTTTACAAAATATGAATCGTTCATTAAACAGTATGGAAACTGCTAATACGAGAATAAAGGAAAAAGCAGGAGAATCAGTATCTGATGATTTAAAAAAACATTCAGGTTTACAGGAGGAATCTCAAACAATCACCCCTACTTGGATAAAAGAATCAGAACAGCCGGTTCAGGATGAAACTGAACAGCCGGATCTGGAATGTTTGTTAACCAGCATTGTAGAAAATATGAGCAGATTCCGTAACACGAACGAAGTGAAAAACTGCATTATAAATCACATTCGTAGAACTGGAGAAAAGTGCGATGGACTCTTGACAGAATTAGATAAAGTGATTGTGAATGAAAAAGTATATGGTGAGATGTTGGAAACAACAAAAAAATATGTGAAGTCATATCTTACCACAGAATCGAAAAGTGGAGAATCAAAAGCTGTCTGTCCTGGATGCGGTATGCCGATAAATGTTGAAAGTGCCAGATTTTGCAAGTATTGTGGTGAAGAACTGCGGAAATAAAGATAGAAAACATAAAGATTATCATGTGGTATGCATGATTGATTTACAAATTTCAATAATGAATGAATAAAGGAGAAAAACATGGGATTTTTTGATGGTATTGGAAAAAAGGTTACAGATGTAGGACAAATGGCAATTCAAAAAACAAAAGAGACGTCGGATATTGCCCGGATCAGTTCTTTAATTACACAGGAAGAGAACAAGATTAATAATACATATTATCAAATCGGGAAATTATATGTGACCATTCATGGGAATGAGCGTGAAGATGATTTTGTAGGAATGATTGATTCTATCGCAGAAATGGAAAGGAAAATTGCAGATTACAGAAAGCAGATTCAGGAAATTAAAGGTGTGCAGCACTGTAAAAATTGTGGAGCGGAGGTTCCCAAAGGAGTGGCGTTTTGTAGTTTCTGTGGCTCACCAATGCCGCAGATACCTGTACAGGAGAATCTGCAGGAATATACCAAATGTCCCAGCTGTGGTTCTGTAGTAAAAAAAGGAACCCGTTTTTGCACTGCATGTGGTCAGCCGATGATGCAAAGTGTTCCGCAGGAGATACCTGTTACGAATGAGATGGAAACTGTAGAGTTTCCGAAACCAATTGAAAGAGTATGTCCTAACTGTGGTGCAAAACAGGCAGAAGATTCCGCATTTTGCACAGAATGTGGAAGAAAATTATTATAATGTAAGTTTAAACGGGAGGATGAAGAATGCAAAAAACAAAATTAGGAATTACAGTAGGTTTATTAGGTTCAGCGATGTATTTTATGGGATTGTTTTCAGGGTATTTTGCGGTTGTTTTGCTGGCTGGCTATGTGTTGTTATTTGAACAAAATGCGTGGCTTCGAAGAAGTGCAGTGAAAGCCATCGCATTGATGGTTCTCTTCTCTTTGCTGGGAACAGTTCTTAATTTGATTCCGGATGTATGCAATGTTATTAATAATTTTGCTTCTATATTTAATGGAAGATTTAGTATCGTGGCATTGGACAGATTTTTCGCTGCACTGGTAAGTGTAATCAATGTGATTGAGAAAATTCTGTTTATGGGCCTGGGGTTAAAAGCCTTGAGCCAGGGAACAATAGTTATTCCTATGATTGATAAATTTATAAGCAAACACATGGGATAATATTTGGAGCAGCAGATAGACATTCCTATCTGTTGCTCTTTTGTTTTATCATTGTCAGCGTTTAAGAATAAGAGAAAGTTAGAAGAATCTTATTTATAAAAATGGAGGTATAAGGATGTATTGCGGAAATTGTGGAACACAGATAGATGATAGTAAAAAATTTTGCCCGAATTGCGGAGCAATGATAAATGCTGGAGAACAACCGAAAGTACAGGCATTTGATGAAAGAAAGATGACTGTTGTAAGAAAAAAGCGCAAAATACTGCCTTTTTGCATCGTTTTACTAATTATTATTGCAGGTGTGTTGATATGTACTCAGAATACACCGGAAAAAGTGGCGGTCAAAGCCTGTAAAACAACTTTAGATGGAAACATGAAAGTATATTACCAGTTGCTTTCAAAACCATACAGAGACAACATGGTGGGTGCTCACGGGTGGTTCTCTACAAAAGAAGAGTTTCAGAAAGAATTGTTATCTTTTGCAGAGGATTTCCAGAATGAAATCGAGAGGAGTTGTGGAGAAAAGTACAAAGCTCAATTTGAGGTTATTGATACAGATAAGTACGAAAATCAGCGTTTAACAATGCTAAAAAGTAAGTTACATCGTGACTACGATTACGATGTGGATAAAATTGCAGATGCTGTTGTAGTAACTGTAAGAATCACAGCATCGGGTGAAGATGGCAAATCCAGTTGGACTAAGGAAGAGTCGTGTGTAAAGATTAATGGTCGCTGGTATATTCATCGTCCAGGTTTTTAGGATCGAAAGCTACTATGTATAGTAAAGAGGAAAACGATTATGGCAAAGTTTTGTAAACATTGTGGTTCAAAACTTGATGAATCTACGGGTTTATGTCCAGTATGTGATGCAAAAAAAAATAAAAAAAGGAGAAAACCACATAAATTTCTTAGAGTATTGTTATGTATATTGGGTATTGTGTTTGGAATTGGCATTATAATTGCAGGAATACTCATATTTTTGAAATATGAAGATAATATAGACATTTCTCAAATATGGGGAGATAGAAGTGTTAATCAGAATTACAATGACAATCAAACTGATTTCAGTCTTTATGTTCCAGATGATGATGCGTTGGTGATGGATAAGGATACAGGAAAAGTTTATGTGAATAATATCATCATTGTTTTTTTTGAAAAGGATACCACCCAGGAGGATATCGCTCATGTAGTACAATCTCTCGATGGGGAAGTTGTAGGAAGCATACCAGGGATTGACCAATATCAGATTCGTACAGCAGCCCATACATTAGATGAATTAGAATCCATATGTCAGGAATTGAAAAAAGAAACCTGTGTGTTTGATGCTATATACGATCAGGCATTTGAAATGGATGGTGATGTATTGCCGGATGATCCCTGGTCTACATGGTTATGGAATAAAGAAGAATGGAATGTGAATAATCCAGATGGGAAAAATTGGTGGGCAGAAGCCATAGGGGCACCAGAAGCATGGGAACTAACGCAAAACTTAGATACAATTAAAGTGGGAATTGTCGATAATGGTTTTGATAACGGTCATCAGGATTTGAAGAAAAAATTAAAATATGTTTCACCTATTAATAATAAGGCAGATCACGGGACTCATGTTGCTGGCATTATAGGAGCTAAGGATAATAATAAAAAGGGTATTACAGGTATTGTATGGAACAGTGAGCTATATACATACGATTGGCAGTTGAGTGGTACACAGGAAGTTGTTACTAAGCTTTTTGATATGCCATGGAGTACATTTAATCAGATTTTGTCTGGGATGACTGTGTTGGTTGAGAAAGGTGCAAAAGTGATTAATTTCTCGGTTGGTCAAACGGCTTCAATGAACGGTACATCAAGAAGTAAGGATGAAATAGATGTAAATGGTCAATATTCATCTTTGTATATGAATGCATTGCTCTCACGCGGGTATGATTTTTTAGTTGTGCAGAGTTCAGGAAATGGAAATGAGAATGAAATATCTGTAGATGCAGTTTATAATGGTTTGTTCGCGTCCATTAATAGTGAGAATTGTACTGTTAGCAAGGATGTACGATATGAGGACATAATTAATCGTGTGGTTATCGTCGGGGCCGCTCAGAATGATGGCAATAATAGATATTCACAGACATATTGGTCTAATGCAGGAGAAAGAGTAGATATATGTGCTCCGGGTGATAATATCTATAGTACTATTCCCGGAGGATGGTTTGGTACATATGGATATATGTCAGGTACTTCTATGGCAGCTCCTATGGTAACCGGAGTAGCATCTCTGGTATGGGAATGTAATAGTAAATTGTCTGGTGCAGAGGTTAAAGACATCGTTTGTGATGAAAAAAATACGAAATACACTGTGGCGGATAATACGTCTGCTCAACATCCACTAAATAATACATATCGTTTAGTAAATGCTGAACTTGCTGTAAAAGCTGCATTAAATTATAAGAAAGAAGAAACAAAGAGCACTACAGAGATTGACTTATCGGATGTCCCCTCAGGTGCAGTAGAATTCAATGGCCATTATTATTATCTGTATGATGGCGGTATAGCATCCACATACGATGAGGCACTGCAATTTTGTAAAAGTAAAAATGGCTATCTGGCAACACTGACATCGAAGGAAGAAAATGAATTTGTGTATTCCTATATGCGTGGAAGAAACTGTTCCAGTGCATATTTTGGCCTGAGTGATACTGGAAATGAGGGTATATGGGAATGGTGTACAGGAGAAGAGGTATCTTATCTGAACTGGCACAGCGGAGAGCCCAACGGTGAGAATTCCAATGAAGATTATGGACACTTCTATTATAAGTATACTGACGGAACGTGGAATGATGGCAACTTTGGAAAACGTACAGTAAATGATGGAACAGCCTTTATCTGTGAATGGGGAACGTATACTACGAAGCAGAAAGAGGAAGCAACAACGAAGAAGACAGTTTCGGGTGATCGAAACATTGTGCTGACCCTGGATGTTTCCGGCAGTATGTCAGGATATCCTATAGGAGAGACGAAAAAAGCTTCTTCAAGTTTTGTAAACACAGTTCTGGAGAAAGATGCCAGTATTGGTATTGTGACGTATGAGGATGAAGCAGAATGCAAATCGGATTTTTCGGTCAGTAAGTCGGCATTACAGAATATCATTTCCCAAATCAATGGCGGTGGAGGAACGAATATTGAAGACGGGCTAAGAAAAGCACAGAATATGCTGCGTGAGAAAGATGCAAAAAAGAAAATTATTGTCCTTATGAGTGATGGCGAACCTAATGAAGGTAAAGAAGGTGAAGAACTGATAGCTTATGCAAATGAGATTAAGCAGGAAGGTACTTTGATATACACGCTAGGTTTTTTCGAAAGTCTTGGGGAAAAATCATCCGCTCAACGACTAATGGAGAAGATAGCGAGTGATGGATGTCATTATGAGGTGGCAAGTGCAGATGACCTGGTATTCTTCTTCGAGGATATGGCGGATCAGATTAATGGTCAGAAGTACATTTATGTAAGAATTGCCTGTCCTGTTGATGTATCTGTAACCTATAATGGTCAAACGCTCAGTTCTGCGGAAAGTAATCCGAATTTCAGAACAGATTTTGGAACCCTGACGTTTGAAGAAAATGAGGAAAGCATTTCTGAAAATCAGGATGACAGAATCAAAGTACTGAGGTTAAAAGAGGGAGCGGATTATGATCTGGCAATTGAAGGAAATGGCCGCGGCATTATGAACTATACGATAGGATTTATGGACGAAGAGGGTGATTACACGGATCTTAGAAAGTTTGAGAATATTAAAATCACTAAAAAGACGAAAATTGATACGGTAGCAGCGGTTTCTCCGGAAAGTATATTGAATATCGATGAAAATGGTGATGGAACCTATGATCTGAGACTGCGGGCGGAAGAAAATGGCTATGGCGAGGAAATAAAAATTCCGGAATGGATTTTGTATGCGATCATTGGTGCCGGTATACTGGTTACGATTGATATTATTATTCTGGTAGTACTTAGAAAAATGAAAAAGAAAGGTGGAAAATAAGATGGCTGGATTTTGTGGAAATTGTGGAGCACCACTTGATGACGGAGCAAGAGTGTGTGGACAGTGTGGAGTACCTGTGAATGGATTGTCAAAACCTGTTTCAGGAGTAAACAGAGTAAAACAGGAGAGCGCAAGAAAAATAGTAAAAAAGATTAAGATGGTTGTTATACTTGCAGTAATAGCTGGACTTGCTGTCGGTGCATGGAATATTGCATCAAATTTCATAGGACCGAAAGGATTGGTGCGCAAAGCGATGAAAGCCTATGAAAAATACGATATTGAACAATTGGTTTCTCTGTCCAGTGATATGTATTTCTATGGTGACGAAGATGAAGCCGAATCATATTTTGAATATGGTGTAGGTAATGATCTGGATGAGTTGGAGAATTCAGTAGGACATAGCTATAAGCTTACCTATAAGATAAAAGAAATTTATGATCTGTCAGAGCGGAGACAGGATGAGTTATTGGATAGTATAGAGTATCTGTATCCTTATTTTGATGTAGATACCATAAAGAAGATATCTGTGGCAAGTGTTTCTGTGACTGCGAAGAAGGGAAGTAAATCAGTAAACCGAAATATTGAGATTACTATGACAAAAGAGGGAAAAGAGTGGAAGATACTCTACATAGAATAAATACAATTTCTGGAGGATTGTGTTATGAAATGTATAAAATGCCATCATGAACTGGATACCAGTCAGAAGTTTTGTCAGTATTGTGGAACACCCGTGGAAATATCCCTAAATGAAAATAAAAAGCAGGATTATATGCTGAAATGTAAAGTTTGCGGCTCATTAGTAAAACCGGGGAATATATACTGTACCAGTTGTGGAGAACCTATGGATAAGGCGGGAGTAGTACAACAGGGCGGTAAAAAGGGAAAAAAGAAAAAAAATGGAAAAGGCATAGCGTTTGTCAAGGTGTTTCTGATTGTTACCATGTTGACAGCAGCAGCGCTGATTGCATTGGTCGTACTGAATTATGTGAATTTGGGAAATCGGGATAAAGATCGTATTTCTGATACGACGATATCGGAGCATAAAACTGATGATTCCGGAACTGATGAAGGACAGACGAATGGCGGCTCAGAAGATATTGATCAGGCTGAGCCGGTGGAATCAACTATAGAGAATAATATTGATGATTCTGATTTATCAACAAATACAAATCATCAAACAGATGTGGAGCAGATTGTTGAAGAACATAATGATTTGATTTCTTCCATGACTGCTGCTGACTATGACTTCGCATTTATAGATAAAGGAATTACTGCGTATTATGAGAATGATGATCTGAAAATAGTGACTGCGGCTATAGGGAGTGGAAATGATGATTATGCAAGAACCTTCTATTATTCAGGCGATGAAGTGATATTTGCACAGTATAAAGGTGATGATGCACATCAGTTTTATCTGGAAAACAATCAATTGATCCGATGGCGGTATTTCTCAGATGCAGAAGATAAGAAAAATGCGACAAATTATGATCTGGAAAATATGTCTGAGTATCAGAAATGGGAAAGTCGTGTTGTTACCGATGCCATGAAATTGAAAGGCGCATGGGAAGCAGCAGAGAGTGAAGACATTCCTGAAACTGTAGAAAATAAAACTCAGGAATATATATTGGTAGGAAGTGATACCAGATACATTTCAGAATCAGAGTTAAAGAATCTGACAAGAGAGGAGGTACGAATCGCACGGAATGAAATTTATGCCAGACATGGCAGGAAGTTTGATGATAAGACACTGAGTAATTATTTTAAACAATTTGACTGGTACAAGCCCAAAATCGACCCTGAAGATTTTAAGGAATCCATGCTGAATACATACGAAGTTGCAAACCGGGATCTGATTATCCAGTATGAGAAGAAAAAGGGATGGTAAAAAATAAAATCATATGAAAGAGAGGAAATGAAAATGTTCTGTAATAATTGTGGTAAAAAAATTGAGGATGGTGTAAGTTTTTGTCCTGCCTGTGGAAGTAAATTACAAACACAGGAAACAATGAATATAAATAAGGAAGAGTACGGAGGGATGCAAAAAAATTATTATGCAGATAGTAAGAGAACTTCCAGTAGTTCTCTGAAATCGAATCAGGCATACAAAATGAAATGGTATAAGTTTATTATTTATTTCCAGCTTTTTGCTGGCGCACTTGGAGCAGTTCTTAGTGGAGTTGTTTATTACTTTTTTGTGAAACTGGCTCCAAGCGATATAGAAGTTTCTTTGGCACTGAATATAGCAAATATATGTTACAGTGCGATTTATATTGCAAGTGGTATTTTTGCACTGTTCGTACGTCATCAGATGGTAAAATATAAGAAAAATGCTCCGCTCCTGTATAACGTGTATTTGTTGTTGAATGGTGTTTTGCCAATGATTGTTTTGATACCGATAAAACTGATGATTCCGGATATTACATTCGTTGATTATATTTTCAAAGCTAAAAATTATATTCTTGCAGAAGGGATTACCCTTGTGATGGCTTGTATCATGGTGTGGTTAAATAGTATCTATTTTGGAAAGAGAAAAGGAATGTTTGTCCACTGAGTGATGAAAAATTTAGTTTTTATTGAAAGCAGACAGGGGGGAGGATGAAAAAGATCCGGCGCAGGATGTTGTAGATGAATTTTCAGAAAAGGTTGATGCCTTCGAAGAAAAATATAAATCTGAATTAAATGATACAGAGACAGTGTCACCGTATTCCTTTATACTGACTAATTTTTATAGTGATTATGCAGCAAAAATTACTGCTCCTGATGGTTTTACATACTTTGGTGACGACACAGTGTTATCAACAGATGAAGAAGCATATCCCGTGACAGATTTGTTCTTTTATGATTCAGGAGTGCTTACAAGTCTTCAATATGCGTTTAACGAGTATGATCCGTTTGAGCTAATGAGAGATATAGATTATTTGCAAAAATCCGCTGAATATACTGATATTAAAGCTGATGAATCTGTGGATATCAATGTAAATTGGATGATAATAACATACAAGAAACTCAGTTATGTTTTGGACAATTCGATGCAATGTGTAGATCCTTTTTATAATGGTTTGGCAGCAGTGTATGAATATGTGGATTATGATAAATATTTGGGATTTATTAATGAACAGGGAGAACTGGTAATTCCATATCAGTATCACTGTTGTCATGAGGCGTTTCCTGAGAAGCAACGGCCGTCATTAGGTTATTTAAAGTAAATGATGAAGGAAAATATGAAGAAAAGTATGGACTGATTAATTCTCAGGGTGATGAAATCTTACCAATTCAATATGCTGATATTTCTCGGTTGTGATTGGAATTATATGGATTTAAAGATGGAGAACATTATGGTTGTATTGATTGTGATGGTAAGATAATTATACCGGTGAAGTATGACATGATGGAAAAGGCCGGAAGCAATGGATGGATTGTTGCTGGAACGTATAATGGAAAATATGATGAAGATACAGATGAGTACAGATGCCAGTATATGGATGAGAATGGTAATGTAATGCTGCAGTTACCGGAAAAGTATATTTATGCAGAAGGTTTTACGAAAAGTTAACAGAAGAACCATTGAAAGGATAAGAAAGGTGTTAGATATGTATTGCCCAAAATGTGGACAGAGAATAAACGGAACGGAAAAGTTTTGTCCGAAATGTGGAAAAGATTTGCGTAAGAATGATTCAGTTATTGAACACAGCAGAGCAGAAATCGTGAGTTCAGGAAAAAGTAAGAAAAGGGTTTTTGTGGCACTTGGTGCAGCAGCAGGTCTCCTGGTTCTGGCTATGGTATTTATGAAAGTAATAAATAACGAAAATGGAAACCGAAGTTTCTTTTCTATATTTGGAAAACCTGATATGGAAAAAATGGTAGGCACATGGTCTGAGATAGACGGAACAAGGTCTTTCCGTTTTTACGAACCGGAAGGTTCATCAGGTGATTACGGAGATTTTGAGTACATAAAGGGAAGCAGCACATATTATGGATCATATGAATGGCATAAATCAAGTAAACGCATTGTAATGACGGTGACTGATAACTGGGGTTCTCTGGACTCTATGAGCTATGATTATGAAATAATTGATAGAAACCATATCAATTTCAGACAGACTGAAAATCCGGATAAGGAAATAGAAATGGAAAAAAGTAACTGAAAAAGAGAGATTACTGTGAAAAGCCGGGTGGAGAGTGCTGCATCCGGCTTTTGTGAAAGAAAAAGGAAGGGAGAGAAAATATATAAGTTCGGATATATCAATGAAAGAGGAGAAGAAGTGATACCATTTCAATTTTATAGGGCAAATGGATTCTATAATGGAGTGGCCTGTGTTTACAATGAAGATCGTAGTAGTGGATGTATTAATTAGACAGGTGAATTTATCATTCCATATCAAGATGGTTTTGTTCTACGATTACACATGGCTATGGCATTCATGCGGAGCCTCCGGTTGATAGTGGATTGGTACGTTTTTGTAACAGTTCGGGAGAGGGGCTTATCAATCAAAATGGGGAGGAAATAATACCCTGTGAGTATATAAGGGTGAAGGGACTTACAGACAATTTGTATTATGCTGAGAAGAAAAATGGAAAAGAGGAGGATTTATATAATCAAAATGGAGAACTTTTAATTCATTTAGATTCGGAACAAGGTCATATTATATCAGGCGGGGAAAATGGATGGGTTAATATTTATTATCATGAGAATGATAAGCAACAGTATATGGACGAGGAAGGTAACATAGTATTACAGTTGCCGGATAAATATACTTATGCGGAAGGTTTTATAAAAGTAAAGTAGGAGTAAGTTAAATGAAATGTCCAGAATGTAGAAAAAAAATAGAAAAAGGAATAAAATTCTGCCCCCATTGTGGGATGGATTTGACATCAGATAATCCTGTCCACTATAAACAAGGCAGAAGTAAAATGTGGTATTTTTTATTTTTACCATTATTGTTCCTGGTTGGTCTGGGAATTGCGATGTGGGTGATTTTATCTCAGCAGATGAATAAAGAAATGATGTCGCTTATGATTGGATATGATAAGTCCAATAGCGCTTATGGAACAACCAAGTATGATAATGGTGATATTACATATCGTCCAAATGTGGAACAGATTTCCTTTGACAAAGATAGTGGAGAAATCTATTTTAAGAATTTGCTTATGGTGTACACTTTTACAGATATATCTGATGAAGAAGCGAAGAAGCTGGCTGATTCGGTAAATGGGGAAATTGTTGGAGATATCAGTGGATTAATAAATGCGAAGCAGATTCTTGTGCAGGAAACAGAATTTGAAAAAATGAATGACTTGGTTGATATACTTATGGAATCAGAAGAGGTTCTTTATGCACAGGTTGATTATCCCATTCAGCTAACTGAAAACGCTGTTGATAGTAATCCGTGGAGTGAAGATAAAAATACACCTGAGTCTGACCGTGGAAATGAGGAAAATCCGAATGGTAAGGACTGGTGGGCAGAAGCAATTGGTGCCTACACTGCGTGGAAGTACAGTGCTAAAAGCAGTCCGATACAGATAGGAATTATAGACAGTGGATTTGACACCGACCATATAGAACTGGATGGAAAGATTAGCTTTATGCCGGATTACGCTGTCAATTCGGAAAATGATCATGGAACACTTGTAGCGGGACTCATTGGTGCCAAGAATAATTCAGAAGGTATTCGTGGAGTTGCAGACAAAGCTGATTTAGTGTGCGTGGATTGGACTCCTGATGAAAACACAAATTATTTATCTTCCGGAGAGTATACTGAAATTACAAAACAGTTAATTGAACATGGGGTTCAAGTAATTAATAATTCATGGGCAATGGGTGTGTTTTATTCAAAAGAAGGATATACGCACTCTATATTTGGGGATAGTAATAATTGGGAATTTTTATTACAACATTTGGTTATGCAGGTCAGTGGTGCTTATGATAGTTACCTGGAATCAGTAGAAACTTGTATAAAGCGTACGGCATTAACATGTGTGATTTCGATGGTTGAAATTTTAATGAACGGAAAAAAGAATTTTATGATTGTGCAGGGTGCTGGAAATGGTTATGAGGACAGACCGCAGGGAGTAGATGCAAAATATGGCGGTTACTATGATGCGGTTGATGAAACTATTTATAATTTATTACCACTTTCAAAAAGAAATGAATTGTCTCGGCGCGGTATAACGTATAACAATATTGATGAACGTATTATGATTGTTGGAGCTGTAAAAAACAAGACAGATAAAAATGGTAATTACAAAATGACAAGTATATCAAACTATGGAGATCATGTTGATATTTGTGCACCTGGCGAAGATATATTTAGCCTTGCCTGCGATAATAAATATAGGAGTGAAGAAGGCACCTCTCTGGCAACGCCTCTTGTGTCAGGTAGTGCAGCATTGCTCTGGTCATTAAAACCGGATATGACCCCTTCCGAGGTAAAGAATTTATTGAGGAGCAGTGCAGTAAAGCAGGCTGCTGGTGTGGGAGATGGAAAAGGAAGCCTTTATCCTATGTTGAATGTGGGAAATGCTGTTAAGACACTAATTAATCAATCGAAAAGCCTGAGTGATCTGCAGGGAGCATATGAGTACAGTTTCAATCATGATTCTGTTCTTGTGACAGCTTTGTGTGGAGAAAACGGTAATTTGTTTTGTGAATTGGAGTTTAGCTATAACAATTACAAGGATAAGGATTGGTTGAAATTTGAATGGGATGGAACTACCAATCAGTTTGAGGTCTTTAACTATGATCAGAAAAGATATGTGTTTACAATAGAGTTTATAGATGATCAGATAAAACTAAGTACCCAGGAAGGTTTTCCGTTTGATGAAGTTCTGCTGGAAAAAAGCAATGGCTTAATTCTTGCAAACATAGTATTAGCTGTAGAAAATTATTTTAATCAGTACGAAGGTGATAAATTGGAAAAATCGGATTCTTATGTATATCCTACAGATGGTATATTTGGAACCGGATGGGGAGAAGCCTGGGAAGTAGCAATTTCAGAGAACGGAAAAAAGAAATATTTAGTGAGTATCTCTAGTCCAGAACATGAGGTGATTGGGCAGGCATCTGTGTATTGGTATGATGAACGGTCTAAGGCTATTCAAAATAGTGATTTTGAAAATCTTGAGGTGTTGGAAACATTTGATATTTTTGATTATTTTGACTTCACTTAAAGGAAAGTTCTGTCAATATATATGAGCAGAGATAGCATTGACAGAAGACGAGTATATGAATGAAACCGTTAGTGTTACTGGGTGAATAGTAATCAATTAGAGCTTTATTCAAATAGAATAAGCGGAAAGGAGTAGAATGTATTGCGGTAAATGTGGTAATAACGTAAATGATGATGCAAGTTTTTGCCCTATATGTGGGAATGCTCTGGCAAAAAAGAATTTGAAAGTGGAAAAAAAATCCGGGAAAGTAAACTTAAAGAAAAAACATACAAATTCCAAAAAGCTTGTTACAGCGTAAGCGTAAAATACTTGGTGTCTTTTAATGAATCCTCCATTTTGTTATACTTGG
>JBJELT010000016.1:0-20849 GCA_051879295.1 Oliverpabstia sp. | reverse complement strand
GATAAGATAATATCTGAAAGTAAGGAAACAGATGAATGGTACGAATACTTTGATGATTTTGCTTCGCTGCTAGACCATCCGAAATCATTGGTGAGAAATCGAGTTCTGTATATCCTTGCAGCAAATGCGCAGTGGGATGAGGAAAACCATTTTGATTCAATTATTTCTGATTTTCTTACGCATATAACGGATGAAAAACCGATTACTGCCAGACAATGCGTTAAGGCTCTTGCCCAGGTAGGACTGGCAAAGCCGCAGTATATTCCAATGATATTGTCAGCCTTATATGGTGCTGATTTATCAAAGTACAAGGACAGTATGCGTCCGTTGATTGAAAAGGATATGGCAGAAACGGAAAGGATGCTGACGGAGATTCATTGACGAGGCGGAAATTCCTTACGAATGTAGTGGCGGAGATATGATATCGCAGGGGACTTTGTGCTGATATGAAAAAATATTCAAGGAGGATATATGGACAAGAAGAATATTAGCATTTCGTATATTGATGATGGAAAAAGTTTTGATTGGGGAAAGACTTCAGAAGATTATGCAAAATACCGGGATATTTATCCGGATGAATTCTATCGGTACATATTAAAGCTTGGGCTATGCAAAGACGGGCAGCGAGTTCTTGATATTGGTACAGGAACAGGAGTTTTGCCACGAAATATGTATGGATACGGAGCAAAATGGACGGGTACGGATATTGCAGAAAATCAGATTCAACAGGCAAAAAAACTTGCTGCAAAGAGTGATATGGATATTGATTTTTTTGTCTGTAAGGCTGAGGATGTGGATTTTCCGGATGAAACATTTGATGTAATAACAGCGTGTCAGTGTATCTGGTATCCAGATCATAAGATTACTGCCCCTAAATTTGCAAGAATACTAAAGTCAGGAGGCAAATTCCTTATTCTATATATGGGATGGTTACCGTTTGAAGATAAAATTGCCGGAAAAAGTGAAGAGATTATCCTAAAATACAACCCAAAGTGGACAGGTTGTGGAGATATCGTACATCCAGTATGGGTTCCGGATGAATATTTGGAGTATTTTAATCTGGTATCGCAGGAGGAGTTTCGTGTAGATGTTCTTTTTACGAGAGAAGCGTGGCATGGAAGAATGCGCGCATGCAGGGGTGTAGGTGCATCGATGTCATCTGCGGAACTGATGAAATGGGATGAAGAGCATTGGCAAATGCTTATGAATGACGCACCGGAGAAATTCAATATAAAGCATTATATTTCAATTGCAGAATTAGAACGGAAAGACAGTAAAGCGTCTTAGAGGAATATAGTGAAGATTGAAGAGTAGTCAGAAATGACTGGAAGAAGATTTGAAATTAGAAAAATGATTGGAGAAGAAAGGAAGATGGATAACATACTTGATTTTATTCAGGCGGCTTTGCCGTGGATTGTAATGGGACTTTTACTGGCAATATTTTCTGCCAGAAGTGCTGCCAAGAAAAGGAAGAATGATAATAAGAGCGATGATTACGGAACAGAGGGAATGTGTCTGGGAATGTGCCTGGGTACTGCGATTGGAACCTCTCTGGGTAATAATACCGGCATAGGTATATCTCTTGGGATGCTGATTGGTCTGGCGATTGGAACTTGCATTAAAAAAGAGAATGGTGAAAAAGACGATGATGATCAGATTTACTGAGGTAGAAAAATGCAGGTAGATAATACGACACCTTTAAATTCAGATGAATATGATAATTCAATAAATAATACGATTCCCTTTTACAATGAGTTTTTTGAACAAACATTGGATGTGATCGAGCAATGTGGTTTTTCAAAATTAGAGTGGCTTGACTTGGGATGTGGAACGGGTAGCTTAGAAAAAATTGCTCTTGAGAGATTTAATGAACTACAGTTTGTGATGGTTGATCCATCACCTCAGATGCTTGAAAAGGCACAGAAGAAATTGGAGTATGATGGAATAAAATACATTTGTTGTGGTTCTGATTCGATAGAGTTTGATGCCTGTTTTAATGTTGTGACTGCTATTCAGGCTCATCATTATATGCATGAATCGCAGAGGCTCAAAGCAACAGAAAATGTATACAGGGCACTGAAAAAAGGTGGAATATACATAAACTTTGAAAATGTAATCCCTGAAGATGATGAAGTAAATTCTATGGAATTGAAGAGGTGGGGAAGGTATCAGATCAGGCATGGAAAAACTGAAGCGGAAGCAAAAGAACATAATGCCAGGTGTGGAGTGAATTATTTCCCAATTTCAGTTGCCAAACATATTGAACTATTGATGAACGTGGGATTTGAACATGTCCATGTATTTTGGTACAGCTACATGCAAATGGGCATATATGCGATAAAGTGATGTGAAGCCTTGAAAGGATTTATTTCTGACCGGAACATTGTTAGGGATGATTGTTTTCGCTGCGACAGTATCGAAGATTCCTGGAAGGCTTTGTTCTTGTGCCTGCTGAATGGTTCGAGAAAAGGCTTGAGTTGCTGGGAAAGATTGCTGCAGAGGAATAAAAAATCAAATTTTTATAAAAAGCTATTGACTCCTACGTAACGTAATAGTTTAAAGTATGTTTATCGAGAGGAGGAAATGCTGATGATGACAGTAAATGAGGTAAGTAAATTAACTGGAGTGAGTATACGCACTTTGCAGTATTATGATACCATAGGACTCTTAAAACCAATTGAATATACAGAGTCAGGATACAGGTTGTATGACGATACATCCTTAGAAAAACTGCAGCAGATTTTACTGTTTAAGGAATTGGAATTTCCATTAAAGGAAATTAAAGAGATTATAGATGCACCTAACTTTGACAGGAATAAAGCTTTGGAGCAGCAAATCGATTTGCTTACTATGAAGAAAGAGCATCTTGAAAACCTCATTGATTTCGCTCGAGGAATAAAAGGAATAGGAGTGAAATATATGGATTTTAAAGTGTTTGATACAAGAAAAATTGATGAGTATGCTGAACGTGCAAAAGAGCAGTGGGGACAGACTGCTGAGTACAAGGAGTTTGAAGAAAAAACAAAGAACTGGACAAAAGATGACGAAACTTCTATGATGAATGACTTTATGCAAATATTTGCTGAGTTTGGACAGATGAAAGAAGTAAGTCCGTCAGATAACCAGGTTCAGTTGCTGGTAAAAAGACTCCAGGATTACATTACAGAACATTTCTATAACTGTACAAATACAATTTTGAGCAGTCTTGGAAAAATGTATGCTGGTGGAGGCGAGTTTACTGAAAATATCGATGCAGTTGGTGGAGCGGGTACGGCTGAATTTACCAATAAAGCGATAGAAATATTTTGTGAACCATTTCTGAAATGATACCTTTACAAAACAGAAAAAACAGGTTATTATTCTTATAGACAACTTGTCGGTAAGGGGCGCATACTATGAGAATTGTAAAAGAAGCAGCTGAACGAAGGAATGAAATACTGGATGTGGCAGAAAGACTGTTCTGCACAAATGGGTATGACAACACCAGCACAAATGATATCCTTTCAGAGATTGGAATTGCCAGGGGGACGCTGTATTATCACTTCAAAAACAAAGAAGATATTTTAGATGCAATGATTGCCAGAATTCTGGATGAAACTATAAGAAAGGCTGAAAATATTGCGCTTGATGAGTCTGTGCCTGTCCTGGAAAGATTGACCAAAACAGTCCTTGCAGCTAATGTGGATACAAAAACTGGCAATATGATTTTAGAACAGATTCATAAACCACAGAATGCCCTGATGCATGCAAAAATGCAGGAAAAACTGTTAAGCCAGTTGGTACCGCTGTTTGTTAAGATCGTAGAAGATGGGATTTCCCAGAACCTGATGCAGACAGATTACCCGGAGGAAACCATGCAGATGCTGCTTTTATATGCCAACTCTGTATTTGATGATTCCATAGAATATTCTGAGGAAGAGAAAAAAAGAATGGTTCTTGCTTTTATCAGCAATGCGGAAGTTTTACTTCATATGGAAAAAGGAAGTATGTTAGAGGCTATGCTTCCGATGTTCTACAGAAAATAAAATTCAGTAACTATCCTGTTAGGATAGTTACTAAATTTTTTGAAATATAACCGACAGATTGTCGGTTTTGGGTTAGTGGAGGTAAGAGATGAATATTTCAAATTTTAAAAGGTTTATCTTACTGTGGGTAGGTCAATTGATATCTGCTATAGGAGGAGGTCTCACCAGTTTTGGACTTGGTGTTTATGTTTTTGAAAAAACGGGAAGTGCAGGTGGAATGGCACTTGTTACGCTGTTGGGATTCCTTCCGACACTGCTGCTTAGTGTTCCTGCGGGCGTGTTGGCAGACCGGTATGACAGAAGACTTCTTATGATGCTCGGGGACGGATTTTCCGGGATAGGGGTGCTTTATATTTTGATCTGTATGATGAGGGGCGAGGCTTCTTTGCTTCAGATTTGTATTGGAGTATCGATATCGGCAGTTTTTTCTTCGTTGCTGGACCCGGCATACAAGGCAACCGTTTCTGACTTGTTAACCGCAGATGATTATTCGAAGGCCAGCGGTCTGGTTTCTCTGGCGGGAAGTGCCAGATATCTGGTCTCACCGGTCATAGCGGGGATTTTGTTGTCGGTCAGTGATGTAAAGCTTTTGCTGATTATTGATATTTGTACGTTTATTTTAACAGTGATTTCTACATTCGCTGTAAGGAGAGGAATCAAAGCACAAAGAAGTATGGAGCAGCTTTCTTTTAGAAAAAGTATGAAGGATGGCTGGAATGCAATCTGCAAAAGACGAGGTGTGTTTTTGCTGATCATTGTATCATCGTTGCTGACACTTTTTATCGGTGTGTTTCAGATTTTGGCAGAACCGCTGATCCTGTCCATAGCTGATGCGAGAACACTGGGAATCGCAGAAACCATATGCGCCAGCGGAATGTTAGTGTCAAGTCTGTATCTTGGAATTTGGGGTATAAAAACGGGTTATGTAAGAATCCTCAGTTTGTCGCTTGCGCTGGCAGGAGTATGTATCCTTGGATTTGGAGTATTTGAAAGTATTATGCTTATCACACTTTCAGGTTTTGTATTTTTTATGATGCTGCCTTTTGCAAATAATTGTCTGGATTTTCTGGTAAGAACAAATACGCCGACAGGATTGCAGGGGCGTGTCTGGGGTATCGTCGGATTCCTGTCACAGATCGGATATGTCATTGCCTATGGATGCAGCGGGATTCTTGCCGATGGGATAGCAAAATACGGTGGAATAAGTGTAGGAAGAGGAGCTGGAATGGTGATATCTTTTGCAGGTGTGGCACTCATGATTGTTTCGGTGAGCATTCCGTGTATGAAAGAAATAAGGCTTCTTGAAGAGAAAACAGGAGGAGAAGAGAGATGATAGGAAGACTTTTGTGGAATGATATAAGAAATCATAAGCTGTTGTCATTGTCTACGGTGATTTTTATGGCGGCTTCCTCACTATTTGTTTCACTGGCGGCAGTTCTGTTTGTCGGTCTGCTGGGTTCCGTAGATGGTCTGATGGAGAAGGGTATGACACCGGATTACCTGCAGATGCATGCAGGTGATATTCAAACGGAGAAGATAGAAGAGTTTGCAGAAAAACACCCTGAGATTGAGAAATGGCAGGTATGTCCCTTCTTAAATCTGGATAACAGTTCAGTGGTGCTTGGAAATAAGAGCCTGGCAGACAGCACGCAGGATAATGGATTATGTGTGCAGAATGAGGGCTTTGATTACCTGTTGGACATGAACAATACCTGTCCCGTAGTAAAGGAAGGAGAAGTCTATGTTCCAGTGTGTTATCGATCTGTGTATGAGTTGAACATTGGTGACAAAATGCAGATTGGAAGCGAAGAATTGGTTGTTGCAGGTTTTATAAGAGATTCACAGATGAGTTCCATGATGGCCTCATCCAAGCGGTTTCTGGTCAGTCAAACAGACTATGAACGGATAAAAAGACTGGGAGAGGAAGAATATTTAATTGAATTCCTCTTAAAGGAGAACACGGATACAGATTCCTTTGCGGCAGATTATGGAAGAGCAGGACTGTATGCGAATGGTCCGGCTATTACAAAACCATTGATTCGCATGATGAATGCATTGTCGGATGGAATTATGATTTTGGTAATTTTTCTGGTTGGTATTGGAGTGTTGTTGATTTCTCTGCTTTGCATTCGTTTCATCACTGCCCTTGGCGTGGAAAAGGACAGGAAAGAAGTGGGGATGTTAAAAGCATTGGGAATCGCAGACAATCAGATTCGCTTCTTGTATTTTTCAAAATATATACTGCTTTCTCTCGTTGGTGCGGCAGTTGGATTTTTGAGTGCTGGAATATTAAAAAAACCACTTTCCGAAAAGTTAAGGGAGTTATACGGTGCATCGGATCAAGGTTTGTTTTCTGTTATGATTGCGATTCTGGTCTGTATACTGGTGCAGGGAGTAATTCTTCTTTCCATAAGGCACGTTTTAAAGAGGTTTGAAAAAATGTCTGCACTGGAGGCGCTTTTTTCTGTGAAGACACAAGGGAAAAAGGTGGAGATCGGACAATATGTGGTCATTGGTCTGGTAGCAGCAGCTTGTATGATTTTGGCATTGATTCCACAGAATCTATGCAGTACCATTTCAGCGCCGGAATTTGTTACCTATATGGGGATAGGAGATGCCCGGATCCGAATTGATGTGAGACAATCGGAAAATATCGGTGAGATTACAGAGAGTCTGTCAGGGAAGTTAAGTGCAGATCCGGACGTTTTAAAGTATGTTGCGTTAAAGACAATATCCTGCCCTGCCATTTTAACAGATGGAACACAGGTAAATCTTCTCGTGGAAACAGGCGAGCATTCTGTTTTTCCGGTAAAGTATGCTGAGGGAAAACAGCCAGAAGTCGAGAGTGAAATTGCATTATCCAGCTTACAGGCACAGGATCTGGGACTGCAAATTGGTGATTCTTTGGAACTGGAAAATGAGGGTAAGAAAAGTTCTTTTGTGGTGTGCGGTATTTATTCGGATATTACAAATGGAGGAAAAACAGCGAAGGTGAAGAGTCTTTCATCCGATGGAAATGCAGATGATCGGGTGATATGGAGTATTCTGTATGTATCCTTAAAGGACGATGTTCCTGCAGAGCAATGGATGAAAGTATATAAACAATATGGTGTGGATGTCGTGAATATTTCAGACTATGTGCAGGGAACGTATGGACCGACCATTCAGCAGATTGAAAGGGCCAGGCTTGTGGCTATGGGAATCGCTATACTGATTGTTATGGTGGTGGTCATGCTTTTTATGAGGCTGCTGATTGAAAAAAAGCGGTATTGCATTTCACTTCAAAAAGCTTTGGGATTTAACAATGTCAATATAAGGACAGATTATTTCCTGCAGGGATCTATTCCAATAATAGCGGGCGTGTTGGCAGGAGTGTTATTTGGAAATATCATTGGTGAAAGTATCTGTGGACAGGTATTAAAATCCTTTGGGGCATTCGGATTTCACTTTGTGATTCACTGGGAACAGGTTATATTCATGGTCTTAATTTTAATGGTTACGGCGGCTGTGGCTGCATGTTTTGGGACTTTGGAAGTTAAAAAAATCAAAACATATGAGTGCTGTATGAGAAAGGAATAAATTATATGGAGATCATTTTAAGAGCAGAAAAACTTTGTAAAAATGAGATATTAAAAGATATTTCTTTTTGTATTCATCAAGGAGAAATGGTGGCGGTCATGGGGCCGTCAGGCTCCGGAAAGTCCACGTTATTATACAATTTATCCGGTATGGATCAACCGACCGGCGGTAAGGTATGGCTGAAAGAACAGGAGATCACGGACTTATCTGAGAACGAAAAGGCAAAATTACGGCTGAATCGAATTGGTTTTGTTTTTCAACAAATGAACATGATGGAGAACCTGAATATTCTGGATAATATTCTGCTTCCTGCCATGCAGGCAAACAGGGAAAGAAAAAAACAGAGAAAGACAAAGAAAGTGCTTATCGATGAGGCAATGAGCCTGATGAGAAAGTTTTCCATTTCAGGATTAGAGCAAAGAAGGATCACAGAGGTTTCAGGCGGTCAGTTGCAGCGGGCATGTATTTGCAGGAGCATGGTCAATCGTCCGGAGATTATATTTGCGGATGAACCGACGGGAGCTTTAAACAAAAGTGCTTCAGAGGAAGTGATGAACGCACTTTCAGCTTTAAATCGTGAAGGAACCACGATTCTGATGGTAACGCATGACAGCAGGATGGCAAGCCGCTGCGGTCGTATTTTGTATCTATTGGATGGACAGCTTCAGGGAGAGTTGATACTGGAAGATCGTTTCAAAGAGTCGCTTAAGCAGCGGGAAGAAAAGGTAAATCAATGGCTGGCAAAGATGGAGTGGTAGGGACGCTGCATTTGCCACGAGGAGCGCCCTTTGTCATGCCAATGCAACCAAAGGGCGCTCCTCGATAAATAATGTCGCTGTGAGCACCAGTGCCCAACGGTATTTTACTGGTTAATTTTTATATTCGAAAAGAATCGCAAGTGCCAGAAACGGTGCTGTCCAGAAAAGAGGATCATGATTGACTGGGGACGCTGCATTCTACTGTTGACTACCGAACGATAGGTAGTTATAATAAAGATAAATGATTCTTGAAATGTAGTGGATAGAAAAAATTGGTTACAGTAAGGAGATTTCGTTATGGATCGAGGAAACAAAAAACAGGAGATTTTGGAAGCATCGCTGGAGTTGTTCTCTGTACAGGGATTTGAAGCCACCTCTATCTCCCAAATTGCAAACGCCGTTGGAATTCGGAAAGCATCGCTTTACAGTCATTTTGAGAACAAGCAGGCGATTCTGGACGCGTTGGTGAAGGAAGTATTGGAGCAGTATGGGGCACATTCTATTTTTGTCAGAACAGATTGGGAGAAAGAGGCCGATAACCTGCCTCTGACCCCTGACGAGGCTGTGCAGATGATTCAGGGACAGATTCGATATATCCTCCATGACCCCTATATCAGCAAGGCCAGGAAAATGTTGGTGATTGAACAGTTCCAGAATCTAACGCTTGCGAAGCTGCAAACGAAACAAAACTATTCTGATGTGATGAAGTATTTCACCGGGCTGATAAACTGCCTGATCCGGCAGGGTGTTCTGACAGACGATAATCCTCAAATTATGGCGGCCCAACTTTGCCTGCCCATTTCTATGTGGATTAACTTGTGCGACCGGGAGCCGGATTGTGAGACAGAAGTCATGGAACTGGTGGAAAAACATATTCGTCAGTTTTTCAGACTCTACCAACGGTCGACACGGTGATTACATGAATAAATACAACAGATTAGATTATGTATTTTAAGGAGAAGAGATTGATTAGAATTGAATTATTATCAACAGTAAACTTTAGACTAGATTCATTGGACGATTACCCAAGAAAACAGGATGTAAAAAAAGTATACCGTAAACACAATGGAGAGTATATTCTTGTAGACTGTGTTTATACGGAAGATTGGGATATGGAAAAAAGACGTTCTGTGGCAAAGGATGTCAGCAGTGATGATTATATTACATATCTTGCAATTGAAAATGATGAAGTAGTTGGATTTATCGGGTTAAAAAAAGATTTGGTTGAACCATATATGATTTTAGATATGATGCAAGTATCGGCTACCTGTAGAGGACAAGGGATTGGAAGGAAACTGTTTGATGTAGGGAAGGAAGAAGCTCGAAAGGCTGGAGCAAAGGCTTTGTATATTTCTGCATGCTCATCTGTAGAAACGATTGCTTTTTATAAAGCTATGGGAGCTGAACTTCTTCAAGAAAAAGGAAATTGTCATTTGTATGAAAAATTAGGGTATGTGAAAACAGGAATGGTTAAAAAAATAAATGATATGATGGATATTGTTTATTATGAAAAGAATTAAGTAAATTTGTATGTTTCTGGCTGTTTTTTTATTTTCACCTGTTGGGTGAAGAAATTTACAACTTATGGGGCGTCTGACCCCTGTTGAAAGGAGAAAAAAGTTATGGAAAAGAAGTTTTTTCGCGAGATAATCTCTATCATTTTCAAAGCTGTGACCCTGGCCATGGGCGTTGCCGTTGTGGTGCTGTCCTGTCTGGGAAGCCTGGAACCACAAACCGCCGTTACTCTGCTTGGCATCGGCCTTTCTTGCGCAGGCGTGGCTATGCTTGAGAAACGGTAATGGATGAAATGAAGCAGGTCATCATCAAATAGGGTTTCATAATAACCGAGATAAGGAGCATCCCTCGGCGTGGGCGTTCTGCTTGTTGCCGGGATTCTGAAATAGAATTACGTAAATGGAGTTCGTATATGGATTACGGACGCCTCGGGGCATTCGGCAGTAATTGAATTTGTAGATGGTAAGATGATTGTAACAGAGGCAGAAAACAAATATCAGGTAGTAACCAACTTTACCTTGTACGGCAACCCTACGAAAACAGGATTTGGAAAAGACCGATATGAAAACATGCAGAATACATTGGATAAACAAGGGGGGATTATATCCGAAGAAGATGCTTTGGAGATTCTAAAAAGTAATGTTATACCGGGAGATGAACAATGGTCCGCTGTATATAACTTAACCCAAAAAACACTGTCTGTAACATTTTCAGGAGAGTACGAACATGTGCATCGGTTTAAAATATAAGCGTTTTGGCATGCAATCTGTGCCGCTTTGTTACAATTGGACATTCTGCGGGTGGTTTGGCTACTTTGGAAATGGCACGAATCAGAACAGTAAGTAAAATAGAAAATGCAGTGAAATTTGTATTGAATAAATTTTTTGAATAATTACAATAGAGGGAAAATTATGTTTGAAAGAATTCAGTTAAAGAAAATGAATGAGCATGTATACTTAATGGATGATGCAGGGCAGGCTACCGGGTATCTGGTAATTGGCAGTACAAAGGCATTGGTTATCGATACCATGAACGGCTGGGAGAATGTAAATGCAGTTGTGAGGAGCCTAACCGATCTTCCTGTGATGGTGGTCAATACCCATGGGCATTGTGATCATATTTATGGCAATATTTATTTTGAGGAAGCCTATCTACATCCCGCAGATTTGCCCATTGCTGAGATTCATATGCAGTTTGAGGAGTTTCGGAATGAATGTGAGAAACATGATATGCACATGCCGGAATTTAAAACGATTCATGGAGGGGATACCATCGACTTGGGCAATTTGCATTTGGATGTTATCGAGCTTCCCGGACATACACCCGGTGGAATACTGTTACTCTTGAAAGAAGACAGAATTTTGTTTACAGGTGATGGTATCAATCATCATCTCTGGATGCAGCTTGAGGAGAGCCTTCCCCTGGATGAACTGGCTAATAATCTGGACGCTGTCATGTATTTGAAAAATGAAGCAGATTATATCCTTCATGGTCATGCAAGAGAATTTGATGATATTTCTCTCATACAGAAGATGCGAGATGGCCTTCAAGAGATATTGGATCAAAAGACCGAGCAGGATGAACCCTATAAATGGTTCGGTGGAACAGATAGAATACATACATATGATGATGGACGAAGTGCGATTTGCTATAAAAAATGAGAGATGATGATAAGGAACTATGTGCCCTGATTAAACGCAGCGTTCTATCAGAAGGAATACAGAATGTGATTGCTCATAGCCACGCGGATAAAATACAGATAACCTTGACAATGCAAAGTGGAAGTTTGAAAATCCTTTTTGCCGACAACGGCACTGGGATTGAAAAAGAGGATCTGAAGCATATCTTTGAACGTCTTTATAAGTGTGACAGGGGGCGGTCTGAAAAAGGCAGTGGTCTTGGACTGTCTATCGTACAACAGTTTGTAACGAAGATGAACGGAACGATAACAGCAGAAAGTACACCGGGGAAAGGAACTGCTTTTGTATTGACTTTTTCCCTTATTGATTAAGGCCTATGGCAGGAGGGCTTAATCTGCGGTTTCAAATTACAAGGTTAATGCAAGGTTACAGCAAGGTTAATGCAAGGTTAGCATGATAGAATACCTTACAGGAGGTGATAAAAATGGATTATGCAATTCAGACAGAGCAATTAGGAAAGAAATAAGACACAAATCGGGCTGCCTTATCAGGATAAAAAGCCGTTTTCACAGTATTCTCTCGGTATGAAGCAGCGTTTGGCAATTGCCCTTGCGATCATGCATGACCCGGAACTTTTGATTTTGGACGAGCCAATCAATGGGCTTGACCCGATTGGCATTGCAGAAGTACGCTCTTTTATTCGGCAGCTTTGTGACGAAAGGGGAAAAACAATTCTAATTTCCAGTCATATTCTTTCTGAAATTGAGCTGCTGGCTGATGAGATTGGGATTATTGATCACGGAAAATTGCTGGAAGAAGATAGCTTTGCAGAATTGGAGCAAAGGAACAGCAAATATATCCATTTTATTCTATCTGATGCCGCACAAGCCGCGAGAATAATAGAGAGGATCTTTCATGAGCATAATTTCTCCATACAAAACGACCATGATTTACGGATTTACAATCTTGACCTGCCGGTAAGTAAACTCATTGCTGCCTTTGTAGAAAATGGATTGGAGGTATCGGAAGCCCATACCTACGAAGAAAGTCTTGAGGACTATTTCAGGAAAGTAACAGGAGGGAAAGGATTTGCTTAATATACTCAAATCAGAAATTCTAAAACTGAAAAAAGATGCGATGTTCTATACAGGAACAATCATTTCTATACTGATGCCAATTTTAGTAATTCTGAAAGATGAATTTTTATCTTCACCGCCAGACAATCTTATGGATTGGGTAATGACTTGCTGCCTGGTTGACTTTATGGTTTTATCCATACTTAGCGGTTTTATCATTACGAACTCAGTCCAGAAAGAATACCAATCCGGCGCATTAACAAACATACTTGCTGCTGCTGTTTCAAGAGCGTCTTTTCTATTTGCAAAATTAGCAGTTTGGTTTGTATGGTACGTGTTGCTGCTTATCTATATGGAATTTGTAACAGTGATAGGCAGCAGCTTGCTGTATCCATCCTATCCAGCTATTTTAGTAACGATTGGGTTTACAGGTATTCTGATTGGTGGAGCTAGTATTTCTATGGAAATGATTTTACCTGCAAGTATGATACCATGGACAGCGGTTTCTTTGGTGGCACTCTATCAAGTACAAAGTCCCTATTGCGTAATCGGAATCTTCTCTATTTCATTAACTGGAGTAATCGGCTTACTTTTAGCATTACGAGAGATTTATAAACAAGACCAATAATCAATCCAGAACGCTGGTTGGAATGCTGGTGTTTACTGTCACCATGACCTTTGTGTATTTTTTTCTGCCTTCTTTTTGGAGCGATTGTATCAGGGTAAAACAGGCCGGAATCCGTGTGATATCGGTCAGTTTTACATTTTGTGATAAGATAAGAAAAAAGCTGCTGAGTAGGAATCAAAATGATAAAATAATTCTATGGATTGCGAATACGAGATAAGAGGATAAACGGTGTTGATGCAAGAGCATACTTGTTGATGACCAAAGAGAAAGATGCTTACTTAACAAGGTGCATAGGTTGGGGATTTAGATTATGGAGAAAAATAAATTGATACATGCGGTTTCGTGGTCAGTCGAGTACATTATAGTATATGGGATACTAACTGTTATTGTAGAAACAGAAAAAAGACTGGGAAACCTGAAATAAAACCGCCAGTCTGTAAAAATTGATGGTGAATCTTCATCCTACGGAGCGTGGGTTCCAATTCATAATGTTAATTTATATAATTTCTTTATTTAAAGCAGCAACAATATCACTTGATAAAAAAAATAGAGATGAGGTGTAAGATTCAAATCAAAAAGTCGTGTTTATAGGTGAAAGGAGGGGAATGGTACCATATACTGGAGACCAACTTCAGCATTTGATAACACTACAATAATATTGAATATTTATTCCTCTGGAAAATTAAAGGATGTTATCAAAGTAGTTATTAAGCCAAACGATTCTTATACTGGATATGTTGCAAAGATAAGGCGTAATTGAACTAAGCGAATGATTACAGTGCAATATCTGTAAAACAGACACATATAGATATAAAAATCACCTATATACATCCGGAATGCTCTTGTATAATATAGGGTGTAAGTTGCTGTAAATAAGCAAGAGATGCGTACACGAGAGCGACTGGCATAGACCGCTTGCTTATTTTGAGTGGGAGGAATTACGAAAATGAGAATGAAAACATTGAAAAAAACACTGACTGTGCTGCTAATTATTGCAGTGATCTTGACGGCGATTTTTCTTTCCGGACGATATGGATGGAAGCTGAGAGGCTTCCGCGCCAGTCAGAGCGCGGGGATTACCTCTGTGGAAGTCAGCGAGAAGGCTGTACATATCACGGGATTCTATCCAGGTTCTTTCCCGGAGGGGTTCTGTGGTTACTATGCAAAGGAGCAGGACAGAAAACTCTATGTGGGTTTCCGGTTCAGCGCCGTATTTGGCTTTTTCGAGACGGGTGACTTTGATGTCAGAATCCCGGTCAAGGGAGAGATTAACGAGGTGGTTTTGAAGACCAGCATGAACGAAACCTCTGTCTGGAACGCACAAACCGGTTTCCTTTCCCAGTCGGAGCAGTATGGAGTGTATGTGAAGCTGGAGCGGAACGATGTGTATTCTGTTTCCATGTCCTATGACGGCTTCAGTGGGGGCGTAAGTCACGCCGACTCCACAGCCATGGACAGCGGCGAATACTGCTTTATGGATAACGATATTATGATGGTTTCTAAGGAGATGGATACCCCGGTTCCTTTTGCCATTACCGTAAAAGACGCAGACGGAACCGTGGTGGCGTCCGGTGAGTTCTCCTTTGACGCTAATATGGAGAAAATGTATCTGACCGTCACCTCAGACGGCAGAATCATAGAGGGCAAAGATTATGAAAGATAAGCATTTTACTTCCCGTATGCTCATCTGTGCCGGAGTGCTGATGAGTATATCGGGCGTTCTCATTGCAATCTGCGCAAAGCTGGCCTATGGCGGCATCCTGTTCGCTGCAGCCGCCTGTATGTTCTTTGCGGCACATAATTTCCGCATTGCGGAAGATAAAAAAGAAGATGAAAATCAGGGGGCAGAGACAGAACATGAAAAAGAATCATAAAACCATTTTGAAGTGGGGCTGCGGGATTGTCGCTATATTGCTGATTATCCTTGCCGCGGGTGTATGGGCAATGTTCGGCACCATCATCAAAGCGGCAAACAGCATTGAAAAGCTGGAGGATAATCTGTATTCCATGGAATACAACGGGGATTATGGCTTCGATGACTTTCTCGCCCGGGGCGGCGCTGCCAGTGACGGCGAAGTGGCGGATTATCTGGTGACCTTTTTGTCCCGCGGCTTATACAGAATTGAAAGTGATGTGCAGACCGGGGAGTTCGGCTGCTCTACCATTTGTACACAAAATGAGTATGGCAGCACCTTCTTCGGGCGCAATTATGACTGGGCGGAGTGCCGTGCCATGATCGTACATACCAGGCCAAAAGACGGCTATGAGTCTGTATCCACCTGCTGTCTTGATTTTCTGGGCTTCAGTGAGGGCTACGCCCCCGACGGCTCCATGATGGAGCGGATGCAGACGCTGGCAGCGATCTACGTTCCTTTGGACGGGATGAATGAAAAAGGGCTGGTTGTCGCAGACCTGATGGCCGGGGACAACGAGGAGACCCACCAACGAACCGACAGGCCCGATCTGACGACCACAACTGCCATTCGTCTGCTGCTGGATAAGGCGGCAGATGTGGACGAAGCGATCGCGCTGCTGCGGCAATACGATATGAACTCCTCCATCGACGCTGCACACCATCTCTCCATTGCAGACGCCAGCGGAAAGAGCGTAGTTGTGGAGTATGTGGATGGCGAGATGCTGGTCACAGAGACGAAGGTGGTCACAAACCACTATCTTGCCGATTGCGAAAAGCAAGGCGTCGGCTCGGAGCAGTCCCATCTCCGGTTTAATACCCTTGCTGCCTATACCGGCCCTGCCGATGAAATGGATGTCCGAAATATACTGGAATCCGTGGCGCAGAAAAACTACCCGCAGAAAGAGGGTAGCTATGAAAAGACCATGTGGAGCATCGTGTATTGCCCGGAGGGCCGGTGCGCTGATTTCTACTTCGTTGAAAACTATGAACACTGCTACGGGCTGCTGCTTCTGGAAAAGGGAAGCTTTTTGAAGCGATAAGCATCTGGCTGGGGCTGGATGCCTTTTTCTTGGCTACAGTTCAGCCAGTCGCTATTTTAAATTCCAATTAGTTGACCACAACAAAGAATATTGTAGCTTAAATCTTGATTTCCTATGGGAGCGTGATATATTTATATTGGATTTATGTAAGAATTAATTAGCTGGTTTTTCTTGCGATTAATGAACAGTTTTCATTGATGAGAAGATGTTGTCAAAATTGGTAGAGATCCTATTTAAATACGAGTAGGGGGTGGCATTTTGGATCGTTCAAAAGTTATTAATACTGATTATTATGTTATTTCAGATGACTTCAGACTTTTGGATTTGAATCAAAATGTAAAGGACAGATATAAAGGAATTCAGCGCGAAGACCTCTTCCGAAAGAGTATGATTCTGAGAATATCGGAATGATCGGCGGTTACTGCGAAGAGGGCTTCCCGCTTTACTATGTAGATGAGCGCATGGTCAAAATGCTTGGCTATGACAGCAGAGAGGATTTTTAAGAAGGAATTAATCGAAAGGTGGTCTATACCATTCACCCGGACGATCTGCCGCAGGTGACAGCCGATTTGGGAAATCATTATTATGTGGGTATGAAATATGAGACCACATATCGGATGCCCAGGAAAGACAGAACATTGTTCTGGACAGTTGACAGAGGAGAGGTGATTGAAACTGCTGACGGCCGCCTTGCCATTATCAGCGCATGTCTCGATGTCACGTGGGAGCATGAACAGCAGGAAGCAAGGAAACGGGAATCTGATGCAACCGCTTCCAGAGACAGGATTCAGTCCGATATTATCGGGGCTTTGTACAGCTATAATGCCACCGTAAATCTGAATACGGGTAAATACAGCTTGCTCGTTGATATCGGGATGGAAGAATTTATTGAGCAGTTTTCTCAGACAGATGGTGTATGCCGGTGTCACCGCGAATGGCATTGGATGGTTTGAAGTCAACGTATTCATGGGTGTGGATGATCAAGGAACGCCGATTGCAAGTGTCTTTGGGCGTGATGTAACGGAGGCGCATGAAAAGGCAGATACCAAGGCACAGCTTGAGATTGCAAATGCTGCGAATGCTGCAAAGTCGGCATTTCTGTTTAATATGTCTCACGATATCCGGACACCGATGAATGCAATTATCGGATTTACAGATCTTCTGAAAAAGCATCTGGATGATAAAGAACTGGCACAGAACTATATAGGAAAGATAGAGACAGCCAATGGTTTTCTGCTGTCCCTCATCAATAATGTCCTGGAAATGTCACGAATTGAAAGCGGCAAGGTGACTCTGGATGAAACTGCCTGTAATGTGTATGCGTTCTGGGAGACATTGCACTCAATGCTTGATACAGAAATGGAAAAAAAAGGTATTACATTTACCAGTGATATGCAGATTGAGCATCCGGATGTCTATATCGATGAAACCAAGCTGCGGGAAATTCACCTGAATATTTTGAGCAATGCTGTGAAATACACACCTTCCGGGGGGAATGTAAGGCGAACGATGGAATCTGGATATCTGGTGGAAGAAGCGAGAGGAAATAGAGGCTGCTTTGGCACATGCTAATGATTTAATGTTGCAGATGAATCAATATCCATATCTCAGAGAAGCTGTTTGTGAAATCAAGCGGAAATTGATTGAGAATAAGCTTTATGGATTTGATAAAAGAAAGAAGCATTATCACAGTAATGAGATTTACGAGGCGGTGTTCAATAAAGGAATAATGTCTGTTGAAGATTTTTTGAAACAGAATAAATAGTATTTCTATATGGGACAAGGGACAGACCCCTGTCCCGTTTTAGTGTGCAAAATGGTAAAATATAGGTAAAAATATGGAAATTAATCGGTTGACAACTGAAAATCTCCTGGATATACTGAGAGTAGATTAACATCTCAGGATACAGGGGGTTTTTACTATGACCATTGAGGAAATGAAAAAGAAAAAGCGGGAAAGAGGTTATACCTATGTACAGATTTCAGAATTGACCGGTGTGCCTCTGGGAACAGTTCAGAAAATTTTTTGCGGAGAGACTGTAAGCCCCCGCTATGATACGCTGCTGGCATTAGAGAATCTGTTTCAGGTGAAGCCTGTGCTCAAGGAAGAAGCTTCCTATCAGATTGAAAAACAGGGAATCTATACCGTTGAAGATTATCGGAATCTGCCGGAGGAGCGGAGAGTAGAACTGATTGATGGGTATTTTTATGATATGGCTGCGCCTACACCCGTTCATCAGCTGATTGCAGGGGAGGTTTATCGACAGATTGCAAACTTTATTCAGGGGAAGGGCGGAGACTGCATACCGTTTATTTCGCCTATTGATGTCCAATTGGACTGTGATGAGAAAACTATGGTGCAGCCGGATGTGGTCATCCTTTGTCAGAAGGAGAAGATGAAAAAATGGGGAATTTATGGGGCTCCGAATTTTGTGCTCGAGGTGATTTCACCTTCTACCGGGCGAAAAGATTGCATTAAAAAGCTTTATAAATACGAGAAAGCCGGGGTACGGGAGTACTGGCTCTTAGATCCCCATCAGAAAAAACTTCTGGTTTACGATTTTGAAGGGGAAGCCTGCCCGATAATCTGTGGGCTGGAGAAGCCTGTTCCTGTAGGAATCTATCAAGGGGAACTTGAGATTGATTTCTCCGGGGTGGTTCAGTGGATGGAGTAACGACCTGTCGAAAAGAAATAGTAGGTTTTGTGTGTACTTTCTGCTATAATATAGGAAATATTTATGAAGGTATAAAAAGAAAAAGTACATTAAAAATAGAAGCAGAGGAGCGTATAATATGGACCGTAAATCAGAATTTCTAGATTTTTTACTGGAACGCTTTCAAATAGAAAGAAAACGGTTTGACCGTTCTGGGGTATATGCTTATACACAAAGACTGTTAGCGTATAATTCCAATAGAATTGAAGGGAGCACTTTAACAGAAGAGCAGACGGCGTCACTTTTTGATTATGGAACATTACCACAATCAGATGATTATTACAGGGCAAAAGATGTTGAAGAAATGAACGGTCATTTTCTTATGTTTAATAAAATGCTGGATACCCTGGAGGAACCATTGAATCAGAATCTGATTAAGCAGTTCCATTATGAATTAAAATCAGGTGTATTTGAAGACAGAGCTAATGGTTATGCCATTGGAGACTATAAGAAACGGCCAAATATGATAGGTATTTATGCAACAGTAAAACCATTGGAAGTGCAGGATGAGATGGAAAAGTTGCTTTTGTGGTACAGTGAGCAAACGGTTGATATTTCTGTATTGGCAGAATTACATGCAAGATATGAGAGTATACATCCCTTTCAGGATGGAAATGGAAGAACAGGAAGAATTATTCTTTTTCGGGAATGCCTGAGACATCGCATCATTCCTGTTATCATCGAAGATTCCAAAAGACCGTTATACCTGGAAGGGTTAAAGGAATACAGAGAAAAAGAAGATATATCAAAATTGGAAAAACTATTTGAGATGGAACAAGAAATGTATTATCAGCAGGCAAGTTATTTTATATTATAGGAAAGTCCTCTGGGCAGGATTCTTTTTCATATAAATTGTGATGGAATGAGTAGAATCATAAGAGAATATCCAGGGAGGAAATTGGTTGAAAAAATACAGAATATCATGTGATTTTGATGGAGCCATCAGGCAGACAGAAGAGTATCTGATTCAGCTGGAGAAAGAACGTGCGAGTGCGGAAGAAGCTATAAAGATTGTGCAGGACATGCTGCATGGGGAAATACATGAAAATCAGTTGTCCTTGAAGAGAAAAGAAGTATCCAGGTATTTAGATATTTCGGTAGATGCACTGCGTAATTGGGAAATGAATGGTCTTATGACGATTAAAAGAAAGCAAAATGGGTATCGCATTTACACGGATGCGGATATCAGACAATTTAAAATTATTCGAGTCTTACGGTGTGCAAACTATTCTCTTGAAGCAATCAGACGGATGATGCAGCAGCTTTCAGAGAATCCAGAAGCAGATATTCGGGAAATACTTGATACACCTGGACAAAATGATGATATTATTTTAGTCTGTGACAGACTGCTTTTGTCACTATCAAAAGCAGAAATAAATGCAGGAAAAATCCTGGCTTTGTTAAAAGAAATGAAAAAATTATACTCATAAACCCTACAGAATACCACCAACCTTTGCGTTGGTGGTATTCTTTTTCGGATAAAAGTGAAAAAGTATGCAGGAAAGTGAGGAATCATTATGAAAAAATGAGCGGTTATTGGATCAGACAGATCGAACAGGAGTATTTGCGGTAGCAGTGCGTGAAAAGCTGGAAAAGCTAAAAGAATCCCCCTATTTTGCAAGAATTGATTTTGTTTCCGATGGAGAGGAAGAAGCAGATATATTTTACATTGGACGGTTTGGGTTTACACATGGTAATGAAAACTGATTTACGACTGGAGAGCACCAGTCTCAGGAATCTTTTATGATTATGATATAGGTCGCGCCGGATTTATCCGGGAGAAGCTGCGTTCTTTGATGGGCATGTGGAAGGAAGTTCCAAAAGCAAATGTCATACTGAAAAGCTTGAATAAAATGCTTACGATCAAAGACACTTTTGCCCTGTATAATGAAAAGATTTTTTACTTGGTCCTATGTCAAGATTTAGTACAAGTTAAAATGAGGTTTTCCTCATCTTAAC
>JBJELT010000015.1:0-4067 GCA_051879295.1 Oliverpabstia sp. | reverse complement strand
CACCACGAACTGTCAGGATACCCTGAGCAGATTTCATACCTGTGATATCTTCCGGAGAGGTCTCCAGACGAACCAGAACCACTTTTTCTCCTCTTGCTGCCCATTCTACAGCGTCTTCAGCTGTAAATACGATTTTACCGCAAGCAGCTCCAGGAGATGCACCAAGACCTTTACCCATAGGAGTAGCGGCTTTCAGTGCAGCAGCGTCGAACTGTGGATGAAGCAGTGTATCCAGGTTACGAGGATCGATCATAGCTACTGCTTCTTCTTCTGTTCTCATACCTTCATCTACGAGGTCACATGCAATCTTCAGAGCAGCCTGAGCTGTTCTCTTACCATTACGTGTCTGCAGCATGAAAAGTTTTCTATCCTGGATAGTAAACTCCATATCCTGCATATCTCTGTAATGATTTTCCAGAGTTGCACAAACCTTTGTAAACTGTTCAAATACTTCCGGCATAACGTCTGCCAGTGCGGAAATCGGCTGTGGTGTACGAACACCAGCAACTACGTCTTCACCCTGAGCGTTCATAAGGAACTCGCCCATAAGTTTTTTCTCACCTGTAGCAGGGTCACGGGTAAATGCAACACCTGTACCGGATTCGTCAGACCAGTTACCGAATGCCATTTCCTGTACGTTAACAGCGGTACCCCAGGAGTATGGGATGTCATTGTCACGACGGTAAACATTTGCACGAGGATTGTCCCAGGAACGGAAAACTGCTTTGATAGCGCCCATCAGCTGTTCCTTCGGATCATCCGGGAAGTCTGCTCCGATTTTTTCTTTGTATTCAGCTTTGAACTGGTTAGCCAGCTCTTTCAGGTCTTCAGCTGTCAGGTCAACGTCCTGTGTTACACCTTTTTCAGCTTTCATCTTATCAATCAGTTCTTCGAAGTACTTTTTACCAACTTCCATTACTACGTCAGAATACATCTGGATAAATCTTCTGTAGCAATCGCGAGCCCATCTCTCATTACCTGTTTTCTTGGCAACTACTTCTACTACGTCTTCGTTCAGACCAAGGTTCAGAATAGTATCCATCATACCAGGCATAGAAGCTCTTGCACCGGAACGTACAGATACCAGAAGAGGATTCTCAAGATCACCGAACTTTTTGCCGGTTACTTCTTCCATCTTAACGATGGCTTCCATAATCTGCTCCATAATTTCGTCATTGATTTTTCTTCCATCCTCATAGTACTGTGTACAAGCTTCTGTTGTGATTGTGAAACCCTGCGGAACAGGAAGTCCCAGATTGGTCATCTCTGCAAGGTTGGCACCTTTACCGCCCAGAAGATTACGCATAGTTGCATTACCTTCTGTAAACATGTAAACCCATTTTGCCATTGTTTACTTCCTCCTAAAAAGTATATTTATACAAATATCCGTTATCACAGGAAAGATAACGGTATATTTTACCAGTGCTTAACGGCACTCGTATATTTTAATTGTAATCAAATTCAGGGGTATAGTCAAGTAAAAAGCCTAAAAAAAACTGAAAACTCTCCTTAATGTTTCACCAAAACAAACAAGTAAAAATTCCCCGGGGAAAATGTATAAATCCCCGGGGAAAAATTTTGTAAAAATCATTTACTTAAATCCAGTACCAGATGTCTTGGCAGACCATTTACCATGATTGGCTGGTAATCTCCCTGAATCAGTGGTTTCACATAATCAACAAAGTCTTTTGTCACATAGTTTCCTTCTTCGTTCATCCACTCTCTCGGAACCAGTTTTTCTTCGTTGGCAATGCGATGTACATCATAGATGCCTGCGGATGCCATGTACGGATCATCTGATACACGGTCAATAACTACCATGTTTCCGTTGTATCCTTCATCAGCAGCTTTTACAGCAGCTCCACCTACCATGAATGCCTCATCGATATCCACACGGGATGCCATATGAGATGCACTTCTCTGCAGTGTAGAGAATTCTACGCTTCTGGTCTTGCAGCCAATCTCAGCACCAAGGAAAGCAGCCAGATAAGCAGCAGTTCCAGTCAGCTGTTTGTGGCCAAATGCATCTACATAATCAGCGCCTCCGGACAGTTCGCAGACATAACGTCCATCAGCCAGTTTGATACCTTCGGATACAGCAACAACGATGGAATGCTTGGTCTGCAGCAGTTCTTTTACTTTTGCCAGGAATGCATCGATGTCAAACGGAATCTCCGGAAGGTAAATCAGATCCGGACCTTCGCACTCTTCTGTCTTAGCCAGTGCAGTTGCACCTGTCAGCCAGCCAGCATTACGTCCCATAACTTCAACAACAGTGATCATATCTTTCTTGTAAGTCAGACCCAGTGCATCACGAATGATTTCTTTTGTAGAAGCTGCAATATATTTTGCGGCACTTCCAAATCCCGGTGTGTGGTCTGTCAGAGCTAGGTCGTTATCAATTGTTTTCGGAACACCAAGGAATTTCTGTTTGTGTCCTTTTACGATTGCGTAATCAGACAATTTCTTGATGGTATCCATGGAATCATTTCCACCAATGTAAATAAAGGAATCGATTTCCAGTTTGTCCAAAATATCGAAAATTTTGTCATAGATTTCCATGTTCTCGTGGATCTCCGGCAGTTTAAAACGGCAGGAACCCAGGAATGCAGATGGTGTTCTTTTCAGAAGCTCAATATCCAGATCAGAATGAATCTGTGTGGACATATCCACATATCTCTCATCCAAAAGTCCCTGGATACCATTCAGCATACCATACACTTTATCAAATCCACGCTCAATTGCGTTCTTATAAACACCAGCCAGACTGGAGTTAATAACTGAAGTCGGTCCACCTGACTGTCCTACGATAATATTTCTCATTTTTGCCATAATAATTTTCCTCCTTGATAATGAAATCACATTTTGTCGTTCTCGCTCAAGCTAATCGTCATTATAGCAACTTTCTTCCAGCTTTGCAATATGTTTTTGTTATTTTTTACCATCTATTTTCTATTTTTTCATGTTTATTGTGTTTTATTGTACAATTTATTTATTTTTCAGTATTTTCATTTTGTTCTTTTTTATTGACCTTTCATGCAAATCAGCGTATGCTTTTATCTTGTAAGGTGTACTTGCATACATATGACATTAATGTCAAACATTTTCTGCCGCCAGACGGTATAATATCAGAAAACAAAGTGAGGATATAGGATGAAAGAAACAATTTATACGATACCATTAAATGATGCTTTTAAAGCAGATGACGAATGCCCCTTCTGCTTTCTGGAACGGGAAGCAGAACAGCATGCACTTGAGTTTATTATGGGAAGCGGTGCCTCCTATATGGAGGATGATATCCGCATGGAGACAGATAAGATCGGATTCTGCCGCCATCACTATAAAATGATGTATGATTATGGTAATCGGCTGGGCAGCGGTTTGATTCTCAGTACCCACCTGAAGAAACTGAATCAGGAAATGACGGAACAGATGAAAGCTTTTACCAGCGGCAAGTCAACTTTTATGGGACGGCTTAAGAAAACAGAATTGAATCCTGACGCACCGGAGACCGGTCTGGGACAGTGGATTTATCAGAAAGAACATACCTGCTATGTATGTGATCATTTCCACGCAAATTATCAACGATATCTGGATACTTTCTTTTACATGTACAAGAACAGCCCGGAATTTGTTGAATTATTCAAAAACAGCAAAGGTTTCTGCCTGCACCATTTCCGCGATCTTGTGGAGGTAGGTGAAAAGAAATTAAATGACAAACAGAAGTCCGAGTTCTTCCCGGTACTTTTTGATCTAATGGAGAAAAATATGAAACGTCTGGAAGAAGAAGTTACCTTGTTCTGCGACAAACAGGATTATCTAAACAAAGACAAAGACTGGGGCAACTCCCGCGACAGCGTACAGAGAGCTATGCAGAAGCTGGGGGGAGGATATCCGGCAGATCCGGTCTTTAAGATGAATTATTAATGATTTGTTTGAGGAGGGACGGAAACTACTTATCATTTTTTCAGAAGCAGGCCGTTCCTCCTCAGCTAGCCGCTAACTTCGACTAAATTGACGCTCAGGAAAGCCTTCGCGCCAAAGTCTCCGTAAGCGTCGGATCTTCG
>JBJELT010000014.1:49310-73985 GCA_051879295.1 Oliverpabstia sp. | reverse complement strand
TTATCATCCGTGCAATCAATACCGTTGATGCGATGACAGCTACCATTGAGCGAGTAGACTGGGATGTTCTGGAAGTGATTACGTACAGGATTCTGTCAGAAGTGGAGAATGTTAACAGAGTATGTTATGACATGTCACCAAAGCCTCCGGCAACAATAGAATTCGAATAAAAAAGGGAACCCGGAAATCCAGTAAAAGCAAGGATTTCCGGGTCATACATTTAGCGTTAGAATGGAGAACTGTCATGTTTCATATCCTTCCGGGGAATTTTTTCGTCCCCTTATCTTCACCGAATCGGATTATATATTGGGAATGTATTTGTAAGCTGTTTTCCACTATGGAACATCAGCTTTCTTTTGGCGTGGAAAGAGATGTGCTGGTGGATGAACTGGAGTATTATTTTGAACAGTCTCAGGCGGCGCAGATGGATGAGGAAGAGTTTCAGGCACTGGACAGCCGGGGAAAAGCAAACAGTATGCTGCGAAAGCTGGAGTTTTACGGATGGATTGAGGTTGAGACGGATAAGAGTTATGTACAGCGGGTCAATTTTAAGGAATACGCAGTAAAAATCGTAAAAACTTTGTTGGAGATTGCTGATGGAAAACAGATTGAGTATCAGGGCTATATTTACACCATATATAGTCTGGTACGGAGCAATACAGATCATCCGGGAATTGTGATTATGCAGATATTGGAAAATACAGATATGCTGATTACCGGACTCAAGAATCTGAATGCTAATATCAAGCACTATATTGATGAGCTGACGAAGCACAGGACGGTGGCGGAAATTATGGATGCCCTGTTTAACGATTATATTACCAATATTGTGGATAAGGCTTATCATCGCCTGCTGACATCGGATAATGTGTCTAAGTTTCGTCCAGAGATTATTGAACGGCTGGAGAGTCAAAGCCGTAATCAAAATTATGTTGCCAAGGCGGCACAGGAAATTGCAGGGATTCGTGAGATTTCAATAGAGGAAGGTCAGGAGCTGGTATATAAGTACCTCCATGACATTATAGAAGCATTCCGTAATATGGATGATATTCTGATGGAAATCAATCAGAAAAATACTCAGTATCAGCGGGCTGCCATTAACAGGGCAAGATTCCTGCTCTCGGGAGACGAGGATGTGCGCGGCCAGCTAAAAGAAATTCTGTTGGGTCTCAATGAAGCCATTAATGAGGAACATATGGAGCTGGGAGGAATTTATCGGATTGAATTTCTGGACGGACTGATTCGTCTGTATAGTAATAGTGTCTTGGACAGCAATTCGCTGTATTCTCCAACAGAGGGGAGGAAGGAATTTATTCCTCAGGAACTGGCGACGGAGGAACCGGATCTGCTGCTTCGACAGGAAAAAATGCGTCGGATTACAGAGAAGATGCAGAAAATACTGAGTCCTGAGAAAATCGGGAAGTATGTGGACGGACAGCTGGGAGATAAAAAACAGATGCGTGCAGCACAACTGCCATTGGAGAATGTGGAAGATTTTATTAAAATCATTTACATCCGTCTTTATGGTCAGCGAAAAAATATGAACTATACGATTGAAAGTATGGAAGAAACAGAAGCAGGCGGATATCGCTTTAAAGATTTTATGATTCGGAGGAAATGATGATGGAATTGCTTGAGGGAATGCTTCAGAAAGATAAGGATGAATTTAAACGAATCTGCAATCGTCTGCTCGGCAGTTGTTTTATATGTAAAGGGAATCAGGCCAGTCGTTCTGATTATTATTTTGTGTTGAAGTACAGAGAAAAATTTCGGATGTATCTGGATGTGTTGGGATATCGGCTGGAGATTAATGAGGAATATGGCGTGATTCAGATGACGAATCCGCAGAACTACAATCATTTGAATTTGAAATTGTTTGAGTCCATTATTTTGCTTATATTGAGAATCCTGTATGATGAGAAAAAAAGGGAACTTTCAGCCAGTGATGAGGTTATCGTGAATCTGGGAGATATACAGGACAAGTATTTGAGTTTGAAAATCCGTGAGAAAATGATTGACAAAACAACGATGAGAAATGCACTGAGTCTTTTTCGGCGTTTTCAGCTGGTAGAAACACTGGATAAGGATTTGACCAATGAGGAATCCAGAGTACTGATTTATGATTCTATTTTGATGGCAGTGCGGGTGGAGGATATCCGCCAGGCTCATGAAAAACTGGAACTGTACAGAAAGGGGAAAGGTGTGAATGAAGAAGCTGACGCGGATGAAGCTGATTAACTGGCATCGCTTTACGAATTGTACGATTGATTTTGGAAGTTCTACGCTGATTTCCGGTGAAAATGGTGCCGGTAAATCCACACTTTTGGATGCTATTCAGTTTGTGGTAAGTTGTTCAGCTAATTCGTTTAACAAAGCGGCTCATGAAAATGGAAAGCGCAAACTGACAGGATATATTCGCTGTAAAACAGGCAGGGAGAATAAGCCCTATGAACGAACTGGAGAACTGAGTGCTCACATTGCTCTGGAGTTTTATGAGGAGAGTAAAAAAAGATATTTCATTATTGGTGCAGTGGTGGATTCCGCTTCAGAGGGACAGGAAACAACAGTTCGATATCTGATTGATAATCAACGGATTAAGGATGATATGTTTCTGAATGCACGTCATATCCGTTCCATATCAGAATTCAGGGCAGCTAATAAAGGAATTAAGCAGTGGTGTAAGACCCAGGCGGAGGCAAAAAAGATGGTACTTGCCAGGCTGGGCCGTATTGAGGATAAGTTTTTTCGCCTGATTCCCAAAGCTCTGGCGTTTAAACCCATTGATGATATCAAAGATTTTGTATATTCCTATGTGCTGGATGAAAAGGAAGTAAATATTGATGTGCTTCGGGAAAATGTACGTACTTATCAGGATCTGGAGCGCACTCTGGAATCTGTCAAAAAGCGAATAAGTAAGCTGGAACAGATTGAAAAGCACCATGAGGAAGTACTGGATTGTGAACGAAAAGATCATATGTATGAGTACTTTCTGCAGCAGGCACAGCTGGATATTACAAAGGAAAATATTCAGAATATAGAAAACCAGATTCGTTCAGAAGAATATCGTCTGAAAGAAATCCAGAGTACGCTGGATCAGCTCAAGCGGGAATGGACGAGTAAGCAGGAGATAGAAACCAGTTTGCGGGTGGAGCTGAGGCAGAATAAGGATTTTATTGCCCTGGAGGAGCAGAAAAAAGAAAAGGAACGGCTGCAGGCTGAGGAAAAGAATTGTCTGAAAGAGAAAAAAGAACTGATGCGCAGTGTCGCGAAAGCATCGGATCATGTGGCAAAGCTTCTGGAAGTTTCAGATGTGGATGGGTGTATCCGGGAATATGGTGATTCCCTTAAACAGGTGGAAAAGCTCCCGGATATTGCGGAAATGAAAAAGTTGACGAATCAGGTAATTAAATTCAAAAATATCATGTATGGAAAAATTCAGCGAAAAATAGCTGAAATCCAGGTGGAAATTAACAGTCGCCGACAGGAACGTGAGGAACTGAATAAGCAGATAGACAGACTGGAGCGAAAAAAACTGACCTATCCTGATGGTGTGGAACGAGTGATGGCTGCGGTGAAAGAGGAATTTACCCGTATCGGGCGTAAAGCGGAACCCTATGTGCTGTGTGAACTTCTGGAGATTAAGGAGGAGCAGTGGAGAAATGCTGTAGAGGGATATCTGAATACGCAGCGTTTTTATATACTGGTAGAGCCGGAGAGTTTTGATATTGCACTGGGTATCTATGACAGACTGCGCAGAGAAAAAAAGGCTTATGGCGTAGGACTGATCAATACTCAGAATATGGAAAAATATGAAGAAGCGTCTCAAGGCACGCTTGCCTCTGTGGTTACTTCAAAAAACAAATATGCTCGCAGATACATTAATATGGTGCTCGGAAAAGTACAGATGTGTGACCGCTATGAAGATTTAAAAAAGTATCCTACTTCTATTACCAGGGAATGTATGCGTTATCAAAACCGGGTGGCCAGTGCCATTAAGCCGGAGATTTTCAGTGTCCCTTTTATCGGAAGTCATGCTTTTAAAGTTCAGCTGGAACAGGCAAAAAGGAAAAGAAATCTGTTAAATGAAACGATTGATGGGCGGGAAAAACATCTGTCTGACATGGAATCTGTATTTGGGCCGCTGAATACAGAGGCAGATGTGGATATTAAGTACCGGTTGGACGTGATTTCCAGTCTGAGAAGAATCTGTCAGGAAATAAAAATCTGTGAGGATAACATTCGAACCCTTAAGAAAAATGCAACTTTGATTCAGAAACAGATTCAGCTGGAAGCACTGGAAAAGCTGGTTCAGGAACTTCATGATAAGATTGAACAGAATAACCAGAGAATTGGCACGATCAGAGAAAAAACGAATGAGAAAAAGGAGCGTCGGGAATCTCTGCAGTTGGAGCAGATGCAGATACAGCAGAAGGTAGACGAACTGGCGGCTGCGGCAGGAGACGTTCTGCCGTTATGGCTGAAAGAATACGAGGGGCAGACGGCACAGAAATCCTATGAACAGTTCCGGGATAATTATGACCGCCGCAGAAAGGCAAATGAAACCATACGCAAAAATGCGGAAAATCAGATGGTTGACTGCATGATTACCTATAAGACAGAGCATGATTTTGGTGCAGCACCCAGTATGACAGGATATCCGGAGTTTGCTGCTGTATATGACCGGCTGAAGAGTTCGGAACTTCTGGATTATGAGGAGAAAGTACAGTCTGCCCGCATGGCTGCAGAAGAAGAATTCCGTGAACAGTTCCTTGCCAAGCTGCAGGAAAATATGAAGCAGGCACAGGGAGAATTTCGTGAACTGAACAGGGCTTTGAAAGATATTGTTTTTAGTAACGAACGGTATGAATTTCTTTTTATGCCCAGCCGACGATATCGGAGCTATTATGAGATGATTATGGATGATTTTAATGTAATACAGGGTGAATCCATTTTCAGTGGTGTTTTCCATGAGAATCATAAGGAAGTGATAGAAGAGTTGTTTGAACGTCTGGCTTTGAACAATGAGAGCAGTACGAAAACACTGGAAGAGTTTACGGATTATCGGACCTATATGGATTATGATATCAAAATCATGCATACTGATGGGACTTTTTCTTATTATTCCAAAGTCTGTGAAGAAAAGAGCGGCGGAGAGACACAGACACCGTTCTACGTGACAGTGGCGGCATCTTTTGTACAGTTGTATACAAACAATATAGGCGGAGAAGCAGCAGGACTGGTGATGTTCGATGAAGCATTCAACAATATGGATGATGAACGAATCGGCGGTGTACTGGAGTTTTTAAATCGTCTGCCGTTGCAGCTGCTTATTGCTGCTCCGCCGGATAAGATTCAGTATATCGGACCGTCTATGGAGGAAACTCTGTTGGTGATGACGGATGAGAAGGTAAGCTTTGTGGAGGAGTATTACCATGAGGTATGAGAACAGAATTTTGCAGGCGTTATTGGATTCTTATGAAAACAGCAGCCTTTCCCGGGGGGAGAATACGGTATCTGTGCATATTTCTTTTGTGATTACCCCAAAGACAATGCCGATGTATTTTGATGAAAGTTCTCTGGCTTATGAGGAGATTCATGCAGCGGTAAGGCATCTGGAAGAATTGGGGTATGTCTGGCCCGTGTGGAAAGGAAAAAGAGAGAACCATATTCTTCAGAAGATTATCCTGTGTGATGAGAAGGCAGATGAGGTGTACCGATACGTGAATCGAACCCCCAAAATGCTGCAGCAGAATATGCAGCTGGAAATATTGGAACATCTGGCCGAAGAATGTCAGACGCCGACAGCTTCTGCCTTCATTTCATGGCTGATTGATCGGCTGAAGCAGGGGAAAACGGTAAAGGAATATTTGGATCTGGAAGATACGGAGGAGACAAAAAGGCTAATTCGTGCAGTCTCCAGTATTGAGCAAAATCAGGAAGAAGTCTATATTCGTGAATTTTCTATTCGCTGTTTTGGAGACAGTAAGATGTTGGAAAAACGACTGGGTCTGATTGGGAAGATTATGCGGAGATTTTCCGAAAGCTACGAAGGTATGGATAGTGATACGATTCTGGCAGAACATGGAATCTATCATACACCAAATTATGTATACATCAAGGGAAGCGGGTGTTTGCGTATAGGATATCCCAAACAGTGCAGAATAGATCTGAGTGACTTGCGTCAGGGAATCGGTCTGTCAGGAGAAGATCTGGACACTTTGCAGTGGCTGAAGGACGTTCCGGTGGAAAAGGTCATTACCATAGAAAATCTGACTACGTTTTTTCGATGGGAAGAAAAAGGCAGCGTGCTGATTTATCTGGGCGGATATCATAATGGGGTCAGAAGAAAGTTTCTGCAGAAGCTGTACCGTGCATTTCCGGAAGCGGCGTATTTTCATTTTGGTGATATTGATGTGGGTGGATTTGAAATCTACCGGGATCTTTGCCGACGCACAGGAATACCCTTCCGTCCATATCGAATGGGGATTTATGAACTGAAACAGTATAGATCATATACAAAAAAGCTGACTGAAAATGACCGGAAAAGGCTGGATGAACTCCTGGAAAGAGAAGAATATAGTGATGTGTTGCCGGTGTTGAAGTATATGAGAGAACATGGAGAGAAGTTGGAACAGGAATGTTTGCAATGCAAAACATCTGAATAAATTGATTTTGGAGGTGAACAGTTGATGAAAGAGATTTCAATCAAAGATTTTGAGGGATTGAAAATAGGAAATGCTGAAAATGTACAGGCAGGTACAGGCTGTACCGTGTTATTATTTGGAGAGAATGGTGCACCTGCCGGTCTGGATGTGAGAGGAGGCGGACCAGCCAGCCGGGAGAGTGAGCTGCTCAAACCGCTGGCAAATGCTCAGATTATTCATGCAATTTTATTATCCGGTGGCAGTGCGTTCGGGCTGGATGCTGCCGGCGGCGTGATGCGTTATCTGGAGGAACGTGACATTGGTTTCGATGTGGGAGTTACCAAGGTGCCGCTGGTTTGTCAGTCCTGTCTGTTTGACCTGACGGTAGGGGATGTGCATACCCGCCCGGATGCATCCATGGCTTATACTGCCTGCCAGAATGCCGAGACCGGAAATTATCGGGACGGCAATTATGGTGCTGGCACCGGTGCTACGGTAGGGAAGCTGATGGATATGGAGCACTGCATGAAGTCAGGCATTGGCAGTTATGCAGTACAGATCGGAGATCTGAAAGTCGGAGCAGTGGTAGCGGTAAATGCTTTAGGTGATATTTTTGACTGGCATAACGGACAAAAAGTAGCCGGTCTGCATGCGGGAGATGGGACCACATTTATTGATTCGGAAATGGCAGCTTTCTCCAGTTATGAGCCTGTGGATAACAAATTTGTGGGCAATACAACGATTGGAGTGGTATTGACGAATGCCAGATTTGCCAAGTCTAATCTGTGCAAAATTGCTGGTATGGCACATGACGGTTATGCCCGGGCTATTCGTCCGGTTCATACCACAGCGGACGGCGACAGTATTTATGCGGTATCATTGGGTGAAGTGTCTGCGGATCAGGATATTGTAGGTGCACTGGGGGCTCAGGTTATGGCAGAAGCCATTCTGCGGGCTGTTCGTGCTGCAGAGCCTGCCTATGGATTACCTGCCGCTCCGGGCAAAAAAGAATGAATTATTTAAGGTAAAAACCACGCTTTCATGGTATCAAATATCTTTACCGGTTCATTTTCTTCTATATATAGAAGAGTGCCAAAATGTTTCCGCGCAGGAAAAACTGAAACATTGATATTGGAAATACATGAAAATAAAAAGGAAGTGTGACTCGTATGAGCAACACTTCCTTTTTCGAAATTGAAAGAATGTATGAATATGTCGAGTGAAAAAGAAGTAAGGTGTGATTCAATAATTTACATTCACGTTTGGCGATGATATAATAGTAAAAATAAAAAGTTCAAAAAATGAAAAAAAATTGAAAAAAATGACAAAAAAGGATTCACATAATTCATTTTGAGGCGGGAGAGGAAAAAATGGAAGAAAAAAACCGATTTAGTAAATTGTTGGAGTATTTAATGTCGGTCGCTGAGCTAAAAAACTATACACTTGCACAGGAGCTGCAGTATGATGTGTCTTACATCAGTAAATGGGTGAGCGGACGTATGCTTCCGGCAGAAAAAATGGAAAAGAAGATTCTGGAAGGAATCAGCCATTGTATTGTAGAATCAGCAAGTGAAGAAGGACGGAATACTTTGTTGGAGGAGTATTCACTGGATGATTGTGAAGATTTAAAACTGGCAATTTTTGACAATCTGGAAGCGGAGTATTTTTATGTGCGTGATCTGCAGAAGAATACAGGAGCAAACGTGGCTCAGAAAACAGTTTATTATCCTGAACTTACCCTGCCTCAGTTTATTTCAAAGATGAGACATCCGGTGCTTAGAAGGGTTAAATCCCTTGATATTGTTGCTTCGTTGGATCTGATGTCTATGGGACATGAGTACCGTCTGCAGTTTACCCGTATTGATAAAGAACACGACGGAGGACAAAGGGGATATCCTGATGTTCACTTTTCTATGGTGATCAATCTGCGCCCGGAAAAGTGGGACTATATTTATGATACCATATTTCTGATTAATATGCTGACAGATAATATCTTGATAGATTTTAATCTTTATGCTGATATTCAGGCCGGAGGCAGGGCCGTTTTTGCCGTGAAAAATGATTTCGCTATTTCGGCCATGCTGATCAGCCGGGATCGCTGCATGGCGGTGAATGTGAGTGAAGATGTAGACAACTGCAACGCATTATACAGGAACATAAAGGTTCTGTGCAATCGTGAGAGGCTGCTTTTTCGCAGTACAAACATCCGCGATATGATACGGAATCATGATTACATTCATACTTTGTTATCTCCGAACATTCGGTATCTGGTGGGACATATGACAGAACATTTTCTGTCGGAAGATCTTTTTGAGGAAATTGTACAGGAACTGGAGACATCCGGTAAAATGTCGGTTAGTACTGAAGAGTTGAGGAATGTTCACAGACTGGTTCGAAACATTGTACAGAATTCACATATCAGAATTATGGTCTACGAATCTGCATTTTCCAGTTTTGCGGTTAACAGTGAATTGGATTTTTTCAATTATAAGGTGAAACTTTCTGTACGGCAGCGGCTCAGATATATGGAACATCTCCTGGAAATTGGTGAAAAATGTAAAAACTTGGATTTCAGATTGGTTTATGGTCAGCTTGTCTCGGATTTTGAGTATATTGACAATCAGTGCATTTTTCTGACAGATACCATATCTTATTTACGTCTGAAAAGTTCCGTCAATCGAAATGATATGTTAATCATCAACCGGGCGGATATGCAGAAAGTGTTCGAGAGGTCATTTGAAGAATTCTGGAACTATGGTGAAGATGTTATCATATCAGATAGAGAAGCAATTATTTCCTATATGCGGCATGTTCTTCACGGAATTCAAATGATTTCATGTATGGAATAGTCTGTGTTTTTCAAAAATGATTCCTTGTGAATCATATTTAATCAATTTTTGACCATTTTACTCCCGTGTTTTCATTTTTTGACTGTGATACACTTAGCCAATCCGATGGATGGAAAAAAATACCTAACGCGATAAGAGGAGTATTGTGGTCATGAACATGAATAAATTGACGGGCAGACCGAGTATCGATCGCCCATGGATGAAATATTACCCGGAAGTATTGAGAAACCTGCAGATTCCTACATGTACATTAATGGAATATCTGAAAATGAATTGCCCAGGTGAGGATGTGGTTGCCATGCATTATTATGGCAATGATATCAAGTGGAGTACGGTATTTGAAAAGGCAGAGTTAACTGCACGTGCATTGAAAGCTTTGGGATTTGGTGAGGGAGATCAGATTCCTGTGTTCCTTCAGACAGTTCCCGAACTGGTTTATATTCTTCTTGGTGCTGAGAAAATTGGCGCATCCTTATTGTGCCGTGATAATACACTGGAAGAGAATGTGGAAGCTGTCAGAAAATCCGGAGCAGAGGTAATCCTTGCCCATGATTATCTGGGACAGGATGAACTGGAAAAATATCTGTCTGACAGTTCTGTCAAAAAAGTTGTTCTTCTGGATCCCTGCTATTCCTGCAACCGTAAGGACATGCCGGATTATATTCAGAATACACTGGACAGCCGTTATCCGGAAGTAAAAGCCGGTGGTCCGGCTGTGATGAGCTGGGATGAATTTCTGAAACAGGAAGAAAATGCTGTCGGAGCAGCAGAGGTATCGGTGAATATGGATCGTCCTCTATTCCGTGCTTATACCAGTGGATCTACAGGTCCATCCAAACAGGTAATCCATTCTGCACGTACAATCATTAGTGTGATTCATCAGATGAATTTCTATGCGGGATCGGATGGCTTCCGCCCTTCCTGGATGATTGCCTGCCTTCCGCCTGCACTGATTGCTGTTACTGTATCCGGAATTTTGATGCCTCTGGCATCTAACAAACTGCTGATTCTGAATCCGTTCTGTGATCCGGATGACATTGACCTGGAGATGATGCGTTATCGTCCCAATTCATGGATGATGATTCCGCTCTTCATTGAAAATGTTATGCACAATGGACGGATTACCGATGATTATGATATGTCTTATCTGCTGGCAGCAGGTGTCGGATGTGAAGCATATAATAATAAACAGTTGGAAAATGCACAGGAATTTCTGAGAAACCACAATTGTAATGCCCGTTTTACTACCGGATACGGAAGCAGTGAGGCAGGTTCCAATATGACTCTTCCGATGTCTCCGCATAAAATGGGAAATGGTAATGTGGGAATCCCGATGATATGTAATGTAATGAGTATTTTCAAACCTGGCACACAGGAAGAGCTTACGTATCATCAGATGGGTGAAATCTGTATCAGCGGTCCAGGGCTCATGCTCGGCTATGATAGTCCGGAAGCAACTGCAGAAGTTCTGCAGACACATGAGGATGGCATGGTTTGGCTTCATACAGGGGATCTGGGTTATATGGATGAAGATGGTGTTATTTATGTGCAGACCCGCGGAAAATCACCGCGTTACGGTGGCGGTGACCTGGCTACTCTGCCAATGGAAAATCGTCTGGCAGACGCTGATATTGAGGGAATCAACGATGAGTTTTTTGTTGTAGTGCCGGATGATCAGCATACAGGATGTTTCCTTCCGTATTTGTTTGTAATTCTGAAAGATGGCTATACGGTAGATGATATTGAAGATGAAGTACGTGACTGTCTGGATGATTATATGCAGCCGGTTGAGATTGTAGAACTTCAGGAACGTCCGTTCTTCCATTTTAAGACTAACCGTATCGGTCTGACCCATGCGATTCTTTCAGAAAGAAATGCTCGGAAAAAGAACAGCAAAATGATAAAACGTGCGATAGCAGGCTGATTGAAATAGGAGAAAGCTAATACATAAAAAAGACGGGTAGCATGGAATTGATGTACCCGTCTTTTTATCTGTTTTTGTTGACGCAAACGAAGTGGACAGTAATATAGTTAGTTTGTATGATGGCAGGGATAGATTGACAAAATGAACAGAATCACGTACACTGTTTATCATGTAAAATTGTTGTATTACCGTGTAGAAAGGTTGTTCCAGTTGAAGATTGCAATGATCGGGCAAAAGCGGGTTCCGTCCAGAAGAGGAGGAATCGAGGTCGCAGTTGAAGCGTTGTCTGTGAGAATGGCAGCAAAAGGACATGAGGTGACATTGTATAACTGTCGCAGATGCTGTAAGGGAGAGAAAGAAAAAAAGAAGAAACCACTCCGGTGGGATTATCGGGGCGTATATATTCGTGAGATACCAGTTGTAAATATTAGAGGAATGTCTACTATGATGGGCTCTTTGATAGGCACTCTGTATGCGGTGTGTGGTCGGTATGATTGTATCCATTATCATGGAGAAGGACCGGCTGCTATGACGTTATTTACTCATATGATGGGGATTCGTACGGTAGTCACCATTCATGGACTCGACTGGCAGAGGAGTAAGTGGGGCCGGTTTGCGTCGTGGTATTTGAAACATGGAGAAAAAATTGCGGCTGCTTATGCGGATGAGATTATTGTACTGAGCAGAGCTATGCAGAAGTATTTTCGGGAAACGTATGACAGGCATACGACGTTTATACCCAATGGTACCGAGAAACCGGTGAAGCGGGCTGCTGAAAAAATTATACGACAATGGAACCTTCAAAAGGATAGCTATATTTTATATCTGGGACGGATCGTACCGGAAAAGGGTCTTGAAAATCTGATTGAAGCATTTGCAAAAGTGAGGACGGAGAAGAAACTGGTGATTGCCGGGGGACCTTCCGACACGGATGTTTTCTATAAGAAACTTCAGTTAATGGCAGAATCGGATGAGAGAGTTCTGTTTACTGGATTTGTAGAGGGGGAGGTTCTGGATGAATTGTATTCCAACAGTTACCTGTACTGTCTTCCTTCTGACGTGGAAGGGATGCCGATTAGTTTGTTGGAGGCCATGAGTTATGGAAACTGTTGTCTCTGCTCTGATATACCGGAGTGTACAGAGGTTCTTGGGCAGTATGGATTCATTTTTCAGAAAGGTGACAGGGAAGATTTGCGCAATGCATTGCAGAGACTTTGCGGGGAACCGGAACTCATTGAAAACAGCCGCAGACAGGTGAGTGATTATGTATGCGGAAATTATAACTGGGATGAGATTGTCAGAAAAACATTAATGTTATACGCAGAAGGTGCAAGTGATTAGAACAGGATGGGGAGTTTGTTTTGAAAGTATTAATGGTCAATAAATTTCTTTATCCAGCGGGCGGAGCGGAAACGTATACATTCAAGATTGGAGAATACTGGGAAAAACAGGGGCACGAAGTGGAATATTTTGGTATGCACCATTCGGATAATGTGGTAGGAAATCGATGGAACCTTTATACTGGCTCGATGGATTTTCATAAAAAAGGGATTCGAGCTAATCTGGCCAATCCCTTTAAGCTTATTTATTCTGTGGAAGCAAAACGTAAGATAGGAAGTATTCTGAAAACGTTTCAGCCCGATGTGATGCATATCAATAATTTTAATTTTCAGCTTACACCTTCGATTTTGTCTGCAGTACAGGAATATCGGAAACGATCAGGAAAGAAAATCCGTGTGGTTTATACAGCTCATGATTCGCAGCTGATATGTCCGAATCATTATATGTATAGTCCCGGGCAACGACATGTCTGTGAAAAATGTCTGCATGGGAGCTTTTTGCATTGTGTTTCGGGACGATGTATTCATAATTCTTTTTTGAGAAGCTGTATTGGTGCAATTGAAGGAATATACTGGAAAAAAAGAAATATTTACAGTGTTATTGATGTAATTATATGTCCTTCTTTATTTATGAAAGAAAAGCTGGATACAAATTCTTTGCTGGCTGCAAGAACTGTAATGCTTCGTAATTTTGTGGAGCCCGTTGAACAAAAGCCTGAGAACGAGGGGAAATATGTGCTGTATTTCGGCCGTTATTCTGATGAAAAAGGAATTCGTATGTTATTGGATGTTTGCCGGGAACTGCCGCAGATTCCTTTCGTTTTTGCGGGAGACGGTCCCCTGATAAATCTGGTGGATGGTGTTGCAAATGTGAAGAATGTTGGTTTCCTGACAGGGGATGACCTGGCAAATCTGATCAGAGGAGCAAGATTTTCCATATGTCCCTCAGAGTGCCATGAGAACTGTCCGTTTTCAGTAATTGAAAGTATGATGTGCGGTACACCTGTCCTGGGCTCAGACCTGGGAGGAATACCGGAGTTGATCAAAGATGGAAAGACGGGATGGCTGTTTCCTGGTGGAGATGGAGAGCGGCTGCAGCAGATGATTCGAACAATCTGGGAGAGCAGTGAACCAGAAGAGTATCGTGTTGCCTGTTGTGAGGAGACATTTGATACACTGGATGAATATGGTAGAAAGCTTTTTTCGGTGTATCAGGGAGAATGAATATAGATGTATAAAACAAGCAATGATAAAATTGACTTTGTGGTTCTATGGGTGGACGGAACAGATCCGGAATGGCAAAAGGAACGAAGTCGGTATTGTCCTCAAGATGAGAATAATGGAAACAGTGACAATCGTTACCGCGATTGGGAACTGATGAGATTTTGGTTTCGTGGTGTTGAGAAATTTGCACCCTGGGTGAATCGTGTTTTTTTCATAACAAACGGACAGGTCCCTTCATGGCTGAATGTTAAGCACCCTAAACTCAGACTGGTGAAACATCAGGATTATATACCGAAACAATATCTTCCTACTTTCAATTCTAATGTGATTGAGTTGTGGCTGCATAAGATTCCGGATTTGAGTGAACATTTTGTACTTTTCAATGATGATATGTTTTTGACAGCACCGGTGAAACCGTCAGATTTTTTTGTGGAGGGTATTCCGCGGGAGTCGGCGCTGATGGATATTGCGACAGCTCCAGGACCGGAAGATTGTCTGCCGCATATGCAGATTAATAACTTTTCATTATTGAACCGACATTTTAAAAAGAAAGAAGTTCTGCGAAAGAATTTTTATAAGTTTTTTACTTTGCAATATAGAGGGGATCTTCTGAGAAACTTTCTGCTGGCACCTTTTCAGTATTTTTCCTGTTTCCGGGACACCCATCTTCCCTCTTCATATCTGAAGAGTACTTTTATAAAAGTATGGGAAAAAGAAGGGAAACTTCTGGAAAATTGTGGGATTAACAGATTTCGATCCAAACAGGATTATACCCATTGGCTGATGAAATGTTGGCAGATCTGTGAAGGGAATTTTGCCGTACGAAACACGGGATGGGGACATCATTACGAACTGTGGGAAGATGATATTAATAAAATTTGCAGAACCATAGAAAAGCAGACGTATCCGGTGGTCTGTCTTAATGACAGTAAAACAGATATTGCATTTGATAATATGAAAAAAATGCTGAGGGAAAGTTTTGACTGTATTCTGCCGGCAGTATCGGAGTTTGAACGATCAGATGGTGCATAAAGAAGGGGTAGGAATTATGAAAACAGTGACTTCGGGAAAAACGTATCTATTTTTGTTTTTGGTAATTCTTTTTGTGATGCAGAACCGTTTGCAGCAGTGGTTTGAACCTTTCCGGTATCTGGATGAGGGGTTTGCGGCTCTGTTCTTTCCTGCTTTGGCTCTGTGGATTTTCAAAAAGAAGAATAAAATTATATGGACAGGAAAAAGAATTCTTTTTCTTACACTGCTTCTTATATTCTGGGGATGGGGATGGGGAGGTAACTTCATGTACCATTATCAGACATTTGCCAGTGCGGCAAAAGATTCTTATGTAAATCTGAAGTTTTTTCTGTCAGTCGGTGCTGCTTTTCTGATGTTTGTGGATGATGACCTGAATCTTCAGGAAATCAGAAAATTATTGTGGATGATTCTGAATGGGATTACGGTGGTATTGTTTGTTCTGTGTCTGCTTGATCTGTGTTTTGGTATTTTTTCCACAGAGACGAGAGGTGGAATGCGGGCTGTCAAACTGTTTTATTCTGCCTATACATTTCTGGTAGGACAGTGTGTATTCCTGAGTGCCTGGTATCTGTGGTTCTATGAAGACAAGAAAAAACGTATCATACCTCCGCTGGCTATGCTTGTTTTTGTCATGCTCAGTACCAGAAGAGCAAAAGCGATGGGAGCGACAGCATGTATCCTGATGGTTTATCTGCTGGTATTTCGTCAGAGGCAGGAGATAAGCAAAAAAGTTAAAATATTTGCAGGCAGCGTGGTGTGTTTGGCAGCTGTGGGTGGTTTATATCAGCTCATCAGTTATTATTTTGTCATGGGAGTGGGCTCTGCCCGGGCGGTACTGACTATTGCGGCTCCGTTTCTGGCAAAAGATCATTTCCCTTTTGGAACAGGATGGGGGACTTTTGGCTCTGCATTTTCCACAGAACCGTATTCCCCGGTCTATGGTATGTATCAGATGGCAGGAGTATGGGGACTTTCGCCCGATTACCATGACTTTGTGGCGGATACATTCTGGCCTATGATTATGGGACAGTGTGGATTTGTGGGATTTGCCGCATTTATCGGTGTACTGGTATTGTTTGTACAAAAGGTGTGGACACTGAAGAGTGATAAAAGTGCCTTTGCGGCGGCATTAATTCCTTTGTTGTATCTTCTGGTGTCCAGTACCAGTGAGTCGGCTTTTGCCAATCCGGTATCGGTGCCGTTTGCCTTTTTGATTGGTTTTTTATTTGCAGAGCAGAAGGCGAAGAAAATGAAACAGGGGACGGTGCAGTGAAAATTAATTTTAATAAAAGGTATCAAGGGATGTCTCCGGCGGTGAGAACATCCATCTGGTTTACAATTTGTAATTTTTTGCAGAGAGGAACTGCATTTATCACTGTTCCTGTATTTACGAGGCTTCTGACCACCGAAGAATATGGCATGTGCAATGTTTACTTCGCCTGGTTCGAAATATTTCTTTTGATTACATCGCTGAAGATTCCATATGAAGGGCTGAATAATGGACTGATTCGTTATGAAGAAGATAAAGACGGGTATACATCTTCGGCAGCGGGCCTGATTATGGTGATGACACTGGGTGCGGGCGTTGTTTATCTGTTGTTTCACCGGCAAATTGACCATGTTACCGGTCTGAGCAGTCTGATGATGGGACTGATGTTTGTTCAGCTGTTTTTTAATCCACCTCTGATGTTATGGACAAATCGGGAACGGTTTGATTTTCATTATCGATGGCCCGCGGCGATTACGTTGATCAGCACAATACTGAATCCGGTGATTGCAGTGCTGGCTGTGATGAATACCAGCTACAGGGCAGAAGCCAGAATCATTGCATCGGTAGCAGTCCAGAGTTTTTTTGGATTAATTTTATTAATTTTCCTTTTTTATAAAGGAAAGGTATTTTGGAGGAAAGAATACTGGAATTTTGCTCTGCGGTTCAATCTGCCATTGATTTTTTATTATATCTCTCAGTCGATTTTGAACCAGTCAGATCGGATTATGATCAATTATTATGAAGGAAGCGGAAAGGCTGCAATTTACAGTGTGGCGTATTCTGCGGCTACCATTATTCTTCTGCTGGTATCCGCGGTGAATGGTTCCTTTAACCCGTGGATGTATAAAAAACTGAAAGCAGGTCATTTGCAGGCAGTGCGTCGTGCATCAGCATTGTTGTGTCTAATGGTCGGAGGGGCGACGTTGGCAATGAGCCTTTTTGCCCCGATTCTGGTAAAAATTATGGCAACCAGTGATTATACCCAGGCCATCAGGGTAATTCCTCCGGTGGCTGCCAGCGTATTTTTTATATTTCTATATATGATGTTTGCCAATATCGAAATGTATTATAATGAAACAAAGGGCATTCCTTTGATATCTATTATCTGTTCTGCTGCAAATTTGCTATTGAATGCGATATGTATTCCTGTTTATGGATATGTTGCGGCGGGATGGACTACACTTGTGTGCTATATGCTTTTAACACTGCTGCATTATTTCCTGATGAAAAAAGCCTGCAAACGACAGCAGATAAAGGAGCGTTTATTCCCGGGGAAGGTATTGCTTCTGATAGCGGTGATTGTGGTTGTTATGGCACTTTTGATATTACAGCTATATCAGATACCGTCATCTATCATCTGATATACTGAGAGGAATGAAAAGGAGTAAAAACAGTGGAGAAACAACCGGATAAAAGTGAAAGCCTGGGATATTATAATCTGGCAAGGGGGTTGGGAATGACTCTGATCGTACTGGGGCATTCGATTAACCCGGTTTTGCCGAAAGTCAGTAGAGGCTATCCGTTTCAAAGTGTTGGAACAATCCTGGGTGGTGGCATCATTGCCGCATTTTTCATGATCAGTGGTTTTGGATTTTATAAACGAACCCCGCTAAAATGCTTTAAAATACAGAAAAAAATCTTGCTGAAACCTTATGTGATGGTAGCGGCAGCTGTTCTTCTGACAAAAGTACTTCTGGCGATTCTGGAACAACGGTCTTTTATGAAAAATGGAGGGGAACTGGTTCTGACTTATCTGTTGGGATTGAATGCAGAAGGGGGCGGAAATTTTATGGGTATTCCTGTAGAATCCGTCAGCATTTTATGGTTTATTCTGGCTCTGTTTGGCGGTTGGAATATATACAATGTCATTGTACGGCTGAAATCAGTGTTTCTGCAGTGTATCTTTACAGTGGGGTGTGTGGCTGCAGGATATCTGATGACAAGAATTACAGTTGTATGGCCTTTTTGTCTTCCGATGGCATTGTTGGCCGTGGGATATCTGGCTGTTGGAGAGTGGATCAGAAAGAATCATTTGCTGAAAGAAAAATTGCCAATAGCCTGCTGGTGTATTGTGATAACACTTACGTTGTTTTCGGCGGCATTTGGCGAAGTGAATATTGTGGCCTGCGTATGGCGCCTGGGGTTTGTGGATGTGGCAGCCACGTTTTGTACTGGTTTTTTATTGCTTCGGATTTATGCCCGTGTGATGGAGCGTGATTGGAATGGAAAAATCATCAGGGCACTGGAAGAAGTAGGATTTTATTCTATCTGGATCGTATGTCTTCATGCCTATGAGAAAATCATATTTCCCTGGTATCGCCTGAATGCAATCTTCCCGGAATATCCGTGGATTGCAGTGGCACTTTGCTTTGTAGGCCGGTGTGTGATGATGTATGTACTTTACCGAATCGTATCAGTGATCAACAGAAAATGGAAAAGGAAGAAGAGATGTGTCATTTGAAAAATATGCGCCAGGTTTTGGAAATGCTGGAAATGCGAATGTCGGGAAGACGATTGTTTCGCTATATGATTGGCGAGAAGATCATAGATATTTCAACAGAGGAGTTTTTTTGCACAGTGAAGGAACGTGCCTGTGTTCTGAAAAACAGAAATCTGTGTGGAAAACATATCGGGATTATAGGACAGAACAGTTATGAGTGGCTGGTTAATTTCTGCGCCATATTCTGGACAGGTTCTGTTGCGGTACTTTTTAATTGGCAGTTCGATGTGGAGACGGTGGAAGAACTGGCAGACAGAGTAGATTTGGATGTGCTTATGTACGATGCTTCGACGGAAGAGACGGTATTTTCGGCTGACCTGCCGGAATATGTGCTTCGGCTGTCCATGAAAGAAACTGTTGCGGAAAATGAGATGTACGATAAAACGGATATACATGTAATACAGGAATCGGAAGAACTGGCCTGCGTTTTTTTTACATCAGGTACCACTAACAAGAGCAAGGCTGTCATGATGTCTTCTCATGGACTTGTGGCCAGTGTGTGCAGCAATGTGAATGACAAACCTTTCCATTCTTTGCTTGCTGTACTGCCATTCCATCATATGTCGGGATTTGTCATGATATTAAATGCCATATATCTGGGGGCAGAGATTTGTCTGGCGGGTGATCTGAAATATTTCTACCGATATCTGAAGGATATGAAACCAGATTATGTACCGGTGGTTCCGTCTATGCTTCCGGTTCTTGCACGTAAACTTAAAAATGGAGGAATTCACGGAGAACGTTTGGGGTGGAATTTGCATATGCTTCACTGCGGCGGTGCTGCTTTTCGGCCTGAGTTCCTGCAGATGTTGCTGGATCGTGATATTACAGTGCTGCAGGGGTATGGAGCATCTGAAGCCGGAGGTATTGGATTTGTGTGGGAAATGAAGCCGGATCGGCCGGATACCATTGGAAAACCACCTGCTCAGATGCAGGTTAAGATTGTCGATGGAGAATTATTTCTCCGAAGTGAATCCGTGATGATAGGGTATTATGGTGATGAAGAGGGGACAGCGCAGGTGATTCATGATGGATGGTATGCAACAGGTGATCTGTGTCGGGAGGATGAAGATGGATATCTGTATCTGACAGGAAGAAAAAAGAATCTGATTATACTTTCTAATGGAGAGAATATAAGTCCAGAAGAGATTGAAACGAAATTATATTGTTGCAGGGAAATCTGTGAGGTTATGGTCGGAGTGGAAAATGATATGCTGATAGCTGCCGTTTATCCCCGGTATCCGGCAGAAAGTAATGAAGGCGGAAGAACAGATATCAGGAAAAAAGTTTTCCAAGCCGTTGAGCAGTATAATTATAAATCACCGATGTATAAACAAGTTCAGAAGATTCGGTTTATGGAAGAACCTTTTGCAAAAACAGCAGTGGGAAAATTGATACGAAAAAGTGTAACAGGAGGGATTGAGTATGGCGCTGCAGGATGTGAAAAAGAAAATTATTGATGTGATTGTAGAGTCTACAGAAACAGAAATAGAGCTCACCCAGGATACGGGAATCTTTACAGATATGGGATTGTCTTCGGTAGAGGTTGTGGTAATGTTGGGCGATCTGGAGGATGCTTTTGGTATCGACATACCGGCAGCAGAACTACGAAATGTGAGGACAATCAGGGAACTCAGCGACCTTATTATTTTCATAATGCAAAAATAGGAATTTTGGGGAGTTTGTGCAGTGTTTTAGTATTTATTTTGTACAATATTTAGGCAATTATTACTTGATATCAGGAGCGGTTCGTGGTACGCTTTTAGTTAGGATAATGCGCTTGTTTTCTGTGACTGTAGGTCCGGAAACAACATCGTTTATTCATGAATGGGGAGGATCATGAGGGATATACAGGGATAAGCGTTCCTGCTTTGTTTTCCAGATTAATAAGGAGAAAAAGTGAAACAATTAACTTTAAATGTTGAAGGAGGAGACACGAGAATGAAAAAATATGGTGCAAAGCTTACTGCCGGATTGCTTACGTTTGCGATGACAGCGAGCTCACTGACGCCTGCTTTCGCTGCCCCTGTGAATTCAGAGGAAAGCACGGAAAGCTCGAGTGAAGTTGTACTTAGTCAGACTGCTCAGGATAATATAGCAGCTGCCCGGATTATATCATCCCTTGGCAATATGATGGAAAGTACAGAAAATGAAGTCCAGGAGGATACACCGGAAAGTAAGTTGAAAGATGCCATTAAAGACTGGATTTTCAACGGATTTGATGGAAGTCTGGATCTGTCCCGTTTTGGAATCACTTCTAAAGAGATGGATACCGCTACAGCAGAAGTTCTGGACGAGACTAATATGGAAGGCGCAGCCGATGTTACATATGAGACCGATGACGAAGGAACGGTTACCACCGCAGAAGTAGAGATGGATCCTATGATCGTCATGGCGGCTGAAGAATTACAGACAGTATACAATTTGTCTGAGGAACAGACACAGCAGCTGCTGGGGATGTATGCACAGTATCTTCAGCTTTGTGAAGACAATGCAGATATATTTGGTGTCCAGGTACCGTATAACACTACCAGGGATACTAATGCCAGCCCGATTGGCTCTCTTCTGGATATAGCAAGTATTCCGGAAGAATACGCTCAGGCAGGCTATATCGATTTTGAGACACTTTCCGGTATTATTCAGCTGTACTACCTGGGAACCCAGTTTGCAGTAAGCGAATATGCAGATGAAATCAGAGACGGAAGAGATGAAGCACTGGATGTTCTGGAAGATGGTATGACAGAGATGCAGGAGTATCTGGCTCTGAATGACTGGCTTGCTGATAACTGCCAGTTCGCCATGGACTATATCATGGAAGAAATGGTTGAGCCGGAACCGGCAGAGAATAAACTTTATACTTATGCATATAACTGCATGTATAATACGATTAAACAGCAGGTATACGATGGAACCTATGATGCACTGAAAGATGTGTATGGTGAGGAACAGGCAAAAAATATTGCTGACGCACAGGCAGAATCTTACATGGTGGATGTACAGGAGGACGGCGGCAGCGGTGAACAGCAGGCTGCTTCTACAGCTTCCGCTATCGTAGGTATGTGGGGTTCCAACCAGGTTGGTGTGTTTGTAAATCAGAAAGCCGTATGCTTTGGTTATGCCAATGTTTATGCATACCTGCTGCAGTGTGCACATCCGGAGATTTATCTGAAAGATAAATCAGCTGGCTTGGATGATGCTTCTAACTGGAAATCCTACAAAGAGCTGAACTATGAACTGGACAGCGATGGTAATCCGGTGAAAGATGAAGATGGTAATTACAAATGGAGCAAGGATGCCGCTGCAGTTGCAGATTATGTAAAGATTATCTTTGATGCCGACGTAACCATGTTCGGTCAGGATTCCTCATTTGGTGAGTGCCATTATTGGAATGCAGTAAAACTTGATGGAAAATGGTATTATGTGGATCCCTGTTATGTAGATATCTATGTTGAATGTATGAACCGTGACCGTGTGGAAACAGACGGTAACCTGAATCATCTGTATTTTATGTTCAGTGATGATTCCTGCCGTGAGATGTACGAAGACAACTACAAGGAAATCCGTACATTATATGAAGGAATTGCTACTGATACAACTTATGAAGAGGCATGGGTTGCTTTTGTAAAGAGTCAGCCGTATCAAGTAGGCAATAAAATCTACTATCTCTATGATTCCACAGATCTGCTGGATATTATGAGAAATTACGGAAACGGCGGTAGCTCAAGCAGGGCAGCAAATGATTATGAAGGACTGTTTACCGATACAGAATATAAGATTGCTTATCATGATAATGCTTCCATGTCCGATACCAGTGACGATTTGGGAACGCTGGTCGACTTCAACAATGGTCAGGTATACAATCCGACAAGCGAAGAGATGGAAGACAATGAACTGATTGCAGAACTGTTTGAAGAGCATCAGGCATACGTGGAAGGATATCCTTCCATTTCTATCTCTTGTGCATACTACAATGACAAGATTTACTTCAGTCTTTCTAATTGTATTCTTTCCTATGACATCAAAACAGGTGATGTGGAAAAACTGATTGAATACACAGAAGTAAGCGGTAAACGTGATATGTCCAATGGTCTTGGAGGACTTGCTTTCACTATGACCAGTGGAAATCCGGGAACTAACGGTATCACTGTTGAAAATCCTCCAATCGCTGATATGACGATCAAGAGAGATGGAAATATGTATGTATCCGTTGCAACAAACTATGCATTTATTTCCGGTAAAGATTTTGGAGAACTGAAAGATTACAGCAGTTACGGTTATCAGTTCGCAGAGACCAATTATGAACCGTCTTATAATTCCTATTACAACAATAGTGAAGCAAATGATAACGACGAGTTTATGTGGAGTGCTAATATTGTAGGCACGATTGCGATGAGCCATCTGACAGGCGGAAGCCACAGCTATAAAAATGTTTCAGTTCCGGCAAGCTGTACAGAAGATTCATATACTGTAAAACGTTGTTCTGATTGTGGTCTGATTCAGGAGACGGCTACTGTTGAAAATAAAGCTCAGACCGTAAATGCTGCTGAGGCTAAAGAAGGGTATGCAATTCTTGAAATCGACATAAAAACAAATGTAGATGGCGAACAGAAAACATTAACTAGTGATGTAATAGAAGTTGATCAGGTAAAAGAAGCCGAAGAAACAGAACATATTTTCTCGAGTGAAACGATTGAAGCTAAAGCTCAGGAAATGATTAGCCAGGAAAAGGGCTATACACTGGATGAGTACAAGTTTGAAAATGTAACTGTTAAATATGGTAGTGTTGAGACAGTTACTTTGACGGCGACTAAGGAAGCAGAACAGGCAACAGCAACTCTTTCTGTCGAAATAAAAGATGGAACTGGAGAAGATGCACAGCTTTTGCAGTCTGGAACCTTGACGGCAGAAGGTGTGAAAGGTGAACCTCATACTTTTGCAGCAACAGAAATTCAGGCGAAAGCAGAGGAAGTAGCAAAAAAACTGTCTGAGAACTATGTATTGGATGAATATGATTATAAAGATGTAGATGTTGCATATGGTGCAACAGAGACAGTATCCTTGACTGCATCAAAAGTCCAGGCAACAGCAACCCTTGCTATTGAAATAAAAGATGGAACTGGAGAAGATGCACAGCTTTTGCAGTCTGGAACCTTGACGGCAGAAGGTGTGAAAGGTGAACCTCATACTTTTGCAGCAACAGAAATTCAGGCGAAAGCAGAGGAAGTAGCAAAAAAACTGTCTGAGAACTATGTATTGGATGAATATGATTATAAAGATGTAGATGTTGCATATGGTGCAACAGAGACAGTATCCTTGACTGCATCAAAAGTCCAGGCAACAGCAACCCTTGCTATTGAAATAAAAGATGGAACCGGAGAAGATGCACAGCTTTTGCAGTCTGGAACCTTGACGGCAGAAGGTGTGAAAGGTGAACCTCATACTTTTGCAGCAACAGAAATTCAGGCGAAAGCAGAGGAAGTAGCAAAAAAACTGTCTGAGAACTATGTATTGGATGAATATGATTATAAAGATGTAGATGTTGCATATGGTGCAACAGAGACAGTATCCTTGACTGCATCAAAAGTCCAGGCAACAGCAACCCTTGCTATTGAAATAAAAGATGGAACCGGAGAAGATGCACAGCTTTTGCAGTCTGGAACATTGACAGCAGAAGGTGTGAAAGGTGAACCTCATACTTTTGCAGCAGCAGATATTCAGGCGACAGCAGAAGGATTAGAGTTACCTGAGAATTATGTACTTGATACATACGATTACAAAGATGTGAATGTTGCATATGGTACAACAGAGACAGTATCCTTGACAGCATCAAAAGAATCAGCAACAGCAACTCTGAACATCACTGTTTATGATTCTGCGACTTATGATGCAGAA
>JBJELT010000014.1:0-49210 GCA_051879295.1 Oliverpabstia sp. | reverse complement strand
AGCAACAGCAACTCTGAACATCACTGTTTATGATTCTGCGACTTATGATGCAGAAAACGAAGAAGACAGGACTGTCCTTCTTGAAACAACAGCTGAAAAAGAAGGTCCTAAAGGTGACACATATGCGTTTACTGCCGAGGATATTAAAAAGGCTGTAGGTGAAATTGAAGGATATACTTTGGATGAGGATAGCCTTCCTACTGAGGAAAAATATCCTACTGCTGTTTACGGCGGCGAGGCTGGAACTGTAGATGTTACAGCTACCGAAATTCCAACCGGTGACGGACACACCTACATTAAGTTTAACGAAACCTATTACACCAAGAATAACAGTGGTAACTGGCAGACAGGTACCAGCTATGTATGCATCGATTGTGGTCATGCATTTGAGTTGGAAGATGATGAAACTGTAGAAGATCATCTTAGAAGTAATGATAAAGTACTTACAGATGATGAAGTGAAATCTTATGCAGGCAAGACCACTGAAGTGTGGACATGGTCTACTGACAAAACTGAAGCTTCCATGTATACAGTACCTACTGATCTGAAGGATCACAAGTTTGACTGTATCTGGGAGAATCCATCACTGAGTACCCGTGAAGTGGCGACTGTTTCAGGAGATTGTACAACAGGTAAGTTTACAGCAAAACTTAAGAATGGAACAACAGAATCTGCAAGCGTTACAGCAGGCAATCATTCTTACCAGAATCAGGAAAAGAAGGATGATGCCGGAAATGTAACCCAGGAAGCTGCAGTTCAGTGGACATGGGCTGATGACCTTTCAACTGCAACCGTTAGATTCCTGTGTGATGTATGTGGAAAAACTCTTGAGAAAACAGTGACACAGGAAGAGATGACTTCTTCTGAGACAGAAGATGGTCTTATCAAGTATACTGCAACTGTTACTGTCGATGATGTAAATTATATTAGTTCCAGAGAGTATAATCCTAATCCATTTGAAGATGTTGCTAAAGATAGTTATTATTACGATGCAGTACTCTGGGCTGTAAAGAATGACATCACCTCAGGTAAAGATGAAACTCACTTCGCACCAAATGATGACTGCACAAGAGCTCAGGTAGTAACCTTCCTGTGGAGAGCAATGGATGAGCCGGAACCAAAGACAACAGAAAATCCATTTGTTGATGTGAAAGAAGACAAATACTATTACAAAGCTGTTCTGTGGGCTGCTGAGAATGGAATTACCTCAGGTATAGATGAGACTCATTTTGCACCAAATGATACTGTTACCAGAGGTCAGTTTGTAACTTTCCTGCATCGTAATGAGGGAGAGCCGAAGCCGAATATAACAGAGAATCCATTTGTAGATGTGAATGAAAGCAAATACTACTACGATGCAGTTCTCTGGGCATATGAGAATGAAATTACCAAAGGTACAGATGAAACTCATTTTAAACCGGAATCAGGCTGTACACGAGGTCAGGTAGTAACTTTCCTGTATCGTGCCTATGGTGATGAAGAGTAATTCAACAAATAATAGGATAGCTTATTTTTGAGAGGTAAAAGAAAGGGCTGTTGTACTGAAAAAATTGGTACGACAGCTCTTTTTACTGAGATAAAGTAAGAATTGTTCATGAGAAAGGAGAAGGAGCATTATGAATAATGGAAAGATATGGATAATGACATTGATCATCGGCTTGCTTATGACTCATACTGTGTATGCACAGGAGCCTGGAGTCGCAACGGCTACTGTTTATTCACAGGAATCCTATTCAGAGGCTTTTGAAGTGTTGGAACTGGTGAATGAAGAACGCAAAAAAGAGGGGCTGGAATCACTGACAATGGATCGAGACCTTCTTGAAGCTGCTATGTTGCGCGGAAGCGAACTGGGTCTTTATTTTGGCCATACACGCCCTATAAATGAGGTTTGTTTTACCGCATGTGATAAGATGTATGGTGAAAATATTGCGGCTGGACAGGGTTCCGCTGCATCGGTTATGAATTCATGGATGAACTCAGAAGGACATCGCAGCAATATACTGGATGAAGATTACCAGTCTATCGGTATCGGAGCGGTTGTAATTGATGGAATTCCCTATTGGGTACAGTGTTTCGGTATTGATCAGGCTGAGAGTGTGTCTGAAAATTCCTATCTAGATGAAGCCGCATTTCGTGATGTACAGTTTGATCCAAACTTTGAGGAACTTAATTATGGGATAGTTACTGATAAGACAAGATTGAAATTGGGAGAGACAGCTTCTGTTCAGTTCTACTTCGATAATGATTTTTCAAATACGTATATTGAACCTGATTATCTAAATTATGAGACATCAGACAGTGATGTTTGTACGATATCTAATGGTCAAATCACTGCGGTAGGAAGTGGCATTGCGGATATTACGGTCAGTCTGTTAAAATCTCAGGAAGTAGCGTTCACTGATACGATAACAGTGAACCCATTTGAAGATGTCAAGGAAGATGATTATTACTACGATGCAGTACTGTGGGCTGTACAGAATAATATCACCGTAGGTAAAGATGAAACTCATTTTGCACCAAGTGCTGCCTGCACACGAGCTCAGGTTGTAACTTTCCTGTGGAGAACAATGGGTGAACCAGAACCTGAAACTACAGTAAATCCATTTGTAGATGTTACCGAAGATGATTACTATTACAAAGCGGTACTGTGGGCTTCTGAGAATGGTATTACTGTAGGCAAAGATGATACTCACTTTGCACCAGGTGCTACAGTTACGAGAGCTCAGATTGTAACTTTCCTGCATCGTAATGAAGGTGAGCCGAAACCGGAGACAACAGAGAATCCGTTCGTTGATGTGAACGAAAGTGATTACTATTACAATGCAGTTCTGTGGGCATATGAGAACGAAATTACCGTAGGTAAGGATGATACTCATTTCGCACCAAAATCAAGCTGTACCCGGGCTCAGGTTGTAACATTCCTGTACCGTGCATATGGTGAAGAGGAGTAATTTGACAGTAGAATAATTATAAAGATGGCCGGTGTATGGAATGTAATAAAATATTCTGATACGCCGGTCTTTCTATATGTAAATAACATTTTACAAAAAAAAAAGAATATGTTACAATTTTAGCTGGAATATGTGAAATAGAAATAAACGGAAAGGCGTAAAGAATGAATCTGATTGACAAGAGATATCCGATTTTGAATACATATGTCAATGCTATGTCAATGGATGAGACGGTGGCGGCTGTTGAGGAGATGATTGAACGCCGTGTGCCGGTACAGCATGTGGTGATTAATGCCTTAAAGATCAATCTCATGCGTAAAGACGAAAATCTTCGAAAAATTGTAAATGAGTGTCCGCTTATCAACGCAGATGGGTTTTCGATTCTTATGGCAGCGCGATTGTTGAATGTACCTGTCAGGGAGCGGGTGACTGGTTGTGATTTGTTTATAAGACTTGTTGAAGAGTCATCTGTCAAGGGATATAAGATTTATTTGTTTGGTGCCAGAGAAGAAGTCGTACAGAAGGTGAAAGAGATATTTGAGAAAAAGTATCCGTCCCTGCAGATTGTCGGTTATAGAAATGGCTATTTCACGAAGGAAGAAGAGCCACAGATTGTGAAAGATATGGCAGCCTCAGGTGCTGATATGATGTTTGTGGCATTTTCCTCACCAAAGAAAGAATATTGGATTCGGAAGTATTTGAAAGATTTGAATATACCGTTTGTCATGGGTGTGGGAGGCAGCTTTGATGTCATAGCAGGTGCGACGAAGAGGGCACCATTGTGGATGCAGAGGTGTGGTATGGAATGGTTTTATCGCTTTATACAGGAACCACGGCGGCTCTGGCATCGATATATTATAGGAAATATCAGTTTTATGATATATGTACTGAAGTATAAGTTTGGGTTCATATCAAATAATAATAGATAGAGGTTTAGAGGGAAAATCATGGTAAATGTAGTAGGACTTGGCTATATCGGGCTGCCGACAGTTCTGATGCTGGCTGCTCATGGTGTTGAGGCTGTAGGTACCGATTACAAGCGGGAACGGGTCGATACTTTAAATGCAGGACAGTTATCTTTTCAGGAAGACGGATTGGAAGAGTTGTATCAGAAAGCCAGGGAGAATGGTATTTCATTTACAACCGAATATGTTAAGGCGGATATTTATATTATTTCAGTTCCGACACCTTATGAAGAAATAACAAAGAAAGTGGATGCTTCTTATGTGGTAAATGCAGTCAAAGCAGTGCTGCAGGTATGTGATAAAGGATCAGTGATTGTTATCGAGTCCACTGTATCGCCGGGTACCATTGATACCTATATACGGCCTGTGATCCAGGAGCATGGTTTTGTAATCGGTGAAGATGTGTATCTGGCTCATGCACCGGAACGAATTATTCCGGGAAATATGATATATGAGTTATTACATAATAATCGCACGATTGGTGCAGATGACCCGATAATAGGAGAAAAAATCAAGTCCCTTTACAGTTCTTTCTGCAAAGGTACGATTACAGTGACCGGTATTCGGGCGGCGGAGATGAGCAAGGTTGTTGAAAATACATTTCGTGATATTAACATTGCTTATGCGAATGAACTGGCCAGAATCTGTCATGAGCAGAACCTGGATGTTTATGAAATTATCCGGATTGCCAATCAGCATCCACGAGTGAATATTCTTTCCCCGGGACCGGGAGTGGGAGGACACTGTATTCCGATAGATCCGTGGTTTCTTGTAGGAGATTTCCCGAGTCTGACTCATGTGATAAAAGCAGCTCGTGAAGTGAACGATTCCATGCCGGAATATGTACTTAGTCGTGTGTCTGAAATTATGAATAAATGCGGTATTGAAGATGTTAGTAAAGTAGGCTTTTATGGTTTGACGTACAAGGCTGATGTGGACGATGTCCGAGATTCACCTACACTGCAGATGCTGTCTTCTTTGAAAAACCATCTGTGCGGCAACAGGGTAAAGATCTATGATCCGATGGTAAGCGGGGATATTGTTCCAAATCAGTACCATAATCTGGATGAATTTCTGGATGCTGTTGATCTGGTCGTTATTCTGGTGGATCATCAGGAGATTAAAAAGAACATGGACAAACTGAAAAATAAAATTGTATTTGACACAAGACATATCTGCAGTTTGGATGGAGTCTATTATCTTTGATACACAAGTTTTGAAAAATGGGAAGAAGCCGTTATGAAGAAAAGAGTAATGTTAGTATTTGGAACCAGACCGGAAGCAATCAAAATGTGTCCACTGGTGAATGAACTGAAAAAAAGAAGCGATGTGTTTGATACCTGTGTCTGCGTTACCGGGCAGCATCGTCAGATGCTGGATCAGGTGCTGGAAACTTTTCATGTGACACCGGATTATGATCTTTCCATTATGAAAGAAAAACAGAGTCTGTTTAGTATTACCATCGATATTCTGGAGAAGATTAAATCTGTTCTGGAGCAGGAGAAACCGGACGTTGTACTGGTTCATGGCGATACAAGCACCACTTTTGTGACTGCCCTTGCCTGTTTTTACCTGAATATTCCAGTGGGACATGTGGAGGCGGGGCTTCGTACCTATAATATCGCCAGCCCCTATCCGGAAGAATTCAACAGACAGGCAGTCAGCATTATCAGTCGTTTCAATTTTGCACCGACTGCTCTTGCCAGTGAGCATCTGCTGTCAGAGGGAAAACGTGCAGACAGTATTTATGTGACTGGAAATACCGTCATTGATGCTTTACAGACCACAGTTCGGGAAGATTACCAACACCCGGAGTTGGAGTGGGCATCGGATAGTCGTCTGGTGTTGATTACTGCTCATCGTCGGGAAAATCTTGGTATACCGATGAGAAATATGTTTTCTGCTATTCGCCGTGTACTGGATGAACACCCGGATGTGAAAGCTATATATCCGATTCATATGAATCCGCTTGTCCGGGAAACAGCAGAGGATATTTTTGGAGGAGAGAGCCGGATGCACATTATAGAACCTCTTGATGTGCTGGATTTCCATAATTTTATGGCCAGGAGCCATATTATTCTTACTGATTCGGGGGGAATACAGGAGGAAGCTCCTGCCCTGGGAAAACCGGTTCTTGTTATGAGAGATACTACGGAACGGCCGGAGGGTGTAGAAGCCGGAACTTTAAAATTAACAGGTACAGATGAAGAAGTGATTTATCGTAATTTTACAAAGTTGTTGGATGATCCGACAGCTTATGAAAAAATGAGTAAGGCCAGCAATCCGTATGGCGACGGCAGGGCATGTATCAGAATTGCCGATATACTGGAACAGGAGCTATGATGATGGCGGATCAACAGATGATTCATGTATATATGATGGGCTCTGCCCCTTCGTTAAGAGGCGGAATGAGCAGTGTGGTGAAACAGCTTCTTCAGCATGATTGGGGTAAAGAGATAGATATACATTATATACCTACCCATACCGCAGGAACTGTGTGCAAAAGAAGTTGTCTGTTTATAAAGAGCTATATGCAGTTGCTGTTTTTGATGATGTTTCGTAAAAGAAAAATTGATATCTTTTATCTTCATATGTCTTATAAAGGAAGTTTCTCAAGAAAGTATCTGATTTATAAACTGGCAAATGCTTTTGGGAAGAAGGTTTTGATTCATCTTCATGGATCGGAATTTCGTCAGTATTATGAAAATGCTTCAACTGCTCGCAAACAGAGAATCAGCGAATTGTTTACAGGCAGTGCAGGTGTCATTGTTCTGGGGGAATATTGGAGAAAATATATTCGCAATATTGCACCGGAAGCAAAGGTTGAAGTGGTTCAGAATGCAGTAGTTATACCGAATCAGGTATCTGTGTGGAATAGTGAGCCAACACAATTGCTGTACCTGGGGGTGCTCATTCCACGTAAGGGTGTGAAAGATTTGTTGGATGCCATGCATAGCCTGACAGAACATGATGCAAAAACTCAGAAGAATATTCGTCTGGTAATCAGTGGAACAGGTGCCGAGATGGAGTCTTTGCAGGAACAGTGCCGGATGCTTCATCTGGAACAGTACGTGGATTTCGTCGGATGGGTGGACGGCGAAAAGAAGAAAGAATTGCTGATGAACAGTCAGTGTCTGATTTTGCCATCTTATAACGAAGGCCTGCCTGTGGCTATTCTGGAAGCACTCAGTTTTGGTGTACCGGTAGTTAGTACGGATGTGGGAAGTATCAGGGAAGCAGTGGAAGATGGATGTAATGGACATCTGATACCGAAGCATGCACCGGATCAGATTGCTGCAGCTGTTTTGGATATTATCAAAGATCCGTTAAGGTGGCAGGAATATAGCCGTGCAGCGAGACAAACGGCGGTTAGGAAATTCAATGAAACAGAATTTTTTGAAAGGATAAAAACAATTATAACTTCTGCTGTGAATGGAGGGAAAGATAGATGACGGCACCATGGATCAGTGTGATTATTCCTGTTTATAATGTGGAGGATTATCTGGAGCGATGCATTGACAGTGTGCTCGGTCAGAATTGCACAGATGTGGAAATTATTCTTGTGGATGATGGTTCGTCGGATAGAAGCGGCAGTATCTGTGATGAATATGCCCGCAGAGAGCCCCGGATCAAGGTGATCCATCAGTCAAACGGAGGTCCCGGTGAAGCCAGAAATGCAGGATTAATGGAAGCTACTGGCGAATACATTAGCTTTATAGACGGCGATGATTGGATAGAAAAAGATACATATGGGCAGCTGGTGAAGACTATTGACCAGTATGCTCCGGATATGATTCGTTTTGGCTTTAAAAAGATACAATCTGGTAAAGTTGTAGCGGAAAGAACTATGTTTTATCCGAAGGGTTATTATCAAGGAGAAGCATTGAATCCGCAGCGCTTGGATATCATCAGTAATGAATATATTCTGGACTATAAGAAAAATCGGGTGCTTTCCGCATGGAGCAATTTTTATCGGAGAGAATTGATTGAAAAGAATAAAATCAGATTCATAACAGAACGGGAAATTTTGAACGAGGATTATCTTTTTGTGCTGCAGACTTTTATGGCTGCAGAATCCGTGTATATCAGCGATAAGAATTTTTACTGTTATGATACACGAAGCGGCTCGATTACGATGTCATATAGATCAAATATGTTGGAACGAAAGCAAAAATTATTTGAGTTATATTGTCAGAGTGTAGATATGAAAAATCAGGATGTGTGTATACGGTTAAAGAATTTTTACATCGATTGCATCTACGCATGCGTGGTTAACGAGTGTTTGGGGTATCGGGGCTTATGTGATTCCATGACAACTATTAGAAAACTGCTGAAAGATGAGAGATTACAAAAGTATTTGCGTGACAATCGAGAACTGGCAAATTCAGTGAAAACAAAGATACTTTGTTTTCTGATGAGACATCGTATGGCTGTGTGTATGTATGGAAGTTATCGATTCTTGCAATCTGTTAAAGATATGATGAGTATGTAAGCGAAGAACGAAAGGATGATGATAAATGCAGAAACCTATAGATTTTGTAATCGCATGGGTAGATGGGAATGATAAAGAATGGCAGAAAGAGAAGAATCGTTATCTTCATCCGGATAAGGATTCTCAGTTTGATGCCAGTGATATACGCTATCGAGACTGGGATAATTTGAAATACTGGTTTCGAGCCGTGGAGAAATATGCTCCATGGGTCAACAAAATTCATTTTATTACCTGTGGGCATAAGCCGGAGTGGCTGAATACCGATGCACCGAAGCTTCATGTGGTAAAACACAGTGACTATATACCGAAAGAATATCTGCCGACTTTTAGTTCTCATCCGATTGAATTGAATCTGCATCGGATTCCAGGATTGAGTGAACAGTTTGTATATTTTAATGATGATTTCTTTTTGAATGCTCCTGTGAAACCGGAGGATTTTTTTGTTCATGGTCTGCCATGCGACAGTCTGGAGGAAAAGCCGATGACATTTCCGGCACACCTCCTCACAAACAGTGTTTTTGTAAATGATCTGATTTTTGCCAATGAACATTTCCAAAGGAAAAAAAGTAGAAAAGAATTGCGGAGAAAATGGTATAGTTTCAGAGATCCCCATGTATTGGTGAAAAATCTGATTTTGTCACTTTTTAATGATGAAACTTTTCTTGGGCTGAATATTCATCATCTTCCGCAGGCGTATTTGAAACAGACATTCCAGGAGGTATGGAAGCTTGAACCGGAACTGATGTCAGAAACGTGCAGTCATCGTTTTCGTGATGAGAAAGATGTGAGTCAGTGCGTTTTTAAGTTCTGGCAGCTGTTGAATGGTAATTTCTATAACTACAATAAGCGAAAAGCAGGACGATCCCTGATGGTGTCTACAAAATCGCCGGAAATTTGCCAGGCGATTCGTAATCATCAGTATAAATTTATTTGTATCAATGATTCAGATCGAATTGATTTTGAAAAAACCAGGCAGTTGATTAATGGAGCGTTCGAGGCGGTTCTTCCTGAAAAATCAATATATGAAAAATAAAGTGGCAGGAAATTTGTAACAATATGGAGAAGGTGAATGTATGAGCAGAACGAAGAATTCCCTTTTAAATATCATGGCATCGATGGGCGGTCAGCTGCTGACAAATATACTGCGCTGGATATGCAGAATGGTATTTATCTATACTCTGGGCAAAGAATATCTTGGAATCTCCAGTTTGTATACGAATATATTGACGATTCTCAGTTTATCTGAACTGGGGCTTGGTTCGGCAATAACCTATAGCTTATATAAGCCGCTTGCTGAGAATGATACAGAGACGATTCGGTCATTGATGGTTTTTTTCAAAAAAGCGTATCGTTGGATCGGTATCGCGGTATTGATTCTGGGACTCTGTCTGATGCCGTTTTTACCGTATCTGATGACCGGATCAACGGATGTTATTAATATATATTTGTATTATGTATTATATCTTGCACAGACGGTTGTCTCTTACCTGTTCTTTGCATATAAGTCTATACTGCTGACGGCAGATCAGAAAAAATATATCTCGGATGTTGTGATGTATGTCCTGCAAATTGTGATGAATGCAGTACAGATTGTGATTTTATTTGTATGGCATTCCTTTTTCGCTTATACCGTGGCTGTCATTATTTATAATATTGTTTATAATATGGCAGTTGCTTTTGTGGTAGATCGAAAATATCCGTACCTTAAGGGAGCAGCCGGAAAGCTTTCGAAAGACCAGTACAAGGATGTATTTTCCAGAGTTTATGCAATGTCACTGTATCGCATCTGTAATGTGGTTGGTACATCTACGGATAATTTGATTATCTCGGCAAATATCAGTGTGATCGCAGTAGGACTTTATGATAATTATTATATGATTATTCAGGTCATACAGAAGATGCTGTCTGGAGTGTTTCAGGCGTTTACGTCCAGTCTTGGAAATTTCTATGTTCTTGAGAGTAAGGAACGCAATGAATTCCTGTTTCGTACATTAAATCTGGCTAACAGCTGGTTGGTTGCATTTTGTTCTGTCTGTTTTGCGGTACTGTTGCAGCCTTTTATTCAGCTTTGCTTCGGATCAGAATATTTGTTGGATGACATGGTTGTTATTATTATTGTCATTAACTTTGCTACTAATTTTATGCAGAATGTGGTTCAAATTTACAGAAATGCCAGTGGATTGTTTGTACGGGGAAAATATCGTGCAGTGATAGCGGCTGTGATGAATCTGGTTGTTTCTATTATTTTGGTAAAAAGAATAGGATTGGCCGGTGTTTTTTTAGGATCTATTATCAGTAGGATGACAGTAAGCTGGTGGTTTGATGCGTGGATTTTGTATAAGCATGGGTTCCACACATCCTCATGGCCGTTTTTTAGAAATTTTCTGGCTACGATGTCATTAACCACATTGAGTGTGGTATTGATACAAATGATTACAGAGCCGTGGCAGCAGGTATCCTGGACTGTGATGATGATCAAAGGAATTTTATGTGTTGTGATTCCTAATGTTATATATTTGCTGACTTATAGTCGCAGTGAAGAATTTCAGTATCTGGCAGATAAAGTAAAAAGCCTGCTTGTGAAAAAATACACGAAAAGAAAAAAATCTTGAAAGTAGAGGATAATTATGAAAAGAGTTCTATATTTTGTGTTTCAGGAAGTACATACACGCCCGCCGTGTGTGACAGAAATCTGCATGCTGAAAGACAGTGGAATTGATGTAGCAGTGCTGACTACAGGATGCAGTGAACCAATCAGAAAGCTATTCCATGATAAGGGAATTCACTGTCATACATTTCAGCTGGCAAAACATAAAAATTTACTCCTTCAGAAAACAAAAAATTTTCTGAATTATCGTAAAGCACTTCATCGGTTTTTCAAAACCTATTGGACTGATGAAAGTGTGCTTTGGGTGGGAACAGAGCAGACTATTATTAAAACATGGCCGTTTCTGAGGCAGATTCACCCGGTTATTTTAAATGCTCTGGAATTCTACGAAGGCGACTGGTATCAGAAGAATATGAAAAAAATTGCTCCTCGTGTTGATGTGCTGACAGCCTGTGAGCCTCATCGTGCTCAATATATGGTTGACTGGTGGAATCTGGACAGAATGCCGTACATTTTGCCCAATAAGCCTTATGAGCATCCCAGGAAACGATATATGGAGGGCAGCACGTCTGAATTACGCAATGCCATTTCTGCAATTCAGGGCAAAAAGACTATTATGTACCAGGGGAGCATTGTTGCGGATCGTGATTTGGGACTGCTTGCAAAAGCGCTTAAACAGGCTGACAGTGAATATTTTCTTGTGCTCAGCGGAAGTGCGGAGGAAGGCAGTATTGAAAAACTGCAGACTCTTTATGACCGTACTTTGTATCTGGGTAATCTTCCTGCACCGGCTCATCTGGAGTTGACATCCCATGCTGATATTTGTGTTGCATATTACAAAGATAACTGCATTAATAATCGTTACTGCGCACCTAATAAAATATATGAGTACGCCGGCTGCGGTGTGCCCATGCTGTGTAACGATATTCCCGGTCTGACAGAGACAGTGGGAAAAGCGGGTGCAGCAGAATGTGTAGATTTTCGGAATGCAGATGAAATTATTCAGGCAATTAAAAAAATTGATGCAAATTATGAGGCATACAGCCATGCATCAACTGTTTTCTATGATCAGACGGATAATGCCGCGACAATACAGAAAATTGTTGAGGACGCCTTTGCACGGATAAGAAAGGAAAAATGATGAGGATACTTGTACTGGGTTTATATTTCTCCAACAATTTAGGTGATGCGGTAATCTGCGATTGTGTATCTGCACAGCTCCATGAGCATTTTCCGTCTGCACAGATTGATATCCGTGATTTTATGGATCGATCAGATTTCTCTGCTGTACAGGAGATACCGTTAGACGAACTCGAACGCCGCAGGAGGCGTTCCATGTTGCGCCGGTGTGCCAGCCGTTATATGCACTGGGATAAGCAGGCCAAACATGAGAATGCACAGATTTTGAAAAACATACCGTATATTGATGTGGTATGCAGTCAAAATTATGATTTCGTTGTTTTTGCCGGGGGACAGGTATTTGCAGATAGTCTGGCACTTTATCTGGAAGCTTTTGTACAGCGTTTTTCTCAAAAAAGAACACCGATGTTTTTTAATGCCTGCGGGACAGGCCCTTCTGCCAGCAGGCAGATCAGAAAGCGCCTGTCCGTCGCTTTATCAGACTTCTGGGTGAAATCTGTGTCTTCCAGAGACAATGTTTCTTTAATTAATCAATGTTATCTTACAGATACAAAAAAAGCTGTCTCTGTCTGCGATCCTGCTCTTCATTGCAGTGAGGTTTATCAGGTTGCAAGGAATAGCGGATCGAATATTGTAGGGCTTGGGATGATGTATGCTAACAGTATTCCGTCTAAGGCTGTTTTGAAATTCTGGAAAAGGTTGATTTTGGAATTGGAGCAGAAAGGTGTAAACTGGAAAATCTTTGTAAACGGCAGTGGGAGTGATATTGCCTTTGCCAGATATGTAATTTCAAATCTTCAGGAGCTGAATCGCCCGTTTGAGCAATGTATTGCTCCGGTTCCACGAAAGCCGCTGGAATTGGTACAGTTGCTTGCCGGTTTCCGAAGTATAATTTCTTTTCGCCTTCACAGTCATATTATAGCAGCTTCTTTGGATATCCCATCGGTTGGGATTGTGTGGGATGACAAACTTAGATTCTTTTTCCGGAAAATAGGTCATGAGGAACGTTGCTGTACGGTTGCTGACCAACCGGAAACAGTACTGAAAAAGCTTCAGATTGCTGAAAAAGAGGGTTATGACCGCTTATTGCTCGAGAAACAAAAGCAATATTCTGCCAATCTGCTTTTTGATGCTATCAGCTCTGAAATTTAGATTAGCAGGACAGCCGGGGGCAAATCCCCTGACTGTCCTATTCAATTTTTTAATTAAAAAATCTGTAAAGGAAAGAAACAACCTGTGCACGTACACATTGGGCATCTGGTTGGAAATGTGACTCATCTTTTCCGTTTGTAATACCGTTTTCGTATGCCCATAGGACAGCATTGGTGTAATATTTGCCGTCAGGTACATCCACAAATGGATTTTCCGTAGTATCCGGTTGTGGTTTGTCTTCAGATCTCCAGAGGAAGGTTACAAATTCTTTACGTGTAACTGTGTGGGAAGGACCGAAGTGGGTGTCATCAATACCGCTTGTAATGCCATTTTCATAAGCCCATAAAACGGCTTTGTAGTAATAGTCAGAAGAATCAATATCCACAAACGGGTTCTCTGTGGTTGCTGGTTCCGGCTGTCCATAAGCTCTCCACAGGAAGGTTACCGACTGTGCCCGTGTACAGGGCGATGAGGGCTCGAAGTGTGTATCATCTTTCCCACTGGTAATGCCGTTGGTATATGCCCAGATGACAGCATCATAGTAATAGTCATCTTCATTTACGTCTACAAAAGGATTTTCCGGTTCGGGATCAGGTTCCGGTTCTGCTTCAGATGGATCATAGTCCTTTTCGCTCATTGGGTAATTGCGGTTAAACTCATCCGTCTGATATTCATCAAACCGTTCATGTTTTGGAAAATTATCATTGCATCGAAGGAAATAATCATATTCTGTTTTTTCTGCATCCCATGTGGAGTCCAGGTTATAATAATAGGTTCCAAGTTTGGCAATATTCCATCCGTGGTTTTCTCCATTTCCTTTTCCGGCAATGAGTCTTGCGTCGATACCAGTCTCCAGTGCCAGGCGGTACAGCAATGTGGCATATCCCTGACAAACAGCTGTTTTATTGATCAGAGCAGCATAGGCAGTGAATTTTAATTTGTAATCATTGTCATTTAGATTTTCGTGGTCATAGGTCACATTTGCACAGATATAATCATAAATGGCGGTTATTTTTTCGTAGCTGGTTTTTCCATCCAGATTTAGCTGATTCAGTAAGTTTTTAACTGCAGTATCAACTTCTGCTTCCTGTTCGGCGGTTGTATAGTAGGTCAATGTATAAGAAAAGGTAATTGACCGTATGCCGTTCTGGCTGCTTTGACTTATACTACAATTCCATCCGCCGTATTGCCAGTTCAGGTAATCTCCTTCTGTTGGTTTTCCTGTATGTATGATGGCTTCATTAAAAATCGCTGTGGCTATGTCGGTAAGGTCTTCATCACCGCTGGTCTGGAGTCCTACTTCAATGGATTCCCGACGTTTTTTCATCTGTTCGCGCATCTGTGAACCGGCATCCTCAATGGACGTGCAATATTCAGATACAGCATAGGGAGAGGCATCATTGTCTGCCGGTTTCTTAAGATCAGATTCATCGATACTGTCAGCGTACAGTGGATTGATATAGGTTATCGTTGTTTGTACGGAAGTATCATCAGACAAATCGGGCGAATTCATCTCAGCAGCCTGAGATACCCTGGGAAAGAGTGGCAGTAGGAAAGCAACTGCCAACAGGGCAAGAAACAATTTCCTACAATTTTTCATGATAAGTTCCTCCTGTATAAATATATTTTCTGTGAACTGTCTCTATCATAACAGTCAATTTCAATTTATCATATTTCCCTCATTCAGACAACTGGAAAACAAGTATAATCCACATTAATTATCGATTCCCCAACTGCCAGAATGCCACTGCGCTGGCTGCCGCCACATTCAGTGAGTCTACCCCATGTGCCATGGGAATACACACGGTATAATCGCAGTCTGCTATGGTGGAAGAAGCCAGACCGTCTCCTTCTGTTCCCAGGATTACGGCCAGTTTTTCTTCTGCCAGCAGCTGGGGGTCATCGATATTGACCGCCTGATCACTAAGTGCCATAGCAGCAGTTTTAAATCCCATACTCTTCAGAAGAGAAATTCCCTGCTCAGGCCAGGGGGATTCTTCGCTTCCTATATAAGTCCATGGAATCTGAAATACGGTTCCCATGCTGACTCTGGTGGAACGGCGGTACAGAGGATTGCTGCAGGCGGGAGTGAGAAGTACGGCATCCATGTTGAGAGCTGCGGCGGAGCGAAAAATTGCCCCCACATTGGTCGGATTCATAACATTTTCCAGAATGGCGATACGGCGTGCTCCGGCACAGACTTCTCGGACATCCGGCAGAGGCTTTCTGCGCATGGCACATAAAACTCCCCGGGTCAGCTGGAAACCGGTCAATTGTGTCAGAACGTCAAAATCAGCAGTATAGACAGGGATATCCCCGCAGCGTTCGATAATATGGGCAGCCTGTCCCGTAATGTGTTTTCGTTCCAGTAAAAGAGAAACAGGTGTATAGCCGGCATTCAGTGCGCGTTCGACCACATTAGGGCTTTCTGCTATGAAAAGCCCTTTTTCAGGTTCATGCCGGTTAAGCAGCTGATTCTCTGTGAGGCGGGCGTAGACATCCAGTTCCGGTGACATAAAATCAGTAATTTCTATAATATTTGTCATGAGGTGTCTCCTTTATTTTGCGGGTCTTTGGAACCCTTATATTATCATATTATAGTGTGTATGTGCAGTAGTGTCAAAAAATACTTGACATTCCCCCTGGTGGAGGGTGTAAGCTTCAAGTAAAGCAGCAGGAATGAAACGGGGGGACCAGTGATGAAGATTAATGAGGTAGAAAATCGGGTGGGAATTACAAAAAAGAATATTAGGTTTTATGAAGAACAGGGGCTGATCCACCCGGAGAGAAACCAGGAGAATGGCTACCGGAATTATTCGGAAGATGATGTGGAGGTTCTTCTGAAAATTAAACTGCTTCGTAAACTGTCCATACCGATAGAAGAGATCAGAAAACTGGAAACTAATCATTTGACGCTTTCCGACTGTATGGAAAGACATTTGATTTATCTGTCGCATGAAGAACGGAATCTTGACAGAATAAAGGAAATCTGTCAGGAGATTGTCCGTAATGGTTTCCACATGTATAATCTGGATGCTGACAGGTATCTTCAGGAAATGAAGCAGCTGGAGGAAGGAGGCATGCGTTTTATGAATATCGAAAAAAGGGATACCAGAAAGAGGAAAAAGGGGCCGGTAATTGCTGCTGTGATTATGACGCTTCTTATGTTTCTATTGATGGGACTGGTGCTGTGGGGTAATACCCAGGATCCGCTGCCGATTGGAGTGCTGCTGATCATTCTGGCAATACCAGGTGTCGTGGTGGTCGGTGTGGTTCTGGCATTAAAACAAAGATTAAAAGAAATTGAAGGGGGAGAAGAAGATGAAGCTTCTAAGTATTGAAACGTATCCGGGAATGGAATTTGAACCGATTGGAATTGTAAAAGGAACTGTTGTACAGTCAAAGAATTTTGGCAAGGATTTTATGGCAGGTATGAAAACATTGGTAGGAGGAGAAATAACAAGTTATACCGAAATGTTAAATGAAGCCAGACAGATAGCCACGAAACGAATGGTAGACGAGGCAGAAAAGCTGGGAGCAGATGCAATTATCGGAGTGCGTTATGGATCTTCTGCCGTAATGCAGGGAGCGGCTGAAGTGCTGGCTTATGGAACGGCAGTCCGTCTGAAAAGCTGAATAGTAACGTTTGAACTGTGGAGGTACATATGAACGAAAAGTTTTTCAATCTTCCCATAGAAAAACAGGAGCGGATAATCAATGCCGGCTATCGGGTGTTTTCTCAAAACTCCTACAAGAAAAGTCCCATGAGTGAAATTGCGGAAGCCGCGGGTATCAGTAAGTCACTGCTGTTTCATTATTTTCTGAATAAGAAAGAATTGTACATGTTTCTCTGGGATAATTGTGCAAAAACCACGGTTCAATATCTGACAGAATACAAGTGTTATGAACAAAAGGATCTGTTTGAAATGATGTATCGTGGTATGCAGGCTAAGATGGAGATTATCAGAAAATATCCGGATATGGCACGGTTTGTAATTAAAGCATACTATGAAAAAGATCCCGCGGTATGCGATGATATCCGGCAAAGCTATCAGAAGTACCTGAATATGAAAACCAATTCTACGTTAATGAATCTAAAACCGGAAAAGTTTGTGCCCGGACTTGATTTGCGGATGATGTATCGGGAAATGTACTGGGCCTCGGAAGGATATCTGTGGGAAAGAGTGCAGCAGGGAAATCTGGATATGGATCAGATGGAGGAAGATTTTGAAAAATTGATTAATTTCTGGAAAACGGTCTATCTGAGAAAAGAATAAGTGTTGGAATTACGTCTACTTTGCGGAACAGAAATCTTGAGCTGCAAAACGAGCAAGTCTTGAATAGTAGATACAAATATGATATATTCTATAAAGTATATACTAGCAGACAGAGAAAATATTCTGATTGTCCGCTCAAAGAAAGGAGTAGCAGTATCATGAAAAAATATGAATGTGGACCATGTGGATACATCTATGATCCTGAAGCAGGAGATCCGGATAACGGTATTGAACCGGGAACAGCATTTGAAGATCTTCCGGAAGATTGGGTTTGCCCGATTTGCGGAATGGGAAAAGATGAATTCACAGAAGTAGATGAATAAGTAATTACCGAAAATAGGGTGTGGTACGGATGAGTGCTGCACTCTATTTTTATGTCCGATTTTCATAGGAATTTACATACAAATATTGCTATATTTCAAATAAGAGATTTGATGTAAAATTACATTGCGGAGTTTTCCTGAAAAACTTGAATTTGATACCATGGTGATTCGGAATGCTCAGGACGTGGTGGCACAAAGAAAATAATAGTTCATTTTCTCTGAAAGATAGGTAACACTCAGCAATTATGTTCCCATATAACAGAGGGACTGAACTCTCTGATTACATAGAAATCTCTGTAAAGAGAAATCTGAGGAAAGGAGGGCAAGCTTATGAGTGATTTTGAGATGCTCTCCATCATGCTGATGATTCTGGGAATCATCGTATCGATGTTAGTAGCTTTCATAGAAAACACGAGAAAGTAACCGCCAACGCCAATGATAGGTTACTTTTCGAGATAATTTATTACCAGGGCTAACCGTCTATCGATAGTGTCTTTTATATTTTTATCATAACAGATAAACTATGGATTGTCAATTTGCAAAAGTATATTTTGCATAATGCTTCTTAATTTTGGCTACAGTTCAGCCTTCAACTATTCTATTTTAAACCTCTCAGGGTAGGCCATAATCCATATAAACAAGTTCTGCGGTCTACTTTCCGTTAAAGGTAATAGGCTGTAGAGGCATCAAATTGGTTTTTTAGCCTACTTTTCTGCAAAAATAAAAGGCTCCCAAATTGCAAAACAAGCCTTGTGGCCTATTTTGTAGAAATTATAGTAGGATGGGAAACTGAAAAAATAAACATTGTAGCCTATTTTCCAGAAAATATAGTAGGCCATAATACAGGTAGACAGGTTTTGTAGCCTATTCTATGGCAAAAATGATAGGCCGCAGAGCTGCAAAACAGACTTTGCAGCCTACTTCCCAGAGAATACTGTAGGTATTGTAGGCCTAAAAACGCTGAAATACATTTTATAGCCTATGCAGGAGGTTTTGAGATGAAATAGTGGAAAGCTGAGCTGTAACTCACGTGCCACTATTCTGCGAGGAATTCATGTGGGATTTTACAGATGGCAGGGTCTATACAAGAAAAAAGCCTTTGAAGCCCCCGAATTTCTAATTTTTCGGGGCTTTTAAAGGCTTTTTTCTTATAAAGATCCTGCTTTCCCTATAAATCTGGTATTACATTTATTCTTCTGTTTTCTTCAGCAGCAGTTCTTTTCCGGAGATTCCCGGTTCTGTCATGTGGATCGGATCCAGGATTTTATCCAGTTCGTCCTCTGCCAGTACTCCTTCTGCAAGAATCAGGCTGCGGACAGATTCGCCTGTCTGCAGTGCTTTTTTGGCAATATCGGCTGCTTTCTGATATCCCACATGAGGACAGATTGCGGTGATGATTCCCACACTGTTTTCCACCAGATAGCGGCAGCGTGTTTCATTGGCTGTGATACCGGATACACAGTTGTCTACGAAGGTCTGTACGGCATAAGCCAGAGTATCGATAGACTGGAACAGGCAGTAGAATACGATAGGCTCAAAAGCATTCAGCTCCAGCTGTCCGGCTTCGGCAGCCATGGTAATGGTAACATCATTTCCAATGATGTTGAAGGCTACCTGGTTGACCACTTCCGGGATTACCGGATTTACTTTACCCGGCATGATGGAAGAACCATTCTGTTTTGCAGGAAGGTTGATTTCATTAAATCCTGCTCTCGGTCCGGAAGACATCAGTCGCAGGTCATTGGCGATTTTTGAAAGAGTAACAGCACAGGCTTTGATGGCACCGGATACAGCCACGAATGGGTCAAGGTTCTGGGTTGCATCAATCAGGTCAAATGCCTGTACAAAGTCCATATCGGATACTTCACTCAGATTAGGAACGATGCGTTTCAGATACATTTCATCTGCGTTGATACCGGTTCCTACGGCAGTACCACCCATGTTCAGAGCCCGCATCTCATCCATGGCTTTATCCATACGGTGGATATCACGCATAATAGCTACAGAGTAAGCGTGGAATTCCTGACCGAGACGGATCGGAACAGCATCCTGCATCTGGGTACGTCCCATTTTGATGACATGATTGAATTCGGAAGCTTTAGCTGTCAGGGCTTTATGAAGGCGAAGCAGTTCTTTTTTCAGATTTTTCAGAAGACGCAGAGAAGTCATTTTTCCTGCAGTCGGGATTACATCGTTGGTGGACTGGCCACAGTTTACATGGTCATTCGGGTTAACGATGGAGTAGTCACCTTTCTGTCCCCCCAGAAGCTCGATGGCACGGTTGGCAATAACCTCGTTGGCATTCATATTCAGAGAAGTTCCAGCGCCACCCTGAATCGGATCAACGATAAAGTCTCTGTGGAGTTCGCCGGCGAGAATTTCATCACAGGCCTGAACGATTGCCTGAGCCACTTTTTTATCCAGCAGACCAATTTCACAGTTAGTGATAGCAGCCGCTTTTTTAATATAAGCAAGGCTGTTGATGATTTCCGGATGCATATTCAGTCCGGTAATATGAAAGTTTTCAGCGGCACGAAGAGACTGCACCCCATAATACACATCTTCCGGCACGTTTTTCTTTCCGATTGAATCCTTCTCCACACGATAATCCATTTTAATTTCCTCCCAATTTTCCCACATTCGTTTTGCTTTTGATGATTTACTAATTCACAACAAAGTCCGGCATCTGAGCCGAAATCTTTTTGTTGTCCCCATTATAGATAAGAGTTATAGTATAATCAAATACATATATTTTTATAATTTGTATAATTTCAAAGTTATGGGAGGTTTTTATGTTTCAGGGGATGGAATATGTTTATGAGGTTTATAAGGAGAAGAGTTTTTCTAAGGCTGCGCAGAATCTGTTTATCTCACAGCCATCGCTCAGTGCAAATGTAAAACGGATAGAAAAAAAGGTAGGATATCCGATTTTTGACCGCAGCACAAAGCCGCTGGGGTTGACGGAATGTGGGGAAAAATACATCCAGTGTGTAGAAAAAATGCATGCAGCGGAAATGGAGTTTTCTAATTTTGTGAATGACTGGATCGGTCTGAAAACAGGCAGTCTGATTTTGGGAGGCAGTAGCCTGTATTCTTCCTGGATATTGCCGCAGCTGATGGGTGAGTTTTCCAGAAAATATCCACTGGTAAAACTTGTATTGGTTGAAGAGAGTACGGGAAAGCTGGAGGAGCTTCTGCAGACCGGGGGTGTGGATCTGGTGCTGGATAACTGTATTCTCAATCCTGCCGTATTTGCCAGCAGTATCTATCAGGAGGAGAAACTGCTTCTGGCAGTTCCGGGTCATTTTACAGTGAATGAAAAGCTGCAGGCGTATCAGGTATCGGCACAGGAAATCAGGAACGGAAAGTTCAGGGAAGACCATACGCCGGGAGTGCCCCTGGAAGCCTTTCGTGAGGAGCCATTTATTATGCTGAAACCGGAAAATGATACCAGGGAGCGGGCCATGGCTCTGTGTGAGGCTCATGGATTTACGCCCAACATTCTGTTTGAACTGGATCAGCAGCAGACTGCCTATCACATTACTTGTTCCGGACTGGGGATTTCCTTTATCAGTGATACACTGATTGCCAGAGGTACAGATAATCCCAATGTTGTCTATTATAAATTGGATGGTGAGAACAGCAGCCGTAAACTGTACTTTTACTGGAAAAAAGGAAGATACATCAGTCGAGTAATGGAAGAATTCCTGCGGATGGCAGTGTGACCATCTAATTACAATCCAATATTTTTGTACAGAACCCGGAATTCCATCGGGGTGACGCCGGTCATTTTCCGGAACATGGCAATGAAATGACTGGAATCTTCAAATCCCACTTGTTGGGCGATGTATTGGATTTCCATCCGGGAATTGACAAGAAGCAGTTCTTTGGCCTTGTTGAGTCGGTAAGTTGTCAGATACTCATAGGCGGAACAGCCCAGAAAACGGCGGAAAAGCCGGGACAGATACTGAGGAGTCACAAAGACCAGACTGCTCAGCTGACTGATTGTGATTTTCTCACTGTATCTCGTTTCCATTTCTTTTATCACGGGCTCTACATAGTTATGGTATAAGGAATCTTTTTTCAATTCTTCTGTATAGATACCATCCGCAAATTCCAGCAGAAGGGTGTAACAGTCGATGGAGAGCAGTTTGGCATCCATCGGCTGTGTCTGATGTTTTTGAATGATTCGTGCAATCAGTTCACTGATAACCTTTCCCTGTTCGCAATCGGTAAATACCACCTGACGGTTCCCGAGAATTGCGGAAATAGAAGATTCAGCCGTTCCGGTAAAGGTGACAAAGGAAGTTCTCCATTCCTTGCTTATTCCGGTGTAGGAATGGCTGACAAAAGGAGCAATCAGCACGCCCTCTCCTTCATTCAGAATATATTTTTTATTCCGGATCAGAATACTGCCCCGACCGATTTCTGATTGAAGAAAATGATAAAGAGGGTAACCTTTTGCACGTTTTACCGGTTCCTGCAGCCAGTGATTACCGATAGAATCAAAAGCATAAGGCTCATTCACCGGGGTACTTCGAAAATAAATAGACATACACATCACCTGTTTCAAAATGTTATATCAATCAGCTTATCATATTATACATTCCCTTGTCCACATCCTATATACTTTTTGTAGGTTTTTTGGAAAGGAGATATTCAGGATGAACAGTAAGTTTAAGAGAATTTTGTATGGTGGTGATTATAACCCAAATCAGTGGGAAAAGGAAATATGGAAGGAGGATATGCGGATTTTTAAGGATGCGCGGATCAACAGTGCCACGATTAATGTGTTTTCCTGGGCTAAGATTCAGCCGGCAGAGAATGAGTATAATTTCAGTGAGCTGGATGAAGTGGTTGATATGCTCAGCAAGGAAAATTACGATATCGTTTTGGCTACGTCCACAGGTGCTCTTCCGGCATGGATGTTCAAAAAATATCCGGAAGTGGCAAGAACGGATTATGAAGGGCGACATCACAAGTTTGGTCAGCGCCACAATGCCTGCCCGAATTCCACGGTATATCAGAAATATGCATCTGCACTGGTAGAGAAACTGGCAGAGCGTTATGCTAATAATCCTCATGTGACCTGCTGGCATATTAACAATGAATATGGCGGAGAATGTTACTGCGAAAATTGTGAAAAGGCATTTCGTGTGTGGCTGAAGGACAAATATAAAACGATTGAAGCTTTAAATAAGGCATGGAATCTGGAATTTTGGGGACATACAGTATATGAATGGGATGAAATTGTAGCTCCGAATGCACTGGGAGATGGTATGGAGGATGGTATCAATACTGCGTTCGCAGGTCTTTCCGTGGATTACCACAGATTTAATTCTGATGGACTGCTGAATAATTATAAGATGGAAAGAGATATCATCCGCCGGTACAATAAAGATACTGTAATTACCACTAATTTGATGGGCACCTATAAAGGACTGGACTATTTTAAATGGGCGAAAGAGATGGATGTGGTTTCCTGGGATAATTATCCGAGGTATGACACGCCCTGGAGCCTGATTGCCATGAAACATGATCTGATGCGCGGACTGAAAGATGAGCCATTCATGCTGATGGAACAGACACCAAGCCAGCAGAACTGGCAGCCATATAATTCCCTGAAGCGTCCGGGACAGATGCGTGCACAGAGTTACCAGACTGTCGCGCATGGTGCGGATACCATTCAGTTCTTCCAGCTTCGCCGCAGTGTGGGTGGATGTGAGAAGTTCCATGGCGCAGTGATTGCTCATGTGGGAACGGAAAATACCCGTGTATTCCGGGAAGTAAAACAGCTGGGGGAAGAGCTGGAACGTCTGGGCGAATACACGCTGGGAAGCAGAAATACGGCAGATGTTGGTATTGTCTTTGACTGGGATAATTACTGGGCTCTGGAATATACCAGCGGACCAAATGTAGATTTGATGTATGAAGATCAGATTCATCAGTATTACAGATATTTTTATGACAAAAATATTTCCGTGAATATGATTCCATTTGATGCGGATTTCAGCCGTTATAAAGTGATTGTTGCACCGGTTCTTTATATGGTGAAAGAAGGAATGAAGGAAGCTCTTGAGTCATTTGTAAGAAATGGCGGCGTGCTGGTTACCACTTATATGAGTGGAATTGTAGATCACTCAGATAACGTATATCTGGGCGGTTATCCGGGTCCTTTGAAAGACATGTCTGGTGTGTGGGTAGAAGAAGTGGATGCCCTTGCTCCGGAACAGTCCAATAAGGTGGTATTTGTGGATGGCACTGTAAGCAAATGCAGAATTGTCTGCGATCTGATGCATCTGGAAACGGCAGAATGTCTGGCTTCTTATGGAGAAGATTTTTACGCGGGAATGCCTGCTGTTACCAGAAATGTATTTGAACATGGAGTTACATACTATATTGGTACGGATATGGATGCGGCAGGAATTGACAAAGTATTGGAAAAAGCTGTGGCAGATGCCGGTGTCAGCCCGGTTATCCCGGAAAACACGGAGCTGGAAGTTGTGCGTAGAAGTACTGAAGACAGTGCCTATTATTTTGTCATGAACTTTAAAGATAAAGAATTAAAAGTACCGTCATCTTTGACAGGGAAAACAGATATTCTGACTGGAGAAACCGTTGATTCAGGAATGGTAATGAAAAAATTTGATGTGAAAATTGTGAATGCAGCTCGTTAAGACACATTCAGATATAGTTACATCTATAGAAGAGGAAATTGCTATTGTAACAGAGGCCAAGGAAGGAATTGAAAACCATGAGTTTAGAATCTGGGCTTTTACTACTATCACCCCACGTCGATAGAACAATTTGAAAACCTGATTTTAGAGGTGGAAAGATTAAATCTGGATGGACTTACATCTGTATACACAAAATAAATGGGAAATAATAAAAAAGAATCCTGTAAAGCAGGATTCTTTTTTATTATTTCTGAGAAAATATAAGAAAGTATGATATAATATCATATTATAAATGGTAAAGGAGGCAGTTGCTTTGGATAGAAGAATATTTTTAATCATACTGGACAGTTTTGGGATTGGTGCACAGCCGGATGCCGGGGATTTTGGTGATGCAGGCTGTAATACATTGAAAAGTATCACAGGTTCTTCGAAGTATGACACTCCGAATATGAAAAAAATGGGATTGTTTCATATCGATGGTGTGGACTGGATGAAGCGGCTATACGTTCCTGTGGGAGCGTTTGGAAGAATGAAAGAACAGTCCAGAGGAAAAGATACCACCATCGGGCACTGGGAGATTGCCGGTGTGATTTCTCCAAAGCCGCTGCCTACGTATCCTCAGGGTTTTCCGGATGATGTACTAGATGAGTTTCGTCGGGAAACAGGGCATCAGATTTTGTGTAATAAACCGTACTCCGGAACAGATGTGATACGTGATTATGGGGAAGAACACATGAAAACGGGTGCCCTGATCGTCTATACATCTGCGGACAGTGTCTTTCAGATTGCAGCCCATGAGGATGTAGTTCCGGTGGAAGAATTATATCGATACTGTGAGATTGCCAGAAAAATCCTCACTGGAAAGCATGGTGTGGGGAGAGTAATTGCACGGCCTTTTGAGGGGAAAGCCCCTGATTTTGTTCGAACCTCCCGGAGGCATGATTTTTCACTGACACCGCCCCGGGATACCATGCTGGATGCCCTTCTGGAAGCAGGATATGACACTTACGGAATCGGAAAGATCAGTGATATATTTGCCGGAAAAGGAATTGCTCATTCCATCCGGATGACCGACAATGTGGATGGTATGGAAAAAACTCTGGCTATGCAGGAAAAAGACTTCTGCGGTCTTTGCTTTGTAAATCTGGTGGATTTTGATATGGTTTATGGCCATCGGAATGATATTGATGGCTACGCACATGCGGCAACTGTATTTGACCGCCAGCTGGGAGCCTTTCTGGAGCGAATGAAGCCACAGGATATACTGATGATCACCGCTGATCATGGATGTGATCCCGGTTATCCGGGAACAGATCATACCAGAGAATATACTCCGCTGTTGGTTTTTGGTAAAGATATCAGGCCAGGTGTAAATCTTGGAACCCGAGATTCATTTGCAGATATCGGAGCTACGGTACTGGAACTGATGGGTGTGGAAAATATGACCGATGGCAGCAGTTTTGCCAGTCTGATAGAAATCAGGGAGGGCTGTTGATATGAGAATGTACGATTTGATTATGAAAAAAAGAAACGGAGGAGCATTGAATGAGGAAGAAATCCATTTCCTCATTCAGGAGTACGTGGACGGTAATATACCGGATTACCAGATGTCTGCATTTTTGATGGCAGTGTTTTTTCAGGGAATGACGGAAGAAGAAACGCTGGCCATGACGCTGGAGGTGGCTCATTCGGGAGATATGGTGGATTTATCCGCTATTGAGGGTGTCAAAGTGGATAAACATTCTACAGGAGGCGTGGGAGATAAAACCACATTGATCGTGGGTCCCATGGCGGCAGCCTGTGGTGTAAAAGTGGCAAAGATGTCCGGACGGGGTCTGGGACATACAGGTGGAACTGTTGATAAGCTGGAAGCAATCCCGGGATATCGGACGACATTGTCCCGGGAAGAATTTTTCCAGGTGGTAAATCAAACGGGAATCAGTGTGATCGGACAGTCAGGAAATCTGACACCGGCTGATAAAAAATTGTATGCGCTGCGGGATGTGACAGCAACGGTAGACAGTATTCCGCTGATTGCGGTATCCATCATGGGCAAGAAACTGGCAGCCGGCAGTGATTGTATTGTTCTGGATGTGAAAACAGGAAGCGGTGCCTTTATGAAGACTGCAGAGGATTCCATTGCCCTTGCACGGGAAATGGTAGCAATCGGTGAAAATGCCGGCAAACGTACCGTGGCGCTGATTACCAATATGGATATTCCTCTGGGTAATTGTATCGGCAATAGTCTGGAAGTACTGGAGGCAGTGGAGACGCTCCGTGGAAATGGACCAGAAGATCTTACAGATGTCTGTGTGGAGCTGGCAGCCAATATGCTGTATCTGGCAGGAAAAGGTGAGATGGAAATATGTCGTCAAATGGTTCTTCGTGTGCTGGAAAATGGTCAGGCGCTGGAACGGCTGGCTGATATGGTGGAAGCACAGGGAGGAGACAGCCGTGTGATCCGTAATCCTCAGTTGCTGGAGAAGGCACCACTGATTTATCCGGTAAGAGCCGACAGGTCTGGATATATTACGCACATGGACACGGAAAATTGTGGAATTGTATCAGCTATGCTTGGTGCCGGAAGAGAGACGAAAGACAGCCAGATTAATTATGGTGCGGGAATTGTATTAGAAAGAAAAACCGGAGATTATGTAGAAAAAGGTCAGGTTCTGGCACAGTTTTATGCATCCGACGAAAAACTGTTTGCATCTGCGGAAGAGCGTTTCCTGCATGCAGTTGTCATAGGAAATGAAAAGCCGGAGAGACAGCCGCTGATTTATGCTCGCGTGACCAGGGACGGAGTTGTAAGCGGTTATAAAACAGTAGGAAAGGAATAGAAAAAAATGAACAGACAGGATATGCTGGAAAATCTAGTGTACGAAAAATTATGTAAGTGTGTACAGGAAGTAAAGAAAAAAATCAATTTTCAACCGGAGGTTGCTCTGGTACTCGGTTCCGGTCTGGGGGAATATGCCAGGGAAATGGATGTAAAAACAGTAGTGCCTTATGAGGATATTCCGGGATTTCCGGTATCTACCGTTGCCGGTCATCAGGGGCGTTTCCTTTTTGGTTATGTAAAACAGGTGCCAGTGGTTGCCATGCAGGGGCGCGTGCATTATTATGAAGGCTATCCGATTACGGATGTGGTTCTGCCGGTTCGCCTGATGGGACTTCTGGGAGCGAAAAAATTAATTCTGACCAATGCAGCCGGAGGGGTAAATTTCAGTTTCAATCCGGGCACCCTGATGGTGATAACCGATCATATCGCTTCGATGGTACCGAATCCGCTGATTGGACCAAATTTGGAAGGACTGGGAACCAGATTTCCGGATATGAGTGAAGTCTATGACAGAAAGCTGCGTGAAATCATTCTGCAGGCAGGAAGAAATACAGGTGTCTCCCTACAGCAGGGAGTATATGTGCAGCTGACGGGACCAAGCTACGAGACACCGGCAGAGATTCGTATGTGCCGTGCCATGGGCGCAGATGCAGTGGGTATGAGTACAGCCTGTGAGGCAGTGGCTGCGCGCCATATGGGTCTTCGGGTCTGTGGTATTTCCTGCATCACAAATATGGCAGCAGGAATGTCCGGGAAGCCGTTGAATCACAAAGAAGTGCAGGAAACGGCAGACCGTGTGGCAGAAGAATTCCGGAAACTGGTAACCGAGACGATTGGACTGATGGGAGATGAGAAAGAGTCATGAAATACAGTGAACATATAGATTACCTTGTAAAAAAAGCTTTGATGGATGAGGCCCGTGAGGTGAGGAAAAAAGCTTATGCACCATACTCTCATTTTCAGGTGGGTGCAGCTCTGCTGGGGGAACATGGCGATATTTATACGGGATGTAATGTGGAAAATGCTTCTTATGGTGCTTCAAACTGTGCGGAACGGACAGCGGTATTCAAAGCTGTATCGGAGGGCGAACGGAAATTTGCGGCGATAGCCATCGTGGGAGGAAAAGAAGGGGAAGAAACAGGATTTCCCTGTCCGCCCTGTGGCATTTGCAGACAGGTCCTGCGGGAGTTTGTTGATCCAAAAACTTTTCGGGTAATCCTGGAAGATGGAAATGGCGGCTGTGAGGAGCGGACTCTGGAGGAAATACTGCCGGAGAGTTTCGGACCGGATAATCTGTAGAAACGGGGTGTCAGAAGATGAACGGGAATTTGAACAGTAAAGAAAAGAACAAAAGATTTTCCCGGATTGATCTTCACTGTCATCTGGACGGTTCGCTGACCCGGGGATGTCTGGGGGAACTGTTGGGAAGACAGGTAAAGTTAGAAGAATTGCAGGCAGCTCCAGATTGTAAGAATCTTGCGGAATATCTGGAAAAGTTTGATCTGCCGCTGGAATGTCTGCAGAATGCGTCCGGGCTTCGGCGTGCTGGTTATGATTTTATTGAACATGTGGCGGCTGATCATATGGACTATGTGGAAGTTCGATTTGCCCCTCTGCTTTCCTGCGGGCGGGGAATGAAGACGACCCAGGTCATTGAAAGTGTGCTGGAAGGACTGGAAAAAGGGAAAAAAGAATTTGGCGTGGAGTATGGCGTAATCGTATGTGCCATGCGCCATCACAGTCAGGAGCAGAACCTGGGTATGCTGAAAGATGCGGCGGAATTTCTGGGACATGGTGTCTGTGCTGCTGACCTGGCAGGAAATGAAGCTGCATTTCCCATGAGTCAGTTTATGGAGTTATTTGGAGAGGTAAAGAAAATGGGAATGCCATTTACACTGCATGCGGGTGAGTGCGGTGATGCACAGAATATTGTAGATTCCATCAACTGCGGTGCCGGAAGGATTGGACATGGAATTGCCATGGAAGGTCATCCTGAAGTTATAAAGTTGTGTAAAGAAAAACGAATTGGAATCGAGATGTGCCCGGTCAGCAATCTGCAGACCCGTGCGGTGCAAAGTATTGAAGAATATCCCATCCGGGAATTCCTGAATGCGGGACTTCTGGTAACACTGAATACAGATAACCGAACTGTCAGCGGAACCTGTCTGGACAAGGAAATATCATTGGTACAGGAATCCTGCGGTGTGACAGATGAAGAGATTGTTGGTATCATGAAAAATGCGGTGGAAGTAGCATTTGCTTCAGATGAAGTGAAAGACCGGCTGCTGAGATGGAGATGAAAATGAAAAAAAAGTTACGTTATATATTAAGTATTCTGGTACTTGTGCTGAGTCTGCTGGGGGGATGTGGCGTATCTGTGGAAGTCCAGGATACACCATCTGATGAGTCTGAAGATATCTATGTTGTAACAGAAGAAGCAGATAGAGAATCGGATACATCCGTAGATGAAGATGGTGAGTATACATCCCGGGATGATGTAGCGGCATACCTTCATCTTTATCAACATCTGCCTTCCAATTTTATTACAAAGAAAGAAGCGAAGGCTCTGGGCTGGGAAAGCCAGAAAGGAAATCTTGGAGAAGTGGCTCCTGGAAAAAGTATCGGCGGTGATTACTTTGGCAATTACGAAGGTATTTTGCCTGAGTCAGAAGGACGGGAATATCACGAATGTGATATTGACAGTGACGGCGGTTATCGGGGAGCAAAAAGGATTGTCTATTCCAACGACGGCCTGATCTACTATACGGAAGATCACTATGAGACGTTTACATTGTTATATGGAGAAGAGGAATGAAAGTCATATTAGATGCAGGAAGAATAGAGGAAAAAGGGAAATCGCATGAATATCTGAAGGAAATGCTGCAGCTGCCGGAACATTATGGGAAGAATCTGGATGCACTCCATGACTGTCTGACTGAAATGGACAAAACGGAAATACTGTGGGATAATATAGAACATGCCGGAATATATTTCAGGCGTGTATATCTGGTATTTCAGCGGGCATGTGTAGAGAATCCTGGACTTTCCATGAGAAAATTTGAGGGAAAAAAAATAGCGGTGCTTTCTGATACTCACGGACTTCTCCGACCGGAAGTGATAGAAATTCTGCATTATTGTGACGGAGCAATCCATGCTGGTGATATCAACAGCCGGGATATTTTGAATCAGATTTGGGATGCTTCGGGAAGAAACAAACCATTTTATGTAGTTCGAGGAAATAATGACAAAGCCTGGGCGGTGGACCTTCCGCTTACCATGGAATTTACGTTGGGCGGTGCACATTTTTTTCTGGTACATAATAAAAAAGATGTGCCGGTTAACCCGAAAGATGCGCAGATTATCATATTCGGACACTCTCACAAATATCTGGAGGAAGAAAAAGATGGCCGTCTGTGGCTGAATCCCGGAAGCTGCGGAAAACGCAGATTTTATCAGGAGATTACCATGGCGGTTCTTTATCTGGAAGAATCACCGCAGCCTGGAAGCAACGGATGGTGGGTTAAAAAAATAGAAATCCTCCAGGATACGTCTGCCGGAACAGAACATTTACAGAAAACTCCACCCCAGGGATTGATCCCTCAGGAAAATCTGTCTGGTATTGTACAGGAGATCATAAAACGGATGGATAAAGGGCAGAGTGTGGAAGCAATCAGTAAAAAACTTAACATCCATCCGGAAGTTGCAGAAGAAATCTGCCGAATCCGGGTCACACATCCGGGAGTGAGTGTGGAAGGGATTGTAGATAAAATAGAGGTGAACAGGAGTATTTATGACAAAAAAACAATTAGCACTGGAAATCATTGAACGGTTAAAAAAGGAATATCCGGATGCGGGATGCACCTTGGATTATGATCAGGCTTGGAAGCTTCTGGTCAGTGTGCGGCTGGCGGCCCAGTGTACAGATGCCCGTGTGAATGTAGTGGTGGAAGGTTTGTATGAAAAATATCCTTCGGTAAAGGCACTGGCTCAAGCAGATGTGGGAGATATCGAGCGGATTGTCCGGCCCTGCGGACTGGGAAAAAGCAAAGCCCGGGATATCAGTGCCTGCATGAAAATACTGGATGAACAATATGATGGTCATGTACCGGACGACTTTGATGCTCTGCTGAAACTTCCCGGCGTGGGAAGGAAAAGCGCCAATCTCATCATGGGAGATGTATTTGGCAAACCTGCCATCGTTACTGATACCCATTGTATCCGTCTGACCAACCGGATGGGACTGGTAGATGGCATCAAAGAACCAAAAAAAGTAGAGATGGCATTATGGAAGATCATTCCACCCGAAGAGGGAAGTGATTTTTGTCATCGGCTGGTGTTTCATGGAAGAGATGTTTGCACGGCGAGAACAAAACCGTACTGTGATCGGTGCTGTCTGCAGGATATCTGTGCGAAGAATGGAGTAGAATGAGATAAGAAAATTTCCCCGGGGATTTTTACTTTATTACAGTTCAACCTTCAACTATTATATATTAAAACTCCTGGGGTAGTCCGAAATCCATATAAGCAAGTTTTGCAGCCTACTTCCCAGAGAATATTGTAGGCCAAAAATCGCAGAAATACATTTTTATAGCCTACCAAATAAGGAGAAACGTAAGCTGAGAAGCCCGGAAACGACTCACAAGGCCTACTAAAATTAGAAAAAAGTAGGCTACAAATTACAGAAACAAACTACATAGCCTACAAAAATCAAAAAAACATAGGCTGGAAATCATAATATCAACCAGTAGAGCCTATCGAAAAGGAAAAAAATGTAGGAGGAGAAACCGGAAACTAATCAATAGAGCCTACCAAAAAGCAGAAAAGGCAGGACGAAAGTCGCAGTAACGAAATATTGCTTTATTTTCTCCCCGGGGAAATTTAAGTGTTTACATAAATCGAAAACAGTGTTAATATAATAATAGAAAAGGTGCTACCGATGACGGTTCGCCTGATATATTGTTTAGTTATTAAAATAACCGCTCAAGTTTTCTCAGGACCGGGCGGTTATTTTTGCGTCTTGGAATCATGCTTTCCATGCATGTAACCAAGACTATAAAAAGTCGCACACAGTGCAAGCACTGCAATAAGGTCACTAATGGTTAGCATAAGCATAAGTCTCCTTTCCAAGATTTCCGAAATGGATTTCTATGTAATCGGAGCTATAAACTCTCCGCAAAAAGCGAACCGCCATTCACGTCAATGTGAAGTAGCACCTTAGGCATAATGCCTTCTTTTATACTATCAAATAGCAGTTTTTTTAGCAAGTATAAAATAGTAATTGCATAAAAATACTCAAAATATGCAAACTATATATATTATACAGTAGTGTGGATACTGAATAGCTATGAGATTTGTACGAAAGGTGGTAATAAAATGACTTCAATCTGGAGTGAGAGTACCCGGCTCCCGCACTTTCAGACATTAGAGGGAGATATCAAAACAGATGTATTGATTATTGGCGGTGGGATTACAGGGATTCTCTGTGCATATTTTTTACAGGAAAAAGGTGTGGATTATGTTCTTGTGGAGGGCAGAACGATTTGTGCCGGTGTTACCCGGAATACTACGGCGAAAATCACCTCGCAGCATGGACTAATCTATCAAAAGGTTTTAAAAAGTTATGGGGCAGAAAAAACGTCATTATATCTGAAGGCAAATCAGGATGCTCTGGACAAATACAGAGAGATTTGTAAAAATATTTCCTGCGATTTTCAGACCAGGACGGCTTATGTATACTCTCTGGATAATCGGAAAAAACTGGAAAAGGAAGCTGAAGCACTGTCTGAGATTGGATTTGATGCACCAGTTCTGAATATGACAGAGCTTCCTTTTCCTGTGGCTGGAGCGATTGCCTTTGAAAATCAGGCTCAGTTTCATCCATTAAAATTTATTGCCGCAGTTGCCCGGAATTTGAAAATATATGAGCATACCTTTGTGAAAGAAATGAAAGAACATACAGCGGTTACAGATTGTGCCGCAATTACGTTTCAGAAAGTGATCTTTGCGACACATTTTCCGATAGACAACAAACATGGCATGTACTTTGTGAAATTATATCAACACAGGTCCTATGTGATTGCTCTGGATCATGCTGTTGAATGGGACGGTATGTATGTGGATGAAGCTATGAATGGAATGTCTTTTCGCAGTTACAATGGTTTGCTTCTGATTGGAGGCGGTGACCACAGAACCGGAAGAAGGGGAGGAAACTGGAGAGAACTGAGGGAGTTTGCTGAAAAATATTATCCCTGCGCACGGGAAATCAGTTGCTGGGCAACTCAGGATTGTATGAGTCTGGATGGAATACCTTATATTGGTCAGTACTCTGCCAATACACCAGATAGTTTTGTGGCAACCGGATTTAATAAATGGGGAATAACGTCGGCTATGACAGCAGGCATGCTTTTGACCGATCTGATTATGGAAAAAGAAAACCCCTATGCGGAGATTTTTTCTCCCTCAAGAAATATGATGAAGCCGCAGCTTTTTTATAATAGCTGTGAAGCCCTCAAAAATCTGATAACAGTTACCCCCAGGCGGTGTCCTCATATGGGGTGTGCGCTGCAATGGAACAGCCTGGAACATTCCTGGGACTGTCCCTGCCATGGTTCCCGGTTTGATGAGTCAGGTGTGCTTCTTGATAATCCGGCAAATGGAAACTTAAAATGAGGTGTCAAAAAAGTACCAATTTTTATTAGGTGGATGTATAATAGGCATATAGAATATCGGTGGCAATGGAGGCAGGTATGAAAATAAGTAAACTGCAAATTAAAAATTTCAAGTCCATTCGTGAGTTATGCCTGGATCGTCTGGAAAGTGCTCTGATTCTGGTGGGTAAGAACAGTACCGGTAAAACTGCTGTACTTGAGGCAGTTCGGGCTGTAGGGGGAACATATCAGATTCAGCCGGAAGACTTTCGTGAAGGTCATCCACCTGTCAGTGTAAAAGTAGAGCTGGAGATAACGAAGGAAGACCTGTATTCTTTTCAGAGACAGGGGCTGGTCAGCAGATATCGCAGATTTGATGCCTGGGTGGATGATTTCTGTAAAAAATTGCCGTCATACAAGGAAGGAGTTTTGTCTTTCACGTTCATGGCAAAATGGAGCGGTGAGAGAATTTATTCCGACGGTGCCAAGAAAAATAATCATTATATCAGGGAGATATTTCCTCAGATTCATTATATTGATGTCCAGAGGAATCTGCGGCAATTTCAGAAAGATATTCTTTTGTGGATGGAGAATGATCAGATTAGGCAAATGCGTTCAGATATCTGCATGTTTGACCGGACGAAGAAATGCCGGCACTGTTTTGACTGCATGGGTGTGATTTCTAAAAAGGCTGCAGGTGAGTTGAATGTACTGGAAGCGGCGAGACTGCTGGACTACAAATTATATCAGTTGAATCTGGATGATTTTTCGGCAAAAATGAATGAGAATTTCCGTAGAAATGGTGGAATGGAAGAAATCCGGTATTCCATGAACCGGGATGTGGAACGTATGCTGGAGGTGACAACAGAGACTTATGATCCTGGTCAGAATCTGACAAAGCCTCTGGAGAAAATGGCTAAAGGTATGAGGAGTGTCTATATGCTTTCTCTGCTGGAAACATATGCACAGGGCAGCGGGCAGACTCAGGGAATTATCGTAGTGGAAGAACCGGAGTTATTTCTTCATCCTCAGATGCAGAAGATTGCAGGACAGATTCTATATCGGCTTTCCAAGAAAAATCAGATTATATTTTCCACACATTCAGCCAATTTGTTGTCAAATTTTAACACCCGTCAGATACGTCAGATGGTGTTGGATGAGAATGGCTGCTCCTGTGTGAGAGAAAGAACAGATATCAGCAGGATTCTGGAAGATCTTGGTTATACGGCAGTAGATCTGATGAATGTCAACTTTGTATTCATTGTGGAGGGAAAGCAGGATAAAAGTCGTCTGCCGATTTTGATTCGAAAATATTATGCGGAAACATATGATCAGAACGGTCAGTTGTTTCGAATTGCGATTATCAATACCAACAGCTGTACGAATATTAAAACTTACGCCAATCTGAAATACATCAATCAGATTTATCTGAAAGACCAGTTTTTGATGATACGTGATGGTGACGGGAAAGACAGAAAAGAACTGCAGCATCAGTTGTGCAGGTATTATGAGGAGCGCAGCCGGGAAGATATGGACGCACTTCCAAGGGTCCGGCCGCAGAATGTGCTTGTGCTGCGTTACTATTCTTTTGAAAATTATTTCCTCAACCCGGAAATTATGGTGCGGGCAGGTGTATTGAGGTCTGAGGAACAGTTTTATGAGATTTTATTGAAAAAATGGAAAGAATATCTCTGGAAGATTAAGAGCGGAAAGCATCTGACGGAAATCATCGGGAAAAACCTGGAGACCGTGGAAGATATCCGGCAACATATGGAGGAAATCAAAATTTATCTGCGGGGACATAATCTGTTCGATATTTTTTATGGAAGATATAAGAAAAATGAGAAAGAAATTCTCACAAAATATATAGAGCTGGCACCCAGAGAAGAATTCGCCGATATTCTGGATGCCATTGACTCGTTCATATATTTTGAAAACAGAAAAAAATAGATTAGCGGGGAAAGCCGCTGCTGTAATGGCGTTCTTCATCTTTGGTAACGAACAGGGCTTCTGTGTCAGGTAAGCTTTCAATTAATTCCATTCCTTTTTCCAGTCCCAGTGCATAGCAGGAAGTGCTGAGCCCGTCACCGTCTACAGACAGATCGGACAGAATGGTGACGGAAACAAGATCGTTATCGTAAGGATAGCCGGTGGAAGGATTTAGAATATGGTGGTAAAAATCCCCATCCACTTCGAAATACCGTTCATAACAGCCGGAGGTTACGACGGACTTATCCTCAATTTCCACAATTGTAAGATAAGTGTTCCGGTCGGAAAAGGGTTTCTGGATGCCTACTCTGAATGGTGAACCGTCCGGTTTACATCCGATGCATAAGACATTTCCGCCCAGATTGATGGTGGCACTGTGTACGTCCTGTTCAAGAAGATATTCTTTGATTTGGTCAGCAATATATCCTTTGGCAATTGCCCCCAGATCCAGCTGGATATCGGGAATCTTAAATGTCATATCCTGTCCGGAAAGAGAAATATTCTTATAATTAACAAGCGGAAGGTTTTGTTGGATGTCCTTATCATCAGGAAGAACAGGTTCTTCCGCGGTAAAATCCCAGAGTGAGGAGACTGCTCCGATGGAAGGGTCGAAAGCTCCCTGGGACAGGCTGGCGTAATCCAGACTTTTTTGAATCAGTTCTGCCGTATCCGGGGAAAGATGAGAAATTCCCTGGTCATCGGTCAATTCTCCACGATTCAGCCGTGCGATTTCACTGGAAGAAATGGTACGGCTGAATTGCTGTTCGTACTGCTTACAAATATCCATACATCCTTTCAGAAGGGAAGTATTCTGCGAATCATAAATGGAAATTGTTATAATTGTATTCAGGTAAAATCCTGTCTCGGTGATAGGTTCTGCAGACGTATGCTCCTGTTTTTGCAGCCTGGTGAGAGCCGCTGCGCATACCACAAGAACCAGAACAAGAGGTATCAGGATTTTTTTTTCTTTCATGGTATCACCTCTTCGATCATAGATTGGACTTCAGTCTTATTTCATAGTATAATAAAAAGAAATACAGTATGCAAGGACAGCGTAAAAAAACAGGAGCAAATATGGAAAATACAAGAGAATTTACTGAAAATATGAAAGAATATATCCGTCGAATGCTGTCAGAACTTCAGATTGAACAGGAGAAAAAAAACCTTCGTTTTGTTCAGCAATTTGGATATTTGACTTACATTCGGCTTTTTGTGGAATCCCAGAAAAATGAAAAACTTCAGGAATATTTCCCTTATGCGGGATTTCCCATGGAGTGGACCCGGGGGGATGAAACCATGGAGGGACAGCAGAGAATCTGGCAGTTACAGTATCAGATGCAGTACTGTGGGTCTATCGTGGAAGAAGGACATTTTATGGAGCAGGCCAAAATTGTTGAGAATGCAGCATGGATGGAAGCCTTATGCAAATTCATTGACTGGCTTAGCGGATATTGCCGATGGGGGGAAGGAATGCCCTCCTGCTATGGTGCCGCTATGGAAGAGATGATCCGGCAGATTGATGAAATGGGGAATACGGATATATTTTTGATGCCGGAGCCTTTAACTGATTTGCTGGTTCAGCTGGGAACTATTTGTCTGGGAGAAAAAAGTACGGCAAATAAACCTATCCGTGTCTGGAATCCGGCTTGCCGTACAGGTGAATTTCTTGCAGCACTTCATCGAAGCTGTGAGAAATGGAATCTGACAGGAACGGAAGGTAATAAGGATCAGGCTGTGATCGCACAGATGCTACAGTTTTATCATGGGGTTCGGGAAGGAATCATTCAGATGCGGGATCCACTGGAAAGACCTGCAGACAGTACCTACCATTTTGTGGTGTCGAATCCTCCGGTGGGAGAACTGGCTGCTGCCCTGCAGGAACGTTTCCCCATCGTGACCCGGAAAATCCAGCTTCAATATCTTCAGATGATTCTGCAAAGTCTGGAAGAAGATGGTCTGGGGATCATTATTATTAATGAAGGAACACTGTTTAAGTTCGAAGCTGAGATGAAAGTACGTCAGAGTATCATGGAAACCTGTCGGCTGCATGGGATTATTTCTCTTCCGGCAGGAGCATTTATGCCGTATACTATGAGTAAAATGTCTATCCTGATTTTTGAAAAAAAGAAGGTGGATACCACTGATCAGCTGGTATTCTTCTATGAACTTGAAAATCCCGGATATACGATGGATAGAAAGAGAGAATTACGGGAGGAGAGCCAGATTCCGGAACTTCTGCAGTGCTGGAAAGAGAGAAAAAATCTCGAAGAACAATGGAGAATCAGCCTTCAGAACGGTGAGCAGAGGAATCAGTGGGAAAATCCCGTACCTCAGGTCTGGAAGCAGGAACATTGCTGGTTTGCAGATCGGGCAACGATACAGAAGAATGATTATAATTTTACAGTCGGAAGATATAAGCCGTGGTCAGAAGATAAGAAAAAAGAAGAGGAATCTCCGCTGCAGATGCTGCGGCAGCTGGAAGCTATGGAGCAGGAGACGCTGAAGCAGATGCGTGAGCTGATAGAGATGGTAGAAAACTATGGATAAAAAAGAAAAATGGAATTACTATAAGCTGGATTCGGTGGCCCGGCTGGTATCCGGACGGACACCGGAACGTGAGCGGAAAGAATACTATGCTCCGGTGGGAACTCCATGGGTAAAAATAGAGAATCTGGATCAGGGCTATATTACAGAGGCTGCAGAATACCTGTCTGATGAGGGAAGAGAAAAGGTAAATCTGGTTCCCAGAGACAGTGTATTATTTTCGATTGTGGGAACGATAGGAAAAGTGGGGATAGCTGGAAAAGAACTGGCCACAAATCAGCAGATTGTAGCATTGATATTTGACCCGGAGAAAATTTATCCCTTATACGGTTATTATTTCCTTCGGCTTCATGCGGAAAAAATCCGTAAATTATCCAATCAGACCACGATGGCTCTGATCAGCAGAAAAACACTGGGTCAATATCGCATTTATGCACCGGAGAATTTGGATATTCAGAGAAAGATTGTGGAAAAACTGGAAAAATTCCAGAATTATGTGGATAAGAAAAAGAATTTATGCAGATATATGGAAACATATGAGCAAAAAATGTTTATAAAAATGTTCGGGCAGGAGGCTCAGTATCATGAGAAATTACCTCTGAGGGAATTCCTGACAGAGGATGTGGGGAGCGGCATCCCCAAAAATGAAGACGAAGATAAGGAGTTTCCGTGTATCCGAAGCGGAGAATTTTCTTATTCCTATTTGAGAGATTCCGTACTTGAGAAGTGGAAAGCTATGGATATGACGGAGGATATGCCAGCGGAATGGCTGGTACGGGAAGATGATCTTTTACTGAGAAACGGACGGCTGCTGCTGGTGGACGAGTTGGAAATCCCTGTTGCCTATGAGAGAAATGTTCTCAGAATCAGAACCCGGAAAGAGCAGCTGTTGCCGGAAGTTTTGTATGCATACCTGGGTCTTCCACAGATGCAGCCTGTGCTATATGGTGAGAGAAAAGAAGGCGATATGAGAAAACGTCCCATAAGAGCCAGTGAACTGGAGCGGATGCTGGTTCCTTATTTTACGTTGGAGAAACAAAAACAGTTTGCAGCCTGTCTGCGGAAAAGCAGACAGATTCAGCGGTCCCTGGATCGGGAACTAGAGTACGCAGAAAAAATACTGATTACAGTCAGTGAGATTCTACTGAGCGGACGCAAGTTGAAAAATCTGGAAACGCAGACGGTGAATGAAGAAGAGAAAACAAAGATAACAGAGACAACAAAAGATGTTGTTTGCCGTCTGATTCTTGCAGTACTGTGCGGATGGAGTCCTCAGGATGAACGTACAGGTGAGTATTGCAGAAAACGCCAGGAAATCTTCCGGCTTGCTCAGTCATACTTTCAGCCGGTGGCATTTTCTTTTGTGTCCATACATGGGCAGAAAGAATATTTGGTAGAGAGGGATTTTCTCGCATATTATTCATCGGTATTCTGCGAGAAGGATGAACAGCCTCTGGATTTGCTTCGGACGATTCTGCAAAAAAGGGAGACAGGAGAACTTCTGGACGCCCACCTTGCATTTCAGGGAGAAGAGTCTATCTGCACGGAAGGTGACTGGAATGAAGAAACTGTCAGGACAATGGCAGCAAGAGGATTACGGCTGTTGGCAGAATACTCCGGCCTGGGTGCCTGCGGATTTCTCTGGGATTTCGGAGAAGAATAATCATTACGGAATAAGCACGGTTGACTGAGAGGAGACATACGATGGAAAGAAGAAAAATTCGCATGATTGGGCTGGATTTGGATGGAACTGTATTCAATAACGAAAAAATGATTACGGAACATACCAGAGAGGTACTTGCGGAAGCAATCCGTCAGGGTGTTGTGGTGCTTCCTGCCACAGGACGCCCGGAGTGTGGACTTCCGGAACAGTTTTTGGCGATTCCGGGAGTCAGATATGCGTTGACATCTAATGGGGCAAGGATTATTGATCTTGTGGAACGAAAAGTGATTTACGCACAGTTGCTTCCGTGGGAAACTGCAGCGGCAGTAATTGATGAGGTAAATACATGGGAACATTGTGCATGGGAGGCGTATTATGACGGAGAAATCTTCGTGGATGCGGATGCTTACCGTTTCCTGGACCATCCCGATATGCTTCCGGCTTTGAAATCCTATATGAGAAGAACCCGGCAGCCGGTAAAGGGGCTTGCTGAGAAAATCAGGCGGGAACACATCAGCATGGAAAAAATGCATATGGTATTTGAAAATACAGAATATCGGGATCAAAAGTTGCAGGAGATACGTGAAAAATTTCCCGGCCTTGCATTCAGTAATGCGACCACATTTAACATGGAAATCAATTCTGCGGACGCAGGAAAAGGAAAAGGCTTGGTGGCGCTGGGAAAAATTCTCGGGATCAGCCGGGAAGAAATCATGGCCTGCGGTGATGCCGCTAACGACTGGGATATGCTGCAAATGGCAGGCTTTCCGGTGGTGATGGGAAATGCAGATGAGGAAACGAAAAAACTGGCTGCATTTGTGACAAAATCAAATGAAGAAGATGGCGTTGCCTATGCGGTGGAGCAGTTCGTCTTACGTTAATGAAATTTCCCCGGGGATAATGTAAAAATCCCCGGGGAAATTTTTGTCAGTTTAAGAAAAATGAAAGAATTCTATTAAAGAATATACGTTTTTACCTGTTATAGTAAGGGCAGATAAAAGAAGAAAGGTCAAAAATTATGGAAACATATTGCATATTAGTGGTGGATGATGACAGGGAGATTGTCCGTTCTCTGTCAAAGCTTTTGGAGATGGAAGGGTATCGCGTTTTTAAAGCGTATAATGGCCTGGAAGCGCTGGATATTATGATGGCGGAAAAGATACACCTGATTCTTCTGGACGTTATGATGCCGCAATTAAATGGACTGTCTGCACTGATGAAGATTCGGGAGAAGAATAATATTCCTATTATTATGCTTTCTGCTAAAACTGAAGAGAGTGATAAGGTTCTGGGACTTTCCATGGGTGCTGATGATTATGTGACAAAACCCTACAATACAGCGGAATTAATGGCGAGAATCAAATCTCAGCTGCGGAGATATTTTTCTCTTGGTGCGGCTATCGTTGGAAGAGATTCGGATATTTTAAAAAATGGCGGGCTGACATTAAATAAAAATACAAAGGAATTTGCTGTGGACGGGGAGCCGGTTCGTCTGACGGCCACAGAGTATAAGATTATTGAACTCCTGATGGAACACCCGGGTTATGTATTTTCGGCAGAAGATATTTATACCCAGGTATGGCAGGAAGAAGCAATCGGAGCAGAAAATACGGTAATGGTACATATTCGGAGAATCCGTGAAAAAATCGAGATTACTCCGAAAAATCCTAAATATCTAAAGGTGGTGTGGGGTATTGGATACAAAATTGAAAAATTTGACTAGAAAGCAAATGGAAATGATTCTTGTGACCGTGGTATTCATATTCTTTGAATGTTTTACCTTTGCTGATATTTGTTACAATTATCAGCACTTTGATTACTACTGGTCAGTATCAGGGCTTATGTTTTATCGGATAGCAAGCATTATACTGGCACTTCTGACGGTGATTCTGGGGATTGTATCAGGTGCGGCAGCGTGGGGATATATAAAAAAATACAGACCATGGGACAACCTGAAGCCACACAAGATAGACAGGTGCAGGACAGAAATCCTTATTCTGTTGATTCTGTTGTCAGGCGGTCTCTGGATGGATATCCTGTCTTCCCAGGATGTGTATCTCATGGGTGGATTACTATTCCCGCAGATGATTGTTAACAATGTGGTAGAAGTGATTCAGATGATGATTATCATTTTTCTGATAGCGGTATTTTTATTGGGCGGAATATTGCTGCTGATTCGTCAAAAAATGTTGGGAATCTTTCCGGAAACATCTGTCATCCTGACAAAAATCCGTGAATATCGGATGAGAACGCCTCTGGAAATTCTGGTACAAAAAAAGAAAAAGTATATGCTGATATTTACTGCACTGTTGCTGGGTGTTTGTGCGGCACTGATGATGCCGGCAGTATTTGATTGGGGATATGGTCCTGCCATGGCATCGATTTTTTTGCTTTTGATTGCGTACATACTTTTTTGGAGTTCAGCTATTGATGATAAGACAACGAAAGAAGTAGGGATTCTTCTGGAACATATTCGTACGATATATGCGGGAGAAAATCTCGAAGATGCCCGCCAGCTTCCGAAAACATCTTTGTTTCAGGAGGCATCAGAACAGTTGAAAAATATTCACCTTACCATGCAGAAAAGTGTGGAGAAGCAGGTACAGGCGGAACGATTGAAAATCGATTTGATTACGAATATGTCTCATGATCTGAAGACGCCGCTGACTTCCATGGTGGGATACACAGACCTGTTGAAAAAAGAAGAACTCAGTGATGAGGCAAGGGATTATGTGGAAATCATTTCCCTGAAACAGGAACAACTAAAAAATATGATACAGGATGTATTTGAATTGTCCAAGGCGACCAGCGGTGTGGAACAGCTGAATATGGAATGTCTGGACATGAAGAAACTTCTGGAACAGACTTTGGGAGATATGGAAGATAATGTGAAAGAAAGCGGTCTGGACATACGGACTAAGTTTTCTCAGGAGCCGCTTCCATTCATGGGAGACAATAACAAGATGTATCGGGTGGTGCAGAACCTTCTGGGAAATGCATTAAAATACTCATTGGCAGGAACCAGAGTTTATCTGGAAGCCGGGGAGAAAAACGGTCAGGTTTTTGCGGAAATAAAAAATATTTCGGCATATGAGATGGATTTTTCGCCGGAAGAAATTACAGAACGATTTGTGCGGGGAGATAAGTCCAGAACCACGGAAGGACATGGTCTGGGACTGGCTATCGCATCCAGTTTTGTACACAATATGGGAGGAACCATGCAGGTCAGTATTGACGGAGACTTATTTAAAGTATTGCTGATGTTTCCAATTGCCTCGGGGAAAATGTAAAACCCCCGGGGAAAAAATAAGGGGAAAAATGAAAAAAGAGGTGTGGAGTATGGATAAGATTTCAATTGTCATTCCTTGTCTGAATGAGCAGGAAGCGATTCCGTTGTTTTACAGGGTAATGGTAAGAATTATGGAACAGATGAAGGGAGTTGCTTTTGAACTGTTGTTCGTGGACGACGGTTCCAGTGATGGCACGCTGGAGATTTTGAGAAATATGTCAGCAATGGATCGACGGTGCCGTTATCTGTCGTTTTCCAGGAATTTTGGTAAGGAGGCAGCGATTTATGCAGGTCTCAGCAATGTATTGGGAAATTTAATAGTTGTCATGGATGTGGACCTGCAGGATCCGCCGGAATTGATTCCACAGATGTATCAAATCATGCGGCGGGAAGAAGTGGATTGTGTAGCAGCAAGGCGAAGTGACCGGAAGGGAGAGCCGGGAATTCGCTCACTGCTTTCCCGTGCATTTTATCGATGTATCAATAAGATTGCACATACACAAATTGTCAGCGGAGCCCGTGACTTTCGGATGATGAACAGAAAAATGGCGGATGCAGTGTTGTCATTGAGTGAATACAATCGATTTTCCAAAGGAATCTTTCAATGGGTGGGATTTCGGACGAAATGGCTGGAATATCCCAATGTAGAGCGTTGTGCAGGTGAAACAAAATGGTCTCTTCGAAAATTGACTGGATATGCGGTAGAAGGAATCATGGGAATGACAACAGAGCCGCTGCGATGGCCTTTGAAAGCCGGTATGTTGTTATGTGTAGCCGGAATGATTATGGCAGTGTTTTCAGGAATTGACTTTATGGCGGGGAACAATCGAATGACCGGGTTGCTGCTGATTCTTTGTGCAATTTTTCTGATGGGAGGTCTGCAGCTTATTTCCACTGGGATTTTAGGAGAATATCTCTCGAAAACATATCTTGAGGTTAAGAACCGCCCGGTATTTATCATTAAAGAGTCAAGCGATTCCGTGTGCGGAAAGGTATGCAGACAGTCAAAGGAGAAAACAGCATGAGAAAGATAGTCAAAGACCCGTGGACTTGGTTCTGGCTGGGAGTCTGCCCCATTCTTTGCTGGCTGTTTGTGGGCCAATATGGAATCTTTGGTTCTGAAGTGGACTGGATTTCACAGCATAGTGTGCTGCCGGAAGGTTTCCGGCAGCATTTTTATCAGACGGGAGAATTATTTCCCCAGATGTACTGGAATCTGGGCGGTGGTCAGAACATTTATAATTTCGCCTACTACGGTTTATGGAATCCGGTAATTCTTATTTCCTATATGCTCCCGTTTGTTGATATGGATGTATATCTTATGGTGGTCAGTGTCTTAAGCTATAGTATATCTGTTGTTTTGTTTTACCATTGGATGTGTGAGAAAAATTCGAATAAAAAAGACATAACGGTGTATTTGCTCACTGCTATGTTTGCCCTGGCAGCTCCCATGATTTATCATTCTTATAATCAGGTAATGTTTGTCAATTATATGCCGTTTTTGCTGCTGGGACTTTCAGGAACTGACCGGTATTTTTGTAAGAACAGGAGGGTGATGCTGATTGTCAGTATTGCAGGTATGATTCTGACCAGTTTTTATTTTAGTATCGGAGGAATGCTTGTTCTCTGGATCTATGCGGTGGGTGAATATGTATGGAAAGATTCTGATTATGTCTCTGAATCTTATATAGGAAAGAATGGAACGGGGAAGAAATTTGCAGGATATGCGTGTATGTTTCTGGTGGCTTTAGTTTGCGTTTCTTTCTATTTATATCCAGTGGCGAAATGTGTGCTGGCGGGACGTGAAGGTACAGGTTCATCCGGGATTTCAGCAATCATACATAAAATACAGAGCAGCTGGTTTACCTGGAAACCGGAACGGCTGCTTTACAGTGCTCATGGAATCGGACTTTCTTCTCTGGCTTTGACGGCGTTACTGGGCAGAGTATTTTCGGCTCCCAGATGGAAAGAGAAATGGAATTCATTTTGTATATTGCTGATATTGACTGTTCCGGCATTTGGTTATCTGTTGAATGGAGGACTTTATGATAAAAGCAAGGTATTTATCCCATTTCTGCCGCTGGTATGTCTGGAAATAAAACGGTTTTGTGTACAAAAAAGTCAGGGATGGAAAAACGGTCTTCCATTTTTGATAACGATAGCGGCAGTCTGTGTGGGAGAAGGTCATGGACTGTTTATAAAACACAGGATGTGGATTCTGGCGGAAAGTATCGCTATATTTCTTCTTTTTGTTGTGAAGAATAAAATCGCAGAAGTATGGAAAAGAGACATCTTAAAAGAAATGAATTTGCTTTTGTCAGTTTCATGTGTCATTTTATTTTTTTATGGCTGGAGCATGAATGTACAGATGGATTATATGATTTTCTGGGAAGAATACCGGGAAATGAAAAAAACTGAGACAAAGACAGAAGAAATGGTGCAGAAGGTGTTGGAGCAGGATACAGACTGGTATCGAGTGGACGTGGCAGGCAATGGAAAACAAAATCTCCAGAATATTAATCGGCTATTTAACAGCAGGCAATACACAACGTCTATATATTCTTCTCTTTATAATCAGGATTATCACAGGTTCAGAAACCAGACCTTCCTTTTAAATCAGCCTCTTCGCAATACCATGATGCAGTCTGTGACAGATAATCCCTGTTTCCTTACGTTTATGGGGGTCAAATACGTCATTGCCGGGAATGCGCCGGATGGTTATCAGGTCTGGTGTGATCAGGACGAAAGCAACCGGATAACCGATGATTTTCATGTTTATAAAAATAAAAATGTTGCTCCTATGATGTATGTGACAAATTGTGTGATAAATGAAGACGATTATTATCAACTGGATTTTCCCGAATGCCAGACTGTTTTGCTGCAAAATGCGGTTATACAGAATGAAATGAAACAAAATGAGGAGAAAAAATATCAGAAAAAGACGACTGCACAGAAAATGAAAGAGTGCCATATAGATATTCCAGAAATAAATAACAAGGATCTGTCCATAGAGAAAAAGGGAGATACCTATGAAATAAGATTGGAAAAAGAAATGGAAATAGAGGCTGTGCTGACGGGGAGGGCAGAGAGGGATGCTCTGATAGCCATGAAATTTGAGGTGGAAAACCTGTACCCAAACAGAGATATGTATATCCGTCTGGAAGAGCAAACCAATCGATTGTCGGCAGAGAATTATGAATATGCCAATCACAACAGGAAATTTTGCTATATGGTGACAGTAGAAGGGAACACAGTTCATATTAAACTGGGGAAGGGACGATACAATATCAGTGGAATTCGTGTATGGACAGGCAGTATGGACAAGCTGCAGAACAAAGAATTATATCAGACTCCGGTCACAGTTCGGCAGGAAGATGTGAAAGGAGATACGATAACAGGAACTGTCTATGCAGAACAGGAGGGTTATCTGGTTACCGGTATTCCTTATGATCAGGGACTGAAAATCTGGATCGATGGGATAGAGACAGAAATCTTGCGGATAAATACTGCTTTTCTGGGCACAAAAATAACTGGTGGATACCATAAAATAAAAATTTCCCCGGGGAGAATGTAAAACTTCCCAGGGAAAATTTGTCTCATTATGAATTTTTCAGATTTTCTCTTTTACGAAGTCTGGAATCCAGGATTTTTTTGCGGATTCGCAGGCTGGTAGGTGTTACCTCCAGAAGCTCGTCTTTGTCGATGAAGTCCAGAGCCTGTTCCAGACTGAGGATTTTCGGAGGGGTCAGCTTCAGCGCATCATCAGCAGCGGAAGAACGGGTGTTGGTCAGATGTTTGGTCTTGCACACATTCAGCTCGATATCTTCTGCCTTGGCATTCTGTCCGATGACCATACCGGCATATACTCTTTCACCTGGTCCGATAAACAGAGTACCACGTTCCTGAGCGGAGAACAGGCCGTAAGTGACAGAGTCTCCAGGCTCGAAGGCAATCAGGGAACCCTGTTTGCGATACTGAATATCACCTTTGTAAGGAGCATATCCGTCAAAAATAGTGTTCAGTACACCGGTTCCTTTGGTGGAGGTCATGAATTCTCCCCGGAAACCGATCAGACCACGGGCGGGAACCTCAAATTCCAGACGGGTAGAACCGTCGCTGGCAAGACTCATACCCTGAAGAGCACCTTTACGTTCACTGATTTTCTGGATAATAGTACCAGAATATTCTTCCGGAACATCAATATAAGCCAGCTCCATGGGTTCCAGCAGTTTGCCGCGTTCATCTTCTTTGTACAGAACTTCTGCTTTGCTTACTGCGAATTCATAGCCTTCACGGCGCATATTCTCAATCAATACGGACAGGTGGAGTTCTCCACGGCCGGATACCTTGAAGCAGTCCGGTGAATCTGTGTCTTCCACACGAAGGCTGACATCGGTATTCAATTCACGTTTCAGACGCTCACCCAGATGACGGGAAGTGACATATTTGCCTTCCTGTCCTGCCAGTGGGCTGTCATTAACCATAAAATGCATGGCGATTGTAGGCTCGGAAATTTTCTGGAATGGGATGGGTTCCGGATTGTTGACGTCACACAGTGTATCTCCGATATGAATATCGGCAATACCGGAGATGGCTACGATAGAGCCAACATTGGCTTCCTGAACTTCTACTTTATTCAGACCGTCAAATTCATATAACTTGCTGATTTTTACTTTCTTTTTCTTATCCGGGTCATGGTGATTCATCAGCATGACTTCCTGATTCACAGCAATTTTGCCGTTATCCACTTTACCGACACCGATACGTCCCACGTATTCGTTATAGTCAATGGTGCTGATCAGTACCTGAGTTCCTGCATCAGGATCTCCTTCCGGTGCAGGAATGTATTTTAAAATCGTATCAAACAGCGGTTCCATATTTTCCGGTGTATCGTTCAGGTCGAGTACAGCATGTCCTGCTTTTGCAGAAGCGTACAGGAACGGGCAGTCCAGCTGTTCATCGGAAGCATCCAGGTCCATCAGAAGTTCCAGTACCTCATCGATAACCTCATCCGGGCGGGCTTCCGGACGATCGATTTTATTGATGCAGACAATGACATGAAGATCCAGCTCCAATGCTTTTTTCAATACAAATTTGGTCTGCGGCATGGCACCTTCAAATGCATCTACCACCAGAATTACACCGTTTACCATCTTCAGGACACGTTCAACCTCGCCGCCGAAGTCTGCGTGGCCTGGAGTGTCAATAATATTTATTTTCGTATTCTTATAATAAACTGCTGTATTTTTAGAAAGAATCGTAATACCACGTTCACGTTCAATATCGTTGGAGTCCATAACACGTTCCTGGACTTCCTGATTGGCACGAAATACGCCGCTCTGGCGAAGAAGCTGGTCTACCAGAGTGGTTTTGCCGTGGTCTACATGGGCGATGATTGCTACGTTTCGGATATCTTCTCGTTTTATCTTCATAAATTTTCCTCTCCATTCCCCCACTGCCGGGGGATTACAGTGTCAGTTTCTTCAATTTCAACGATACAAGTCTATCACATTTTTTTCAGATTACAAGGGAAATAAATAAATTTTCTTTTTTTGGTTCTAAAAAAAAAACAAGAGAATAAAAATGATATATATAAAATACAACCAAGAGGAAGGGGAACTATCATTCATGTCAGATAAGATTATTGAAAA
>JBJELT010000013.1:0-4096 GCA_051879295.1 Oliverpabstia sp. | reverse complement strand
GACAAGCATATCAGATTTAAGTGTTAGCCCACTAGAAAAGCACGCTTTTCTTCTAATATTATTATACGCAAATCTATTTTTTATGTCAATAGACAGTTCTCTATTTTCCAACCTCGGCCGTATTCCATATGCTATTATCCTCTCGGTGGAAACGGATCGTTTCCAAAAGAGTCTCTTTCTCTAATCCTTCCATTCCTTCCATGAATGAAAAGTTCGGATTCTTGATTTCGGGCGATTTCCCATGCTCTTTGTATAGCTTCGGCCTGTGTACCAGTTCTAATTGTTGCTCGTGTATTATTCCCGCCCTTAACCTGCCAACCGCCATCTTTATGCGGTGTTACGTGTTGATTCTTTCCCATCTATGCCACCTCCAACAAATCACGAATTTCCTGCTGCCAATTATTGTTATGAATTATTCGCACATCTTGCAGATTTCCATTTAAGATTTCTGCTTTAGTGAGTTTTGAAAGTTCTTCCCAGTTCTTTCCAAAAACGTATGTAGCATTGTTAGGGTAAACACTTTCCAAAACATATATATCCCTATCCGTGAATCCGAAAATCACATAACCCTTAAATCCTGATTTTCCATACGCCCTGAAATCAGGCTGAAAAGAATTTATAAACTCACATTTATCATTCAACACCTTTTTCGCAGTCTTACTACTCTTTTCAGATACTTTTTTCTGGTCATCTTGCATTCTTTCCCACGGATAATCTCCGCTTGGCAGCACTTCCCAATTTAATCTTATAATTCGGGTAGGCATCACATTTTCAAAGTTCTCAGTTAATACTTCACATTCCTCAAAATTAGTAAGGAAAATATTAATCGTATTAATCAGCAGTTTCTCATTATCTTGACAATATGAAATAGGATCCGTCATTACTATCAACTGTCCTTGTCCATCATATTTCAAAAACAACTCCACACTATATGGTTCGAACTCTATTCTTGCATATCTCTCACGAGGAATGCTAACAAAATCCGTTACCTCTCTTGTCTCTCCACGACCGGCCCATTCGTGTCGAGTCCACCATAAAGTCTGTGAATACTGTTCCTTCGGTTTTGTTTTATCCTTAATATAGAAAGGCTCTGCATTTCTTTTCATCGTTGGATTTAACATAGAAGGTAAAATTCTCTCGCCTTCGGCTAAATCCTCTGAAAATCCCAGTTTCAGTAACACATCCTTAAATCTCATTGCATCGCACAGAGCCATTACCAGATTTTTACCATCCTCAACATGACTCAAACATGATAAACTATTAATTCTTTTCTTCTTAATAATCAAATTATTTCCTCCGTTTTATATGAATAACTTCTCGAAATCTTCAGCCCTGATTTTATAAAGCTTTCAGACCCCTATCTAAAAAAATCACCCACTTTTTTTCAAAAAACACTTGACAAATCGCTCAAAATTTGCGGCGAAGCCGATTGATTATATTTTATTTCAATCGACTGGAGGCGATTTTTATGTTACCTTGTAATCCCGGCGGACATGCCGCCTATCAGGATACTTTTGTATCCGATTTCCTTAAGTTCTATCCTGACCCCTTTGTGCTTTCCAAAAGCACCTGGGATTATATCGTGCAGTTCTGGTATCTTGATCTTTCCCAGACGGATTCTCTGATGCAGGATTGCTACTCTGTTTTCGGACCTGAACCACGGCTCCCATCCTGTATGCTGCGCTCCTACCTGCTTGCTTTAAAGCTGAAAGTAACTTCCATCACTGTCTGGTGCCGCATGCTCAGGGAAACTCCTCTTTATGCCATCCTCAGCGGATTCCCTTTCGGGGATACTCCCGGTGTCGGCACTTTTTATGATTTCTTTTCCCGTATCTGGCAGGATGATTCCAACAACCTTTCCCCGAAAGACCGTTTCCCTAAAATGAAACCTCCCAAGGGGAAAAAGAAAGGCGATAAGACTCCCTGTGACTCTTCCAGCGCTGCTTCCAAACTTCTTCCTCTGCTGGAACGCTGGCAGCTGAAACCGGAAAATCCGTTTTTCCTTGTTTTCCGTCTCTATAAGCAGCAGTTCCTGGATCTTTCTATTCGCAAGGGACTGATCGATCCCGGCCATCTGGCCCTTGCCGGAGATGGCACCCCTGTCTGTACTGCCGCCTCTACGGCATCATGATGCTACAACATCTTGATGCCTGGGAAATGCCGTCAGTCGAGGCATTTCAAGATTCATTATTAAGATTGGCCTCTTAATAATGTTATCTTAAACGACTCCATAAAATTTTTCAAGGCATAGTACCCGCTATGTCCAATGTTTATGTCCATTTTTCGTAAATTTCTTTTGCCAAAAAGTATCCTTTCGCCAAAATGTATATCTCCCGTTCCGAAAAACCTGTCCCCTGGGGTAAACCTCTGCTTATAACATCACTCTGCGGAAACAGAAACACACATCTATTTTATTTCCAAAATGGCGAAATCCTTTGATTTATTGGGCTTTTCTTGGCAGAAGGCACACTGCCTCCACATGCCACGAGACAACGGCTTGAATGTCGGCAGTAAACGGGAATAAACCCACTCCTTAAGTATGAGGGAACAAATCGGACTTTTATTTTCAGTGACCGTTAGAATCGCAGTACCAACCGCATTTGCAGGGGTTCATCGCAACCACCATTTTGATATAATCCAACGATTCCACCCCTTTTTGCACCCCTCCATCCGGGCATTGCATTAGACTACTCTTCATTTTATGGTAAGATGCAGAGTAGTCTTTTCTTTCACAAAAAAAGAGATATCAACGCGCCAGGGTCAATATCTCTTTCTTCTTATTATAATTCACTTGTCAAGCTTTCGCAGTATTCCTCTTCCCAGGCAAAATGTTCTTCTGAACATTTTTCGCATCGATTGAAAGCATCATCCATGATAATTCCCATGTCGGCCATGTCCGCTATGAAATTGATGGGATCATCGACTGGGACCATGCTACCACAAGTCTCGCAGTGAACATATGTTGTATATTCTATTTTTAATGTAAAATATGCACCAAATACAAGAACTCTCTTGAAATTCATTCTTTCTATTTCACGAATCACTGCATCTACAACATTCATCATCTTCAACGATCAAAATTTTCTTCATATATTCACGCACACGCTGCCTTTCCGTGATGATCGATATAAAACAAATTCCTGAACAGGACTTCCAAATTCCTCTGTCAGCTTTCCCTCTATAAACCCCAAATTCTTGTAGAACACTCTTGCGGCAATCCCTTCCGGGTCTCCTTCCCGATATGTCGTGACAACCACATCCTTTTGGGGATCTAAATACCTGAGCATATAGGACACCATCTTATCTGCAATATGCTGTCTGCGATACTCAGGATCGACAGCCAAAAAGCAGAGCATATTATTCTCTTTGGAAAACAACAAGACTCCGACGATCTTGCCCTCAATCCTGGCACAGATTGCAGATTCTTTACGAATAAAACCTAAAACCGTATCCCGATGTTCATCCAGAGCCTGCTTCGTTTCCAGTCCGGGAAAACTATCTTTTACTTTACTCACAAGACGCATCCAGCAGTCAATATCACATTCTTTTGCTATTTTAATTTTCATTTCGTTCATCATCTCAATCCCAATATGTTATCGTTGTTACTTTCTCATTTCAACATATTGATTCCGTAGGAAACGGTTTTACCGCTTTATTGCTTTTGGGAACAAACCATAAGCTGAATATGATTATCCGATGCCGGTGTGCCACCAAAATCCGCATAACAGTCAAATACATTCATTTTAAGTTCCGCAAAAATGGCTTCTATTTCTTCCTGCGTATACAACCGAATAGGATTGCCTTCCTGCATATCAGGTTTATAAAGTGCCTCGCCGTAAGGATAGTCCACCTGACCATAAATTAGGGTCTTTTTCTTCGTATCCCATTCAAAGTTTGATAAGGTGAGACTTTTTTCTCCTGCATCCCACAGTTTGCAGGGAAAGTGACTTTCGGCATAGCTTCCGTTCATGATATCCATAAAATGCTTTCCATTCTTCCTTTGTTATCATAAACACTTTGGTAACCTCATTTACTTCGTCTGCAAATTCATCCACCAGATGGCAACCCCAGGACATGGCTGTTTTTGCAGACGGTT
>JBJELT010000012.1:0-4114 GCA_051879295.1 Oliverpabstia sp. | reverse complement strand
CAGAGGACGGCGGAAGCCATCTATCATCAATTTGGTCTGGATACGCTGGAAGTCATTGAAAAAACACCGGAGAAACTGCTTTCCGTTCCGGGAATTTCAGAAAAGAAACTTCATGGGATTATGGATTCCTTTGGGAAGAACCGGGTGTTTCGGGAGCTGATGACCTTTCTGGCTCCTTACAAAGTGACACCAAAGAAAGTGAATCTGATCCTGCAGACATTTAAAGATGAATCTGTGGATATCATCCGGAAACGCCCATATATGTTATGTGCAGTCAAGGGATTTGGATTCCTGACAGTGGATAACATTGGCAGGGCACTCGGAAAGACTCTGAATGATCCCATGCGTATTTCAGGGTGCATCAGTTACGTGCTAAGTGAGGCTATGAAGGAAGGGCATCTTTATCTGGAACAGGAGATTCTAACAGAACAGGTACTGGAAGTGCTGAATAAAGATCTGACTTTTCAGGCAGTGACTGCTCAGAATGTAAGCAATGTACTCTACCGTCTGGTCATGCAGAACAGCATTGTATTAGATGGGGAAAAGGTCTATACCTTCCGCCAGTTTGAAGCAGAGGAACAGACCGCAGCCATGGTTGCAAGGCGGATTCTTTATCCTATGGAATCGCTTGATGTGGAGACTGAACTTGTACAGGCGCAGAAAGTCCTGGGAATTACACTGTCAGAAAAGCAGAAACAGGCGGTCAGGATGGTGTTTGCCAATCCCATCAGCATCATTACAGGTGGTCCGGGTACCGGAAAGACAACTGTTTTAAAGGTAATCCTTTATATTCACGGCATGAAATGTAAGTCTGAAGTGCAGTTAATGGCACCGACCGGCAGAGCTGCAAGACGGATGGCAGAAAGTACGGGTAATCAGAACGCCTCGACCATGCATATGGCACTGGGGCTTCTGGGAGAAGATTATACGGCTGAGTTTACCTATCTGGAGGCAGGGTTTGTCAATGTGGATGAAACGTCCATGGTGGATATGCGGCTGGCTTATGAATTTTTCCAGAGAGTCAAAGGGAATACAAGAATCCTTCTCGTGGGGGATGTGGACCAGCTTCCTTCGGTGGGAGCCGGTGATGTATTTCGTCAGCTTATCAAATGTGGACTGATACCGGTCACAGTGCTTGACCTTGTATATCGTCAGGGTGCCACAAGCAGCATACCAGTGAATGCAAAGTTGATGCAGGAGGGAAAAACCAACCTGATCCTGGGTGATGATTTTGTGTTTGTACCCTGCAAAGGGACAGAAGAAACTGCAGATACCGTAAAGAGACTCTATCAGGAGGAAGTCATCCGAAATGGTCTCGACCAGGTGCAGATCCTGACCCCTTTCCGGGTAAGGACTGCGGCTGGTGTGGTGGAACTGAACCGCACGCTGGAGGATATCATCAATCCACCAGTCAGCGGAAAGAAAGAACTTGTGATTGGAAAAGACGTATTCCGGGTTGGGGATAAGATCATACAAAATAAAAATACTGCACTTATCAGCAACGGAGATATGGGAACCATTCTGGATTTTGATGAAGACGAGGAAGGAAGCTTTAAGATCAGTATCCAGTTTACGGAGAACCGGATGATAGAGTATGAGCTGGAACAGATGGAAATGATTGAACATGCAAATGCGATCACGGTCCACAAATCGCAGGGATCGGAGTGTCCGGTAGTGATTATTCCGTGGGTGAAGGCATTCTATGTTATGCTGAAACGAAACATTCTCTATACTGCAGTGACCAGGGCCAAGTCCAAAGTCTATCTGGTCGGGGATTGGAACGCAGTATGTCAGGCGATTCATACCGATGACAGTGGAAAGAGAAATACAGTGCTTGCAGAGAGAATCTGCAGCTATTATGACCAGTATCAAAGCCGGAATAAGCCTGCGCAGGAAATGGAACAGTTAAAACTTGCAGTATAAAAATTTTAAGAAATATTACAATCTCAGAGAAATGCAGACTATTACTCTATGTAGGGTTTTCGTCTGCTTTTATTTTGGACAGAAATCGAAAGGAGCAGAACGAATGAAATCAATCTTATATGACAAATCAGAAGCTGTTGCAGCACTCAACCGGGTGGAAGGATTTAATCCTGTGGAACTTGCAAGAAGATTGGAAAAGGAAGGACAGGAAGACCAGCTGTATCTGGATGTGAAATACCGGAAACTCTGGTTCCGTCTGGTATATCCCATGGGAAAAATTATCAGTATTGTCCGTAGTTTTTCAGAAAATGCTGCTTTGGTGGAAGCGAGAATCTATCTGGATAAGTGTGATGCAGAGGACAATTTCATTGCCAACGCATTTTCACAGAAATTCCGGTCAGAGGATCCGAATTTTGGAGCGAAATTTCTGGAACTTGCGGAAACGGCTGCTGTCGGACGGGCACTGTCAGATGCCGGGTTTGGACTTCAGTTTGCGGATGTAGGTGAAGAAAATGATCCGGAACAGGTGGATGCCGGGATTCAGATTCCGCAGTCATCTCAGAATTCAGGAACTGTGGAGAATCTAAACAGTGGGAATGGAGCTGCCTATCAACCGGATGAGAATACGTATCAACAGTCTGCAAGGCAGATGACGGGTGGTTCTATTCCGCTGATGCAGTCACAGTCTGGCATGATGGGACAGTTTTTTCAACAGGCACAGGCAAATGGTTCCATCATCGGTCAGCCATCCATGCAAAATACCTATGGCCAGCAGCCGGGAATGAATTCCATGGCGACAGGTACAGTGGGAAATGCGATAGACGGTTCCCTGCCTGTGGAAGAACTTCTGCAGCACATGACTTATGAGCAGGCAGTGCAGGTTGTGATTCCGGGCAAAGGAAAATTTGGCGGAAAGACCATGGGCCAGGTGGCAAAAGAAAGTCCACAAAGTCTGGACTGGTTTGCCAGAAGTTATTCCGGGAATAACAATGCGGTTCCGGCTGCAGCTAAATTTTTGTTAAATAAAGCATTACCAATGGCAGGATAGTGGATTCTGCCTGTTAAGACCCCACAGTCAGCTATCTGGCTGCGGGGGAAAGGAGGCTTGAATATGGATGTATGACATGTCAGGGTTTGATTACGATATCCGCGATGTGGTGCGTGTACTGAATCTGCAGGTGCGTCGGAAAAATCCCAGTTCCTATGATGTGGACTGTCCCTTCTGTAACCATAAAACAGGAAAGATGAATGTTAATATCAAGAAAAACGTCTTCCGGTGTAACTACTGCAACGAGCAGGGGGGAATGCTGGATTTATATGCCAAGTTATATGGACTTTCAAAGGCAGAAGCAAACCGGCAGATTCGGGAGGCATTAAACCTGGGCCAATACCGGGATGATTATAAGATTCCGGAGAAAAAGCCGGAGCCTGAGATTCCCGAGAATAGTGACCGTGCATCGGATGAGGAAATCAACCATACCTATTCCATGCTGCTTTCCTATCTTACGTTATCAGAAAAGCACAGGGAAGACTTGCTGGCGAGAGGGCTTACGGACGAGCAGATCGAGATACAAAGATATCGGAGTGTCCCTCTCTTTGGATTAAAAAATCTGACCAGGAAACTACAGGAAAAAGGATGTACGGTGCAGGGAGTACCGGGGTTTTATCAGGATGAGGATGGAAAATGGACGATTCATTTTTCAGCGAAGAATTCCGGATTTCTGATTCCGATTCTTTCCATGGAAGGTCTGATCCAGGGATTTCAGATCCGGCTGGATCATGTGACAGATTCCAGAAAGTACATCTGGCTTTCCAGTGTAAATTACCAATATGGAGTTTCATCCGGCAGTCCGGTTCATGTAATCGGAAATCTGGATGCGAAAGAAGTGTATGTGACAGAAGGCGCTTTAAAAGGAACCGTTGCCCATTATCTGTCCGGAGCTACGTTCTTATGTGTGCCGGGAGTGAACCAACATCGGAATCTCCGCCCTATTCTGGAGGACCTTTCCAAAAGAAATCTCCAGCTTGTGTATGAAACTTATGACATGGATAAGAAAATGCCAGTTACCTGTGATGGACAGTATAGTAAATGCAGCGAATGCACGCAGAGTAACAGGTTTGGAGAGTGTCTTTATAAGGTGAAAAAACGGGAAATTATTCAAAGTGGGTGCAGAAAACTGTACGAACTTTG
>JBJELT010000011.1:0-21383 GCA_051879295.1 Oliverpabstia sp. | reverse complement strand
AATTCCCGCATCTTTCATGGTATTCAGTACTTCAATTCGCCGTGCTGTCGTGCAGACATGCGGCTCCAGTATACGGCAGAGGCTTTCATCATATGTCGTTAATGTCATCTGCACCACGCATTTTGTTTTCCGGTTGATACTTTTCAGCAAATCCAGGTCTCGCAAAATCATATCCGATTTTGTCTGTATGGCAAGACCATAGCCATATTCATCAATCAGTTCAATACAATGTCTTGTCAGACGTAATTCTTTCTCAAGATGAAGATAGGGATCACTCATCGCCCCGGTACCGATCATGCACTTTTTCTGTTTTTTGCAGAGAGAAGCCCCTTTGCTTTTACCTCGTGCATATCCTTATCTCCGACACTAACAGATCAAATCCCAAACAATTCAGCTGTCCTCACCATTCGCTCTGCTACACCGACACCAAACGGGCATCTGCTTTCGCATCCCTTACAGCCTACACAATCGGATGCATGATGCTCCAGCAATTCATAATGAGCCTTGATCGATTCCGGTACCTCAGACTGCATGGTAGCCAGGTCATAAAATTTATTCACCATAGCAATATCAATCTCAACAGGACAAGGTTTACAGTGACCACAGTATGTACACTGTCCCTTATAAGAATGAAGTGGAGCCGATGCAATTATGGAAGCATAATCCTTCTCTTCATCCGTTGCCGTTTCATAGCTTACTGCAGCATCTACCTGCTCTTTCGTATCATAACCGCACATAATTGCAGAAACTGCCGGTCGTGTCAACGCATAATGAATGCACTGTGTCGGGGTAAGGCTCACACCAAATGGCGATCTCTTTTCATCAAATAGTCTGCCTCCGGCAAATCCCTTCATGACTGTAATTCCTACATCATTTTCCTCGCAGGTCTTGTATAATAAAGCCCTGTCCGGATCAATGCCCTTAAGGTTGGCATCAAATTCCTCTGCAAACATTGCATTAATATCCTCACTCGCAGGAAGCATATCAAATGCAGGATTGATACTGAAAAGAATCATTTCAATATAACCGGACTGTGCTGCCCTGACAGCAACCTTTGGATTATGAGAACTCATACCGATATGCTTAATCACTCCAGAGTTTTTAAGTTCCATCACGTAATCCATGTAATCTGAATTCTGTATCTGATTCCACTCTTCCTCAGAATCCACATAATGAATCATTCCAAGATCGATATAATCTGTCTGTAATCTTTTTAATAAATCTTCAAATGCCGGACGCACATATTTCAGCTCTCTTGTTCTGTAATACTGCTCATCCTTCCAGGTTGAACCTATGTGCCCCTGGATGAACCACTCTGCACGATTATCTTTAATTGCCTCACCGATAATATTTCTGGACTTAGGATCTGGCATCCAGCAATCCAAAATATTAATTCCCTTTGATGATGCATATTTAATAAGCTCGATGCTATCCTCCTCCGGATGCCTCTCAAGCCATTCTCCTCCAAAACCTATCTCACTGACCATAAGATTGGTTTTTCCAAGTCTTCTTGTTTCCATACTCTCTCCTTTTATTAAAATTCAATTTCCCCTGTCCAGTCGATAATACCGCCACACTCAATGATGTTGGTATATCCCATAGCTGCAAGTTTTGCAGCAGCCTGCTTGCTTCTGTTTCCACTTCGACAATATACATAAATAGTCTGATTCTTATCAGGCAGCTCTTCCGGTTGTGTATCTATAATATCTTCATTTGCTATATTGATTGCCCCGGGGATATGTCCCCCGGCAAATTCATCTGCTCGTCTGACATCTAAAATAATATAATCACCGGTCGCTGCAAAAACCTTTTTAGCCTCTTCCATTGTAATCGATGTATATTTCATCACGTCATCTCCTTTTGATAGTTTTCCTGCTATAAAAACTGATGTTGGACCATCGGCTCCGCCAATAATCGAAACGGCTGTACCGTCACGATTCACAGACACACGGTTCTTTACGATTACCACAGCACTAATGGCAATAACAGCCACTGCACCTGCAATCAGAATCTTAGTTACTTTATTCTTCATATTTCCCACCTACTCAACGTTTATCAAAAATTCAAGGTGCACCACATCTCGTGCCACTTTTCTCCACCCCAGGTGGATTCAGATTCCCCACGGTCTGTAAAGCCAAACTTCTCGTACATTTTCACCTTACCCGGTACACAGGTTAAAATCGCCTGTTTTCTGCCCATAACCTGCTGCCTGCATAAGAATTCCCGCATCATCTCTCTGGCAATCCCCTGCTTACGATATTCAGGAAGCACAGACACACTGCAGATCATGACATTGCTTCCATTCGGTTCGTGCAAACTGGTGTCGGTAAATAATTCATCCCGAAGTGTCAGCTCATTGGTACAAAGACCGTTGACAAAGCCAATCATTTTACTTGTTTTTCTGTCAATCGCTGCCAAAAAACAATCTCCCGCTAAGGCTACACGTTCCTTCATAATAGGAAGTGTACAGGCCTCACTTGGCGGAAAACAGATGGCTTCTATCCTGGCTGCAGTTTCCGCTTCGTCCGGACAAACCTGTCGCAATTCATATTTTTCATTAAATGTTCTGTTTGCCTGCTCTCTCGTCTTCTTTTCCATTATCAAAAGTGCCAGCATCTGTTCCGGATTTTCCGCTGCCTTCACTTTTCCGAACGCTTTTATAATCATGCCTTCTTCATCAATCAAATACGTCGTACGCATAACACCCATAGTCTTCTTACCATACATATTCTTTTCTTTCCATACATCATACGCCTGAATTGCGGTCAGTTCTGTATCGGAAAGCAGCGTAAACGGCAGACCATATTTTTCTTCAAACTTTTTATGTGATGCCACACTGTCTTTGCTTACTCCAATTACTACAGCGTCTTTTTCCTGAAACTGTGGATACAACTCTCCAAAACCACAGGCCTGTTTCGTACATCCCGGAGTATTGTCCTTCGGGTAAAAATACAAGATTACCTTTTTCCCTTTATACGCTTCCAGTGTGTGAATATTTCCATTCTGATCCGGCAATTCAAAACCCGGAGCTTTTGTTCCAATTTCTAACAATTCTAATTCCTCCTTCAGTTGTTCAAAGAAAATATTTCTCAAAACGGTATTTCTGCCGGATATCCGGATTTGTATCCAGTTCTAAATATTCGTCTTTATCCAAAGATACCGGCACACCAGACTTCCCTGTAATATGCACTCCGCCGTACCAGGTGCCGGTAATTTCAAAGATATCACCTACCTGGTATTCCGACGTATATTCATCATTTTTCTTGATTATTCTAATCTTCGACATTTTTCTCTCCCACTCTAATACTCCCGGAGAATCCGCTCCGTGATCTGCTTTTTATAGTTACATCATACCAATCTGTTCGCACAATAACAATACTTTTTATTCTGCCGTAGTTCGTGTGATTGCTCCAATCTGCAGCAAATGTGAAAATATCTCATTCTTATATACTGCCGCAATCTCTCTGTTAGGAATAGATACCCCGCAAAGATAAGAACCATCGCCTTGAAGCTCCTTCGTCAGTGCTTTCAGATACCCAGCAACAAGAAGCAGGCTATATATATTAGAACTTTATGGTGCCAAGTACCTTAAACTTCTTTATCATTTTTCAGGACTCCAAAAGCAATAGATTCCAATATAACAGTTTCCGAGAAGAATTACAATTTGCCCTCCCGGCAGAATTCTCTGTATGCTTCCAGGAGTCTTTGACTCACGGTTCTGGAAGGAAACCTGTAGCTTCCCACGGCTGCCACAGGCATGACCCCTAAAAGAGAGTTAGTCAGAAACATCTCTTCAAATTCTTCTGTTTCCTCCGGATAAATATTTTTTTCCCACACTTGATTCTTTTCACAAATATAATCTCTCATAATTCCCGGAAGAAGACCACATTCCACAGAAGGTGTAAAAATATCTCCATTTTTCACAAAAAACACATTGGTAGTGGCCCCCTCCGCTATGATTCCTTTGGTATTAAGAAAAATCGGTTCGTCTACTCCCCGATTATGGGCCAGATGCTTTTCTCTGAGACAGTCCCCATAATTCAGGGTTTTATGATAAGTAAACGGAGAAGTTTCATTTCTTCTTACACAGGAAAAATCTGCTGTAAATCCTTTCTCATAATGCTTTTCCTCATAGGTATTTTCTCTTGTAGTGACCAGAAGATTCTTTTCTGAAGCAGTGATTTTCAGCACTTTCCGTCCGGTTTTCATAAATGGATTCTCCAGTGCGTTTCCCACCTTCTCCTCCAGTTCATCTGCTGACAGTTTCAGATGAAAAAATTCCATGGCACGGAACAGCCGTTCATAATGTTCTTTCAATAGAACAGGATTTCCTTCTTCCACAGCCACTGTTTCAAAGGCTCCTATGCCGAAAAAATATCCCTGATCAGGTGTGATCATTTTCTTCCCATCCTTTCTGAATAGCCTCCAGTATAGCTTTTGCCTTCTGCAATGTTTCCTCATATTCAAATTCTAATTCCGACTCACACGTAATTCCTCCGCCTACTCCAAGATGATAGACCCCATCCTGATGCACAGCAGTACGAATCACAATATTCAGATCGCAGTTTCCATCCAGGGACAGGTATCCCATAGACCCCGTATACAGTCCTCTTCTGTCATGTTCCAGCTCATCAATAATCTCCATGGCACGGATTTTTGGTGCTCCCGTAATGGATCCTCCCGGAAATGCAGCTCGTATCAAATCCATAATCTGAAGATCTTTTTTCATTCTTCCCACGATAGTAGTCACCAAATGAAAGACTGTAGCGTAAGTTTCCACTGCAAAATGATCGATCACTTTTACCGTTCCCGGCTCACATACGTGATTCAGGTCATTCCTTTCCAGATCCACAATCATCAAAAGTTCACTTCTGTCTTTGGAAGAATTTCTCAGTTCTTCTTTTAGTGCTGCATCTTCTTCCTGTGTACTTCCTCTTTTTCTGGTTCCTTTTATCGGTCTTGTCTCGATCATCCCGTCTTTTACCTGAAGAAATCTTTCGGGAGATGCACTTGCGATCTGAAAATCCCCGTAATTAAAATAACCTGCAAAAGGTGCCGGATTATGGGTACGCAGGTAGCGGTATACCTCATAAGGTTCTTTTCTGCTTTTTACCTCCAGCTGCTGGGTCATATTTGCAATGTAAATATCTCCCTCCACAATATAAGAAATCATTTTATCCACAGTCCGCTTGTATTCTTCTTTTTCAAAATTCGGACAGAATTCTGCCAGTATATTCTGCTTATCCGGTTTTGGAGTTACACGACACTGGCGAATTTCTTCTTCTGTGGCATCCAGAATCTTCTCCGGTTCCTCTGTCTCTCCTCTTGCTGTCAGATAGAGCATTTTTTCTTTTTTATCTTCTATAATCAACACATCATAAAATGTAAACAAAACCTCCGGCATAAATATTTTTTTAAGATGACGGCTTTTAATCTGCTCAAATTTTCTTCCGTAATCATAAGAAAAATAACCAATGGCTCCTGCTGTCAGCGGCAGCTTTGTAGGATTTTCTTCATACTGCTCCTTCAGTTCCCTGTTCATGGCCTCTTCAAAGGAAATGGAAATAGACTCTCCGTTCTTATAACAGATTCCATCTTCTTCCTTTAAAACCAGATATGGAAAAAGACCAATAACGGAATACTGTCCCAGATTGTTTTCCAATGAGGAATCCAGAAATACAGCCATTTCCCTGTCTTTATAGATTTCAAAAATATCTGCCGCCTCTCTATAAAAGGACAGCCTGCGAATTGTTGTTTTCATATGTTTTCCACCATTTTCTGCATATTTTTGTGTAATTTACCAATAGTTCATGTCCATATTCTGTCAGTACAGCTTCCGGATGGAACTGTACTCCGTATATGGGCATTTCTCTGTGACTGACTGCCATAATCACGCCATCATCCGAACGGGCATTGACCTGAAGTTCTTCCGGGAAATTTTCATCGCAGACCACCAGAGAATGATATCTGGTCACCTGATAAGTCCTTGGAAGATCCTGAAACAGCCCTTTACCGTCTGTAGTAATCGCTGTTACCTTTCCATGCATAGGCCGTTTTCCCTTCTTTACGGAAGCCCCGAAAACATGGCCTATAATCTGATGTCCCAGACACACACCAAGGATCGGAACTCTTCCCGCCATTCTCTGCAGGATTTCTCTGCAGTTTCCGCAGTCTGCAGGACTTTTCGGTCCAGGAGAGAGAATGATCCCCTCCAGACTGCCTGCTGCCAGCATGGATTCTGTTTTTTCCACTGTGATTCTGTCGTTGCGCATTAACTCTACCTTCTCACCTGCTTCCTCCAAATACCTGGCCAGGTTATACACGAAAGAATCATAATTATCAATCATCAAATACATTAAAAATACCTTCCTCTTTTCTTCTGTCCCTGATTAATCTTTTGCAGATGAAAAAGACTGCCAAAACAGAATCCCTCTCTTTGGGACTCTGAATGGCAGTCTTCCGATCTGTCTAATCCGGGCACACCTTTTATATAATTTTAGCAGTATTTTATCATAACTTCGGCTATTCTGTCCAGCTATTATATTTATCAATATAATTATGAAACCCTTATAATCTGCTCATACAGCAATATCTCTTCTGCATTCACATTCCTATTATCATGGTAATGCCTGAAAAACCACTTTTTGAACTTCACTTTCTGCCGGATTTCCTTCTGCTCCGGGAAAATTTTGGTATTAAATCTTTTAATTTGATACACTTGATGTTACGAGCCTATTTTATTATACTGGCAGAAGAATGTCTGTTGGAATTCCAATACAGGAGAATTTTTATGAAAATTTTATTAAATATTATCGCAATGCCCATTTCTCTCGGCTTTAATACAAACCTTTTTACCCGAAAAAGCTATACCATATTTCAATATTTCTGTCACAGCCTGGCCGGTCATTTCCAAATGATATTGACGATCATTCATCTGGTCAAGAGCAGTTTGGGCAAGCTCCGTCAGTTGTTCATCATTACAGTCTTTTCCTGCTTTCAATTCAATTAGTATTCCAGGTAGTTTTTTATTAAGCGGTAGCATCTGAATATCAAAACGTCCATTGCCTGCCTCCCGGTTTGAGGTAATATGATACCGATTATCCAGCATCGCACAGAGTCCCAGTATCAGCCCATGATAAAATGTTTCATTCGCTGCATCGTGATAACTGATTGTCTGAAGCAGGAAAGCTTCCACCCGCTTTTGCAGTGCAGAAATATCCATCGTATAAATTGCTTCCTGAATAGAAACAGCCACAGAAGGTGGAATCACATTTTCAAACTGGGAAAGAATTTTCTTACTGTACACGTAAGAAATTTCTTTGTTGGGCAATGCAACCTCGCAAATATAATCGCCTCCAAATGATTGGTCGGTCATGATCGCCTTGAGGTAACCAGTTACCAAAAGAAAGCTGTAAATCGTTGAAGGATTGTTGTGAATCTGTGGATAGATGACTCCGGTATCGATATGTGTAACAAAGGATTTTCCCTGCATGAGTGATTCCAATCGTTCAAAAGTATCATTTGATGCCGCAGCCAGTACTTCGCTAATGATATCATTACTGCCAGTAGATTGCCAAAAAGCTCGTGGAATACACTCATTATTGAAATACCCAATCACAGACCAGGGATTAAAAATCTCTGTGGTGCCAAAACGATACCCATCATACCATTCACAGATCTCCCCATACTTATCCGGTGTACCATAATAATCTGCCATTTCCCTCACTTCTACAGGTGTAAAACCAAAATACTCACTATATCGATTATCAAGAACGGAATTTATCTTTAAATTGTTGAGTCCACTAAAGATACTCTCCTTCGCCACACGAAGAATCCCCGTCAGAAAGCCATAGGAAAGATGCGGATTGTCTTTCAGTCCACCGGAAAACAGTACTCGCATAAAATCAATTACCTTATCATAGTAACCACGAATATGAGCTTGTTGAATCGGCGTATCATATTCATCAATGATAATGACAGGGGCTACTCCATAATGCATATGAAGCATTCTGGAAAGGTTCAAAAACGCCATGGCAACATCATTTTCATCGGCCTCTCCCTCGAGAATCCCAGTCAGGTACTTCTTTTCATAGGGACTGGTTTTATCACTATCCAACAGTTCGCTATGTCGCTCAAATTCATTTCTCAATATCTTATAGATAAGATCATATGTCACTTCCCAATTTTCACATTTTACATCTTTAAATGTAACATAAATAACCGGATATTTTCCCTGATATGCCTGATATTCCTGACCGCAGGTCCAGATTTTCTTATTCCGAAAATAAATTGATGTATCTTCGTCTTTTTTTTCGAAGAAGACTCTCAGCATATCCATGTTCAATGTTTTTCCAAAACGGCGGGGACGAGTAAACAAAGAGACCTGAGGGCGCTCATCAATAAAATCCCGAATCAACAGAGTCTTATCAACATAATAATATTCTGTAGATGCCTTACGATAATCAGAAATACCTATGGGAAGAGGCAATTTCTTTCCTGTTTTCTCTTTAGAACTCAAAGGAATTACACCCTCTGGAATATTCCCTGCTTTCAGACGTTTATCTGCCGGTTTGATGGCATTTTCCGGAATCATCCACTGTTTATTTTCTTTATAGACACCGGGAATTCTTCCGGTTTTGCACAGTATATTGATCCTGCGAGGAGAAATACCCCACTTACCAGACGCTTCTTTCGTTGTCATAAATCTTTCCATAAAGCACCTCCGAACAATCCTTTATTTATATTGTACCTATTATTCGGAACAAATGCAATGTTTTATTCGCAATCATAGGTACAGGTTCCGTGACTCCCCTAATCAGGTAAGGAGTCGCGGAACCTGTACCTAAACTTGATAAATTCCATTATCTAAGTGTTACCATATCTTGATTTGTCTTATAAAACATAGCTCTTGAAACCTTACTTTTCTCCAAATATCCATTGGCTTCAAGATTACCCAACACCTGTTTTCTCAGATACGTTGAATCAGTAATCCCCAGATATTCTGCAATCTCTGAAACCTTGTGTGCCTGATAATAGCAAAATGACAAAACCTTCTCATCAAGTTCTGTACCACCCGGAACCGGAACAAATGTAAGTACCGGAACATTACTGTCCTCAACGCCATTAGCATATGTCAAATCTGGAAGCACCAAAGTGAAATGATCTGATGAAGAATAAATATATGGCCTATGAGTCTCATCCGCCTCTTTATATTCTTCTTCAATCTTATCAAAGCCGGTGCCTGCTGCTTCCATTACATTGCATCCTACAAGCACTCCCGCAATAAGTTCATTTCTTCTTTTAGATATTATTCCAGACAAGTCATAAGTCTTACCAAATTTTTCTCCTCTATAAAATCCTCCTGGCGAAGATATTTCCAATCGGTCCTTAAACATATCCACCTGAATTTGTGTTCCATCCAAATAATAATCTCTATGTGCAACCGCATTAATCACCCCCTCAAACAAAGCGCGTTGAGGATATGCGTCAATATTTTTTCTGGCATCATCTAACTTAATTATAGAATGATTCATTCTCTGATTTACAAAATCCATCATGTAATTTATCGTAGACGTGATATTTCCGTTGAATCGATTAATTGTTACAATTCGTTCACTACCCTTGTTAAAACCTGAGAATACTGAACATTGAACCTCTGTCTTTTTTTCACTGTAATCATCTAAAAAAAGAACCGCACCATTTAACAAATAGCCTTCTTCATTATAGAATCCCATTGATTGCAAGGCTTTCTCTTTAAGTTCTTTCCCCTCATTATGTTCTGAGTAAAATGCGCGCAACATTGAAATCTTCTTTGGATCATACTTAACATCTGAAACCAAAATGTCATACTGAATTTTTTTACTTTTTATACTCATTTCTATAATCTCTTCATAAGTTGCACCGTTAGTAAATCCATCTCTTCTCATAAAGATAGAAGGAATATTTTTGTATTTCAAAATTACCGGTTTAACAGAAGACTCAGAAATGCTAACCCTAATAATGAAACGCTCACTATTCTTTATCTCATATCGAACAAATGAAATCTTCATTTGGGGTCTTGGAGTCAAATGTTCATTGACCTGATTATTAAAATAGTTTCGTTCATTATCTGCCGCTTTCCTGTCGAACCCAATTAATTTGTTTGTTTTATCTTCTACACCAATGTAGAAGTCTCCTCCGTATGCATTTGCAAAACCTGCAATACTTTTAAGCCACCCCACAACATCATTTCGGTTTAGAATGCTTTTGCATTCGAATCTATCACTCTCAAGCTGCACATCATTAATAATTTCCTCCAAATACATGGAATCACCTCTTTTATGAATTGCTCCAATTTTACTTCAATGTCACTTCAATGTCAACTTCAAAGTCGCTTCAAACAATATTCAATTTACTTTGAACTAAATGAAGTATTCCACAGATTATTACCCTTTATACCCCTGTCATCCGATAGTCATTGAAGCTCAGGGAGCATAAACTCTTATTCTCTTTCAACTTCTTCAACATCCTATCTTAATTTACTAAACAGATGGTCTATACTAATTCTGGAATAAGAATTTTTATTATCTGAGAATTGAATATTCACCCAACCGTCAGCACACTCTTCTATCGTAAGTTCAACGCCTTTACTGTTTGTAACACAGAACTGGACTCCTGTCTTTCCACCATCCAGGTTTCCTGTTTTTCCAAATTCTTCAGTAAAAATCCTTGGCCATTTTCTCAAAAATTCTCTTATCAGTCCAACATATTTTCGGAAAGATTTTTTATGAAGTACAAATATGTAGGATCTTTGCGTTCCTTTATGAAAAGTAATAATTGCAAGCTTTGCATCTGGAAGCACTCGCTGCATCATTGCTTTCGTATCTTCCCATTGGTCATAAGTTCTCCTTCCCTTAGAACAATAATAAACCACATTCTGTCCGGCATTATAATAGTCAGCTATCTCAGATGCGTAACAATACTTTATTGATTCTTTTGCACTTGTCGGTTCCTTTTCGCAGGCTCCATTATCAGGATCCAAAAAAACAAGATCTGCTTCCTTACATATATCCAAAGCATCTTTGTGCCATTCCGTTCTGATATCTCGTTTCTCACTTCTTGTTATTCCTGTATTATCCAAAAGCTTGTTATAGTAAATAGCTCCCGGGATTTTGTCCTGATCCTCAAATGCATTAATATCTCTAATACCATTATTGAGCATTTCGCTTAACAAATCAAAAAGCTCCGGATCAAACCTTCGCATCTTTCCATCATTTAAATATGATATATGCTTACCATCATTTGAACCAGCATTCGGTGTCAAATACCAATTTATGGCAATGTTTATCCCATTTTTGGCAAGGAATCGCAGCAATCCATATTTACCGTAATCCCCTACATCTCCAAAATACTGATTTTTCAAATCCATCGACCTCTCTTTAAGTAACAGCTCTACCAGATTACGGAATCTCCGGAAAGCGCCACGACCTCTGATTGCAGATTCAAACTGGTCACGTACACCACCTGCCGGAATTTCATCGTAAATGAAATCTTCCATAAAATGATATTCATTGATATTATGCTTCTGCCAGTAAATCTCTTATCAGAAACTGTATGAATTCCTTACACTTTCCACATCCAGTTCCAAAACGGAGCTGCTTTTCCACATCTTCATACGATTTTGCACCATTCTTTATAGCATCTTCAATCATGCCATATGTTATGTTTTTACAATTGCATGCGATTTTTTCTTTTTTCATTCTCTCATCTTATCCTCCATAATCTACTGAAAAGGGATCCGTTTGTCATATATTTCTTTCAATCGTATAACCTGCATGATCCAGTGCATCGATTGCCTTCTCAAAATCATCCTGCTTTACCAATATGTAATCGGTATTAAATGTTGATATCGCAAAGATACCAATTGCTTTTCCCGCCAGAATAGTTGAAATCCCAGATAAGATTCCTATCAGAGAAAATTCCATCTGTCCTTTTATTCGAAATGCTTTCCACTCGTCTTCTTGATATGTTACATTCTCCGGAACCTGTTCTGTCAGACAAACAAGCGAATTTTCTTCATCCGTCTTCTGCGGAAAACAAAATGCAGATGACAAATCCACCATTGAATAATCTTCAACCTTACATACGGAAAAGCAGTATATCAACGGTTCAATATGAATCTGTGCCTTCTTTAGGCTTCGCTCTTCTTTTTGAATCTGACCGTATACCTTATCGATTCTCCCATTGCGGCTTCCAAAGAAACGTTTATATATTTCCCCATATGGAATCCAGATACCTGCATTTTCTATTCGTTCATAGAGTCGGTTCAGAACCGTCTGGAATTCTTTATCCTTTCGGGGAAGAATTCCGGTTTCCTTGTAATACCTGCAAATTTCTTCATTAATCCATTTATTGATTTTCTCTTTTTGGGCCATTTTCAGATTCGAATACTTCTTATCCGTCTGAAGCAGGCGACCATCAACCATCTTGTGATTTTTTCTGGACAACTTTAATCACCTCCATTGTCACAAAACCTAATAAGATTGTCGCTAATATATTCGTTTATTGTGCGAATCACATCTTCTCTTCTTTGCTATTTTCTCCCTTTATTCCTTATGCTTCGGCACTATCATCTGCATCAGCAGACCTCTTGCATCCTTCTGTGGGTTTTCTGGAACTGTCTCGCACATATCCTGTGCTTTCAACCCGGCTGCAACTGCCAGACAAACCGCATCCATAATATCATCAGGTTGACATTTTAATTCTTTCGCCTTATTCCATAATCCATCCAAACTTTTACACTCTACATAGTCAGAAAGAATATGAGCTCTTTCACTGAATCCTGAAAATTCTTTTTTCTTACTAAGCACCACTGAACCATTCAATCGTGCAAAACAAAGTTCAGGATGGCTTTCACAAATCACATTTTTATATTCTCGATGCTCGTCTAAAAACACATCCAATTCCTTTATTTTCGGAATAATAGCCAGTGACTGTTTTGCCAGACTCTTACCAAGAATTGATAAGTTAGCATTCTTCTGTGCATCCTCTCCCTCAGCATAAACTGCCTGACGTACTGGAACGGGAAATACTGTTGATGTTTTAGGTGCAAGGAAATGACGCACAGCATTGTCGGGTCTTATTTCATCAGCACTTTCCTGCAATCCTATTGCCATATCGATAAGGAATCCATCAAAGATCGGATAAGATTCCACCAATTGCAAAATCGTCTCATATCTGACAACTTTCAGTGATCCATTCTCAATAATTGCTGCGATCCAACCGCCTCTACATCCGTCCACACCTATATAACAACCTGTCCCACGAATCCTATAATCAGGAAATGGGTACTGTAGTGCTATATTTATTATATGTGCTATATTCTGTTCTCCTGCAAACCGTTTTTTATCTGTAAAATCCTCCTGCAACGACAGCCATTCAAGGGGGTTAACCTCTTCCTGCAAGCACACATCCTGATCAAGCACTCCCACATAAATTTCCAGTATAAAATTCAAATGATAATATGTCAAATCCATCAAATGATACAGCCTGATGTCACTTCTTCCAATGCCGGTTTCTTCCTGCAATTCACGGTATGCTGCTGCCTCAGAATCTTCACCTGACTCCAGTTTTCCTCCGACAAAATTATACAATCCTTTGAAAGGATCCTTTCGTCGTTTACAGAAAAGAACTGACTCCCTGGACTTATCAAAAACCACTATGCAATTAGAATGTTTAAAATTCATATATTTTCTCCTTCACAGACTGGGGGAATACATTAATTTTTCTGTTTCCTTCTCCGTGGCATTGGTACCATGTAGTATAAACTTCATACCATTAACTACCTTCATTATAACACAGATGGGGAAAGTATCGTACAGCAAGTAGAATTTTTGCAAATAAAAAGAAGCCCAAAGAAAATTTATTTCCCCAGACCTCTAATCCATTCATTCAGACATCATTTGTTTCCAGAAATAACCGGGTGTCTTTATCCATCAATAATCCATACAGTTCCATTCCCATTCAGTCGCCGGCGGCACATCCATTATCCTCGCAATCGTAGGTGCAATATTTAGCATCATCCACAAAAACATTTTCCGACGGGCTATTCATTGTAGGCTCAAATGATTGTTATTTGGGTTTCCGTCCTGCCTTTTTGGTCTTTTGGTAGGCTTCATTTATTGGTTTTCACGTTTTCATCCTACCAAATAAGAAGAAACGTAGGCTGAGAATCCCAGAAATACCTTACTGAGCTTACAAAAATTGGTAAAAGCGAAGGCTACAAATCCCAGAAACCAATGATATAGCCTATAAAAATCAAAAAAAGATAGGATGGAAATTATAACAGCAACCATTAGAGCCTATCGAAAACGAAAAAAGGTAGGAGGAAAATCCGAAAACTAATCAATGAAGCCTATCAAAAGATAAAAGGCAGGACAAAAACCCACATAACAAACAGCTGAACCTACCAAGAACGATACGATATGACATGGGGTAATTGCTAGCAGAACTGTAACCAATATAAAACATTGCCTCGGAATAATTCCGAATAATTATTTGACTTAATTCCTGTATTCAGGGTATAATATTCTGTAACAAATCTGTTTAGACTGGAGGTGTACCTGTGAAAAACTGGATGACATGCAGGGAAGCTGCCCGACTTTGGAATGTGACCGAACGATGGGTTTCCGGGCTCTGCAGCAGCGGTAAGCTGGCCGGTGCGGTAAAACAGGGAAGAAAATGGATGATTCCTGCCGACACCGCAAAGCCGGATGATGCCCGTATCAAAACCGGAAAATATGTAAAATCCCATGCTGAGGTCAGAAAACTTCCTCTGCCCATTGGTATTTCCGACTACTGCAAAGCACAAGCTGAATATTACTATGTGGATAAAACACTTCTAATCCGTGATTTTCTTGATCTGAAGCCTTTTGTTTCTCTCTTCACACGGCCGAGACGTTTCGGAAAAACTCTGAATATGGATATGCTGCGGGTATTTTTCGAAAAAAGTGAAACTGATACTTCCATTTATTTTCAAAATAAAAATATCTGGAAATGTGGTCCGGAGTACCAGAAACATCAGGGACATTATCCCGTAATCTTTCTGACTTTTAAAGATGTGAAATTCAGTACATGGGAAGAAACACTGGAAAAGCTGCGAGAATTGTTTCAGAAAGAGTACGGCCGTCATCAGGAATTAAGTGACAGTACGAACATTGCTGAATATGAAAAAGCATATTACAGGAAAATATTGAATGGAAACGCATCCATGGTTGAAATGACATCTGCACTTGCCAACCTCTCCCAGATGCTGCATGAACACCATCAGACTGCACCGATTATCATTATTGACGAATATGATACTCCGATTCAGCAAGGATACAGCCAGCATTTTTACGATGATATCATCCTCTTTATGCGTAATCTTTTCTCCGGTGCATTCAAGGATAATCCCCACTTATCCTACGGTTTCCTGACTGGAATTCTCCGGGTCGCACAGGAATCCATTTTCAGCGGAATGAACAACCTGAAGGTAAATTCCATTCTGGACACCGGTTACAACAGATATTTTGGTTTCACTGCGGAAGAAGTAAAGGACATGGCTACATACTATGGAGCATCTGACAAATACGCTGAAATCTGTGAATGGTATGACGGATACCTGTTTGGAGATCAGGAAATCTTCAATCCATGGTCTGTCATCAGTTACTTTGATAACGGATGCAGTCCGGAAACATTCTGGATTTCAACAGGAAGCAATGAGATATTAAGCGACCTTATGACAAGTGCAGATGAAGAACTTATGGAACACCTGAACAGTTTGATGCTGGGGCAGACCATACTGACCAACATTGACCTGAATGTTGTATACCCGCAGATCGGAGATGATCCTTCCTTTATTTTCAGTTTTCTCCTTGTAGCCGGATACCTGAAACCAAGAAATGCCTCACAGGCCTTCCCGGGAACCTATATGTGTGAAGTTTCCATCCCCAATAAAGAAATCGCTTCCGTATATAAGAGAGAAATCTTATCGAGACTGATGAAGTCCAATTCTCTGATTTCGTCCTCTGCATACAAAATACAGAAAGCCTTATTTGCCGGGGATACTGATTTCCTGCAGGAAGCTCTCCAGAATTTCCTCTATCAGACAATCAGTTTTTATGATACTTCAAATGAGAACTTCTATCAGGGACTTCTGGCCGGTCTGCTGGCTCTGATGGATGACAGCTACCAGATCACCTCCAACCGGGAATCAGGCCATGGACGCTATGATTTCCAGCTGAAACCACGCCGGAAAAACCTTGGCGGCATCATCATCGAACTCAAGGTATCCAAAAAAGACACGGAGGAAGAGCTTCTGGCACATGCCCGGGAAGCTCTGGTACAGATTGAAGAGAAACAATACTCCCTCCAGATGGAACAGGAACAAATTGCACCCATACTGACATATGGGATTGCATTTTCAGGGAAACGTGTAAAAATTCTGAGTGGGAAAAAGTAGTTTTTAAACCAGTGGTAAAGGGATAGCCGTAATAATTAATTACAGCAATCCCTTTATAATGATTACTCCTCACTTAAGCTTCATTTCCCAATCTGCCTCCTTGAATCCAACCAGAACGAAATCCTCCCCAATGGCTATCGGCCTCTTTACCAGCATCCCGTCAGTGGCAAGAAGTGCATACTGCTCCTCATCACTCATCTCAGGAAGCCTGTCCTTAAGCTTCATTTCCTTGTAAAGAAGCCCGCTTGTGTTGAAGAACTTCTTAAGAGGCAGTCCGCTTCTCTGATGCCATTCTTTCAGTTCCTCCATCGTTGGATTTTCTTCTTTAATTGGTCTCTCATGATAATCTATACCATTTGCATCCAGCCATTTTTTCGCTTTCTGACACGTACTGCACTTTGCATAACATAAAAATTCCATATCACTCACTCCTTCTTCCATCCATGCTCGCCATGGTAAATCATTTGTTTTGTCATGCCGCCATCGATACAAATATTTTCTCCTGTAATGAATCCGGCCTTATCTGAGCAAAAAAATAAAATCATATTTGCAATATCCATAGTGTTTCCAACTCTGCCCACAGGCTGCTGAATCGCATCCGGCCCTTCATAGATCGCATCACCCGTTTCAATCCATCCAGGGGAAATAGAATTTACGCGCACTTTACCCGCCAGACTCACCGCCAGCGCATGGGTAAGAGAAGAAATGCCACCCTTTGCAGCTGTATAGCTCTCTGTCTGCGGCTGACTCATCCTGTCTCTGGAAGACGACATATTAATGATGCATGCGCCTTCTGCAAAATAATCCTGAAATAGCTTCGCAAGATAAAACGGCGCCGTCACACCCACAGCCATGGCATATTCAAATTCTTCATAAGAGCATTCATCAATTCCCCGCATAACAGGAAGCGCATTGTTGATCAAATAGTCTACATGACCATGCCGATCCAGCACATAGGATGCAAATGCTTCCAATACTTCCTTCTTGCTGATATCTCCCACAAAATGAGTACCCTCTGCGATATCGATAACTTCAACCAAAGCACCTTCGGCTTCAAAGGCATCTTTCGTAGTCTTCCCGATTCCATGAGCACCACCCGTGATTACCACTACTTTATTCATAAACTGCATCACCAGCCACCTCTACTTTACTAAACCACAAGTTCAGTACACCTCCCACCTAACGCGCCATGCGATAGATATTTTCCATATCTTGTCTGTTTAGCACTTTAAACTGACCAATCGTACGTTTCCCCATAAAACTGCATTTATAAGCCAGTTCCTGAATCTGTTCCTCTGTCAAATCCACACCCAGTTCATGAATGGATGTCGGCATATCAATTGCATGATAAAATTCTTCCATCTGTTTGATTCCTTCCAGAGCAGTTTTCTCCGGGTCTGAAAAATCATTCGTTACACCCATTACATTTACCGCAAACTGTGCAAATCGCTCCGGTTTTTCTTTATACACATATCTTGCCCAGCTTCCCCATACAGCTGCAAGGCCTGCCCCATGTGCTACATCAAACATACCTCCCAGTTCATGTTCTAACTGATGGCTGGCCCAGTCTCCTATCGTACCACAGCCTGTCAAACCATTATGAGAAAGACTACCTGCCCACATGACCTGCGCTCTGGCATCATAATTCTCCGGATCCTCTTTCAATATACGAGCACTCTGCATCACTGTTCGTATAAGGGTCTCTCCAATTCCATCTGTCAAAACGGTATCTGTTTCTTTCGTAAAGTATCGCTCCATGGTATGCATCATAATATCTACACAGCCACTGGCAGTCTGATAAGCCGGTAGTGTATACGTGAGCTCCGGATTCATAATTGCGAAGCGACACCGACATATATCATCGTTATATCCTCGTTTCAACCACCCGTTCTCATTCGTAATAACAGAAGAATTACTCATCTCACTCCCTGCAGCTGCTATGGTCAGAACGGCACCAATCGGCAGGCACGCTTTAGGAACTCTGGTCTTTTCATAGAAATCCCATACTTCACCTTCATTAGCAACCCCATAACCAATTGCCTTTCCGGAATCGATGACACTTCCCCCTCCTACTGCCAGAATAAAATCCACACCTTCCCTTTTGCAAAGTTCAATACCTTCGTGAACCTTTCCCAAGTGTGGATTTGGAACTACCCCACCTAAAGTCACATAATTAATTTCTGCATTTTCCAGGGATTTACAAACACGTTCCAACAATCCACTTCTCTTTGCACTGTTTCCTCCATAATGAACCAGAACTTTTTTACATCCCTGAGCCTTTATTAATTCACCCGTCTTTTCCTCTGCATCTTTTCCAAATATCACCTTGGTTGGGGTATAATACTCAAAATTAACCATACGTCAACTCTCTCCTTTCAGACATTTTGAAAAAAAAATTCTCCATTCCGCCGCTCATAATGGTGACTACTTTATTAGTATCGCTCTGCAAGGTGCCCCATCAGATTTTCCCCAATTTAATGGTACCGCATTTAGCCAAAGCCATTGGGGTCAGGTACCATTAACATCTATTCTATCGCTACATATCTCTTTGATACTCTCCAACTCTGTACCTCCATTTGGTACAGGATTGGTACAAACGCAAATCAGCAGCAATCACTGGTTAATATATTTGTATAAAGCGTCTATGCCATTTTCACACTCTATTCTGCAGCACTCACACAAATAATCGTTTGGTTCCAAAAATAGCCGCGTATCTTCATCCATCAGTAATCCATACAACTCCATCCCAATTAACCTCTTATACGCTTCATCCTGTGATATTCCATATACCTCCATCAGATACTTTGTTAATGCAACAACACAGAACCCCTTTGTAGTTTCAATTTTGCTTTCACTCATGATCCTTCTCTACCTCTATGAGATTTCTTTCATACTGGAAATCAGTCTGTCTGCCACCATCTGTTTTCCTACATAATACTGAATACCAAGATTTTCCGGTTCCAGATTATTCAGCAAGATTGTTTTTGCCTGAGAGGAACCCACTTTTCCGTATAATCCATCCCAATATGCTTTTAAACACAACATGGTATCATCATCCGCCGTAGGACCGATTACCAGATCGTAGTCATGCGGCATGCCGCCGTTCTCTCTGCACAGCAAAACAAAATCCAGCCACTCCTGATCTGCTGTTTTGAAACAGCCATATAAAAGCCTTTTCCAAAGTCCTTATTCCCACGTCCACGTTTCACATCTATGTGCTCAATCTGGGATATTGTTCCATGATACAATACCGATTTATATTTCTCGAACATATTGGTCAATTTCCTCCACCATTTCTTCTCCATTCATACTGTCAAAGATATCCGGACACTCCGACACATAATTTAAAATTGCATATTTGTCATCCAGCTTCAGGAATTCTTCTGATGACAAATTGTGTTTCTTTTTATAATTTTCTGTCACCAGAAACATGAGAAAAATGGTATTATTCAAACGTTTTTCTGACACTGTTATTCCCCCTTACAAAATTATGAAAAACAGATTACATATACCCACTGGCATTGCAAGATATTTTGTTCTTTATTGTTATTATAATCCACAGACACGTAATCATGCAACTCGATTTTCTGGTTCAGAAAATTCCACAAAAAAGAAAAAGGAGAATCACTCCCCCTCTTCTGTTTCTTCAATATTGATCCTCTCTTTCCATTTCTGCTTCTGCCTAATTATTTACATATCTTCTTCCACAATCAATCCTCTGGCGTCCACGCTCCCGATTCTTTTATTCATAATCGCCTTATACTCATCCGATTCGAAACAGCACATCAACGCCTCCCGGGAGGGGAATGAAATGATGATAACACGCTGTGGATTTCTGTTAGGCGACAGAGAAGTGATCTTTTCAGAGCGAACGACATATTTCCCTCCGTAATTCTCCACAATCGGCACAACCTCCTCGATATATTCGTCATAGCTTCCACGGCTCTTATTATCATCAATATAGGTATCAACTACAAAAAAGCAGCTCATATTACACTCTCCCTTCTCTCAGGCAATCGACTGTTGTCGCAAACAGCGGATTCGATTTTAATATATTCTGATTTAACACCCGGCAAACCTTATCGACCAGAACAGGCAGCGTATCGCCCTTATCCTGCGAAACAACTGCCTGCTTCAGGCTGTCCAGTAATTCGTTGGCCTCCTGAAGCTTGCGTCTCATCATTTCCTCAGAATAAATCATGTCCCATGCCGGATAAAATGTATTCACGCCTGTAATTTGTTTGAATCTCTGTAGTGTTTTTCTCATTTCTGGCTCGTTGAGCATAATCGGGATATCTCCCTGTACTGGAATCGCATCTCCAATAAACATGTCTTTTCCCATTCGATAAGACATCCCCTCAATGGAATGACCTGCGGTTCGGAGCACTTCCAGGGATAATCCGTCTTCAAGTTCTATGATATCCCCATTCTGAACGACTACATCAACTCTGGATGACCTTCCGGCAAGCTCATAAAAGTTCGGAATCGGTCTCTCCTGAAACTGAAGGTCAATGTTTTCGATCCACCGTTTTTCTCCTAAACTTGCGTATATCCTGCAATCAGTGTGTTCCTGGAACCAGGCCGCCGAACCAATATGGTCTGGATGTGCATGGGTCAAAACGATACCCTTGATATCGGATGCCGTTCTGCCGATTCCTTCCAGATACTGTAAAATCTGTTTTTCGCAGCCATATACGCCCGAATCGACAAGATAGCAGTTTTTGGCTTCGATTAGATATACATATACATATCGCTTGATTTCCGGGGTTACATGAAAATCGATTCGAATCTGATGAATCTTTGTGTTTCCCATAAATATTCCTCCTCGCTAAGCTATATAATATAATATAACTCGTTGTGCTACTTGTATAATTCAAATCGCATAGTTGGGGGAATAGACTAA
>JBJELT010000010.1:0-21455 GCA_051879295.1 Oliverpabstia sp. | reverse complement strand
AGGCCCCTAATTATTATCATAGAAGATCATTTACAGAAAAACTTTCATACACTCTTTGAAACGTATAGTAGCATGCCTATAGTTTATGTGTCAAACGTCAGTATTTCCCGATGATTCTCCGGGATTGTCAGGTATTTGTCTTCCGGAGACATCCATATGATAGTTTTCTTTGAAAATCAGCTCCGACACAGGAACCAGCTGATATCCTTTTTCTTTCAGCTTTTTTATCAATTCATCCAATGCATCTGCTGTATACTTTGCACCGTTGTGCATCAGGATGATAGAACCATTTCCCAGATCTTTGCTTCCGATGACTCTGTTAATAATATCTTCTACACCATAATTTTTCCAGTCCAGGCTGTCAACGTTCCACTGAATGGGATAGTAGCCGCAGCTATATGCCGTCCGGATGACTGTATTATTATAATCTCCGTAGGGAGGCCGAAACAGATTCATTTCATAGCCGGTCAGTTCTTTCACTTTTTCGTGAGGTTTCATAATTTCCTGCCGGGATTCTTCAGGAGAAAGCTGACTCATTTGTTTGTGATTTTCACTGTGATTTCCCAGATCGTGACCTGCTTTCAGGATCTTTTTTACATCCTCCGGATATTTTTCAATCCATCCTCCAGTGGCAAAAAAAGTTGCTTTTACTTGGTTTTCCTGCAGAATACTCAGAATCTTTTCAGTGTCTTCATTACCCCATGCCGCGTCAAAAGTAATCGATATCTTCGGTTGTTCTGTCTGTACGGAATATATGGGGAGTTCCCGACCATGGACGCTGCTGCTGGCAGCCGCCGCTTTCAGTCCCACATCCTGCCAGTAAAGCACAGACAAAGCTGTCATTAAAACAAAAGCGAGAGCAATAGCTGTATATGTACCATATTTTTTCATGAAAACTCCGGGAGAAACCTTTCTATAGTATATTCAATTCCAGCACAAAAAAACATACTTTTTTGTTAATTTGAAGGGGGACGGAAACTTCCTATCATTTTTTCAGAAGCAGGCCGTTCCTCCTCAGCTAGCCGCTAACTACGACTAAATTGACGCTCAGGAAAGCCTTCGCGCCAAAGTCTCCGTAAGCGTCGGACGCCTTAGTGTGTGTAGCAACCTGCCAGTGGCCGGTTGCGGAGCTCTTCGGACTCACTTTCCCCAATGCTTCTGAAAAAATGATAGGAAGTTTCCTGTTCTCTCCCAAACGTAACAAAATGCGTGGGGAGAAATAGATGTTGTACTTTTAGGCAAGTAATATCCGTTTCAAAAATAGCAATTATTGTGATTAAAGTTTCACATACATTCCTTCTGGGCGCATTTTGTTTCGTTTGGAATAAGACAGGAGAATCTATGGTATTTTTCAGAAGCATTGGGGAAAGCGAGTCCGAAAATATGCACTTAGCAAGACTTTGGCGCGAAGGCTCTCCTGAGCGTCAATTAGTCGCGCTTAGTGCAGAGTTGAGGAGGAGCGGCCTGCTTCTGAAAAATACCATAGATTCTCCGTCCCCTTCCAAAGGGAATTACAAAAAAGTATACTTATTTGTGATTTTGGGATTGTATATTGTAGTCTAAAAGTGGTATCATATCATGTGGGTATACTTATGTAAGTATGAACTTTGTGATGCCGTCAGGTGTCATTATTTTGTAAATTGACTGGAAAGGAGCATGATCATGCAGATTACGAAAGAAACAACTATGGGACAGATGCTGGAGTATGATCAGGGTATCGCTTATATCCTGATGCAGTCCGGAATGCATTGCATCGGTTGTCCGTCTTCTATCAACGAGTCTCTGGAAGAGGCATGTATGGTTCACGGGCTTGATGCAGACGTTGTTCTGAAATCCATTCAGGATTATCTGGCAAAGAAATAATAAGATGCAGGGTATGGCCTGCAGAATGATTGTGAGGTGAGATTATGGACGGCAGCAGTTGTAGTCGAAGTAAGGACATGGTATACATATACGGTCAATATTTGGGCGGCATTGCACCGTCTGTTTTCTGACCGGAAAGATGTATACCATTGTCCTGTACAAACTACATATTTTTGTGTAAATATACGCAAAAAAAGTTGGCAGGTGACAATGGTATTTTTATGCCCTTTTTTACCTGCACAAAGGATGTAAAGGAGGAAAAGGACAATGAATACAGAAAAAAATATTTCTGTCGAGAATCTGGTAAGTACACAGCATCCGGATTATAAGAATAAAATAGTCGAAATTATCAGGGGAAATCTTACTCCCCGGCTTATGAGAGAACAGATTCTTGATTACCATGAAAATGATATTGCGGATGCACTGGAAGTGTTGAAAAAGGATGAACGGTTCCGACTGTACAGTATTCTGGATACAGAAACACTGGCATCTATTTTTGAATATTCGGAGAAAATTTCCATTTATATGGGGGAACTGGGAATCCGTAAAAGGGTGGATGTTTTATCCCATCTGGAAGTTCCTACGGCTGTGGAGTATCTGCGTCAGCTGGGGAAAAGTGACAGGAATACATTGATGGAATTGATGGATGAAGAATCAAAACGTGAGATTCATTTGCTCAGTTCTTTTGATGAGGATGAGATTGGAAGTAAAATGTCCACCAATTTTATTTCTGTCTGCAGTGGAATTGGTGTGCGGCAGGCTATGAGAGAACTGGTGGAACAGGCAGCAGAGCATGATAATATTTCTACGATTTATGTAGTAGATCGGGATGAAGTTCTGGTTGGTGCAATTGATCTGAAAGATCTGATTATCGCACGAGAAGGTACGGAACTGGATACGATTGTTGTCACGTCTTACCCGTATGTCTATGTAAATGAACAGATTGAGGACTGTATGGAACGGATCAAAGATTATTCAGAGGATTCCATCCCGGTTCTGGATGCTGATAACAGGCTGAAAGGTGTCCTGACAGCACAGGATATTACCCGTCTGGTTGATGATGAAATGGGTGACGATTATGCAAAACTGGCTGGTCTGACCGCGGAAGAAGATTTGCAGGAGCCTTTGAAAAAAAGTCTGGGGAAGAGACTTCCCTGGCTGATTATTCTTCTTGGGCTGGGCATGGCGGTTTCCAGTGTGGTGGGACTGTTTGAGGAAGTGGTTGCTCAGCTGGCGCTGATCGTCTGTTTTCAATCCCTGGTTCTGGATATGGCGGGAAATGTGGGAACCCAGTCCCTGGCGGTTACTATTCGCGTCCTGATGGATGAACAGATCAGTGCACGGCAGAAGCTGTATCTGGTCGGGAAGGAAGCTCGTGTGGGAATGTTAAATGGTGCTATTCTTGGTTCTCTGGCATTTGTCTTTATAGGGGTTTATCTGAATGTGCTGAAGGGATATCCGGTGAAACTTTCTTTTTCTGTTTCACTTTGTACAGGTATTGCGCTGTTGGTAGCTATGCTCTTTTCAAGCATCGCCGGCACCACGATTCCCATCCTTTTTAAGAAAATGAAAATTGACCCGGCGGTGGCATCGGGACCACTGATCACCACGGTTAATGACCTGGTAGCGGTTGTTACGTATTATGGACTGGCATGGCTGATGTTGATTCGAGTGCTCCAGTTATAAAGAAAGTCAGAATAGTATACAAATCTGATAAAATATCGTAAGACAAACCTTTATTTTATCTTTTATAATATAGAAAACAGTAATAGTAAGATGACGCAGGAGGCAGTTATGATTCGTAGATATGCATATGGAAAAGTAATGGAAACAGAAGCAATTCTGAAGAAACCCCAGTGCCAGGAGGGGAGAATTCCATATTTTACCGTGGATGAGGAAAAGATGTCCTTTTCTTTTTCTATGGAGGAGAGTGACCGGGTGTATGGCCTGGGTGAAAATGTGAGAGGTATCAATAAAAGAGGCTGGATTTATGAGAGCAAATGCAGTGATGATCCCAATCATCTGGAGGACCGCCGTTCTCTGTATGGAGCACACAATTTTATTGTGGTAGACGGAAAAGAACAGTTCGGAGTGTTTGTGGATTATCCGGGCATTTTATCTTTTGATGTGGGATATACCCGACACAGTGAGCTGAAAATTACGGCATCAGACTGGAATCTGGATGTGTACGTGATTGAGGGTGAAGATGTAAAGGATATTGTGAAACAGTTCCGTGGATTGATTGGAAGAAGTTATATTGCACCTTTGTGGGCTTTCGGTTACGGACAGAGCCGCTGGAGTTACATGACTGCAGGTGAGGTGCGTGATGTGGTGAAAAAGCACCGGGAACTGGGAATCCCCCTGGACAGCGTGTATCTGGATATTGATTATATGGAACGGTACAAGGATTTTACGCTGAACGATGAGACATTTCCTGATTTTGCAGAATTTAACAAAGAAATGAAAGAACAGAACATTCATCTGGTTCCGATCATTGATGCCGGAGTAAAACAGGAAGAAGGCTATCCTGTTTATGAAGAAGGTCTGGAGAAAGGGTATTTCTGCAAGAAAGAGGATGGTACTCCTTTTGTTGCTGCCGTATGGCCCGGAAAAGCATTGTTTCCGGATATGCTGAATAAAGAAGCCAGAGACTGGTTTGGTGATCAGTATAAATTTCTGCTGGATCAGGGAGTGGAAGGTTTCTGGAATGACATGAATGAACCGGCTATTTTCTATACAGAAGATCGTCTGCAGGAGGTTATGGAACAGTTGGGCAGCTATAAAGGGAAAAATCTGGAACTGAATCTGTTTTTCCAGTTTACAGGACTGGTTTCCGGTTTGTCCAACAATGTGGAAGACTATAAAATGTTTTATCACAATATAAATGGTGAAAAGGTTCGTCATGACCGTGTACACAATTTGTTTGGATATAATATGACCCGTGCGGCGGGGGAAGCGTTTGAACGTCTGGAACCAGATAAACGTATTCTGATGTTTTCACGTTCTTCTTATGTGGGTATGCATCGCTATGGCGGAATCTGGCAGGGCGACAATAAGTCCTGGTGGTCACATATCCTGCTGAATCTGAAGATGATGCCTTCGCTGAATATGTGCGGTTTTATTTATACCGGTGCAGACCTGGGAGGATTTGGTTCAGATACTACAGAAGATCTGGTTCTTCGCTGGCTGGCACTTGGAATATTTACACCGTTAATGAGAAATCATTCAGCTATGGGAACACGCGTACAGGAAGCATATCGTTTTGAAAATATAGACGGTTTCCGTCATATTATCGGACTTCGTTATCGCTTCCTGCCGTATCTGTACAGTGAATACATGAAAGCGGTATTGAGGGATGAAATGATGTTCCGTCCGCTGGCATTTGATTATCCCCAGGATGCACATGCGGCAAATGTAGAAGATCAGCTGCTTCTGGGCGATGGATTGATGATTGCCCCTGTCTATGAACAGAATGCAGAGGGAAGATATGTATACCTTCCGGAAAAAATGAAAATGGTGAGATTTAAAGTGGATGGAACAACGGAAGAAGAAATTCTGGATGCCGGACATCATTATGTTAATGTAAGCCTTACAGATGTTGTTGTATTTGTACGGCCGAATCATCTGATTCCCATGTCTTCGGGCGGTCAGTGTGTGGAAGATGTGGATTTTGAAAATCTGCAGTATGTTTCCTATATTGACAATGGCGAGGCAGTTTATGAATACTATCATGACAATGGATATGAAAAAGATTATGACAATCCGGGACATATACGTGTGATCCGGATGGAGAGATAAGAGTGATCAGGGATGGGTCCATAGATACGCACGAAAAGTGTCTATGGGCCCATCCTTGATCATTTAAAAAGAAATCATATTTACAGATGAGCGAAAGATGGTATAATGATGGAAAAATTGAAAGTAGGAATGCGTATGAAATTTACAAAGATGCAGGGCCTGGGCAATGATTATGTGTATGTGAATTGTTTTCAGGAAAAGGTAGAAAATCCCGGCGAGCTTTCTGTAAAAGTCAGTGACCGTCATTTTGGAATTGGTGCAGATGGTCTGATTTTGATTAAACCATCGGATGTGGCAGATTTTGAGATGGAGATGTATAATGCAGACGGTTCCCAGGGGGCTATGTGCGGCAACGGTATCCGCTGTGTTGCTAAATATGTATATGATTATGGACTGACAGATAAAACGTCAATTACGGTGAATACGAAAAGTGGTATCAAGTACCTTGATCTGACGATCGAAAACGGAAAAGCAGTACAAATTCGGGTTAATATGGGGGCTCCGATTCTGGACGCATCCAGAATTCCCGTAGTTTCCTCAAAAGAGAGGGTAATCAATGAACCTGTTATTGTAGATGGCAAAGAATATCATATTACTGCAGTGTCTATGGGAAATCCTCATGCAGTTACCTATATTGACGATGTAAAAGGACTGGAAATTGAGAAAATCGGTCCGAAATTTGAGAAACATGAGATATTTCCGGATCGGGTCAATACAGAGTTTGTGAAAGTGCTGGATTCGCATACAGTAGAGATGCGTGTCTGGGAGCGTGGTTCGGGTGAAACACTTGCCTGTGGAACCGGTGCCTGTGCAGTGGCAGTTGCTTCCATACTAAATGGATTGACGGAGGAAGAAGTAACAGTAAAATTGCTGGGCGGTGACTTGAAAATCTACTGGGACAGAAAAGAAAATCTGGTGTATATGACAGGGCCGGCTGAAGTTGTGTTCGACGGCGAATTTTAAAATTAATTGCCCCGGGGAAAATGTAAAACTCCCCAGGGCGTACTTGAATTTAAAGCAAAGGGATTCCATTTGCCGCTGCTTTTTCAACTGTTTCCTGTGGCCAGAGAGAACTATGTACTTCTCCGATGTGTGCCTTTCTCAGGTAGAACATACAGATACGGGACTGTCCGATACCGCCGCCAATGGTAAATGGAAGCTGATCGTTCAGGATCGCTTTCTGGAAGTCCAGTTTGGCACGCTCTTCACATCCACAGACAGCCAGCTGCCTTTTCAGGGATTCTGCATCTACGCGGATACCCATAGAAGAAAGTTCCAGAGCAATATCAAGAACAGGATAGTAGACAATGATATCTCCGTTAAGTTCCCAGTCATCATAGTCAGGAGCACGGCCATCGTGTCTTTCGCCGGAATTCAGATATTTACCGATCTGCATGATAAATACGGCACCTTTTTCTTTGGCGATTTTGTATTCACGATCCTTTGGAGTAAGATCCGGATACATATTTTCAAGTTCCTGTGACGTTATAAAGAAAATTTCTTTCGGAAGGATTTCCTCGATGTAATCATACTGAATTGCCATGTATTTTTCTGTCTTTTTCAGTGCAGAATATACCGTACGTACAACAGATTTTAAAGTGTCCATGTTTCGCTCTTCACGGGAAATAATCTTTTCCCAATCCCACTGATCCACGTAAATAGAATGGATGTTGTCAGTATCTTCATCGCGGCGGATGGCAATCATATCAGTGTAGAGACCTTCACCATGAGCAAATCCATACTTTTTCAATGCATATCTTTTCCATTTGGCGAGAGAATGGACGATTTCTGCGTCCTGTCCGGGTGCTTCTTTGATATCGAACTGAACCGGACGTTCCACACCGTTCAGATTGTCATTTAATCCGGATGCCGGATTGACAAACAGTGGAGCGGACACACGCAGCAGATTCAAACGTTCGGAAAGAGTCTTCTGGAAAAAGTCTTTGACCGTTTTGATTCCAATCTGTGTATCGTGCAGGTTCAGAGCGGGCTGGTAATTCTCCGGGATAATAAAACGTTCCATAAAATAATGCCTCCTCATGACTAATAAGTATTGTATCGTAACTGTGAAGGTACTGAACAGTTACATTGTATCAACCTAATGGTACTATTATAGCAGAAATCTTTTGAAATACAACTTTAAATTTTTATCAGAGAAAAGTGCTGTAAGAATCAAATCGCAGTGGAGGGATTAAAAAAATATCATTAATCTGTCGACAGGATCTGTCAAGAGGATATGACAAAAAAATAGTAACAAGATTGTGAAAGAAAAGAGAGAGATTTTTTATATGACTCCCTCTTTCCTTTTGTGTGAAAGAGTGCTATACTGTTGCCTACAAGATGTAGATTGGAAAAGCAAAGAAAAACTATATATAGTAGCAAGGAGTACAACATATGGTATATATTATCAAGAAAGATGGCACAAGAGAAGAATTTAATGCTGAGAAAATTGTTCGTGCGGTGAATAAATCCGCCGGTCGGGTGATGTATCAGTTTACCGATGAAGAGATTGACTTTATCTGCAAATACGCAACAGATCGCGCAGAAGCACTTGCGAAAAGGCGCAAGGATGGCATTCTGATTCAGGATATGCACAATATTGTTGAGGGAGCTTTGGAGCAGGTAAATCCGGCTGTAGCGAAAAGCTACAGGGATTACCGGAATTATAAAGTTGATTTTATTCACATGATGGATGAAGTGTATACAAAAAGTCAGTCCATCCGTTATATCGGAGATAAAAGCAATGCCAATACAGACAGTGCCCTGGTTGCCACCAAGAGAAGCCTGATTTTTAATGAACTTAATAAAGAATTGTATCGTAAGTTCTTTATGAATCGAAATGAACTGCAGGCGTGCAAAGACGGATATATTTATATTCACGATCAGTCAGCCCGTCTGGATACGATGAACTGCTGTCTGTTTGATGTGGCTTCTGTTTTAAAAGATGGATTTGAGATGGGCAATGTCTGGTACAATGAACCGAAGACTCTGGACACTGCATTTGACGTTATGGGTGATATCATCCTCAGTACAGCTGCCCAGCAGTACGGTGGATTTACGGTTCCGGAAGTGGATAAGATTCTGGCACCTTATGCCCAGAAAAGCTATAACAAATATTATGAAGAATTCATCAAATATTCTGATCCGTCATGGGAAGGAAGAGAAGAAAAAGCACTGACTTATGCCTGGGAGAAAGTTTGCAGAGACTGTGATCAGGGCTGGCAGGGAATTGAGTATAAACTGAACACAGTAGGCTCTTCACGTGGAGATTATCCGTTTGTGACTGTGACACTTGGTCTGGGTACGGGAAGATTTGAGAAGATGATTGCTATTTCTCTTCTCAATGTACATCGGGAAGGTCAGGGAAAAGCAGGCCATAAGAAGCCCGTTTTGTTCCCCAAAATCGTATTTTTGTTTGATAAGAATATACATGATCCGGGATGTGAAGCAGAGGATGTATTTGAGGCGGGTGTTGCCTGCTCTGCCAAAACCATGTATCCGGATTGGCTGTCCATGAGCGGAGAGGGCTATATTTCCAGTATGTACAAAAAGTATGGAAAAGTGATCAGCCCGATGGGATGCCGGGCATTTTTGAGCCCGTGGTATGAAAGAGGCGGTATGGAGCCTGCGGATGACAAAGATGTGCCAGTTTTTGTGGGACGTTTCAATATTGGTGCGGTCAGTCTTCATCTGCCGATGATTCTTGCCAAATCCCGTTCAGAAAACAGAGATTTTTATGAGGTTCTGGACTTTTATCTGGAGATGATCCGCGGTCTGCATAAGAGAACTTATGATTATCTGGGAGAGATGCGTGCTTCCACCAACCCGCTGGCATATTGTGAAGGTGGTTTCTATGGCGGACACCTCAAACCTCATGAAAAGATCCGCCCGCTGCTGAAACCGATGACTGCATCGTTTGGTATTACGGCACTGAATGAGCTGCAGGAACTGTATAATGGCAAATCCATTGCAGAAGATGGTGAATTTGCACTGGAAGTGCTTCGCTATATTAATGAGAAAATCGCTGTTTATAAAAAAGAAGATGGTATTTTATATGCGATTTATGGAACTCCGGCAGAAAGTCTGTGTGGACTTCAGGTAGAACAGTTCCGGAAAATGTATGGAATCGTCCGTGGTGTGTCTGACAGACCGTATGTGAGCAACAGTTTCCACTGCCATGTTTCTGAGGATATTTCACCGATTCAGAAGCAGGATCTGGAAGGAAGATTCTGGGAACTTTGCAACGGCGGTAAGATTCAGTATGTACGTTATCCAATTGATTATAATATCCATGCAATTAAAGCATTGATCCGCAGGGCAATGGAGCTTGGTTATTATGAGGGAGTCAATCTTTCCCTGGCTTATTGTGACGATTGTGGTCATCAGGAGCTGGAGATGGATGTCTGCCCGGTTTGTGGTTCCCGCAACCTTACAAAAATTGACCGTATGAACGGATATCTTTCCTACAGCCGTGTACATGGTGATACACGTCTGAATGATGCAAAAATGTCAGAAATTGCAGACAGAAAATCTATGTAGAACCAGGTGGTATCTGAATGAGCAGAAAGAAAAAAACAAAGATAGAGTACCGGTATTATGAAATTCCGGCGGGAAGTCCTGTGCTGGCTTTGCTGGGAGAAAAATGGTATCAGAATTACGGAAGAGGAATCGATTACCTTCATTTCCATAATCATCTGGAGATCGGATATTGTTATCAGGGAAATGGTGCATTGACACTGGAAGATAAAGATCTTCATTATCATGGGGAGATGTTTTCTGTTATTCCGGCTAATTTTCTTCATACCACGAATTCTATCGGAGATCACATTTGCCACTGGGAATATCTTTTTATTGATGTAGAGGGCTTTCTGTCTCAGATTTACAAAGATAATGCGCATATGAAGGAACGTTTGATTCAGAGAGTAAATCAACGGGCCTGTTTTTACAGAGAATCGGAGCGGCCGGCAATGGCTGCTCTGATTCATCAGGTTCTGGAGACAATGCGTGAGAGAAAAGAATTTTATCTGGAGGAAGTAAAAGGTCATATTCTGGCACTTCTGATTGAGATTGCCCGGGATAACGCTGCTTGTAAAGAGATTCGGAAAATAGAAAAACAGGAGCAGGACCCGAAAGCACCCAACAGCAGCGTAATCTCCCAGGCTTTGGATTACATCAGTGAATCCTACAGTCATCCGATTCGAATCGAAGAACTGGCGAAAATATGCCATATCAGTGAGACGCATTTTCGGCGGGTGTTCCATGAGTGTATGCATATGACACCTGTGGAATATATTAACTGGGTAAGGGTTCGTGCTGCCTGTGAACAGCTGCGGAAGAGCAATGACTCTGTGAGCAGCATTGCTGCCAGAACCGGGTTTGCTACCTTGTCGACTTTTAATAGAAACTTCCAGAGGTTTATGAGCATTTCGCCACAACAATGGCGGAAAAATCCGGAGCACTATGAGCGAAAATTGTTAGAATATAATATAAAAACGCAGGAGGGATGGTGAAAATGCCATTCCTCCTTTTATAATGGTTGATTATGCATGAAATATGGTTGGATATGCGAACAAAAAAAGTGAAGGTATTGGTATAATACATACACATTAGTTCACGGGAGACATAAAAATGTACATAATCACCAAAATTCGACAAGGCATTGTGATAAGCTTTATGTTATGAGTGGACAAAATATACAATTTAGGAGGGTATGTAACATGAAAAGAAAAGTAATTTCCGTATTGTTGGCATCTACTATGGTTCTTTCAATGGCAGCCTGCGGTTCCAGCGGCAGTTCATCAGACAGCGGAGCTTCTAAGGATGATGGAGCAGCAACAGAAGAAAAGACAGATGATGGTGCAGCAGAAGTAACAGAAGGAAGTGGCGGAGACAACACTCTGACTGTATGGACATGGGATCCAAACTTCAACATTTTTGCAATGAACAAAGCTGCTGAGATTTATGCAAAAGATCACGAAGGATTCAAAGTTGAGATTAGCGAGATTAAATCTGACGTTATCGAAACCAAGATTACAACTGCAGTACAGGCTAACGATCTGAGCACTCTTCCGGATATCTTCCTGATGCAGGATAACTCTTTCCAGAAGTACACTACATTCTATCCGGATGTATTTACAGATCTGACGGACAGCGGAATTGATTTTTCTCAGTTCTCTGCAGCAAAAGTAGCCTACTCTACTTTGGAAGGCAAGAACTACGGTGTTCCGTTTGACAACGGTGCTGTTATTAACTGTATGCGTACAGATTTGCTGGAACAGGCTGGCTTCACGATTGATGATTTCACGGATATTACCTGGTCTGATTACATGGAAAAAGCAAAAGTGGTTCTGGAAAAGACCAATACTCCGATCCTGACTTCTCAGGCTGGTTCTCCTGACCTGATTATGATGATGCTGCAGTCCTGCGGAGCATCTTTGTTCACTGATGATGGACAGCCTAATATCGTAGGAAATGAAGCACTGAAAGAGGCTATTGAAATCTATGCACAGATGGTTAAAGACGGTACTCTGGTAGAAGTAACTGACTGGGATCCATATATTTCTTCCCTGAACAGTGGAACAGCAGTAAGTGCTCTGAACGGATGCTGGATTATGGCTTCTGTACAGATGGCTGAAGATCAGGCAGGAAAATGGGCAATTACCAATATGCCGAAATTGGACAAAGCCCCTAACGCTTCCAACTATTCCAACAACGGTGGTTCTTCGTGGGCAATTTCTTCTAACTGTCAGAATGTTGACTTGGCTGTTGATTTCCTGAAATCCACATTTGCAGGAAGCAATGAACTTTATGATCAAATCATTGTTAATGGCGCTCTGGCAACATGGGCACCGGCAGGTGAATCCGAAGCTTACAATCAGCCGGTGGATTTTTACGGTGGAGATGCTGTATATGCTAAGATCGTTGATTATGCAACAAAGACTCCTTCCAACGCTACAGGACCATTCTACTATGATGCACGTGATGCTGTAGGCGTTGCACTTTCTGAGATTACACAAACAGGCGCTGATATTGATACGTCCCTTCAGTCAGCTCAGGAACAGTTGGAATTTAACATGGGCGCGTAATTTTTCGGTAGTAAACTGAATAAAGAAAGATGGTAACTGGAAAGGTCTGTTGCTGCTGGACAAGTAGCAGACAGACCTTTTCCTATAGTATTAGAATATAGAGAAGGAGGGAGATGTTTTTATGAGTGGTCAGAAGAAAAAAGGTTTGACACTGGAGAAAAAACATAACCTTACAGGATGGGCATTCCTGATTCCTGCAGTGGCACTGATTTGCTGGTGTAGCTTTTATCCCATGATTCAGGCGTTTATCTTGTCTTTTCAGACAGGCCTGGGTGTGAATCTGAAGTTCGGGGGACTTACAAACTATGCACGTATCTTAAAGGATCCTACTTTCAGGGGGACTTTGTTTAATACATTCTTTTATCTGATTGTTCAGGTGCCGATCATGCTGATTCTGGCACTGGCACTGGCTTCCATGCTGAACAATAAGGATTTGAGATTCAAAGGCATTTTCCGTACATGTATTTTTCTTCCATGTGCAACATCACTGGTATCTTATGCTATGATTTTCCGTTCTATGTTTGCGAATGACGGATTTATCAACACCGTTCTTCGTGGACTTGGACTGAACCCGATTATGTGGTTTGCTAATGCCTGGACAGCCCGTGCGGTTATCATTGTCGCTTTGGTATGGAGATGGACAGGATACAACATGGTATTCTATTTGTCTGGTCTGCAGAATATCGAATATTCCGTATATGAAGCAGCTAAAATCGATGGTGCTTCTCCACTGCAGACATTCTTCAAAATTACGGTTCCACTTCTGAAACCGACAATTTTATTGACAACCATTACATCAACAAATGGTACGCTGCAGTTGTTTGATGAGTCTCTGAATCTGACAAATGGTGGTCCTGGCAAATCAACCATGACAATGTCACATTATATTTACAATACATCCTTTGTACAGAGTCCGAATTTTGGTTATGCGGCAGCGATGTCCATTATTATCCTGGTTATGGTAGCAATCCTGGCATTGCTTCAGATGAAAGTAGGTGACGAACGATGAGTAAAGGTAAAAAATTTGGAATGTATGCGTTTCTGACAATAGTATCGCTACTTTCTGTATTTCCTCTTTATTATATGTTTTGTGCAGCCACAAATAAGAGCGTAGATGTATCTCGAGGCAGAATGATTCCGGGTACTTACCTGTTGGAAAACTACAAATCTCTGATTGCACAGCAGGATCTGTACAAAGCGCTGTGGAATTCTTTTCGAAATGCATTCGTTCTTACGGTTCTTTGTTTGTTAGTTTGTTCGATTGCAGGTTATGGATTTGAAATCTATCATGACAAAGGAAAAGATATCGTATTCTCTATCTTGTTAACGGCTATGATGATTCCTTTTGCCGCTATCATGATTCCGATGTTTCGTATGTTCTCAAGTTTGGGAATGGTTAATACCATGGCAGCTTTCATGCTTCCGTCCATTTCCACGCCGTTTATGATTATGATGTTCCGGCAGGCATCCAGGTCATTCCCGCATGATATTATTGAGGCTGCCCGTATCGACGGTCTGAGCGAAGTTGGTATTTTCTTCCGTATGTTCATGCCGACCATGAAATCTACATATGCAGCAGCTACGATCATTACCTTTATGAATGCATGGAACAACTATCTGTGGCCAAAGGTAATTCTTCAGACCAACGATTCCATCACCATGCCGATGCTGGTTGCAAACCTTCTGGGTGCTTACTCTGTAGACTATGGTATGCTGATGCTTGGTGTATTGATTTGTACGATTCCTACAGCAATCATTTTCTTCTGCTTCCAGAAGAGCTTTACAGAAGGTATCACTGGTGCTGTTAAATAAGAACTTTCCGATGAACGGATGCGTTCGTCAGACAGTAAATCTGGGCGGATATTTTTGCAAATATCCGCCTGTTTTTAAGGAGGAAACGACATAATGAAAACATTTAATTACGATCTGGTAAAAGATCCCACCTATTTCTGTGACAATCGGGTGGAAGCTCACTCCGACCACAGATACTATGAAACAAAAGAAAAAATGGAGCAGAATATGGAAGACTTTCGCATGAGCCTGAATGGTCTGTGGAAATTCCATTATGCAAAGAATTATCAGAGTACGATTCCAGGATTTGAGAAGGAAGATTATTGCTGTAAATCATGGGATGATATCCGGGTACCGGCTCATATTCAGATGGAAGGATATGATGTGCCGCAGTATGCCAATGTACAATATCCGTGGGAAGGCCATGAGGAGGTAAATCCGGGAGAAATTCCACAGTATTTCAATCCGGTAGCCAGCTACGTAAGATATTTTGAAGTTCCGACATTTATGGAAGGTAAAAGAATATTTGTATCTTTCCAGGGAGCGGAAAGTGGAATTGCCGTATGGCTGAATGGTAATTTTGTAGGTTACAGTGAGGATACTTTCACCCCCTCAGAGTTTGAATTGACTCCATACCTGAAAGAAGGAGAGAACAAGCTGGCTGCACAGGTGTTTAAGTGGACGAGCAGCAGCTGGTGTGAGGATCAGGATTTTTACCGTTTTTCCGGTCTTTACCGCGATGTATATCTGTATGCCATTCCGCAGATTCATGTGTCGGATGTAAAGATTCAGACTCTGTTGGATGATACATATACTCATGCAGATCTGACGGTGGATGTAAAAGCAACTGCACCGGGTAAAGTGCGTATAACGCTGGCGAAAGACGGTGCGGTGCTGCAGACAAAGGAGGAGAATCTTACAGAATCAGCTTCCTATGTGATGAAAGTAGAAAATCCGGAACTTTGGAGTGCAGAAACACCAGTTCTTTATGATCTTCTTCTGGAGATAATGGATGGAAATAGTTTTGTGACTGAAGTAATTCCGCAGCGTGTAGGATTCCGTCGTTTTGAGATGAAGGGGAATATCATGACCCTGAACGGAAAACGAATTGTATTTAAGGGTGTGAATCGTCATGAATTCAGTTCTGTCACCGGAAGAAACGTGTCCCGGGAAGAACTGATCAAAGATCTGACAACGATGAAGAGAAATAATATCAATGCGATTCGTACCTGCCATTATCCGGATGCGGTGGGTATTTATGAATTGTGCGATGAATATGGTATTTACATGATTGCAGAATGCAATTTGGAGAGTCATGGAAGCTGGGACATTTCAGCTGAGCAGACCGGTGATTTTACAGGTGTTGTTCCCTGTGATCGTCCGGAATGGATGGATATGATGCTGGATCGTGTCAATTCCATGTACCAGAGAGATAAAAACCACCCGGCGATTCTGATCTGGTCCTGCGGAAATGAATCCTTTGGTGGAAAAGTTATCTATGAAATGTCACAGCTTTATCGTAAAATGGATCCTACCCGTCTGGTTCATTATGAAGGTCTGTTCCATGACAGGCGATATAATGATACCAGTGATATGGAAAGCCAGATGTATCCGTCTGTGGAAGAGATAAAGGCATTTCTTGAAAAAGACAGAAGTAAGCCTTTTATTTGCTGTGAATATACGCATGCCATGGGAAATTCCTGCGGAGCAATGCACAAATATACTGATCTGGCTGACACAGAGCCGTTGTATCAGGGTGGATTTATCTGGGACTATATTGACCAGTCTATTTATAAAAAAGACCGTTATGGAAAAGAATTCCAGGCATATGGCGGAGATTTTGGCGAGCGTCCTACAGATTATAATTTCAGCGGCAACGGTATCGCCTATGGTGGAGAAAGAGATGCATCTCCGAAGATGCAGGAAGTGAAGTTCAATTATCAGAACGTTACAGCAGAAGTGGGAACGAATACCGTAAAAGTAATCAATAAAAATTTGTTTGTGAATACAGATACTTTTGATTGTGTGGTCCTGCTTGAAAAAGAAGGAAAGCTGTTGAAAAAAGCAGCATTGGAAACACATGTGGAACCACTTTCTGAGGCAGTTTATGAGCTCCCTGTTCCAGTACAGACACTTCCTGGAGAATATGTGGTTACAGTATCTTTCCGTCTTAAAGAAGATACCGTATGGGCAGAGCATGGTCATGAGGTTGCTTTCGGTCAGGGCGTATATCAGGTGGAGGCTCCGATGAAAGAAGAGAAGCCTGCCCGTTTCCAGGTGATTAATTCCGGCCATAACTTTGGTGTGCGGGGCGAGAACTTTGATGTGATGTTCTCTCATCTGAACGGAGGACTGGTTTCTTATCGGTATGGCGGCGTGGAAATGATTGAAATGATTCCGAAGCCTAATTTCTGGAGAGCACCTACCGATAATGACTGTGGTAATTTGATGCAGATGCGCTATGGACAGTGGAAGCTTGCATCCATGTATCTTTCCCACAAATATCCTGCCGGTGGCCACTATCCGGGTATGAAGCTTCCGGAGATTCAGGTGACAGAAGAATATGCTGCAATTACCTATACATATGTAATGCCAACGACACCGATAAGCGAATGTCAGCTGACTTATCAGGTATACGGTGACGGAAGCATCCAGACGACGCTTTCTTATGAGCCGGTAAAGGAACTGGGTGATATGCCGGAATTTGGTGTGATGTTCAAGTTCAATGCCGATTACAACAATGTCACCTGGTATGGTATGGGTCCGGAAGAGACCTATGTGGATCGCTGCAAAGGTGCAAAACTGGGCGTTTATAAGAACAAAGTGGAAGATAATATGGCAAAATATCTGGTTCCTCAGGAATGCGGCAATAAAGTTGGTGTTCGTTGGGCAACGGTTACTGACAGGAAAGGACGCGGCATGAAGTTCAGTGGAGATCAGATGGAGTTTTCTGCCCTTCCTTATACCCCGCATGAGATGGAAAATGCAATGCATCCTTATGAACTGCCGCAGGTACATTATACAGTGGTACGTGTAGCTGCTCAGCAGATGGGTATCGCCGGTGATGACAGCTGGGGTGCACAGACTCATCCGGAATATTTGCTGAATGTAGAAGGGAAGAAAGAATTTACTTTCACATTTAAAGGAATTTAATGGAGGGTGAATTATGGCGAGAAATGTAAATTTTGGAAAAATGCTGCATGGCGGCGACTATAATCCGGAACAGTGGCTTCACAGTCCGGAGATTCTGGAAAAGGATATTGAATACTTTAAAAAAGCAAAAATAAATGAAGTATCCATGGGAATCTTTTCCTGGGCTATGCTTGAACCGGAAGAAGGAGTATTCCGATTTGAATGGATGGAGAATATCATTAACCGTTTGTATGAGAGCGGGATTTCTGTAATTCTGGCTACTCCATCCGGAGCCCGCCCTAAATGGCTGGCAGATAAGTATCCGGAGGTGCTGCGAGTAGACCCGTCCGGTCACCGGGCATTTTTCGGCGGACGTCATAATCATTGTTATACTTCCCCGGTATATCGGGAAAAGGTGAGAATTATCAATAAAAAACTGGCAGAAAAGTTTGGTTCCCATCCGGGTGTGATCGCATGGCATATTTCCAATGAATATGGTGGGCCATATGACTGTTATTGTCCGCTTTGTCAGGAAAAATTCCGTCAGTGGCTGAAGGAACGTTATCAGGATATTGACAAGCTGAACCGTGCCTGGGCAACCACCTTCTGGAGTCACATCTATAACAGTTTTGATCAGATAGAGGCTCCATCGCCGAGAGGTGAAGAAGCGGTTCATGGCCTGAATCTTGACTGGAGACGTTTTGTGACGGAGCAGACCGGAGATTTCATTAAAAATGAGATTCAGGCAATCCGCGATGGCGGTTCTGACAAACCCACAACGATCAATATGATGTATGACTATAAACCATTGAATTATCACAAATATGCTGATATCATAGATATAGTCTCCTGGGATAATTATCCGCAGTGGCATAAGAAAGAAGAATATCTGACTGCAATGGATGACGGCATGCAGCATGATATCATGCGCAGTATTCAGAAAAAACCGTTCCTGTTAATGGAATGCTGCCCATCTGCGACAAACTGGCAGCCTGTCAGCAAGCTGAAAAAACCGGGGATGCTTCATGCAGCTTCTATGCAGGCAATCGCCCATGGAGCTGACAGTGTGATGTATTTTCAGCTTCGTCAGAGTCAGGGGTCTTCGGAAAAGTTCCATGGTGCTGTAATTGACCATTACGGCGGGGATGACACTAGAGTGTTCCGGGAAGTTACGGAAGTGGGAGAATCCCTTGAACAGCTGCAGGAAGTTGCAGGAAGTCTGACAAAAGCTAAAGTAGCGGTGATGTTTGACTGGGAAAGCCGCTGGGCGATGGAGGATGCTCAGGGACCAAGAAATATTGGGCTTCATTATAAAGAAACAGTGGAAAAATCATATTATGCGTTCCGTAAACTGGGGCTGGATGTGGATGTGATTGATATGGAACAAGAGCTGGATGATTACGCAGTGGTTGCAGCTCCTATGCTGTACATGTTCCGGGCAGGATATGAAGAAAAGGTGCGCAGGTTTGTGGAAAATGGCGGTAAATTTATTCTCACCTACTGGTCGGGAATTGTGGATGAGACCGACCTGTGTTTCCTTGGCGGCACCCCTCATGGACTGATGGATGTGATGGGACTTCGAAGTACGGAGATCGATGGTTTGTATGACGGGGAAAGCAATGTGGCTGTTCCGGCATCCGGTAATTCGCTTCATATGACAAAGCCATATCGCTGTACAAACCTCTGCGATTTGGTAAAAACTTCCTCAGCGGAGATTCTGATGACTTATGGAGAAGATTTCTATGCCGGTATGCCGGCACTGACCTGCAACGATTACGGTCAGGGACAGGCATACTATGTATGTGCGGATTTTGAGCAGGGATTTTATGATGAACTGTATCGAAAGATTGCTGCCGCGGCAGGAGTAGAACGGGTGATTACGCATATTCCCAATGGCGTGGAAGTTACAACACGAAGATCAGAAGATGCGGAATATGTATTTGTCCAGAATTTTAACCGGGAACCTGTGGAAATCAAACTTCCAACCAGTGAATATCAGGTTTGGATGGGTAATTATGATGGAACCATTGACCGGTTTGGTACGGTTATTTTAAAAAAGCTCTGTAGTCGGACATGAAGTTCTGAATTGTCTGATGAAAGAAAATGAGGAAAGGCGGGATAAAAAATGATTCAGGAAAGTATTGTGAAATTGGTGCAGTATGGATTGGCTACCGGGCTGGTTGCTCAGGAGGATAAACGTTATATAACCAATAAAGTACTGGAATTGTTGAAAATGGATGCAATTGAAGATGAGGCACTGCAGCAGATTCTTGCATTTGACGGAAGTGATCAGAGTGTGGTTGGCGAACTTGAAAGTATTTTGTCAGATATCTGTGACTATGCGTATGAGCAGGGACTGATGGAAGAAAACAGTGTAGGATATCGGGATTTGTTTGACACAAAAGTGATGAGTCTTATGGTAGACCGTCCCAGCAATGTGATCAGACGATTCTGGGAAAACTACAAAGAGGATCCGGTAAAAGCGACAGATGCTCATTACAAATTCAGTCAGGATACAGACTATATCCGTCGTTATCGTATTGCCAAAGATATGAAATGGGTAGCACCGACAGAGTATGGTGATCTTGATATTACCATCAATCTGTCAAAACCGGAGAAAGATCCGAAAGCCATTGCTGCGGCCAAGCTGGCAAAACAGACCTCTTATCCAAAGTGTCTGCTCTGCATGGAAAATGAAGGGTATGCAGGAAGATTGAATCATCCGGCAAGACAGAATCACAGAATCATTCCGGTTACCATCAATAACAGTGAATGGGGATTCCAGTATTCTCCGTATGTATATTATAACGAGCATTGTATCGTGTTCAATTCTCAGCATGTACCGATGAAGATTGAACGTGCTACATTTGCAAAATTATTTGATTTTGTAAAACAGTTCCCGCATTATTTTGTAGGTTCCAATGCAGATCTTCCGATCGTTGGAGGCTCTATCCTGAGTCATGACCATTTCCAGGGCGGACATTATGAATTTGCAATGGCAAAGGCTCCGATTGAAAAAGAGGTTGTGATTCCGGGATTTGAAGATGTAAAAGCAGGAATCGTGAAATGGCCAATGTCTGTCATTCGTATCAGCGGACCGGACACAGATCGTCTGATTGAACTGGCTGATAAGATTCTTCTCAAGTGGAGAGGTTATACAGATGAGGCGGCGTTTATCTTTGCCGAGACGGATGGAGAACCGCATAACACCATTACACCTATTGCAAGAAAACGCGGTGACATGTTTGAAATGGATCTGGTGCTGAGAAACAATATCACGACAGAAGAACATCCTCTGGGTGTGTACCATCCACATGCAGAGCTGCATCATATCAAAAAAGAAAACATCGGTCTGATTGAGGTTATGGGACTTGCTGTACTTCCGGCCCGTCTGAAAGGGGAACTGGAAGGACTGTGTAAGGCAGTTGTTGCCGGTGCAGATCTTCGTGCAGATGAAGAACTTGCAAAACATGCAGACTGGATTGATGAATTAAAAGAGAAATATACATTTACAGAAGAGAATGTAGAAGATATTCTGAAAAAAGAAATCGGAATTGTATTCATGAAAGTTCTGGAACATGCCGGAGTGTACAAATGTACCGGTGAAGGCAGAGCAGCATTCCTCAGATTTATTGACAGTCTCTAAAAATCAAAATCGCCCCGGGGAGTTTTACATTTTCCCCGGGGCGATTTTAACTATAATTTAGAACAGTCCAGTGATCTTTCCTGTTTCGTCTACATCGATCTTCTCTGCAGCCGGTACTTTCGGCAGTCCAGGCATGGTCA
>JBJELT010000009.1:0-4180 GCA_051879295.1 Oliverpabstia sp. | reverse complement strand
ATGATGGAAATGTATCCCTTATCAATAATTATATCCTTCCGATTATTGGGGATGTGAAACTGGCAGAGATCAATACCCGTTATATTGAAAAGTATTACCAGAGACTGTTGAAAACTCCAGCGGTGATCAATCCGATGATCGGAAAAAGAATGAATGAGTATGTATCAACCAGCACGATCCGGGATATTCATAAACTTCTACGAAGCTGTTTTCAGCAGGCAATCAAGTGGGAGCTGATGGAGAAAAATCCTTGTATTTATGCGACGGTTCCAAAGCATAAATCAAAGAAACGGGATATCTGGACTGCTGAAACTCTGATGTATGCCATGGAAGTATGTGAGGATGAGCGGTTGAAACTGGCCATGAATCTCTCCTTCTCCTGTTCTCTTCGAATCAGTGAGCTTCTGGGACTTACATGGGATTGCGTCGATATTTCCGAAGAAGCAATTGAGGAGAACCGGGCATATCTTTTCATAAATAAGGAATCCCAGCGTGTGAGCAAGGCTGCCTTAAAGGAACTGGATGCAAAAGATGTCCTGCTCGTATTTCCGGAAAAGAGTAAAAAGAATAAGACGGTCCGTGTTCTGAAAACACCGAAGACAGACAGCAGTGTCCGAAAGGTATTTCTTCCAAAGAGTGTTGCCAAAATGCTGATCGAATGGAAAGAAAAACAGGATGAAACAAAAGAAGTCTTAGGGGATGAATATCTGGATTATAACCTGGTCATGGCAAGTACTTTTGGACTTCCTCTGGGTGATGGTGCCCTCAGAAAGCCATTGAATCAATTGATCAAGGAGCATAATCTCCCACCGGTGGTCTTTCACAGCCTGAGACACAGCAGTGTTACGTATAAGTTGAAACTGAATGGCGGAGATATCAAGGCAGTACAGGGCGATTCCGGACATGCCCAGGTCAGTATGGTCACAGATGTATATTCTCATATCCTAGATGATGACCGGAAGAAAAATGCAGAATTATTTGAAGAAGCATTTTATGAGAAGAAAAATCTGGATCCTCAGATGCATCCGAATACAGCAGAAAATACGGTGACGGTTCCGGAAGGCGTGGATGCAGAACTGCTTGCAAAGGTTCTTAATAATCCTGAGATGGCGGCACTTCTTACGTCACTGGCGAAGACGATGAAATAATAAATGTATAAGAGATATGCATATGGTTTTCGTCCCTAGAAAGTTAAACACTTGATATTTATCATGAATATTATGACTTAATACAAAAACTATTAAATAATTGTATGAAATAATTCAGGGCTTTTATCTCTGGCGTTTTACGGAAAAATGAAGGAGATTTCCATGAGTAATTTTGATAAGATAGAAACATGCAATCGTGGTCGAACCCCCATAGACAAATTGTCAATAACGTTGTATAGTAATAATAGAAATCTGGTCAATTGAATATTGTTTATCATTCCCGCTTGTAAGGGGATGGTAGCCGAGATATGATATCTGTTAGTAACAACAGAGCTTTCCCCGGATGTTAGCAGTTGCAAAGAATCTGCTAATTTTCAGGGCTTATCTGGACTTAACAAAAAGGATATTCAGATTACCAGAATTTGATTCGAATAACAAATGGTGATCCGTACATATGCGTTCAATATATAGCTGAACCTGACAGGGATTAACAGAACCACCGAGCTCTCCTAATTGCGCTAGCTGTGGGTTCGATTCCCGCACGGGACGGTTGTAAAGAAAGCGGTAATGATTAGCAGAAAATGCTATGTCATGGACCGCTTTTTTGTATACTAGGAAAGTCTTCCGGGCAGGATTGCACTGCGGCGGAGAATCCTGCAAAGCATGACGTGCACCTCACAGCAAGTACGTCAGGGCGTACTTGAACTTTCGAAAACTATCTTGGAAGTTTTTGATGGTAAATTCGTATTTATATCTATTATTTTGTCGGATAAGTTTTAATAGTCATTTGTCTATCGCAAGTTAAATAGGGCAATACTGTAATAATATAAATATCTAAATATAGTTTAGGTATGATGAAAGTATGAATATTATAATATCTAAAATAGTAAAAATACGTTTATTAAAAGGAATTATAAAATTTAGATATGGACATATTTTTAAAATCTCATTATAATTAAGTCAGATTAGATATTGTAAAAGCTCAGGCTATTAGGAGGATTCAATGAATATTAAAGAAATCAAAATTAAAAATTTCAAATTACTCTATGATGTATCTTTCTGCCCTGGGAATATCAATGTTTTTATTGGAGCCAATGGATCAGGGAAATCTTCTGTTCTGGAAGCGATTGGTGTTTTGAGTGCTGCTATGACAGACCGGGTAAATAATAACAGCCTGCAGAGGAAAGGCGTCCGACTTAGTACATCATCATTGTATAAGTCACAGTTTCGTTCAATTGAACGTAGTATGCCGACGGTTGATTTTGCTATGAATTGGGAACGCAATCATGATAAATATGATTATTCCGTACATCTTACCACACCGGCAGATAATGATACCTGGAAATACCATTCGGAAAGTGTTTCTAAAAACGGAGAAATCGTTTTTGGGCGGAGCAACAGAACAAGCGTGCAATTAAATAATAAGGTAGGTTATTATGCTCTGTCTGAAAAACTGACCGGAGAAGAGTATACGGATATGGGCAACTATATCTCAGGGTACGGAATCTATCAGCCGGATACTCTTACTTTACGGGGAAATGTAGCAGATCCTACACAGGTTACGCCAATCGGACTGAATGGGGGCAGACTTGCTGATGCGATGGAGGATTTATTTTCTGTTGTAGATGACGAGATAATGTTTGGAACATTGAGCATGGATGATGTGCTTGAACTGATTGAGTGGGCATCCGATATTCATATTACGAAGCCGAAAAAGTCAAACCTGAATCCAGGCGTTCCAAGTACACGACAGGTTATCGAATTCCAGGACCGTTTTTTAAAGGATAAATCTGTATTTACGGGATATGATGCCAGCGAAGGTGCTCTTTATGTTCTGTTTATGCTGACTCTGGCTATGCATCCGGATGTTCCGGGAATGTTTGCCATTGACAGTTTTGATCATGCTTTAAATCCCAGACTGGCAAAAAGAATCACAGAAATATTCAGCCAGCTGATTATTGAGAGTGGTAAGACGGTTTTCATGACCACACATAACCCTCTTGTTCTGGATGGACTTAATCTGGCGGATGAACGGATACGATTATTTGCTATTAATAAAAATAAGTATGGCTATGCAGAATTGAACAGAATTCAGATTTCTCAGGAACTTTTAGAGACAGGACAATCTTTATCCAGGCTTTGGATTAACGGACTTCTGGGAGGTGTTCCGGAGCTGTTATGAAAAAGAGGATAGATATTGTAGGTGAGGGACCGACAGATTATTTTGTACTGAAATGCATGATTGATCAGATAACCGGAGAAGAAAATGATTATCTGAGAATTCAGCCGGAGCAAAATATGCTAGGTGAGTATGGATATGGATGGAAAGGTGTTTGGAACTGGTGTGAGTCCACAGGACAGAATCTGGATAAGATCATGAGGGGTATTATTCCTCAGATTGATCTGATTGTGATCCAGATGGATGGGGATGTAGCTCGGAAAGAAAAAGAAGTCCATTGTCGGTGTGCAGCTGTGGAATGTGAGCATAAAGGGGAATTTCATCCTTTAGGATGTGAAACTTTAAAGAATGGTTCATGTCCGGTAGAGATTCCATGTAAAGATCATGAGAATACCCCGGAAGGATATCGCAACCATATAACACATTACGTATTACAATGGCTTGGAACAGATACCGAAAGAAATGATATCATTATTACGGTGCCATGTGATAGTACAGATACATGGATTGTTGCTGCATTTGATCCTATGGAAGAGATAGAAAAAATACAAAATCCATGGGAAGATATTATTTCCAGAAAAAAGGATTACCATGGGATAAGGATACCGGGCCATAAAAAGAATAATCGCATATACCAGCAGCTGATTCCGACATTGGAAAGTCATTGGAAACAAGTGATTGATCTATGTGATTCTGCTAAATATTTTGAAAAAGCAGTTAAAGTAGCATGGGGCGAATGAAGAGGATAAATGGGAAATTTATATTTATGAAATTGTTCAATCGTGATCTGCGAAGGAAAATATTCACAGAATGAGAGGCAAAAAATATGGAATTAAAATTTTGTGCAAGAATT
>JBJELT010000008.1:0-21579 GCA_051879295.1 Oliverpabstia sp. | reverse complement strand
TTAGCAAGACTTTGGCGCGAAGGCTCTCCTGAGCGTCAATTAGTCGCGCTTAGTGCAGAGTTGAGGAGGAGCGGCCTGCTTCTGAAAAATACCAGAAATTCTCCGTCCCTCCCCAACAAAATTAATATGCCATCTTTTCTGCCAGATATGCTTCCAGTTCTTCGATTTTCACGCGAACCTGTTCCATGGTGTCGCGGTCACGGACTGTTACTGCACCGTCATTTTCAGATTCAAAATCGTATGTTACACAGAATGGTGTTCCGATTTCGTCCTGACGACGATATCTTTTTCCGATGTTTCCTCTGTCATCGAATTCGCAGTTCCATGTTTTAGAAAGCTGTGCAAATACTTTCTCAGCTCCCTCGTTCAGTTTTTTGGAGAGAGGCAGAACACCTACTTTCACCGGTGCAAGAGCCGGATGGAAATGAAGTACGGTACGCACATCATTTTTCTCTGCATCCAGTACTTCCTCATCGTATGCACTGCACAGGAATGCCAGTACCATACGGTCTGCACCCAGTGACGGCTCGATAACGTATGGAATGTATTTTTCTTTTGTCTCATCATCAAAATAAGTCAGATCCTGTCCGGATACATTCTGATGCTGTGTCAGGTCATAATCGGTACGGTCTGCGATTCCCCACAGTTCACCCCAGCCGAACGGGAACAGGAATTCCACGTCTGTGGTTGCTTTGCTGTAGAAGGAAAGCTCCTCTTTTTCATGGTCACGGTAACGAACTTCTTCGTCTTTCAGACCCAGTTCATGCAGCCAGTTCAGGCAGAACTGTTTCCAGTATGCAAACCACTCCAGATCAGTATCCGGTTTGCAGAAGAACTCCAGCTCCATCTGTTCAAATTCTCTGGTACGGAAAGTGAAGTTACCCGGTGTAATCTCGTTACGGAAGGATTTACCAATCTGACCAATACCGAACGGCAGTTTCTTTCTGGATGTTCTCTGTACATTTTTAAAGTTAACAAAAATACCCTGAGCAGTTTCCGGTCTCAGATATACGGTATTCTTAGCATCTTCGGTTACTCCCTGGAAGGTCTTAAACATCAGGTTAAACTGACGAATATCTGTAAAATTATGTTTTCCACAGGTCGGACATGGAATCTGGTTCTCTTCAATGAAGTCTTTCATTTTTTCCTGGCTCCACGCATCCACACTTTCCTCCAGTGCGATACCTTTTTCTGTACAGTAGTCCTCAATCAGCTTATCTGCACGGAAACGTTCATGACATTCTTTACAATCCATCAGCGGGTCAGAAAAGCTTCCCAGATGTCCGGAAGCTACCCATGTCTGCGGATTCATCAGGATTGCACAGTCAACACCCACATTATAGGGATTTTCCTGAATAAATTTTTTCCACCAGGCTTTTTTTACGTTATTTTTCAGTTCCACACCCAGATTACCGTAATCCCAGGTATTTGCCAGGCCGCCGTAAATCTCAGAACCCGGATATACAAAACCTCTGGACTTTGCAAGTGCGATAATCTTTTCCATTGTTTTTTCCATAATTGATCTCCTTTTACTATTCTCCGGTTATTTTGCACTGTAAATGACATAGCCGTAAGCCTCTGTCGTCACTTGTGCATTTTCATATGTGTCTCCGGAATCAGCAGCCAGTCTGGCACAATCCTCTCCCAGAATCTTCATATTTTTACTGACATATAATATTTTTCCCGGAACCAGAACCGCCAGCGGCTCACGGATAATCATAACATTCTGATCCTGACATTCCGCCGGTATGGTACCCTGAGAAACAGCCTGCCCCTTCACATCTGTAAATGCTCCGGCAAATGCATAGCCCTCTTTCCTGGCCTGCGCCACGGTACCGGCAAAGAAATCCACCTGATTAAATGCACGGTATGTGTCGTCTGTACTGTACTGCATCAGAACAGACGCATTCCCATCTTTTACCTGTATCTTTTTTAGAGTGACATCCTCTTTTCCGGACTGTTTATTATAGGTACTCACCAGTTCCTCAATACTTTTCTTCAGTTCATCTTCCTGATACTCTTCTGACGAAAAATCTTCAATCAGAATCTCTGTCACAATTCCTTTTTTATCCACTGTAACCGTAGATTCTTCTGCTTTTTCAATCTTTCCACACCCTGATAAGGTCAGCAACATAGCCAACAACAATACAGTACTGCGTTTTCTCATAAATCATATCCTCCGAAACTGAATATATGTATTATACCTTCTGCCTATCTATTTTTCAAGCCTATATTTGGAAGGCGGAATGACCATGTACACGTCTCGCCAGTCACTTTACCATCAGTTCCAGTATCTCCAGACTCTTGAATTTTTTATCTGTATTCCTGTCCATATATCGATCCATCCATCTGGCAGTTTCCTGTTCCACTTCCGGCTTTACTGTAAATGTATACAGCCGGTCCATGGGCGAGGATATGATATATTGAAGCGTATACAGGGCTGTCGGTGATATGGGATATGCATCTCTCACTGACGGGGCGCAATTCTGACAGACACAGCCGGTATTTCTGTCAGATGTATGTGTCAGATGGTCTGTATTTCCACAGACGCTGCAGGCAAAGAGTGACGGGTATTCCCCGTTGATCACCATAGCCCTCAGCTGAAATATGGTCCGGATCAGCCGGTCAGAAATTCGCTCATTCAGCAGCGCTTTCATTGTCACATAGAGGAGGTTCAGCATATCCGTCTCGCAGTTTCCCTCTCTTCCATAATAATCCGCTACCTCCAGAAAATAGAACCCATAGTAGACTCCCGGCTGTCTGGATGCCAGTTCCGTAAAGTATTCGCGGATATTTGCCTGTGCCAGTGTATAAGCTGACCGCCCTTCGTATAGCCGGAAACTGCCGAAAACGAATGGATTGGCAGCGGCCAGGAGGGGACTGGTACTTTTTCTGCACCCTCTGGCAAAGGCAGTGATTTTTCCCTGCTCTTTCGTCAGCAGAACAACTCGTTTGTCATAATCTCCTACCGGCATCGCACTCAGCACCATACCGGTAACAGTAATGGGTTCACTCATCAGTTAAATCTCTCTCTTATCATAGCCAAAATTCTTCATCAAAGTGTCACTATCTCTCCAGTCTTTACGTACTTTGACCCAAATGCGAAGATTTACTTTTTCTTCCAGCATTTTTTCGATCTCATACCGGGCGTTGCTTCCAATTTTTTTCAGCATCGTGCCCTGTTTACCGATAATAATTCCTTTGTGAGAATCTCTCTCGCAGATAATGGTGGCCTCAATATCCACAATTTTCTGCCCTTTCCGTTCTCTCATCTTCTCAATAGTCACAGCAATACCATGTGGAATTTCCTCATCAAGAGCATGGAGTGCTTTTTCTCTGATTACCTCTGCCACAATCTGTCTCTGGGGCTGATCGGTAACTGTGTCTTCATCATAGAACATGGGACCGTAGGTCATATATTTGAACAGGGATTGGATAATGTCATCCGTGTTCTGTCCACGCAGTGCGGACACCGGAATTATTTCGGCAAAATCATATAGTTTTCGGTATGTGTCAATCACCTGAAGGATGTCTTCTTTTTTTACAGTATCCACTTTATTGATCACAAGAATCACCGGTAGAGACGTTTTCTCCAGCTGTTCGGCGATATGTTTTTCACCGGCTCCGATAAAAGTGGTGGGTTCCACCAGCCACATCACCACATCCACATCACGCAGTGTCTGTTCCGCCACATTTACCATATATTCGCCCAGCTTATTCTTTGCCTTATGAATACCCGGGGTGTCCAGAAATACAATCTGCCCATCCTCACAGGTATAGACCGTCTGAATTCTGTTCCGGGTGGTCTGCGGCTTTTTGGAGGTGATGGCAATTTTCTGTCCGATCAGATGATTCATCAGTGTGGATTTTCCCACATTCGGGCGACCGATAATTGCCACAAACCCTGATTTGAAATTATCTTTCATCCATATTCTCCTTTAATGCATTAACGGTTCTGTATGTTTTAACAATTCTTCATGTTTTTTCAGAGAACTTTCGCTGCCGACAACGCAGACATTTCCCTGCTTCCAGACAGCTTCAATAAGTTCTGCCAGCTTACGAATATCCTCCGGCTGAGCCTGCAGAATCTCATCCCTCTCCTTCTGAAGGTCTTCCCGGGATATCCCGCCAAACCATGCATTCAGAGACAAAGCACCTTTGGCAGACGGATTCATCGGCACATCCAATTCACTGATTGTTCCGATAATGTATTTTGTCATTTCACGCTCGTCTGCCTGGAAATTTCTCAGATATTCCGCTGTTCCTGCAAATACGTCCAGGGTCTCTTTAAAGTGCGGATCCCGGTAAGACACCAGGAAACAGTCTCCGGTCCTTCGGAAATTACTCATGCAGCCGTAAGCTCCGCCTTTTACCCTGATATTCATCCACAGATAATCATAGCTGAGAATCACTTTCAGAATCCTTAATGCTCCGGTATAGTCAAATCCTGCTGTACGGAAATTACCGCCTGCAGCCACATACTGTACCTGCCCTGCCGTGGTAAATCCTTCATTTTTCTGTGTAAATTCATAACGGATTCCTCCCTCACGAACCGACTCTGTATGAAGCAGCGGACGAAGAAGAGCAATCTGATGTTCTACGCCTTCAAATCCTTTCTCATCCGTTGTGACACTGACAAAAAGATTTTCCGGGCGGAAAATCATGTACATCAATTCCTGGAGATTTTTTCTCAAGTTTTCTTTCTTTTCTTCAAAATGAGCTTCCAGTTCTTCCAGCAGACGGAAATATCCGATTCCAGCAATTCTGTCCTGGAATGCAGATCCTGCTGAAAAATAGGAAGACATACGCATCACAGCTGTAGAATGTCCTGTCTCTCCCAAAGAGGATTCCAGTCTGGCTTTCTGCTGAGCGATAATCTCATACAACCGCTTATCATCACTGAAATCAGAGGTAAGTAAAATTTCCCGAATCATGGAAAACACAAAATTTTCATTAGATTTTAAATACTTGGCTCGTACGCCAAACATCCGCATACAGTCTTTCCCACCTCTATCTTCCTGGTTAAAGACCTGCAGACCGCAGTTGATCCCGCCGCTTTTTGCATTAATTTCGTGGAACAGTTCCCCGTATGTGTAGTGTGCGGTATCAACATAGCCAAGCACCGACTTCAGGATTCCCATATAGGAAACCAGATCATCGGGAACCCGGCTGGTATTAAAAAGCAGAGACAGATAACTGATGCCATTGGTGTCTACCGGATGATGAAGCACGGTACTTCCCAATACCATGTGAGGTTCGTTATAAATCTGCACCGTTTCTTTACGAATATCTTCTCTTTTCAGCATAGGAATCCGTGCTTTATCTTCTTCGGAATCCTCACTTTCCTGAAACGCCTTCAGTGCTTCCGTTCTGCGCACAAGCTTCTCCAGTTCCTCCCCGGAAAGCGTTGCTTTATAGGCAGCCAGCTTCTCCTCCAGCTCTTTTTCCTGCCGAGCCGCAAGACCTTTCTGCGGAACTCCCAGTACTATGGCAGTATGAGGATTATCCAGAAGATAATCCAGGATCAGCTGTTCAAAATACCCTTCATTTGCTTTCTTTTTCAGGCTTTCAAATGCACCCAGCCGTTCCAGATGCATAAATGGCTGGTTCTCATCATACAGCCAGCTGTCAAACAAATCAATTCCATAGATCAGTCCTTTAGGGAAAGAGGAATAATCTGCTTCACGGAAACGGAATTCCAGATAATTGATACCTGCCTCAACTGCCTTGCGGTCCACACCTTCTTTTACAATTTCCTGCAGGGTATCCTGGATGATCTGCAGAAATCGATCTTTATCCTCAAGCTCAGCATTTTTCGCCATAACGGAGAAGAAGGGCTGCAAAATCCCATCACTGTATCCGCCTTCAATATCTTTTCCGATTCCAGCATCCAGCAATGCCTGTTTCAGCGGTGCACCCGGTGCCGACAGCAGCACATAATCCAATACTTCAAAAGCAGTACAAAGTTCCACATCAAGTGCATTTCCTACAACTGTATTACAGCTCAGATATGTTGCTGCCTCTTCGGAACCATTTTCTGAAACAGGATAATGGATCACATGTTCCCGCGGTGCGTCAAAGGGCTTCTGATAAGGAATCTCTGAATCAACCGTAATCGCATCAAAATGACTCAGGTATTCCCGATCCAGCCAGTCCAGCTTTTCTGCCATGTCCATATCACCATAAAGGTAGATATAACTGTTGGACGGATGGTAGTAACGGCTGTGGAACGCCAGAAAATCTTCGTAAGTCAGATCCGGAATACACCGGGGATCTCCGCCGGATTCCACTCCGTAAGGTGTATCCGGAAACAGCACATTGAAGATTTCCCGATCCAGTATCTCATCAGCTGATGAAAATGCACCTTTCATCTCATTATAAACGACGCCGTTATACTTCAATGGACTATCCAAAGATTCCAGCTGATAACTCCAGCCTTCCTGTCGGAAAATTTCTTCTTTTGTATAGATATTTGGATAGAAAACAGCATCCAGATACACATTCATCAGATTCTGAAAATCCTGATCATTGCAGCTCGCCACAGGGTACATAGTCTTATCCGGATACGTCATCGCATTCAGGAAAGTATTCAATGAGCCTTTCACCAGTTCCACGAATGGATCTTTCAACGGGAATTTCCGGGAACCGCACAGAACACTGTGTTCCAGGATATGTGCCACACCGGTACTGTCCGCCGGAGGTGTCCGAAACGCAATGTTAAACACTTTATTATCGTCATCATTTTTCAAAAGCAGCACTCTTGCACCACTTTTCCTGTGACAAAGAAGATATCCTTCCGAATGTATATCCTGAATCCACTGCTGCTTAATCACTTCAAAAGCTCTGCATTCTTCGATTTTCAAACAAAATCCCTCCTGTTTCTCTTATTTTTCCGGACGTGAATAGTATTTTACCAATAATTCCATCTGTTCCTTTTTCAAAATCAGGTTGATTCCTTCCGGATTCAGTACATAGCCTTCCACATCTTTAATCATATGATCCTTCAGTTTTTCAAAAGGAATCTGTAAAATGCGATGTTTTTTCTCTTTGTTCTGATAATGTTTCATCAGTTCACCGGTATCAGAAAAAATCGGCTGGTATTTTTCGCCATTTTTATTCTGTACATAAATCAGCCGCACACTCTCCGGACCCTCTTTATCTTCCAGCACATCCACAGGCATCAGATATTTGGACTTAACCAGATTCACAGACATCTCTTCTTCCAGATCCTTCAATTCTTCACGGTTCGGCTGAACACCGGGTTTTCTTAATTCCTGAAGAAAGTAAATGGATGACAGCATCAGCTGCGGATTCAATATTGGCCGCTGTTTTTCCGGAAGTTTACTGTAATCCGGAATCTTCACAATTTTTTCCAGTTCAATTTTATGGCGGGTATCACCATCCTGGAACACCACTTCATTGATTCCCATCGCAAACAAATTCATATAAAACATGGGAGCTTCTGTTTTCTTTACTTTTACTCCCATCAACAACATCTTCTTTTCTGTATAGCTTTTCGCAAATTCCTGTACTTTATCCGCATCTGTAAAGATCCAGACCTGATCATTGAATGTTTCCTCATCACAGGTAGCAAACGGCATTCTGGTCACCGCAGAATACACCACAAACATTTCCTCCAGATTCTGGAGTTTTCTAATCACAAATACCTGATCTACCGTCATTTTTTTATCCTTTCCTGCCCCCGGTGTAACTTTCTGCAACAATACCGTCACCACCGGAGATTTTTCGTTTTTAGACCCTTGTATCATAACACATCAGAACCGTGTGGGCAAGTGTGGTTCGATTCTCCGTTACAAAAGGAATAATAGTGCCGTGCGAACAGTAACGAATAATAACAATTAAACTCTGAAAATCACATAACTAAAAAAGAACAACTCCCATATAAGAGCTGTTCCTCATTGTCTTCATTTATTTCAACTCAATTCCCTTCATTACAGCAAGAATCTTATCTGCAATTTTCTCTTGGAAATAAACAGGATTCAGCTGTCGCTTGGCATATTTCAAAAAGCTGTTCTGTGTGAGTTGAATCAATTGATCAGTAAAATATCGCTCCCAACTGAAATAATCTCTACTTTCAATCTGATCCCCAGGATATTCCAACATCGTGGCAACACTGCTATTCTCAACAATCCCGGAACAAAGAATCAGCCACTCAAACGATTCTGGCAAGTACAGCTTCACATTTGGATAATCTTTCACCAATCTCATCAGTTTTTCCATCTCAGAACCAAAGGCTGCACCATCAGCAATCACAAGAACATTCTCATCTGTATGCCGAATTACTACAGAAAAGATATTTGATTTCCCCTGCGCACTGATGCAGATAATTTCTTTTCTCTGGTCACACACCCCTTTGAAGAACTGATATCCGGAATTAGAATCCTCAGTAATCAAATGGGTTGGATGAACAGGAATACAATCATTAGAAATCGGATACAAATGATATAATTCATTGTATGTTCGTTTGAGCGTTCCGTATTTACCGGAATTTCGGATTCCATAGATTTCATCCACACTATAAGGCAGGGACGGAATCCCTTCTCTTGTGACAATTACATAATAGTTATCAGTATTCTGAATAATAGCAGCAAACGCATCGCTCATCACAAAGTCGTTTCCTTCATCAATAAACACAATGCTATCCTGCATCATAGAAAGCTGTGCCGACCAGGTTCGGCCCTCAAGAACAGTACATTCTTTATCGCACCACAACTCCACAGCACTGGAAATTCCGTTTTCGTAATACTCCCGCACCATATCCACCAGGGCCGTTTTACCGGTAGCACTATCCCCACGAATAACCGTAATATTTCTCCTAATCTCAAAATCATACCGAATCCGCTTATTCTGTACGATAACTCTATGTTTTCCCTTCATAAACAGCACCCCTTTTATACGTAAAGCCCTGCAATAGGAACAAGTTCCTTCATACTATGAACAATCTGATTTGAATTGAGTATACAAATTTCAAAAGACCCCTCACCAAAATCCATCAGATGCCGCAAATTGATGGTAAGGTCATCTGTCTGCCCCAGCCTCAAAATCCACTTGGCACAGTTATCACCACAGGTAGAAGCATTAAATATTTTATCCCTTTCGTTCTTCATTAATATCAATGTTTTCACACCACCTGACAGCGAAGTTGGTGGAATTTTCCCCATGACAGGACTATCTATTACACTGCTATCCAAAACAATAGATTTATCTACATCCAGAATCATTTCCCGCGCAACCGGGTCTGTAATCCAGGAATCCTCATATGCATTCTTGAAATACACAGAAGTGTTGAACACAGCCTCCTGCATGTTTCCATAAAATATCTTCAACATTTCACTGCACCTCCATCTCACGGATTTGTGGGCTATTATACCATAAATTTTCTTAATAGGGAATATCCCGAAACTCTTAAGGGGCAGGAGCGAACCCCCATGAATCCTCTCCTGCCCCTATAGATTTACCATTTTGCTCTTTTGCAGCTTTCCTTACAATTTTGAATACCCATATCCATTGACAATAGCGTCAATCTTTTTCTGTGCTCGACAATGCGGGCACTCTCTTGTGGTGTAGCTTCGATAATCCGGCACCTGACGGGATGTGAAAATCGCATTCACCGGAACACCGTTGATTTTGTTCACAGCACTGAAGATTGCACATGCCCCCTGCAGCTTTCCTTCATAGTAGTTCACGCAGTCAAAACATGCCTGCAGGGAACCGCCTGTGGTTGCTGATGCGGTGAGAATCAGGATATTTTTATTCCTGATCATGGGAACCATATTTTCCTGGAACATCAGCTGTCCATTGATATTCACTTCCGGTGACACCACATAAATCGTCTCATGAGCATTCATGGACATAATTCCTGCCTTGGTCAATTCCTCTGCCAGATAAGCACCAATCACTTCTGTTCCGTCCATACAAATAATCGTATCTACGATCGTACTCATCTCATAATGACCAGCCAGGACTTTTGCTACTTCTGAAGCCTCAGAAGCACGTGTCCGGAGTGTTGCCATGTCAAAATAATGTGTAATGTGAGAATGCGGTGTTGCAAAATGTCCCTCATACACTTTCAAAGCAATCTTTCTATTAGATTCCGAAAAAATCTTATGCATCCTGCTCTCCATAAATCTACCTCCCTTACTTTCTGGTATAACAGCCTTATCACGCTCAAGCTGTCTGATGATAGATTTATTATAACATTACAATTCTGTAAAAGAAAGATTTTTTTCAGAAAATTTACGACATTCGGACATTTCTAATTTCATTCAAAATCGTATTACGTAATTCCCTGACTTTTCCTTTATCCATGGCCTCCACACCTGTCAGCGGATATTCCAGACCAAGCGATTCGTATTTTTTCAATCCCATCGTATGGTAGGGAAGAACTTCCAGTCCTTTCAGATTCCGGTACGGTGCCAGCAGCCGACCCAGCCGCTTCAGATGTTCCTCATCATCTGTGATTCCCGGCACCACTACATGACGGACAACCATGGGAATCCCGGCACGATGCAATGCGTCTGCAAACTGCAGTACGGGAGCCTGCTCCTGCCCGGTCAGCTGTCTGTGCCCCTCCGCAGTGCTGTGCTTAATATCCAGCAATACCAGATCCAGGCAGGAAAACAGCCGTTCAAATTCATCCCTTCTGCTTTCCCGGTATACAATCCCGGACGTATCCAGACAGGTATGGATTCCTCTCTTCTTTGCTTCCGCAAATAATTCCGTCAGAAATCCCAGCTGCAGTAAAGGTTCGCCGCCGGTGGCTGTAATACCGCCTTTCCGGTAAAATGTTCTATTTTTTTCGTATGCGGAAAGAATTTCCTCTACACTCATCTCAGTGCCTCCCCCGACTTCCCAGGTATCCGGGTTATGACAGTACTGACAGCGCATGGGACATCCCTGAAAAAATACCACAAAACGAATTCCGGGACCGTCAACGGTCCCGAAACTCTCAAGGGAATGAATTCTTCCCACCATATTCTTCTTACATTCCGTCATGGAAGGTTCTGGAAATAACTTCATCCTGCTGTTCTTTTGTCAGTTTATTGAAGTTTACGGCATAACCGGAAACACGAACAGTCAGCTGCGGATATTTTTCCGGATGAGCCTGGGCATCCAGAAGAGTATCTTTTGTAAACACATTTACATTCAGATGATGGCCGCCTTTTTCGGCGTAACCATCCAGAAGGTTTACCAGGTTGTCGATCTGAGCATCAGTAATATTCATTGTATGTCCTCCTATTTCATTATCATAATCTATGCTATCTGATACACGGATTTCTACGCACTGCGTGCTCTCGAAATCAGTCAATCTCTGCGTTTGGCTCACAGCATGCGCAGTCCGGTTCCAGTTCAAATGCAATATCATCAAAGAAAATTGCATCGTCTTTTCCAAGTGCTCCCGGGATGATGGAGAAGGTATTGGAAATACCGTCCTGTGCATCTTTGAACGGAAGTTTGGAAACAGAACTCAGACTTGCAACAGCTCCATGACTGTCACGTCTGTGCATCGGGTTGGCACCCGGTGCAAATGGCTCACCTGCTTTTCTTCCATCCGGTGTGGAACCGGTTGCTTTTCCGTATACCACATTGGAAGTGATCGTCAGAATAGAAGTTGTCGGAATACCGCCGCGGTAGGTATGATTTCCTTTTACATAAGCCATAAAATCATGAACGATATCATAAGCGATGTTATCTACACGATCGTCATCATTACCATATTTCGGGAAATCTCCTTCTACTTCGTAATCGACTACGATACCATTTTCATCTCTGATTGTTTTCACTTTTGCATATTTGATGGCTGACAGAGAATCCGCTACCACAGAAAGACCTGCAATACCGGTTGCAAACCAGCGGGTTACATTCTTGTCATGCAGTGCCATCTGAATTCTCTCATAGCAATATTTATCATGCATATAATGGATAATGTTCAGAGTATTTACATATACCTGAGCCAGCCATTTCATCATTGCATGGAACTTGTCCATAACTTCATCGTAATCAAGGTATTCAGAAGTAATCGGGCGGAATTCCGGTCCCACCTGTTTTTTGCTTACTTCATCCACACCACCGTTGATTGCATAAAGCAGACATTTTGCAAGGTTTGCACGTGCTCCGAAGAACTGCATTTCCTTACCCACTCTCATGGAAGATACACAGCATGCGATAGCATAATCATCCCCATGGGTCACACGCATCAGGTCATCATTCTCATACTGAATGGAAGAAGACTCGATGGATGTCTTTGCACAGAAACGTTTGAAGTTCTCCGGCAGTCTGGTAGACCAAAGTACGGTCAGGTTTGGTTCCGGTGCAGTACCCAGATTTTTCAGGGTGTGCAGGTAACGGAAGGACATCTTTGTTACCATGGAACGTCCGTCGATACCCATACCTGCGATGGATTCAGTTACCCATGTAGGGTCTCCGGAAAACAGCGCATTATACTCCGGTGTTCTTGCAAATTTTACCAGACGCAGTTTCATAATAAAATGGTCAACAAATTCCTGAATCTGTTCTTCGGTAAATGTTCCGTTTGCCAGGTCTCTCTCTGCATAAACATCCAGGAATGTGGATGTACGTCCCAGAGACATGGCAGCACCGTTCTGCTCCTTGATGGCAGCCAGATAACCAAAATACAGCCACTGGATTGCTTCCTGTACATTCTGGGCAGGTCTGGAAATATCAAATCCATAAATTTTACCAAGCTCTTTCAGTTCTTTCAGAGCTTTAATCTGTTCTGAAAGTTCTTCCCTTGCTCTGGTAACGTCAGAATACATAATAATTCTGGTAGTATCTTTCTGATGCTGCTTGTCCTCGATCAGACGATCAACACCATACAATGCCACACGGCGGTAGTCACCGATAATTCTTCCGCGACCGTATGCGTCCGGAAGTCCGGTAATAATGTGACTGGAACGACACGCTCTCATTTCCGGTGTGTAAGCATCAAAAACACCCTCATTATGAGTTTTTCTGTGTTTGGTAAAGAACTCAACAATTTGAGGATCCACATGATATCCATTGTCTTCACATGCTTTCACCGCCATACGGATACCGCCGTAAGGCTGCAGAGAACGTTTGAAAGGTTTGTCAGTCTGAAAACCAACGATTGTCTCTTTTTCTTTGTTCAGATAACCGGGACCATGAGAAGTGATTGTGGAAATAATTTTGGTGTCCATATCCAGAACACCGCCCTTTTCTCTCTCCTGTCTGGAAAGATCCATGACCTGTTCCCAAAGTTCTTTTGTGTTTTCTGTGGCATCTGCCAGAAAAGCATCATCTCCGTCATACGGAGTGTAGTTTTTCTGAATGAAATCTCTGACATTGATCTCTTTTTCCCAGATACCATGGCTGAAGCCTTCCCACTCTTTTCGCATTATCAAACCTCCTAAATTGATTATGACAATATTGTATTAGATTGTTAAAAAATCGTCAAGCAGGTGTGACCATGTTTCTCATAAAGTACAATGTTTGTTATAGCTAACTTCTTCTGTTATTGGGATAGTGCCATGTGAACAGTAACTAATTATCTCTCACCATGCATGATTTGATTCTAATATCAATAGCAAAATAGCAATATTAACAAACTAAATGGTAATTTTTACATGGTTTTATAGAAAATATTTTGATATTGTAGTGATACAATTATTTAAGTACTGAAATGCTGATTGGGCGTTTGAAAGGAGATGAGAGGCTATGTTCTACGATAAAATCAGTGGATTTTCAGATGAAATTTCTGAGGATATCACAACACAGTTTGAGGTTTTAAAAAAGCTTAACATCCATTATTTTGAACCCAGAGGGATTAACGGAAAAAATATTTCGGAGCTGTCGGACACAGACGTCTACGCTCTCCGGGAAGAAATGAAGAAGTACGGAATTTCAGCATCTTCTATCGGTTCCCCCATCGGAAAAATAAAACTTTCCGATGATTGGGACAAGCATTTTTCTCTGTTTCAACGAGTAGTAGAAATCGCCAAAATGCTGGATACCCAGTATATCCGTATATTCAGCTTTTACCATGAAGAAGGAGAATGGACAGCGACTGAACGGACAGAAGTTCTGACCCGTCTGAAGAAGATGATTTCCTATGCAAAGGAGCAGGATGTGGTGCTCCTTCATGAAAATGAAAAGGAAATTTACGGAGATACGGCCCAAAGATGTCTGGATTTGATGCAGGAATTAGGCTGTGACCATTTTCAGGCGGTTTTTGACCCCGCCAACTTTGTACAATGTAAACAAAACGCACTGGAAGCTTATGATATACTGAAGAACCACATTGTTTACATGCATATCAAGGATGCCTGCATGGATGATGGACATGTGGTACCCTCCGGTCAGGGCGATGGAAATGTAGAAAACATCCTGAAAAATCTTTTTACTTGTGGATATCAAGGATATCTGAGTCTGGAACCTCACCTGGGAAGCTTTACCGGCTTCACAAAACTTGAGAAAAACGGTAAACTTCAGGAACTGCCGGAAGGCGGTGAAGGAACCTTTACGCTGGCATATATGGCACTTGAAAATATTTTGGAAGATATCCAAAAGAGATAAAGAGCAGGAACCGGGAGTTAATTTTTGGCTCCCATGCGCGGCTTCTGCCCATATTTCTTTTTATACGCCCGGTAAAAAGAGGAATAATCGCTGAATCCGGCAAGAGCCGCCGCTTCACTTAAGCTTTTTCCGTCCGACGTCAGTTCGATGGCCAGCATGAGACGCTTACTGGTGAGATACTGGTGGATGGTAAGCCCTGTATTTTGATGAAAAAGCCGACACAGATGATATTTGGAAATAAAAAATTGTTTTTCCAGCTCATCCAGAGAAAGGTTTTCCATATAATGGTTGTTCAAAAAAGCAATAACAGATTTCAGCTGCGGGTGAGAGGTATCCGAAACCTCGAAGGAGCGGATATTGCTAATCAGATACAGAATTTCTACGATGACAGAAGCACATACCGGGTTATCGGGCATGGAAAAGTCTTTTGAGTACTTTTTCAACCGCATAAAAGCATCGTAAAGACCGATAGAACGCGCAATTTTCGATGAGATTTTGTTATCAGCTCCCGTATTGATAAACTGAGTCTCATATTCAGCACAGTGGTATTTCTGGAAAAACTCCGGAGAAACCATGAGAACAAATCTACTGTATGTTGCGACACTATTATGGAAAGCACGGTGCATTTCATTCTTTCGGATAACGATGATATCACCGGGAGTCAGGCTATAGACCTTCTCCTCCACGATATATTTCGTGTCTCCTTCCAGAAACATATAGATTTCGTAGTGGTCATGGGCATGGAGATAGAAATTGCTGTTGGACGGATGTTCTGTTCTTGTCTCACTTGCAGCATAAAGTGCCATAAATCATCACCTCAGCGTTATTTTAACACATGATATGAAAAAAGGAAATGGAGGAAAGAATAAAATGGATAAAGTACGATTAGGATTGATTGGTTTTGGAAACATGGGAACCGGCCATGCAGCAAACCTCACAGCCGGAAAAGTACCCCGGATGGAACTAACTGCCATGTGCGATGTTTCCAAACCAAGAAGGGAAGCTTTCACCGAAAAATATCCAGATATTCCGGTGTTTTCGGATGAGGAAGATCTCTTTACGAGTGGATGCTGCGACGCAGTTTTGATTGCAGTTTCCCATTATGATCACCCCGGCCTTGCCATCCGTGCTTTTGCGCATGGACTTCATGTCATAACTGAAAAGCCTGCGGGAGTTTACACTCGGCAGGTACTCGAAATGAACGAGGCTGCTGCAAAATCCGGCAAAATTTTTGGAATCATGTACAATCAGCGGACTAATCCGGTGTATCAGAAGCTGCGCACCATGATCAACCGGGGAGATTTAGGACACCTCAAACGGATTACCTGGATCATTACTGACTGGTACCGTCCTCAGGCCTACCATGACAGCAGTACCTGGCGCTCTACCTGGAAAACCGAAGGCGGCGGTGCTCTCATCAATCAAAATCCACACCAGTTGGATCTGTGGCAGTGGATGTTTGGAATGCCGGACCGGATCTTTGCGAAAGCTTCCTTTGGAAAATATTACAATATCGAAGTAGAAGATGACGTCATGGCCTATTTTGAATATGACAACGGAACCACTGGTGAATATATTACCTCTACCGGTGAGGCACCCGGCACCAACCGTCTGGAGATTGCATGCGATATGGGCAAGGTGATTGTTGAAAATAATACGCTCCTGTTTTACCGCAATGTCATCTCTGAGCGAGAACACAATCGAATCAATAAAATCCCATTCGCCATGCCGGAGTGCTGGAAATGTGAAATTCCGGCAGATTTTACCGGCGGTGAGCAGCATGTGGGAATCCTGAAAAACTTTACTTCTGCCATCCTGGACGGTAAGGAGCTGCTCGCCAAAGGCGAGGATGGAATTTGGGGACTTACCATATCTAATTCCATTCACTTAAGTGCCTGGACCGGAGAAACCGTAAATGTAAAAGAATTCCCCCATGAAAGATTTTATCAGATTCTGCAGGAGAAAATAGCCGCTTCCACCATAGTAAAAAAAGAATCACAAATCATCGCTGACACCAGCGATACTTATTAAGTATTTGAAAAAGGAGAAACATATGGACAGACGAATTGGAGCACAGTATTACACTCTGCGAGATTACATAAAGAATATAGAAGATTTTGACTCCACCTGCAAAAAAATTGCAGAGATTGGATATCAGATAATCCAGATTTCTGCTTCACCCCTTTTGGCACAGGAAATGCGTACAGTAACAGATAAATACAATCTGAAGACAGTAGTTACCCACAAAGGCTTTTCAGATTTTGTGACGAATGTAGAAGATGTGATTGAATATAACCGGCTGCTGGATTCTGATTTCTGCGGTATCGGATGTATGCCTTTTGAATATACAGAAAACATAGAAACATTATCTGATTTTATTCAGAAGACAAACCAGGCAGCAGAAAAAATTAAAGCGGCAGGAATGACCCTGGTATACCACAATCATGCCTTTGAATTTGCAAAAATTGACGGAAAAACAATTATGGATTGGATTTTAGAAGAAACAGATCCGGAAAATGTCCAGTTTATCGTGGATACGTATTGGGTTCAGTACGGTGGAGCCAATCCTGCAGATTTTATCCGTAAAGTTGGAAAACGTGCTGCTCTGGTTCATTTTAAAGATTTTGCTATAGATCAGAAAGAAATTAACAGGCAGAAAATGGCAGAAGTTGGTCAGGGAAATCTTGATTGGGACAGCATCATCAAAACCTGTGATGAATCTGGTACAAAATGGGCGCTGGTAGAACAGGATATCTGTGAAAGAGATCCTTTTGACTCCATGAAAATGAGTTACGACTTTTTAAAGACAAAGGGGTTCTATTAGTATGAAACGTGTATGTGTAACAGGCTACGGAGCCATTGGTTCCATCCATGCAGATATCATTGTAATGGCAAAGTATGCCGATCTTTATGCAGTCTGCAATATTGATGATGTACAGTGAAACAGCCGTACACACCCTCGACCTTCTGTCATATCTTGCCGGAACTATCCGGAGCGTGAGTGCATGCATCAATAATTTTTCTCTGCGCAAGGATATTGAAGTGGAAGATACCATCATGGCTTATCTTCGTTTCGACAGCGAGCTTACCGGCATTTTCTTTAAGGCAAAACTAAATCTCCAGTTTTTCTCGACTATTCAGAAAAACTGGAGTTTTTTATTTTCTAAAACCTTACGGCAATGACAGCTATTTTATATCAACATTTTTTTGACCGGAATCAGATAGCCTCCATCCGTAATCAGAAGACAAACCAACAACACTGCCGCAGCCAGCATTTTATTATCCCCATGATCTGACAGGAATTCCAAAACCAAAAGATCAACGATACGTTTTATCAGTAAAAGCACCGTTCTGATGATATAAAATCCCAACAGCGATACACCTTCCCGCATCCCAGTTCCCGCCAGAAGACTGCACATGGAAGCATGGGAATCAGGAATCGCATCTGTTATAAGCAAGATTCCCAACTCTCCCATGCACCACACTGCCTGCATTACCAATACCAGAAAGATTGCAAAGAAAAGTCTCCGTTTTTTTAACTCCTGGTAACCCTTGTAACTTTCTCCGATGGACTTCCATCTCACGTCCACATCCTTATAAAAATAAGGGATGAAACAGAGAATCATCAGAAAAACAAACAGGATGTCCACTTTATTTTCAAATAGTTTTTCCCATGCGGTATCATACAGAAAATAAGTTTTCTGCTCCTGTCCCTGATACCGAAGGGCATGTTCTTTCAGTTTACTCCAGCCGGATATGTATTCTTTGGCATAATAGTAATCATCCATAAAGTCCTGAAACTCTTCATCACTGACTTTTCCTTTGGCATAATCCTCAGCTGTCTGATAATGAGTATCCAGAACTGTCTGGTAATGTTCTGCTCTTTCGATGATTTCTTCTATTTTTTCTGAAGTGGCAATACCACGGTATTCCTGAACCACTTCCCGATAGCAACGATCCTCTTCTGTTTCTTCATAGGTTTTCCATGACAGAAGAAAAAATGCTGCAGTAAACATAATAATACAGATCCAGGTGGAGACAGGAAAAAGTCTTTTGTATTCATAACGTAATAATTGTTTATACTCCTGTTTCATTCAGATATCGCCTCCACATTTGATACGCACCAACGTAAAGAGCAGCCAACATCATCACCCAGATACAGGCCACCCCCGCCTGCACGAAAACGGCATGGCCGGCCACATTCCACACACCATATTGTAACACCTGATCCATCTGTACGACCGAAAGAGGATTGATTTTCCAGAGAAAATCAAAGACCCGGCTTTTATCACAGGCGTACACATGGGCATATAAACTTCCGGTAACACCCATTCCACATATAATCAAAAGTAGGTCCCTCTTTAGGATACGAATCAATAACATTGTAAAAAGAATAACAAACAGTGCCGCAACATTTAAAAGAACAATATGTAATAGAAGTAATTCTATCATATTCAACGAAAAGCAACAGGTTCCAAAAGCTGAGATATTCTGAATCGGCTCCATCCACTGGCGCATATCATATTTACTGATGAATACAAGAGTGAGGATCTGGACGGCAATCTGGATAAATTGTACACAAAATCCATACAGAAAAATTGCCAGCAGTTTCATACTGTACGACGACCATGCAGCTCCTTTTCCTGTATAGGAAGCCCAGAAAAGTGTCCGGTTTGTCCTGTCCTTTGATAGAAGAAACAATCCCGAACTCACCAGAATCATCAGGGTAAATAATGCCATTTTACTGTGTTGCAGCATCATAACCTTAGAAGCAAAATAGCTTTCCCATCCCCTGTAGTCCCGTGGCTTCAAAGAGATTTCTTTTCCGTAGACTTCTTCTGCTTTCGTAAGATACTCCCATTCATATCCTTCCTGATGTTCCAGATTCTTTTTCTGTTCCACCGCTGTTTCATAAATACGATTCCGCTGACTCAGAATGTCCTCTATCCGCATTTTTGCAAATTCAATGGCAGTCATCTGGTTTTCTGTCATATTTTCATAAGACTGCTGTTTTTCATACCGATCATAAATTCCATAATCCCAGTCTTTCGAGTAAACTCCTGTAGGAGTACCATAGATGGTAAACAGACAAATCATGAGAACCAGAAATTGTAAAAATCTCTGACGAAACAGATATTTCAATTCATAACCTATGAACAGAAAGTTCCTTTTCACAAAATCCCTCCCCCTGATGAAAATATTCCATATAAAGTTCATCCGGATTCTTCTCCCGATCCATCATTCCATTATAGATAATATTTCCTTTATCCATAAAAATGAGAAAATCCGCAATGTCTTTTAAATCCGACAAAATATGTGTGGATAAAATCACCGTTTTTTCTTTTCCATATTCTTTCAGGAATTTTTTAAAACGGATTCGCTGCATAGGATCCAGCCCCACAGTTGCTTCATCCAGAATCACCAGATCCGGATAGCCCAAAAATGCCTGGGCTATACCGAGACGCTGTTTCATTCCCCCGGAATATTTTCCAACAGCAACATCCGCTTTATCCATAAGGTCCAGCAATTCCAGCAATCGACTGCTTTGTTCCCTGATTTCTTCCATAGGAAGGACGGTCTTAATCAGCCCTGTATAATGGAGCATCTCCCTGCCGGTAAATTCCTTATAAAATCCAAACTCCTGGGGCAGATAGCCAATTCGAAGCTTATAATCATTCCTATGCTCCCTGATATTTTTCCCTTCCCACAGAATTTCACCGGATTCTGGAAATTCCGCAGCCACCAACAAACGCATCAGAGTACTCTTTCCTGCTCCATTAGGACCGACCAGGCCGTAAACCCCTTCCCTAAAATTCAGATTAATATCTTTTAGTACATGGAGCTGCTTATAATGTTTCTGCAAATGATGAAGTTCCAGTTTCAATATGCTCCCTCCTCATGCGGTTTACAAATTGGGTGTTCAAAATCAATACTGCCATTTTCTGTGTCAACAACATATGCGGTATAATAATCATCAAATTCCACTATCACTTTACCCAATTCCGGCAATGTCCAGATGCATCCGGCCTGAAGGCCTTCTTCTACAGGTATCTCCATCTCCCCGCTTCCATCCATATGACAGCGGTAATACTTTCGTTCCGGATAAGTGGAATAATACAGCCATTCATCCAGCATATTATAATAGAACACACCCGGTACAAGTTCTTCTTTTTCCTTTGTTTCCGGGTCCATTCGAATCAGACGGTTATCTTCACTTTCATTTTCCGGCACCTTAATATAGTAGATCTGATCCTGATATACACTGGCTCTGGTTGCTCCCTTCTTTTCCAGAATTTCCTTCTCACCCGTATTCAAATCCAGCCGGACCAGCTGAAGCTCTGCCGTCACATAATACAGGCTGTCTTTGAAAAAGAAATTCCCCTGGGTATATCCTGTAATGTGCTCAAACCTGCGTACTTCTTCCTCAATCTCCAGATGTTTTACCACCAACGTATCCTGTTCCTCAAAATATGCCAGATAGGGATAAAAAAGTACATCCGGTCCATAACGCCGGGGCAGATTCCCCAGAGAAGTCTTTTTATTCTTTTCAATCCGGTAAACACGATTTCCCACATAATACACCTGATCTCCGTCCCGATGCATTGCTGCCATATCTTCCGAATCACCCACATAGGCACTACAGAATGGATTATCATGCTTACACAACAAGTCACCACAGTTCGCTATCAACTGATCATTGTTACCTTCCATTCGGTAAATAACCGTACCATTGTATGTAGGTACTGCTGTGTAAGATACTACTCCATCCGAAACCCAATCGCGAAAGAGATTCGTTGTTTCCCTTTCCACATCATCCACATGAATTGATGATGCAGACTCACGATTACAGGAAACCAGAAAAGCACCAACGCATACCAGAAAAAACAACGCTATTATTTTCCTTTTCACTAAAAACAGGGCACTATACTATCAATTAATGTAAGTTGACATAGATATAGAACGTACTTTTTCTTCACCTCGTATTAATAGTGCCCCTGTCCTCCT
>JBJELT010000007.1:0-22567 GCA_051879295.1 Oliverpabstia sp. | reverse complement strand
AATTAGTTAGTTTCTGTATAAAACAAAAATGTAGATGATTAGAGACAAAGAGAGAGTAGGAGAATAAAAATGGATATTGTTGTAAAAAATGCAGTGAAATATTTGGGATCTTCTATGGTAATCGATCATATAAATTTAGCAATGCATAGTGGACAGATTTATGGTTTTCAGGGAATAAATGGATGTGGAAAAACAATGCTCATGCGGTTGATTGCCGGGCTTATCTATCCGACACAGGGTGAAGTTATCGTGGATGGTAAAATTCTACACGGGCAAAACAGTTTTCCGAAAAGCATGGGGTTATTAATTGAGAATCCTCAGTTTCTTGCTGGATATTCGGGATATAAGAATTTGTATTTGCTGGCAGGTATCCGGGAAAGAATAGGAAAAGAGGAAGTAAAGCAGGCTATGTACCGAGTAAAATTAGATCCTGAAGATAAAAAGAAATATCGGAAATATTCGTTAGGAATGAAACAACGCCTTGGGATTGCCTGCGCCATAATGGAACATCCAGAACTAATTATCTTGGATGAACCGTTTATTTCTCTGGATGAAGAAGGAATTTTAGATACGAAGGAAATTATCCGTAAAGAAAAAGAGCGTGGGGCAATCATTATTTTAGCTTGTCACGATTATGAATTGCTTTCAAGTACAGCAGATGAAATTTTTCGTCTCACGGCAGGTAAAATTACAAAACATTTAATAAAGAATGAGGAAGGTAAATTTCGTGAGGTGACGAGGTAGAATGAAAATAACAAAAGGAAAAAATGTAATAAAGGTATCTTGGACGGCGGGAGTTGTGATTGTATTTTTTGCAATGCTTTGCGGGTGGCGTATCTGGAACGTAAATCACACGAAGCTAATAGAAAAATATAAAGCAAGGACTACAGTGTATGAAGAGGGAACAGATATTTATTTATCAGATGCTATTTATTACTGGGACATAGCTGAATTAGACGGCTACGGTATGCGAGTTACTAATACGAAAGTCATGCGTACAGAATCCTTTTTAGCGCAGTATAACATTACGAAGGAGGAACTAAAAGAGATATCATTAGATGGTGAGTCTTCATTTGAAAAATATGGGTTGATTTATCTTGTAACGGTAGAATTTTGGAATAAAAACTGGATGAAAACATCGGAATGGCCTATATTATTGGATAATTTTTTGTTAACAGGTTTGGATTATTTTGTATTACCCGCAACAAAAAGTATTCATTTGATTTCGGATTTCAATCCAGAATTAGACGGTGCGTCAGGATTTTCAATTAAAAGTGATAGAGTATTTGAAGTTGTTCTTCCATATCTAATTGATACAGAAAGTGAGGCTGGGATTTCTTTAGAACATTTAGTTGATTCAGAAACAAAACTTTTGATAACCTTGTATCCGGAAGAGAGTTATTTGATGCTACCCACTCCTACCATCGAAGAATAAGCACTTGTACGAATGTAAAAGAAAGTTTGAATAATGACGAAAAAACAGTTGTTTTTATAGGCAATGAATAATAATATAAAATATCTTGACATATTCCTTGAAATTTTGTATAAGATAATCACGAGCATCGGCTCTGTTATGAAAGCATTTGCTTTCGTAAAAAGCGTGTGGTCCCTACCGTAAGTGGGAATGGTAAAAGCAGTGGTCCCTACTGTGAGTGGGAATTGTGAATGTTATGGCTGCGATATTTTCGCAGCCTTTCGTTTTTATGAAAAAGCAAAGATTTCATTTGTATCATATAGATATGAAGTACGTCAGAGATTTAGCCAGGGCAGATGATAAGATCATGTCAGTTTCTCCACGGGTAGGGAAAGAAAGCCGTCCTTTTGTGGGAATCGTTGTTATTTGTAATCAGAAGAAATATTGCATTCCTTTGACATCACCGAAACCAAAGCATCAGACAATGAAGAATGATAGGGATTTTTCCAGAATGTTCGACAAGGGAAATAAACTGATAGGTTGTCTTAACTTCAACAATATGTTTCCGGTTGATGATTCTGTATTGTTGCCGAGGATTGGGGATAGAAGGGATATTCTGGGAAAAAAGTGTTACAGTTCAGGTAGCCATTATTCTGCATCGAACTATTTATTATAGGCTCAAATGATTGTTATTTGGGTTTCCATCCTACCTTTTTGGTCTTTGGGTAGGCTTCATTTCTTGGTTTTCACGTTTTCATCCTACCAAATAAGAAGAAACGTAGGCTGAGAATCCCAGAAATACCTTAGTGAGCTTACTAAAATTGGTAAAAGTGTAGGCTACAAATCCCAGAAACAAATGATATAGCCTATAAAAATCAAAAAAAGATAGGATGGAAATCATAACAGCAACCATTAGAGCCTATCGAAAACGAAAAAGGCAGGAGGAAAATCCGAAAACTAATCAATGAAGCCTACCAAAAGTTAAAAGGCAGGACAGAATCCCACATAACAAGCATCTGAACCTGCCAGGAACGGTATGACATAGAATAATGACGAAAAAACAGTTGTTTTTATTGACTTTTTGTGCATTTTCCATTAATATTAAAAGTGTTGTGAGGGCAGCCTTTAACAGGCTGCCCTTTTTATCACTTATGATTGGAGGACGGACTAATGAAAAAGGTATGGATTACGGGAGCAGACGGTCATGTGGGAACTGCGCTGCTGAATTTGTTGGACTGTACAGAATACCAGATTTTGACCACAGATATTGATGCGGTTGATATTACAGATATCGATGAAGTAACGCAGTATGTGCGTGTGAACCGCCCGGATGTGATTATCAACTGTGCAGGTATGACGGATGTGGCAAAGTGTGAAGAAGATGTGGACATGGCTTATAAGGTAAATGCCATCGGTGTGCGCAATATTGCACTGGCTGCGGAGGAACTGCATGCCAGAGTGATTCAGATGTCTACGGATGATGTTTTTGACCAGGAATCAAGAATTCCTTATAATGAATTTGATCAGGTACATCCCAAGACCATTTATGGTAAATCAAAACTGGCGGGAGAAAGATTTCTGACACAGCTTTCCCACCGTTTTGTCATTATCCGCAGCTCCTGGATTTATGGAATTGGAAAAGATTTCGTGGATGAAGTGCTGACAAATGTGGGTAAAATAAAAGAGATGGAAGTGCCGAATAACCAGTTTGGTGTACCGACCAGTACGAAGGAACTGGCGAAAATCATTCAGTATTTTATTGATAATGACGAATATGGTCTGTACCATGCGGTGTGTCAGGGAAGCTGCAGCCGCTATGAATATGCAAAGGCGATTCTGGAATTTTCCGGAAATGCGGACAAGATGGAAATACATCCTGTTATTTCCCGTGATGCCATGCGTCCATCCTATTCGGTACTGGATAATATGATGCTTCGTCTCACCGGAATCGAAGAGCCAATGGAATGGCGGAAAGCTTTGAAAGAATATCTGGATGAGACCGGAGGGATAGAATAATGGCAAAGGAAAAGAGAGATCTGAAAATTAAAAAAGGGACAAAGAAAGAAAATACCACAAAAAAAGGTATGGGGCTTTCTACGAAGATATTTGTCGCACTGCTGGTTGGTGCACTTGTGGGAGTGGGAATCCATTATGGTCTTCCTTCCGGTTACTTTCGCGATACGATTCTGGTAGAAGGTATCCTGTATGTGGTGGGGCAGGGATTTATCAGACTGATGCAGATGCTGGTTGTACCGTTGGTATTCTGCTCTCTGGTCTGCGGAAGTATGGCGATCGGCGATACCAAGACCCTTGGAAAAGTAGGTGTGAAGACCATAGGATTTTATCTGGTAACAACAGCTCTGGCGGTAACGATTGCTTTGGGTACTGCGTATCTGATCAATCCGGGTATCGGTCTGGATATGGATGCGGTACAGACCAGTGAGGTGACGACGGCAGAAGCGACAAAACTGACAGATACCCTGCTGAATATCATTCCTAAAAATCCGATTAATTCCATGGCGAACGGAGATATGCTTCCGATTATTGTATTTGCACTGTTTGTGGGTATCATGCTGGCAAAGCTGGGAAGCAGAGCATCCGTTGTGGCTAACTTCTTCAGCCAGTTCAACGATATTATGATGGAAATGACTATGGCTGTCATGAAGGTTGCACCGCTCGGTGTGTTCTGTCTGATTGCCAGAACCTTTGCCAATGTGGGATTTGCGGCATTCAAACCAATGATCAAATACATGGGCAACGTAACATTTGCTTTGTTAATCCAGTGTTTCATCGTGTATCAGATTTTACTGTTTATATTTACCCGCCTGAATCCGGTGAAATTTATCAAAAAATTCCTGCCGGTTATGGGATTTGCGTTCTCCACAGCTACATCCAATGCGACAATCCCTATGTCTATTGATACATTAAGTAAAAAAATGGGCGTTTCCAAGCAGATTTCATCATTTACCATTCCGCTGGGAGCTACCGTCAATATGGACGGAACCTCCATCATGCAGGGTGTTGCGGTAGTATTTATTGCACAGGCGTACGGAATTCCGCTGACGATGGGCAACTTGGCAACCGTTGTAGTGACCGCTACACTGGCCTCCATCGGAACAGCCGGAGTGCCGAGTGTTGGTCTGGTAACACTGTCCATGGTTCTTGCTTCCGTAGGACTTCCGACAGAAGGAATCGCACTGATCATGGGAATCGACCGAATTCTGGATATGCTGCGTACTGCGGTCAACATCACAGGAGATGCCGTATGCACAACTATTGTGTCCTGTCAGGAAGGGGCACTCAATAAAGACGTGTTCAATAGAGAATAAAAAGGTTTGTTGTGAATAAAAAATAGAGCTCGGAAATCCAGCTTTTATGCTGGTATCCGGGCTCTTACTAAGACACCACCAATTCGTCATCAATTATTTCGAGAAACTTATCTTAAAATTCTCAAGGTAGGCTGAAATCCATATAAATAAGTTCTGCGGCCTACTTCCCATCATATGTAATAGGCTGTAGAGACACCGAATAGGTCTTTCAGCCTACTTTTTTGCAAAAATAATAGGCTCCAAAATTGCAAAACAAGCCTTGTGGCCTATTTTGTAGAAATTATAGTAGGATGAAAAACTGAAAAATCAAACATTGTAGCCTATTTTCCAGAAAATATAGTAGGCCATAATACATGTAGACAGGTTTTGCAGCCTATTCTATGACAAAAATGATAGGCCGCAGAACAGCAAAACAGACTTTACATCCTACTTCCCAGATAGCAATGTAGGCCAAAAACCGCAGAAATACACTTTATAGCCTACCAAGAACGGTACAACATGGAATAGAGGCTGTCTGAATTGTAACTACAGTTAAATATTTACTGCAGTATCTTGATCAGCAGCAGCCCCAGCACAAACAAAATAATAGGCTTCACAATCTTGCTTCCCTTAGTCATAACCAGTCCGGCTCCCAGGTATCCGCCAGCCATGTTGCAGACAGCAGCCGCCAGTCCCAGCGGAATCAGTACTTGCCCATTTAAGAGAAAAATCACAAGTGATGTGATATTTGTGGTCAGGTTGATGACTTTTGCCTGTGCGTTGGCAGTCTGTATGCTCATGCGTGCCAGAACAGTGAACGCAATGATCAGGAAGGTTCCGGTTCCGGGACCGTAAAATCCATCATAGATGCCGATGGTAAATGCAGAGCCGATGGCGGTCAAGACGGTGCGCCGGTTCAGATGAACGGTGTCATCTTCGGCGTCATGAAATAGTTTCCTGTTCAGTACGATCAGTGCGGACACCGGCAGAATAATAAACAGGATGTAACGCATGATTTTTTCGTCTGTTGCCATAGAAAGATGGGCTCCGATAGAGGAACCCATCACAGCCGCCAGAACGGACGGGACTGCCAGGCGGAAGTTCACCAGCCGGTTGCGGATAAAACGTGCCGTTGCAAGCGTAGTTCCGCAGGCAGATGAAAGTTTGTTTGTGGCGATTGCCTGATGGACCGGAAGTCCGGCAATCAGGTACGCCGGAAGAGAAATCAGTCCGCCGCCTCCGCCGATGGCATCTACCAGTCCGGCAAGAAAAAGAAAGGGACAGACAATCAGGAATGTTTGCGGAGTGAGTGTCATAACTTACCTCGCATTACAGTCCCAGAATATTTTCACCGATCTGTACCACATCTCCGGCACCCATGGTGATCACCAGGTCGCCTTTTTCACAGTTCGTCAGCAGATAATTTTCAATCTCATCAAATGTCGGGAAGTATTCACACGGTGTTCCCAGCGCCTGAATACGCTCCTGAAGATCTTTTGAGGAAATGCCGATCGTATTTTTCTCACGGGCAGCATAAATATCAGCCAATACCACATGGTCAGCCAGAGTCAGGGCTTCGGCAAATTCCGGCAGCAGAGCCTTGGTACGAGTGTATGTATGAGGCTGGAACACGCACCAGGTCTTTTTGTGCGGGTAATTTTTTGCAGAGGTTAAGGTCGCTTTAATCTCTGTGGGATGATGAGCATAATCATCAATAATGGTAACGCCGCCGACTTCTCCTTTTAACTGGAAACGGCGGTCTGTACCGGTAAAGTTCTGAAGACCTTTCTGAAGTGTTTCATGATCAATATGAAGCAGATCAGCCAGTGCAATAACAGAAAGTGCGTTGGACACATTGTGGATGCCCGGTACTTTCAGGCTGAATCTCCCTTCAGCTTCGCCGCGGTGCATACAGGTAAAAGTGGGATGTCCCAGTTCATCGTATGTAATATCAGAAGCTGTATAATCTGCATCATGTTCCAGTCCGTAAGTGATGACACTGCAGGGCAGATCACGGATAATATCTTCGTAATGAGGGGTATCACTGTTGATAATCAGCGTACCGTCTGCCGGCAGTTTTTCCGCGAACAGCCGGAAAGAGCGACGAATGTCATCAATATCTTTAAAGAAATCCAGATGATCCGCATCTACATTCAGAATAATGCTGATCTTCGGGAAGAAGCTTAAAAAGCTGTTGGTATACTCGCAGGCTTCTGTAATAAATGTTTCAGAATGTCCTACACGCAGATTACCTCCGATGGCAGGCAGAATACCGCCCACAGAAATGGTAGGATCGAAACCGCCCTCCAGCAGTACATGAGAGGCCATAGAAGTTGTCGTGGTCTTGCCGTGAGTTCCTGATACGGCAATAGGAGTCTGATAATTAGTCATGATCTGCCCCAGAAGGTCTGCCCGGGTCATCATGGGGATTCCCTTTTCCTGTGCACAGGCATATTCCGGGTTGTCCGGATGAATAGCTGCAGTATAAACAACAAGATCAATGCCGTCAATAATATTGGATGCACGCTGACCGTAGAAAATCTCTGCTCCCAGAGAAGTCAGGTGGTCTGTCAGTGCGCTTTCCTTTGCATCGGAACCTGAAATGGTGAAACCTTCCTGCAGAAGAATCTCTGCCAGGCCGCTCATACTGATTCCGCCAATACCTATAAAATGAATATGAATGGGTTTATCAAAATTAATGGTGTACATAAAAAATCTCCTTTGAAATTATTGGATATGTAGACAATTAATGCCGTTAATGCAATCAGCCGGAGGTTTTATCTCCTTTCAAGATAAAAGACCGACACTACTATTATTATATGCTTAATCAGCAAAAATGGAAATGAGAAAATGAAAAGTTGTGTAAATGTCATAAAAACAGGAAAAGAATCGATAAAAATATGTAAAAGATGTTCACTAATTATGAAAAGTGTGTTATAATTTTTCATTATATATGACAAGAGGTGATTGCATGATTAAGAAAGAAATGATTGCAATGCTGCTGGCCGGCGGACAGGGAAGCCGTCTTGGTGTTCTGACTGAAAGCGTAGCAAAGCCTGCAGTATCGTTTGGAGGTAAATATCGTATCATAGATTTCCCGTTGAGTAACTGTATTAACTCCGGGATTGATACGGTGGGAGTTCTGACCCAGTATCAGCCGCTGCGGCTGAATACACATATCGGAATCGGTATTCCGTGGGATCTGGATCGTAATGTTGGTGGTGTGACTGTTCTTCCCCCCTATGAAAAGAGCAGTAACAGTGACTGGTACACAGGAACAGCCAATGCGATTTTCCAGAATCTGGCATACATGGAGACTTATAATCCGGATTACGTGCTGATCCTTTCCGGTGACCATATTTATAAAATGGATTATGAAGTTATGCTGGATTTCCATAAGGCAAATAAGGCAGATGTGACGATTGCCTGCATGCCGGTGCCGATTGAGGAGGCAAGTCGTTTTGGTGTTATGATCACCGATGGCAATGGAAAGATTACAGAATTTGAGGAGAAGCCGGAGCATCCGAGAAGCAACCTGGCATCTATGGGTATTTACATTTTCTCTTGGCCCGTACTGAAGGAGTCTCTGCTGGCGCTGAAAGACCAGCCGAACTGCGACTTTGGAAAACATATCCTTCCATATTGCAGGGATAACGGCAAGAGATTGTTTGCTTATGAGTTCAATGGTTATTGGAAAGACGTAGGAACCTTAGGATCTTATTGGGAAGCCAATATGGAATTGATTGATATTATACCGGAATTTAATCTTTATGAAGAATTCTGGAAGATTTATACCAAAGGCGATATTATCCGCCCGCAGTATATTTCGGCAGATGCCGTTATAGAACGAAGCATCATCAGTGAGGGTGCTGAGATTTATGGTGAAGTACATAATTCTGTCATTGGTGCAGGAGTAACGATAAAAGAAGGTACCGTGGTACGCGATTCGATTATCATGAAAGAATCGGTGATCGGAACCGGATGTACGATTGATAAGTCGATTATTGCAGAGAATGTTTCCATTGGTGACAATGTAGTGCTTGGTGTGGGTGAGGAAGCACCGAATGTGCTGAAACCTGCAGTATATGGATTTGGACTTGTGACAGTCGGTGAGAATGCAGTGATTCCGTCCAACGTGAAGATTGGAAAGAATACAGCCATCAGCGGTGTAACTACAGCGGAAGATTATCCGGATGGGGAACTCGCCAGCGGCGGAGCAATTGTAAAAAAGGACGGTGAATGAGTATGAGAGCATTGGGAATTATTTTGGCCGGCGGCAATAACCACAGAATGAGAGAATTATCACATAAGAGGGCAATTGCTGCCATGCCGGTTGCCGGAAGTTACAGAAGTATTGATTTTGCACTCAGTAATATGTCGAACTCTCATATTTCAAAGGTGGCAGTACTGACACAGTATAATGCAAGATCTCTGAATGAACATCTGAGTTCCTCCAAGTGGTGGGATTTCGGAAGAAAACAGGGCGGTCTGTTTGTATTTACACCGACCATTACACCGAACAACAGTTTCTGGTATCAGGGCACGGCAGATGCAATCTATCAGAATCTGGACTTTTTGAAGAAAAGCCATGAACCGTATGTTGTGATTGCATCCGGTGATGGTATCTATAAACTGGATTATAATAAAGTACTGGAATATCATATCGCAAAGCGTGCAGATGTTACGATTGTCTGCAAAGATATGCCGGTCAGCGAAGATGTGACACGTTTTGGTGTGCTGAAGCTGAATGATGACGGCAGGGTAGAGGAATTTGAAGAGAAACCTATGGTTTCCAGCTATCGTACCGTGTCTACAGGTATTTATGTGATTCGTCGCCGCCAGTTGATTGAGATGGTTGAACGATGTGCGTTGGAAGACCGCCATGACTTTGTAAAAGATATTCTGATTCGTTATAAGAATCTGAAACGAATCTACGGATATAAGATTGATGAGTACTGGAATAATATTTCTACCGTAGAATCTTATTATCAGACAAATATGGATTTTCTGAAACCAGAAGTCAGAGATTATTTCTTCCATCAGTATCCGTCAATTCAGTCAAAGATTGATGATCTGCCGCCCGCCAAATACAATCCGGGAAGCCAGGTAAAGAACAGCCTGGTAGCCAGCGGCTGTATCATCAACGGACAGGTGGAGAATTCTATTTTGTTCAAGAAAGTATATGTAGGAAATAACTGTGTAATTAAGAATTCCATTATACTGAATGATGTATATCTGGGTGATAATACACATATTGAAAATTGTATTGTAGAGAGCCGTGATACGATTCGTGCCAACTCCTGTTATTGCGGGGAAAATGCAATCAAAGTAGTTGTGGAAAAAAATGAACGCTATTCACTTTAGAATGCAGAGCCATGCAGCAGGATAAAGGAAGGATTTATGAAAGGAATGCAATTATGAACATAACAGATGTAAGGGTACGAAAAGTAGCGAAAGAGGGCAAGATGAAGGCAGTCGTTTCCATTACGATTGATGAGGAATTTGTAGTACATGATATCAAGGTGATCGAAGGAGAAAAAGGTCTCTTTATCGCCATGCCCAGCAGAAAAGCGACGGACGGCGAATACCGGGATATCGCTCATCCCATCAATTCCAACACCAGAGAGCGCATACAGCAGCTTATTCTGGAAAAGTATGAAGAGGTAATGGCAGAAGACGCTGTAGAAGAAGAAGCGTAACCAATTGTCATATATGGGGTAACGTGGAAAAGGCGGTGACTGGGGGGTCGCCGTCTTTTTATGGTGCGCCTCACAGCAAGTACGCCGAGGCGTACTTGAATTCTTGTGCCTGCAGTGGGATTATGGTATCATATTCGAAGAAAATTTTAGAGTTTGGAACGATATAGGAGGTTGTCATGAGACAGGATTTGCCGGAAGCATTTGAAAAACGAATGAAAGATATGCTGGGTGAGCAGTATGATTCTTATTTGGATAGTTACCAGCAGGAGCGCCAGTTCGGACTGAGGGTGAATCCTCTGAAAATTACCGGTGAGGAATTGAAAGAATTGTCAGGATTTCAACTGCGGAAGATTCCCTGGACGCAGGATGGTTATTTTTATGAAGAGGGGGATATGCCGGCGCGTCATCCTTATTATACGGCAGGTATGTATTATCTGCAGGAACCCAGTGCCATGACACCGGCATCCCGTCTGCACGTGGAGCCGGGAGAGCGTGTATTGGATCTATGTGCGGCACCGGGAGGAAAGGCTACCGCGCTGGGAGCAGCTCTTCGGGGTAAAGGAGTTCTGGTAGCCAATGATGTCAGCAATTCCCGTGCCAAAGCATTATTAAAAAATCTGGAGCTTTTTGGTATTTCGAATGCATTTGTGACCAATGAAATTCCCGGTAATCTGGCAGACAGGTTTGAAGGATTTTTTGATAAGGTACTGGTGGATGCACCTTGTTCCGGAGAGGGAATGTTCCGAAAGGACCCGGCGGTGATTAAAACCTGGGATGAGGAGAGACCGGAGTATTTTGCAAAACTGCAGAGAGATATTCTGAAAAATGCTGTTCGCATGCTCCGACCGGGAGGACAGCTGCTGTATTCTACCTGCACCTTTGCTCCTGTGGAGAATGAAGGCAGTATTTCATGGCTGCTGGAGAATTTCCCTGAAATGGATGTGTTGGAAATAGAACCTTATGAAGGCTTTGCACCCGGTCATCCGGAGTGGGGAAACGGTGACGAACGCCTGAAACGATGTGTGAGAATCTGGCCTCATAAAATGAAGGGGGAAGGACATTTTCTCGCACTTTTGGAAAAATCGAAAACTGCTTCAGGTACTGTGGTTCGCATCGGTAAGCCACAGCGTCCGGACAAGAAGACCCGACAAGTGCTGGATACTTTTTTTGAGGATTGTAAGTGGAAACCGGACTGGGAGCGGATGGAAGTTCGCGGAGATAAAGTGTATCTGGTTCCGGAACTGCCGGAAAAATTGCAGGGGATTCATTTTCTGAGAAATGGACTGTACATGGGAGATTTAAAGAAAGACAGGTTTGAACCTTCCCAGCAGCTTGCCATGACGCTGAAGGGAAATGATTATGCTGGAGTCCTTTCTCTGAAATCTGAGGATGTCAGAGTGGAAAAATATCTGCATGGAGAGACTCTGCTGGTGGAGAGTGGTGAGGCAACAATTGCCAAAGGATGGATTCTGGTATGTGTGGACGGATTTCCTCTGGGATGGGGGAAACTGGTGAATGGCGTGCTTAAGAACAAGTATGCAAGCGGATGGAGAAAATAAAAAAGGTTATTGTGGCATGTGAATAGTAATAAAAAAGTTACATAAATATTACGAGATATTAAAAAAAGCTTCACAATCAGCACTATCTGTGGTATACTACTGTTTAGTTGATAAAACTGAAAGGGATTGGATATGAAAAGAGGGATGATAGCAGGGGTGCTTCTTTCTGCAATTCTGACTGTGGGAACGGTTATTTCCGCATACGGAGAGACAACGCAGGAGAAGATATCGGATGCAAAAGCGCAGCAGCAGCAGAATCAGACAAGCCTGCAGGCTGCTCAGCAGAAAATTGATGAGCTGGAGTCCAAAAAAGGGGAATCCGAAAGTTATCTGCAGGAATTGAATAGTCAGTTAGAAGAACTAAAGAATAATCTGGAGAAGCTTCAGAAGGATTATGACATCAAGCAGGGGGAACTGAATCGACTGCAGGTTGAACTGGAGCAGGCCAGGACTGATGAACAGGAACAGTATGAAGCTATGAAGATTCGTATACAGTATATGTATGAGAATTCAGACAGTGATTACTTTAATATGCTGTTTTCTTCCAGAAGCTTTTCTGATTTTCTGAATCAGGCGGAGAATATTTCCAGAATGGCACAGTATGACCGCCAGATGCTTGATACATATCGGGAAACAAAAGAAGCAATTGAAGTGAAAGAGCAGGAAGTTGCGTCAGAGAAAGATGCGATTGCAGCGCTGCAGCAGGAGAGTGCACAGCAGCAGGAAGTCGTGGAAGAACTGGTACAGGCAACATATCTTCAGATACGGGAATATCAGCAGGATATTCAGAGTCAGGAGTCGAAAGAAAGTGCCTTGCTGCAGCAGATCAGTCAGCAGGAAGAAAAAATTAATGCACTTTTGAAACAGGCAAAGGATGAAGAGGCGGCAGCTCGTCTGGCAGCTCAGAAGGCTGCAGAGGAAGCAGCCAGAAAAGCTGCAGAGAAGAAAGCAGCAGAGCAGGCTGCCAGGGAAGCAGCAGCGAAAGCGGCTGCAGAAAAAGCAGCACAGAATGATAAACAGAATACATCGAACTCTTCTTCACAGAGTGGAAGCAGTAAGCCAAGTACAGATAAGGATGAATCTTTGATTGATACTTCTCAGGGAACTTATCTGGGAAGATTTAAGCTGACAGCTTACTGTACCTGTTCCATCTGTTGTGGAAAGTGGGCAGGCGGAGGAACAGCCAGCGGTGCAGCACCCACACCTGGACGTACGGTAGCGATGGCAGGCGTTCCTTTTGGAACAAAATTATCTATCAATGGTCATATTTATGTAGTTGAAGACCGGGGAACTGCTTATGGACATGTGGATATTTTGATGGCGAGCCACGAAGAGGCGTTACGTTTTGGAGCAAAGTACGCAGATGTATATCAGGTAGAATAGAATAAGAAAAAGCCCTCCGGGCAGGATCGCACTGCGGCAGAAAGGAATTATGTTGCTGAAAGCAACCCGCCGCAGGCGGAGAATCCTGCAAAGCAGGATTCTATCTTATCTCTAAGTTAAAAACATTGTCTATTAAAAAACGAGGGATTTTGTGGGAAATGCATAAAAGTACTGGTATAACCCACAAAAACATGTTGTTTTATGGATATTTTTGGTCAGTTAAAAAAAATGAATAAAAAAGGTTGTTATTTTTTTATCAATATGATATGATGTCCACAGATGAAATCGAGCTGATACTTACCTTGTAGCGGAGGAGAGGGGTTAAACTCTTTTATCTATGCAAACTACAGATTAGTAGAGATTTCATAATTTTTTAGCTCACATTGTTAAAAATATAACAAAAAAAGGAGAAGAGCACTATGAGCAGTAAGATTACCATCATCGGAGCGGGTAGTGTAGGTGCAACCATTGCGTACACGCTCTCAAGCCAGGATATCGCATCAGAGATCGTTCTGATTGATATCAACAAAGAAAAAGTAGAAGGCGAAGTTATGGATATCGAGCAGGGAACCTGTTTCCGTGATCCGATTTCTATCATTGCAGGCGATTATGAGGATGCTAAAGATTCAGACATTGTAATCATTACCTCCGGGATTGCCCGCAAGCCAGGTCAGACAAGAATTGAACTGACACAGACCAATGTAAACATTCTGAAAAGTATTACTCCCGAGATCGTAAAAGCGGCTCCCGGTGCCCTTTACATAATCGTAAGTAATCCGGTAGATATCATGACTTATGTATTTACCAGGATTTCCGGTATCCCGGAGAATCAGATTATAGGATCCGGAACGATTCTGGATACAGCCAGACTGAAATGTGGTCTTTCTGAACATTTTAAGGTTGCACAGAAAAATATTCATGCTTATGTCTTCGGTGAGCATGGTGATACTTCCTTTATTCCCTGGTCAGGTGCTTATATATCCGGTGTGAGCGTGGATGAGTTTTATGATCTGATGCAGACTCTGGGCAAGGATGTGGACAAACTGGACAAAGAAGGCATGTTGACTTATGTACAGAAGTCCGGCGGCAAAATTATTGCCAATAAAGGTGCTACTTTCTATGCAGTTGCTACAGCAGTCTGTCAGCTGTGTGCAAGGGTTCTGGCTTCTTCAGATTCTATTGCAACCGTTTCTTCCATGATGCATGGAGAGTACGGTATTGAAGATGTATGCTTAAGTACACTGACTCTGGTAGGACCGAACGGTATTCAGGGAAAAGTACCGATGCGTATGAACAAGGCAGAAATCGAGAAACTGCAGGCCAGTGCCAATGCACTGAAAGCGGTTATTGCTCAGATAGAACTGTAAAATACAGGCGTTGATAAAGAAAGGAAACAGGAACTATGAAGTACAGCTATTATCCGGGGTGTACCCTGAGAACAAAGGCGAAAGATCTGGACGCTTATGCCAGAGTTTCCGCCAGGGCACTGGGATTTGAACTGGAAGAAATAGAAAACTGGCAGTGCTGCGGCGGAGTTTATCCGCTGGGCACTGACGAGATTGCTACAAAACTTTCTTCCGTCCGTGCTCTCAATGAGGCCAAGGAAAAGGGCCAAGATCTGGTAACTCTCTGTTCGGCATGTCATCATGTGATTAAACGTGTCAATGACGATATGAAGAATGTGGAGGATATCCGTACCAGAGCCAATAATTATATGCAGCTTGAAGAACCCTATGCAGGTGAGACTACTGTGCTCCACTATCTGGAAGTGCTCCGTGACCGCATAGGTTTTGATGCGTTAAAAGAAAAAGTAGTAAATCCGCTGAAGGGCAGAAAAATCGGCGCTTATTATGGATGTCTGCTGCTTCGTCCGGGCAAAATTCTGGAATTTGACAATCCGGAAAATCCGACAATTATTGAAGATTTTATTCGCGCCATCGGTGCTGAGCCGGTGATTTATCCGTATCGGAATGAATGCTGCGGCGGTTACATATCTCTGAAAGAAAAAGATATGTCCAGAAATATGTGTGACAACATTATGGACAGTGCAGCAGGGTTTGGAGCAGAAATGCTGATTACCGCCTGTCCGCTGTGTCTGTATAACCTGAACAAGAGCGGAAACGGAAAACTTCCGGTATATTATTTTACCGAACTTCTGGCAGAAGCTCTGGGTGTGAAAGAGGAGGTGGCAAAATAATGAATACCGCAAAAAGCCAGGCCGAGAGGATTAAGGAAATCAGCGGTGTCAATCCGCTGAAATGTATGAAGTGCGGAAAATGTTCTGCCTCCTGTCCTTCTTTTAACGAGATGGACATCAAACCACATCAGTTTGTATCTTATGTGGTAAATGAAGATATAGAATCACTGGTAAATTCCAAATCGCTCTGGAAATGCCTCTCCTGCTTTGCCTGCGTAGAGCGCTGCCCGAGAGATGTAAAACCGGGAAAATTGATCGATGCCGCAAGGCAGCTTGTGGTTCGCCAGAGGGAACAGGATTACCTGTCACCAAACGAGATTCCCAAACTGCTGGATCCGGAACTTCCGCAGCAGTTATTGGTTAGTGCATTCAGAAGATACAGGAGGTGAGTCGGGTGCAGAGAATAGGAGTATTTGTCTGCCACTGCGGAAGTAATATCGCAGCGACTGTAGACGTAAAGAAAGTAGCAGAAATGGCTATGATGGAGCCGGGTGTTGTTCATGCGGAAGATTACCAGTATATGTGTTCCGAAGCAGGACAGGCACTGATTGCCAAAGCAATTAAAGAAAAAAATCTGACAGGACTGGTTGTATGTTCCTGCTCCCCGCGTATGCACGAGACCACATTCCGCAAAGCGGCAGAGCGGGCCGGACTGAATCCGTATATGGTGGAGATTGCAAACATTCGTGAGCATGTTTCATGGATCCACAAGGATATGGAAGAGGCTACCAAAAAAGCAGTAATCCTGATGCGTGCGGCGGTGGCAAAAGTAAATCTGAACACTCCGCTGATGCCGGGTGAGAGCCGTGTGACCAAACGTGCACTGGTAATCGGAGGCGGTATTGCCGGTATTCAGACTGCGCTGGATATCGCAGATGCAGGCTATGAAGTAGATATTGTGGAGAAGACTCCAAGTATCGGCGGAAGAATGTCACAGCTTGATAAGACATTCCCTACTCTGGACTGTTCCGCATGTATTCTGACACCGAAGATGGTGGAAGCGGCAGCCCATGAGAAGATTAAGATTTATACATACAGTGAAGTGGAAAAAGTTTCCGGGTTTGTAGGTGACTTTACCGTAGATATCCGTAAAAAAGCCAGAAGTGTGGATATGGATAAGTGTACCGGATGCGGTGTATGTCAGGAAAAGTGTCCGTCCAAAAAGACTCCAAGTGAATTTAACCGTGGACTGAACAACAGAAGTGCGATTTACACTCCATTTGCACAGGCAATCCCGAATGTGCCTGTCATTGACCGTGAGGCTTGTATTAAGTTCAAGACCGGAAAATGTGGTGTATGTTCCAAAGTATGTCAGGCAGGAGCCATTGACTATGATCAGAAAGATGAAATTGTAACTGAGAAGTACGGTGCAATCGTAGTTGCCACCGGATTTGATACCATCAAATTGGATAACTATGATGAATATGCTTACAGTCAGAGCAAGGATGTAATCACATCTCTGGAACTGGAACGTGTGATGAATGCCGCAGGCCCAACCAAAGGCCATCTGGAACGTCTTTCCGACGGAAAAGCTCCGAAGGAAATGGTATTTATCCAGTGTGTGGGAAGCCGCTGCTCTGATGACAGAGGAAAGAGCTACTGCTCCAAGATCTGCTGTATGTACACAGCAAAGCATGCCATGCTGATCCGTGATAAATATCCGGATGTCAATGTGACGGTATTCTATATAGATGTTCGTACTCCGGGTAAGAACTTTGATGAGTTCTACAGAAGAGCCGTAGAACAGTATGGTGTGAATTATATCAAAGGTCAGGTAGGAAAAGTCATTCCGCAGCCGGATGGAAAACTTCTGGTTCAGGGTGTTGACCTGCTGGATAACAAGCAGATTCTGAAAGAGGCAGATATGGTCGTTCTGGCAACCGCCATCGAGCCAAATCCGGATGTTCGTAAAATTGCTACGATGCTGACGGCAAGTATTGATACCAATAATTTCCTTACCGAAGCCCATGCAAAACTTCGTCCGGTGGAATCTCCTACCGCAGGTATTTTCCTGTCCGGTGTATGTCAGGGACCGAAGGATATTCCGGAGACTGTAGCACAGGCAGGTGCTGCCGCTGTGAAAGCCATCGGACTTCTTGCAAAAGACAAACTGATGACCAATCCATGTACCGCTCAGCCGGATGAACTGCTGTGTAACGGATGTTCCACCTGTGCCAATGTTTGTCCTTACGGAGCGATTACCTATGAAGATAAACAGGTGAATGACCACGGTATCCGTGAGGTGCGCCGTCTGGCTCAGGTAAACAGTGCACTGTGCCAGGGCTGCGGAGCATGTACCGTTGCCTGCCCGTCCGGAGCGATGGACCTGCAGGGATTCTCCAATAGACAGATTATCGCGGAGGTAGATGCAATATGTCGATAGAAGCAAAAGAAGAATTCAGACCTAAAATCGTAGCGTTCTGCTGTAACTGGTGCAGTTACGCGGGCGCTGACCTGGCCGGCAGCAGCCGTCTGACTTATCCGGCTGATGTAAAAATCATCCGTGTTCCCTGCTCCTGCCGTGTCAACCCCATGTTCATCCTCCGTGCATTTGAAAAAGGTGCGGACGGTGTGATTATGTGTGGATGTCATCCGGGAGACTGCCATTACAGTACCGGAAATTATTATGCAAGAAGACGTATGACATTGCTGTTCTCCATGCTGGATTATATCGGTGTGGAAAATGGACGTACCCGTGTAGAATGGGTATCTGCTGCTGAGGGTGTCAAATTTTCTCAGACTATGAACGAGTTTGTAGAGAAGATTTACTCCCTGGGCAAGAATGTAAGACTGGAGGATTTGAGATGCAGGAATTAATTACTCGTGCAAAAGAACTGCTGGCAGACGGAACCGTAGCCCGGGTTCTTGGCTGGAAAGCCGGAGACCTGCCATACAATCCGGAACCGGCTTATTTTGAGACAGAAGAATCTTTGAAAGACTTCGTATACAATGGATTCTGCGGAGCCAATCTGAGTAAATATATGATCGAAGCTTCCAAACTGGAAGGAAAAACACTGGTTTGCCTGAAACCATGTGATACCTACAGCTTCCAGCAGCTGATGAAAGAACACCGTGTAGACAGAGAAAAAGCATACATTATCGGTGTGGGATGTAAAGGAAAGCTGGATATTGAAAGAATCAGAAAACAGGGTATCAAAGGAATTGAGAGTATCAGCGGTGCAGAGCTGACAGATGAGGCCGATACATTGACGATTCAGACCATTTACGGAGAAAAAACATGTGCTTACAGCGATGCCATGCTGGAACGCTGCCATGTCTGCAAGGGAAAAGAGCATATGATTTACGATGAATTGATCGGTGAATCCAAAGATACCAAAGATGCAGATCGTTTTGCGGAAGTAGAACGAATCGAGGCCATGAGCCCGGAAGAAAAATTTGCTTATTTCCAGAGTGAACTGAGTAAATGTATCCGCTGCAATGCCTGCAGAAATGTCTGTCCTGCCTGCAGCTGCCGCAAATGTGTTTTCGACAGCAACAAGTTTGACAGTTCTCAGAAAGCGAATGCGGATTCTTTTGAGGAAAAAATGTTCCATATTATCCGTGCCTTCCATGTGGCCGGAAGATGTACTGACTGTGGTGAGTGCAGCCGTGTATGCCCCCAGGGAATTCCGCTGCATCTGTTTAACCGTAAGTTCATCAAAGACATCAATGAGTTCTACGGTGAGTATCAGGCTGGAGAAAATCTGGAAGAAAAAGCACCGCTTACCAATTTCACCTTCGGTGATGTAGAGCCGAGTATCGTAGGAAAGAGGGGATAATGTATGTATAAGATCGCGAAAGAAAATCTGTCCGCATTATTCCGGATGATTGCGGAGAATCAGGAATTATATCTTCCGGTAAAGACAGCCGGTCAGACAAACTTTAAAGTCTGGACTGAAGAGGCAGAAGCTGACCTGGATACACTGAAAACTGTAAAATCCCCGAAAGATGCATTTTTCCCGCAGAGCGAGAATCTTTACAGTGTGAAAAAAGAAGGCAAAAAGCTTCATATAGAACCGGAAGCACTGAAAAATCAGGATTTTGTTGTATTCGGTATGAAAGCCTGTGATGTACAGGCAGTACAGGTGCTTGACAATGTATTTCTTACAGACCCGGTAGATACTTTCTATGCGGCAAGAAGAAAACATGGAACCATCGTGGCACTGGCCTGCCATGAGCCGGAAGAATCCTGCTTCTGTAAAGTATTTGGCATTGACTGTGCAGAACCAAAGGCAGATGTTGCTGTCTGGATGGTAGAAAATGAAATGTACTGGAAATCACTGACGGAAAAGGGTGAGATTCTGACAGCAGCAGTGAAAGATCTGCTGACAGAAGCCGGCAGTGAGGATGAAGAAAAAGTGGAAGCAGAAAAAACTGCTGTCCGTACGATTGTAGAAAAACTGCCTTACAGCAATCTGTCTCTGGAAGGATGGAATGGCGATGCTCTGGCAGAAAAATTCAACTCCCCGGTATGGGAAGAATTGTACAAGCCATGTCTGGCTTGCGGAACTTGTACCTTTGTGTGCCCCACCTGTCAATGTTATGACATTAAAGATTATGATACAGGACACGGCGTACAGCGTTATCGCTGCTGGGATTCCTGCATGTACTCAGATTTTACCATGATGGCTCACGGCAATAACCGTACCAGCCAGATGCAGAGATTCCGTCAGAGATTCATGCACAAGTTAGTTTACTATCCAGCAAATAATAACGGAATGTATTCCTGTGTAGGCTGCGGCCGCTGCGTGGAAAAATGTCCGGCATCCTTAAATATTGTAAAAGTTATCAAGTCCTTTCAAAAACAGGGAGGTGAAAAATAATGTGCGAATGTACCTGTCATGAAAATTATACACTGGATACTCTGATTCCGAAAGTTGGAGTCATTACCGATATCCGTCAGGAAACACCTGATGTAAAGACGTTCCGTGTCAATGCACCGGAAGGCGGAAAATTATTTGAACATATGCCGGGACAGTGTGCCATGGTCTGTGCGCCCGGTATCAGCGAGGGTATGTTCTCCATTACATCCTCACCGACAAACAAAGAATATCAGGAATTCAGTATCAAAAAATGTGGTATACTTACCGACTATCTGCACAGCCTGGAAGTAGGTGATGAAATCACAGTCCGCGGACCTTACGGAAATTATTTCCCGGTGGAGACAGAACTGAAAGGCAAAAATCTCCTGTTTATTGCCGGAGGTATTGGTCTGGCACCACTTCGTTCCGTTATCAACTATGTGTTGGACAACCGTGAAAATTACGGAACCGTAGACATCGTTTACGGTTCCCGTTCCGCAGACGATCTGGTACAGCTGAAAGAAATCCAGGAAGTCTGGATGAAGACAGAAGGGGTGAACGTATACCTGACCATCGACCGGGAACAGGAAGGATGGGATGGTCATGTGGGATTTGTGCCTAACTATGTAAAAGAACTGGGCTTTGATACCGACAAGACAGCACTTGTCTGCGGACCGCCGATCATGATCAAGTTCGTACTTGCCGGACTTCAGGAACTGGGCTTTACCAGAGAGCAGGTATACACCACATTGGAGCTTCGTATGAAATGCGGTGTGGGCAAATGCGGCCGCTGCAACATCGGTTCCAAATACGTCTGCAAAGACGGCCCGGTGTTCCGCTTCGACGAAATCGATGAACTGCCTAACGAGTATTAAAAAGAGAAAGGACTGCCAATTATGGAAAATATGGTTAATGTATATTTTTTTGGTAAGAAATATAGCGTTCCTGCAGATCTGACCATCATGACTGCGATGGAATATGCAGGTTATACACTGAAAAGAGGCTGTGGATGCCGCCATGGTTTCTGCGGAGCCTGTGCTACGATTTACAGAATCAAAGGGCAGAATGAATTGAAGACCTGCCTTGCCTGTCAGACACAGGTACAGGAAGGTATGTATGTGGCTAGTATTCCATTCTTCCCTACCGATAAGAGAACCTATGATATCAATGAGATTAAACCGAATCAGCAGATTATGATGGAGCTGTATCCGGAAATCTACAGCTGTATCGGATGTAATGCATGTACGAAAGCATGTACCCAGAATCTGAATGTTATGCAGTATATCGCCTATGCACAGAGAGGAGAATTTGAGAAATGTGCGGAAGAGTCCTTTGACTGTGTAGGCTGCGGATGTTGTTCTGTCAGATGTCCGGCAGGTATTTCCCATCCGATGGTTGGTCTGCTGGCAAGACGTCTCACCGGAAAATATATTGCACCTGAAGCAAAACATCTCACAAACAGAGTGGAAGAGATTAACAAGGGTGCATATGATGATCTGATTGAACAGATTATGCAGAAACCGATCGAAGAGATGCAGGAACTTTACAATAACAGAGAGATTGAGAAATAGGGAGGGCGTGAAACATGTATGCACCATATCCAGAAAATATGATGGAATCTATCAAAAAGGTAGAAGCTACAAGAGCAGAACGTATGGCAACAGAGCCCAGACGTTTGACAGCTGATGAAAAGGACGCTCTCCTGAAAGAGTTCCATCCAGATTATAACCCAGATGCGTTTGCAGAGATTAAAGTCGGACCAAATAAAGGTCAGAAAGCTCCGCTTGAGCTTACAGAAATGCTTCATTCAACAAGCCGTCTGATGGACGAAAATATTGATATTACAAAAATAGATTATGACGTTGATGTACTTGTAATTGGCGGCGGCGGAGCTGGTTCTTCCTGTGCGATTGAGGCTCACAATGCAGGTGCCAATGTAATGATCGTTACAAAACTTCGTATTGGTGATGCAAATACAATGATGGCTGAAGGTGGAATTCAGGCAGCAGACAAAGAAAATGATTCACCGGTACAGCACTATCTGGATTGTTTTGGCGGAGGACATTTTGCTGCAAAACCAGAGCTTGTAAAGAGACTTGTAATGGAAGCTCCGGATGCAATCAAATGGCTCAACGAACTTGGAGTTGAGTTTGATAAAGAAGAAGACGGAAGAATGGTAACTACACATGGTGGTGGTACTTCAAG
>JBJELT010000006.1:0-4481 GCA_051879295.1 Oliverpabstia sp. | reverse complement strand
CGAATCACACTGCGGATATTATTGATTTGGTTATAGATCACCTGCTCCTGCAGATCTGTATATCCCACATCTGTGTGAGAATGGTGAACGATATATACATGTCTGATTTTTTTTCCCATAAATTTATCCTCCTTATCTGGATTTCATCTATGTCCGAATTATATCATCCCCTTTCATCAGATACATTCAAAATTGTTCTCAATACGATTTTATCCTACAAGCAACGAAGGGACAGGTTCGTGGTCACTTATATGAAAGTTACTCCAAACCTGTCCCCTGAACACTCAGCTTCCGGAAAACTGACGCAAATCCGGTCAGTGCATCATCCATACTCATATATTCAATTTGACGGCAAAACTGTAAAAAAATAGAGTCAGGCAAAGCCGTCTGACTCCATTTTTTAATGTATAATTATATCGTTACTTTTTCAAAATCCGATGCCGGATGTTTACAGATTGGGCATATAAAATCTGACGGAAGTTCTTCTCCTTCATAAACATATCCACATACGGTACATCTCCAGGCAGTCTTCCCACCGGCAGCTTTCTTTTCCGGTTTCGGCTTAATGGAATCCTGGTAATATGAATAGGTAGCAGACGGGTCTGATGACAATACTTCCATATCATCCACCGAAGCAATAAACATCGTATGACTTCCCAGATCAATCGTCTGTTCTACAGAAGCACTGATATAGGCATTCGTTCCTTCTGTAATATAGTAAATACCGTTGTCGCTGCGCTTGCAGGTCTGATACCCATCAAACTTATCTGTTGTTCTTCCGGACTGAAAACCAAAATGCTGGAAGATTTCAAAATTTGCTTTCTCGCTTAAGATAGAAATATTGAACCGACCACTTTCCATAATCATGTCATGAGTAAAGTTATCTTTATTCACTGTGATACTGATTCTGTTCGGAGTCGAAGTAACCTGGCCTGCCGTATTAATAATACAGCCATTATCTTTCTCACCCAGACGGACAGTAAGCACAAATAATCCATAGGTCAACTGATACATTGCTTTTTTATTCATTGTCCACACGCTCCTGTCAGGTCATTGCCGCGCCGTCAACGCGGAGAGTTATTCCGGTTACATAACTTGCCAGCTCACTGGCCAGGAACAGATATGCATTGGCTATATCCAGTGGCTCACCCACTCTGCCAAGCGGTATTCCCGCTGATATTCTGGCAACCATTTCCTCCGGCAATGCAGCCACCATATCTGTTTTTGTAACACCCGGTGCTACAGCATTCACACGAATTTGATCTTTGGCAAGCTCTCTTGCCAGCGATTTGGTAAGACCATTTACTGCAAATTTGGTTGCAGGATAACCACATCCGGAAGGCTGTCCATATTCACCTACCATGGAACTGGTATTAATAATTACCCCGCCTCCCTGCGCTTTCATTATCCTTGCTGCAGCCTGGGAACACACAAAAACTGCTTTTAAGTTAACATCAACAATTTTAGAAAATTCTTCCACCGTATAGTCATACAGACTGGTTCTGGAAGATATTCCTGCATTGTTGGCAAGAATATCGATGCTGCCAAACCTTTCCTTCACGGAAGCAAATGCAGCAGCAACTTCCTCCGGTGAGCAGATATTCGGCCAGATGCCCATCACACGCTCCTTATATTCCGGCAGTTTCTCGAGCGCTTTCTCAACAGACTCCTGTCTGGAACCGGCAATCGCCACATTGGCACCATTTTCCAGATACTTTTTAACAATTGCAAAACCAATCCCCCTGGTTCCACCCGTTACAACGGCTGTTTTCCCTTTTAACATAACTACACCTCCTGGGTAAATATTTTTATATGTTACCATCTTCCTTCTTCCTGCACTCAGGGCAAAGATAGTAAACTTTCAAATCATAATATAAAAAATCATCTCCCAGTTGTTCACGTAAAGACGCAGTCAAATCTCTAAACTTAATATCTGCAAGCTTTCCACAATGCCTGCACACAAGATGATCATGTTTTTCTGTCCGGTCATACCTGTCCGGCATCCCTTCAATTGATACTTTACGTATAAGCCCTTCCTCCAACAACTTATTCAGATTATTATATACTGTAGCCAGAACAACTTTCGGATGTATTTCCCTTAGTTTGTTAAAAACCTGTTCTACGGTCAGATGCTCGCGGGAAGTGCTTATAATGGCAAATATTTCCTTTTCATATTTTGTCATATGTAATCCTTTCTCGTACTCCACTAACTTTTAGAACAATTCTAATTATATTATAAATATTCTAAATATATTTGTCAAGTACATGTGCTTAATTTCACTGTAATATGTTCATGTTTCACTGCTTCCAGATATTTCTCCATATCTGATCTACTCCATGGCATGCTTCTATTGTCGCCACTGCCGGATGGTCTACCCGCTGATATACGATTCCCAGCGAATCCAACAGGTCATATACCTTTATTTCTTTTTCCATTCGTCCCGCAACAGAATCGGGACGCCCTTCATGTAATTTCATAATCTCCCCACCTATATCTCTTCATCTTGAGTATGCTGCAGCATACTCAGATAGGAATTCCTCACTGTATCTTTCAGGGAATATCCCAGTTTTTGCAGTACACTTTCTATTTGTCCAAGAGCTTCATCTTTATCTTCACCCTCCTGGATTACAATCTCCAGTTCAAGGAAATCCCCCAGATTCTGCACCAGGTCGATACATGCGGTCATCTGCTCAAATCTGTATTCCTGTCTGATCTTACTTACCTTCGGCGGGACCATCTGAAAACCAAGAGCTTCAAAAATCTGAATACCTGTCTCTGCATCCGCTATCCGAGTTTCCAGTTCTCTTCGGCTCATGGAAATCTGATCCATCTTCCTTCCCTTAAAAGTGATTACAGTGTCGGAACTCTCTGACTGAAAATCCGTTATCTTACGAATTCGTAAGGCCTCCCCATTCGTTCTGATCTGGCGAGCTCCATTGTCGAAATAACAATCCTCCTCACAAAACAGACCGGTTTTTATAAACCCCAGACGATTCAGATCTAACTGTAGCTTCTCTATACTGTTAATCGGAAGTTTAACCTCTACTTCAAGCATAAAATCACCCCTGTAGTTCTTTGATATATCGTTCTGTTTCCTGCATGATTTTTCTCATGTTTTCCAGATCATTCAGTACATTTCCGGTCTCCAAAGAATGATTCGCTTTTTCTATTTCATACAGGGGCAATCCTCTTTTTTCACATTCTTCTCTGATTACTGTCGTCCTTGCCCAATCATCCCCGGTGCCATGAAAAACAATTCCTACTTTTCCTATTGCCTGAAAGGATGCCTCTACTGGTGTAAAATAAATATGACCTGCTCCGATGTCATTCTTTGTATCATAAGATGCGGCTACCGCCGTTCCCATGCTTTTGGATATGAATAACACCTGATCACAGGAAGCAAAATCCACCTGAGAGAGCTGGTTTGTCACCTGTTCCAATGCCAGTTCGTAAGCATTTTGCATTTTCTCGACATCGCCCTTTACGCCAGTCGGCAGCGCCCCATAATCGGCACAGATAATTTCATATCCATACTTTTTCGCTAGTTTACTACTGTAATATAAAAGAGGCTTATCTTTGTGATAACCAATCCCTGGAAAAATTACCGCAAGCTTCTTTTTCATCCTCCTGCTCCTCTCCGCCATTATTCAGGAAAACCGCAGACCAGCAGATGATTCTATCTCACCTGCCAACCTGCGGTTTTCTTTCATTAACTTTTATCTGAATTAGATATTCAACAGATCACTGTATGCTTTCAGTGCTCCGTCTGTCTCATGTGCAAGTACTCTCTTAGCCAGTACTTTACCAAGCTGAACGCCTTCCTGATCGAAACTGTTTACGTTCCATACAAATCCCTGGAACATGATTTTATTCTCAAAATGTGCCAGGAGAGCTCCCAAAGCTTTCGGATCCAGCTTGTCACCAATGATGATGCTGGACGGACGTCCGCCTTCAAAGTTTTTATTGCGGTTCTCGTCAGCTTTTCCACATGCAAAAGCAACAATCTGGGCAACAACGTTAGCACAGAGTTTCTGCTGGCTGGTGCTGTCCTGAATCACAACATCTGTACCAATCTGGCTATTTTTGAATCCCACAAACTGCAGCGGCACAATATCTGTTCCCTGATGAAGGAGCTGATAGAAAGAGTGCTGACCGTTGGTTCCCGGCTCACCGAAGATTACCGGACCTGTCGGGTAATTTACCGGATCACCAAAACGGTTAACAGATTTACCATTGGATTCCATATCCAGCTGCTGCAGATGTGCCGGGAAACGGCTCAGTGCCTGAGAATATGGAAGAACGGTAGTAGCCGGATAACCGAGTACATTGCGCTCATAAACACCGATCAGTGCATCCAGCATTGCCGGGTTCTTCAGCATATCTTCGTTCATAGCCAGTTTATCTTCTTCTGCTGCACCTTCCAGGAACTGTGCAAATACTTCCGGTCCGAATGCCAGTGACAATACGGCACCGCCCACTG
>JBJELT010000005.1:0-76868 GCA_051879295.1 Oliverpabstia sp. | reverse complement strand
AGTATATCATAGGAATTACTAAAAGTAAACCTTTTTTTACACTTTTAATTGTTCTCTTTCTTTATTTCATCCGGATCTTCTTCCAGGATGGAAAAAGCGATATTGGTGGCATGGTCTGCCACACGCTCCAGACCGGAAATAATATCAGAAAAAATCATACCAGCTTCGGGCGTACACTCATTCTGGGTCAGACGTTCCACATGCTTCTGCTGCAGCCGTCTCTCTTCCATATCAATCCGGTCTTCCAGCATCAGAATATCCTGCATATGATGGCGATCATTTCTGGAAAACATTTCAATGGAATAAGTCACAATCTTTAATACCATATCAAGCATTTCTGACAGATCTTTTTCACCCTCCGGGCTGAAACTTACATCATCGTCCCGCATCATGATGGACGCATCCGCCACATTTTCGGCATGATCCCCGATTCGTTCGATATCGTTGACCACATGGAACAAAGAACCGATACTCATCACATCATCGATGGGAAGAGTTGACTGATTCAGATGCACCAGATAATTGGTAATCTCTTTGTTCAGATAGTCAATATTTTTTTCCACCTGGTACACTTCATCCAGTTCTTTCTGATCATGACCATTCAGTGTATTCATAGCACGATGCAGATTATTCAGAGCCATAGTAGCCATACGCTCCATTTCTCTGACAGCCTGCAGAACTGCTGTAGTCGGAGAAAAAGCATGTTTGTTGCCGATGTAGACCAGTTCGAACTCGTCCTCACCCTTGTCATCACCGTGTATAATTAGATAAGTTGCTTTTACCAGATACTGTGTAAATGGCAGAATCAGGATAACCTGACTGACTTTGATGATTGAGTTTGCATTGGCAATCATACGGCCGGCTTCATTTCCAGAGATCCGCATGAAGAAATCAACGATATAATCTCCCGCAGCACAGAAAAGTATCGCACAGACAATCGTTCCGGTCAGATTGAACAGCATGTGCACCATGGCAGCTCTTTTTGCATCTTTTTTGCAGCCTACACTTGCCAGAGTCGCAGACATGGTACATCCGATGTTACATCCCAGCATCATGAACAGACATACCGGCAATTCCACCAGCCCTTCACGGGCAAGCAGCATGATAATACCAACCGTCGCTGAATTACTCTGAAGAATTGCAGTTGCCACCCATCCAACAATAAATGCAATAAACGGGTTGCTCAGAGAACTCAGTACCTGTACCACTTCCGGAATCTCTTTGGCCAGAGTCAATGCCTCGGAAATACCGGAAATACCCATGAACAGGATACCAAATCCCAGGACAACTTCTCCCAGACGGCTGACTGTCATGTGATTCTTGATAAACATGGCCATGACAACGCCAACGATGACAAACAACGGTGCGATATCCGCCAGATCAAATGCAATCAGCTGACCGGTTACGGTGGTACCGATATTGGCACCAAGAATAATACCCGGAGTCTGTGCCAGTTTCATAAGGCCTGAGTTCACAAAGCTTACAACCATAACGGTCGTAGCATTGGATGACTGAATCAGAGCGGTAAAAAAGGTTCCTACCAGGACACCAATCACGCGATTCTTGGTAAAAACTTCCAGAATACTGCGCATCTTGGAACCTGCCACTTTCTGAAGGCCTTCGCTCATCATCTTCATTCCATAAAGGAAGAAACCAAGCCCTCCAATCAAAGACATAATTACACTCATTCTTTTTTCTCCTTCGTATGAAAAACTTCTATGAATTTACACACATTTCACCCTATATTAACATAAACTTTACATAAATGGCAAGAATATAAATTCAATTTAATTTTTCACATCCAAAATAATGTCTGCCCGCATCTGCATCCCTCTGTATCTGTTCTTTCAATTCTTCTACAGAATCAAACTTACATTCCGGACGGACAAAATGAAAAAATTCTACCCATGCATCTTTTTCATATAAATTTTCGTCACAATCAAAAAGATATGTTTCCACTCCTGCAAACGGCACTTCCACGGTAGGTTTTACACCTATGTTGGAAATTCCAAAAAAGACCTCGCCGTTGATATGGGTACGGGACGCATATACCCCAAACGGAGGAAGCAGCTTCCCATCCTCGGGTATCTGGTTGATTGTGGGCAATCCCCAGGTACGTCCCAGCTGTCTTCCATGCAGTACTTTTCCTTTTACAAAATACGGATACCCCAGCAGATGATTGACTTTCTCTATTCTTCCTTCCCTCAGAGTGTCCCGTATCCAGGTGCTGCTGATTTCCCTGTTTTCTTCCATTTCTTTTGACATAATTTCAACCTGAAAGCCATACCGATTTCCCAGTTTTTTCAGTAGTTCCGGCGTTCCTTTTCTCTGATATCCGAAATGGAAATCCGGTCCTACGATTACATAAGCTGCTCTCAGCTGTACTGTCAGAATTTCGCGTATAAAATCCTCCGCCTCCATCTGAATCAATTCCGGGACGAACGGACACTCGATCAGACAGTCCAGACCCTTTCTTTCCAGAAGAACTTTTCTTTCCTCATTAGTGAGAAGCGTTCTTTTGATCCGGGTGCCCAGCCTGACCAGGGGCGAAACATCAAAAGTAAATACCACCGTTTCATACCCCTGTTTTCCCAGTTCCAGGGTCCTGGAAAGAAGCTTGTTATGTCCCCGGTGCAGTCCGTCAAACTTTCCCAGGGTAACCACACTTCTTTTATTTAGCTGAAAATCTAATGTATTTGTTATATATTTCATCGCAAATGATTTTTCTCCTGCCAATTCAAGTACACCTCGACGGACAGATCATTGACCTGACCAGAACATTTTCACCGGAGAAAATGTATCTCCTTTTTTCTGAAAAATGCCGATAAACTGTTCTCTGCTGTCATATACACGAAACCGCTCCGCATCAGTTACCGGTACCGTTCGCAAATTTGAGGCTGAAAATAAATTCCCATTATGTACCAGACGATCGAACTCTTCCACCGTGTATACTGCAGGGCAGTCATCAAACATGGCATCTACCGGAGTCACCAGCTGCTTCACTTCGCCCTGGCTGACATATTCACGTATTTCATCCAGCTTATATGCATTTTCAATATCAAAACGTTCCACCCTGGTGCGCACCAGTTTTTCCATACAGCCGCCGCAGCCAAGCTTCTCACCGATATCATGGCACAAAGTACGAATATAAGTACCCTTGGAACAATGCACCCGAATGGTAACCAGAGGCAGCTGAATCTGCAGAACATCAATCGAGAAAAAGTGAACACTTCTCGCTTTCCGTTCCACGACCTTTCCTTCCCTGGCCAGTTCATACAGTTTTTTTCCATTCACTTTCAGGGCAGAATACATCGGAGGAATCTGCTGCTGTTCGCCTTCAAATCCGGCGATGCAGGTTCGGATCCGTTCCGGCGATACCAGAACTTCCCGTTCTGCCAGCACTTTTCCTGTCATATCCTGTGTATCCGTCGTAATTCCCAGATGAAGAACAGCCTCATAAACCTTATCATGATCTGCCAGCATATCACACAATCTGGTACCTTTTCCAAGGCACACCGGCAAAACTCCGGTTGCCTCAGGATCCAAAGTCCCGGTATGACCAATTCTTTTCTGATGGAGAATTCCCCTCAGCTTCGCCACCACATCATGGGAAGTATAGCCGGCTTCCTTACAGACATTGATCACACCATTAATTTCCATCTGTATGCTCCTTCAACTGTCTCTCAATATCAAACGTCAGGCTGTTGATCACGTCATGAACCGATCCCTGCATCGTACAGCCGGCTGCAAGCACATGTCCGCCGCCATTAAAGTATGATGCGATTCTAGCCACATCCACAATTCCGTTGGAACGCATGCTGACTTTATACTCCTGTACACCAACTTCATATAAAAACAGTGCCACTTCCACACCTTCAGTGACCTGAAGCTGATTGACAATACCATCCAGATCCTTTGGTGTCAGTCCATAGAATCGAAGATCCTTCTGTTTTACATAACCGATGATACATTTACCATCCAGAATCATGATGCTTTCCATAATGGTACGGCCCATAATCTGATTTTGCGCATACGTTTTTGTATAAAAAGAATCTTTGATGATTTTTCCAAAGTCAATGCCTGTCTCCATTAGCTCTGCTGCAATCCGCATGGTTTCCGGTGTTGTGCAGGAATACTGAAATACACCAGAATCACTGATAATACCAGAATATATAGCCTCAGCAATCTGTCTGGTCACTTTTTCCGGATCTATCAACTTGTACAGAACTTCGCAGGTGGAACTTGCATCCGGCTCAATATGATTGATCTGCGCGATTCCGGTATTCGTCACATGGTGATCCACACAGCAGGTCATCTTTGCAGTGTCCAGAGCCTGTGCACACACACCGATTCTGTCCTTGCTGCTTACATCGAACAGCAGCAAAAGATCATAGACTTTTCCCTCCTGCCACTCATGACGAATCTGATCCACATCCTGAATGTAGTTATATACATCTCTGATTTCTTCCATGTATACATCAGCCTTAATCTGCGGATACCAGGTCTTCAGATACAGATACATACCCATACAGGAACCTACGCAGTCGCCGTCCGGCCTTACATGACCGGCAATGGCAACTGTTTTTACATTTTCCAATACAGATGAAAGATTATTCATCTTCTTCCTCAGCCCCTTCTCTTTGAGAATGCCCTTCATTCACTTCCTGAATCAGCCGGGACATATTGACACCATACTCAATGGATTCATCCAGTTTAAACTGAATTTCCGGAGTATTGCGGAGATTCAGACGTTTTGCCAGCTGGCGGCGGATATACCCTTCCGCACTGCGCAGACCGGCAATCGTATCACTTTTTTCTTTTTCAGAACCCAGCACACTGATATATGCCTTACAGGTTTTCAGATCCGGAGCAACTTCCGCTGCCGTTACAGATGTCATCATATGAATCCGAGGATCTTTGATTTCCTGACGAATGATAATGCTCAGTTCCTTCATTACTTCTCCGTTGATTCTTGTATTCTTGATACTGTTTTTTCTCATTCTCTATTCCTCAAATCATCGCGGAACCTCAACCATAATGTAAGCTTCTACCTGGTCGAATTCCTGAATATCATTAAATCCTTCAAATACCAAACCACATTCGTATCCTGCTCTGACTTCTTTCACATCATCTTTAAATCTCTTCAAAGATGCAAGAGGACCTTCAAAGATCTGTGTTCCTTCACGGGAGATACGTACTGAACATCCTCTCTGGAACACACCATCCATTACGTAGCTTCCCGCAATGTTGCCCACACCGGAAGCCTTAAAGATCTGACGGACTTCACCGTGTCCGATGACTTTTTCCTCAAATACAGGATCCAGCATACCTTTCATGGCTGCTTCTACATCTTCGATTGCCTGGTAGATGACACGGTACAGACGAAGGTCAACACCCTCCTGCTCCGCAATTGCTTTGGCGGTTGCATCCGGTCTCACATTGAAACCGATGATGATTGCATTGGATGCGGAAGCCAGAGTAACATCGGACTCATTGATGGCACCAACACCGCCATGGATAATTTTTACTACAACTTCTTCGTTGGACAGTTTCACAAGACTCTGTTTTACTGCCTCTACAGAACCTTGAACATCGGCTTTTACTACGATATTCAGTTCTTTCAGATTACCCTCCTGAATCTGGTTGAACAGATCATCCAGAGACATTTTTGCTTTTGTCTCTTCCAAAAGACGATTCTTATTCTCGGAAATAAAGGTGGCTGCAAAGTTCTTGGCTTCTTTATCATTTTCAGTGGCAACCAGAACTTCACCTGCATTCGGAACATCGGAAAGTCCAAGAATTTCTACCGGTGTAGACGGACCTGCTTCTTTTACGCGGCGTCCCTTATCGTCCATCATGGCACGAACTTTACCGGAGCATGCACCTGCGGCAATGAAATCACCCACACGCAGGGTACCTTTCTGTACAAGAATCGTAGCCACCGGACCTTTTCCTTTATCCAGCTGTGCTTCAATAACAAGGCCACGGGCACGACGTTTTGGATTGGCTCTCAGTTCTCCCACCTCTGCAGTCAGAAGAATCATTTCCAGAAGATCTTCAATACCTTCATGAGTCTTTGCAGATACGGGAACAAATATGGTGCTTCCGCCCCAGTCTTCCGGAATCAGATTGTATTCAGAAAGTTCCTGTTTTACCCTTTCCACGTTGGCACTCGGTTTATCAACTTTATTGATGGCAACGATTATCTCTACACCTGCAGCTTTGGCATGGTTGATCGCTTCCACCGTTTGAGGCATCACGCCATCATCTGCGGCAACAACCAGAACTGCAATATCCGTAGCGTTAGCACCACGCATACGCATGGCTGTAAATGCCTCATGACCAGGTGTATCAAGGAAAGTAATTTTTTGTCCCTTGATGGATACCACATAAGCACCGATGTGCTGGGTGATACCGCCGGCCTCACGGTCAGTTACATTTGTCTTACGGATTGCATCCAGAAGAGAGGTTTTACCATGGTCAACATGACCCATAACGCAGACTACCGGAGGTCTGGAAACCAAGGTAGACTCATCATCTTCTTCCTCTTTCAGCAGTTCTTCGATTACATCGACTTTCTCTTCCTGCTCTGCAATGATATCGAATTCCATTGCAATTTCCTGTGCCTTTTCAAAATCAATTTCATGATTTACCGTCACCATGACACCCTGCATAAACAGTTTTTTCACGATCACAGACGGCTGCATCTTCATCTTTTCCGCCAGCTCACGGATAGTCATTTTCTCCGGAAGAATAATTTCCTTTACTTCTTCCTTCTTTTCCTCTTTCGGCTGCGGACGAACTGGTTTCTGAAGAGCTTTCGGAAGTTTCTGATTCGGACGGCGTCCCTGATTCGGGCGATTGCTTCCCTGACTTCCTCTTCTGTCCTGTGTCTTCTTCTCTTCTCTTTCCCGTTCTTTTTCTTTATCTTTTTCTTTACTTTTTACATCTCTGACAGGTTTTCTTGCAAGACCAAGATCCATGGTATCCACAGAAGAGGATCTGGAATCTCTGCGCTCATTGCGGCGTCCGCTGTCTCTGGTATCTCTGTCTTTTCCATCCCGTTCTCTTCCGTCACGGTCTCTCTGGTCACGGTTCATGGCGCTGCGGTTATTATCAAATCTGCGTCCATCCTGACCACTATTCTGACGATCTGAGAATTTGCGATTGCCGCCATCCGGACGTCCCTGGCCCTGTGGGCGGTTCTGTCCCTGAGTTTTTCCCTGACCATTGTTCTGACGGTCCCCAAATCTGCGGTTTCCGCCCTGGCCTTCTTTTCTGTCCTGACCGTCGCGTCTATCCTGGAACTCTTTTCTGCCCTGACCATTATTCTGGCGCTCGCCATTGAATTTGCGATTGCCGCCATCGGTATGCTCCTTCTGACCGGAATACTCTGTTTTCGGTGCTGTCTTTGCCGGGGCACTCTGTGTGTTTGCTGCCGCTGCCGGTTTTACCGTCTCTGCCGGTTTTGCAGCTGCCTTATTCTGTACCTCTGCTGTCTTTTCAGGCTGTTCTTTTCCTGCTCCCTGCTGCGGACGATTTCCTGCCGGTTTATTGCGGCGGAAATTCTTTCCTTCCTGGGTCATGGCATTCTGCGGACGGAATACCTGAATCAAATTAGATTTCTTTTTCGGGCGATCTGCATTTTTTTTGCCTGCTGCCTTATTTTCTTCTTTTCCTTCGGATTTATTCTCTTTATTTCCGGAAAGACCTTCCCGGACCATTTTTTCATCTTTTTCTTCCAATGTACTCATATGACTTTTAACTTCTATATTTTTCCCCTTCAAATATTCTATAACTTCTTTATTCGTCTTTTTCAATTCCTGTGCCAGCTCGTAAACTCTAAGTTTTGCCATATTACCACCAACCTTTCTCTACTCATGACAAAGCTGCTGCCATATCCAACTGTTTCTTCAATGCGGATGCAAGGTTTTCATCCGTAACAGCCAGTGATGCACGGAACTCTTTGCCGATTGCCGCACCCAGCTCCTCTTTCCCGCCAAATTCATAGTACGGAACCTGATAATACGTACACATATTACTGAACTTTTTCTTTGTATTATCTGAAGCTTCTTCTGACACAATAACCAGCCAGGCTTTTCCGGTTTTTACTGCTTTTTCTGCTGCGAACTCGCCGCTTGCAATTTTTCCTGCTTTCATGGAAAGTCCAATCAGTGATATTACTTTTTTACAATTCAATCGTATCCAGCTTCCTTTCCAGGCTTTCATATACTTCCTGCGGAATCGGCATCTTCAGAGAGCGCTCCAGTCCTCTGCTTTTCATTGCCTTCTGAAGGCATTCTTTTGAAAAGCAAAGATAAGCACCCCTGCCGTTCTTTTTCCCCGTGGCGTCCAGAATAACCTGATCGTCCGTGGTTTTCAGAACACGTATCATTTCTTTTTTGTTCTTCATTTCGTTGCAGCCAATACATTTCCGCAGCGGTACTTTTTTTACATTCGCCATAACTTACCGCCTCACAGTTTATTCTTCTTCGCTTTCTTCAGCCTCTTCGTTAGTCAAGATATTCTCTTCTTCCTCAGTTTCATCTTCATATCCGTCTTCATCCTGATAATATTCAAAGTCACCGGCTTCTCTCGCCTGTGTCTCACTCTTAATATCAATCTTGAAGCCGGTCAGACGGGCTGCCAGACGGGCATTCTGTCCTTCTTTACCAATGGCAAGAGAAAGCTGATAATCCGGAACAATAACCAGTGCTGTTTTTTCATCCGGATCTGCCATAACGGAAATAACTTTGGCCGGGCTCAGCGCATTTTCAATCAGCAGTGCCGGATTCTCATCCCAGTTGATGATATCGATTTTTTCGCCGCGCAGTTCAGCAACGATGGCATTGACTCTGGCTCCGTTCATACCTACACAGGCTCCTACAGCATCAACATCCGGGTCGTTGGACCATACGGCAATCTTGGTTCTGGAACCTGCCTCACGGGCAATGCTGCGAATCTCAACGATTCCGTCTCTCACCTCTGTAACTTCTGATTCGAACAGTCGTTTCACCAGTTCCGGATGGGTTCTCGATACCAGAATCTTCGGTCCTTTCGGTGTATCTTTCACTTCCAGAACATACAGCTTGATACGCTCGGTAGGCATAAATGTTTCGCCTTTCACCTGTTCATTCTCGTTGAGAACCGCATCTACCTTGCCCAGATTGATGCTGACATTTCTTCCCAGATAACGCTGTACCACACCGGTAACAATATCTCTTTCTTTCTGGAAATACTCATCATACAAAACTTTTCTCTCTTCTTCACGGATTTTCTGCAGGATCACGTTCTTTGCGTTCTGCGTTGCGATCCGGCCAAACTGTTTGGACTGGATTGGAACCCGAACCATATCACCAACCACATATTTGGTATCCATCATTTTGGCATTTGTCAGACTGATCTCAAGTACAGGATCTTCCACTTCTTCCACTACCGTTTTCTCAGCATACACGCTGAAATCACAGGTATCTGGATTGATGCTGACTTTTACATTATCAGCCTTACCAAAATGATTCTTGCATGCCTGAATCAGTGACTGTTCAATGGCTTCCAGCAAAACTTCTTTACTTATATTTTTTTCTTTTTCCAGAATATTTAATGCTTCCATTAATTCTGTGTTCATTTTATCTCTTATCCTCCTTAAAAATCAAACGCAAGTCGGATCAATGCGATCTCGGCTCTCTGAAATACCCTGGTTTCCTGATCATCCATAGTGATGGTCACATGTGTTTCATCATATGCGCTGAGAATGCCAAAGAATTCTTTCTGCTTGTCGATGGGACGATAGGTTCGTATCTCCACTTCTTTTCCCAAACTTCTTTTGAAATCCTTTTCTTTCTTCAACGGTCTCCCCAGACCCGGAGAACTTACTTCCATAATATATGCGTCATCAATAAAATCTTCCTCATCCAATTTGTCACTGAACAGACGGCTGACAGCTTCACAATCATCGATTGTAATTCCGCCTTCCTTATCGATGTACAGACGCAGATACCATGTTCCCGCTTCTTTGACATATTCCACATCCACCAGTTCAAAACCGAAACTGCTTACGATCGGTTCCGCCAGTGCTTCCGCCTTTTGTTCGTACTGTTCTCTTATGCTCATGTTCTCACCACCTTTGTCAGGAAATTTGTATAATTAGGAAAGTCTTTTGACTTTCCTATTATACAAAACAAAGAGTGGACGAAACGTCCACTCTTAACTAGTAATCATTATTAACGATACCATAATAGCACTCTTTTTTCAAAAATGCAAGTAGGAAATCATGATATTCTCACTTTTGTTCCCTTGGTATCGCGTTTTCCAAGCTTAACTTTGTTAAGAACCATCTGTTTTCCTTTATATTCTGCCGTATATTCCATCCGGCTTTCCAACAGGTAAGCGTGTTCCACAGAATCTCCCTGGGCAAGTTTGATTCCCCGAACACCGACCGCTGTCTTTTTCATTGAGGAAATTTCCGACTTCATAAAACGCAGGAAGTAACCATTCTTCGTCTGCAGTACCACATAATCCATCGGATCACACAACCCAGCCAGCACCAGTACATCTCCCTCTGCCAGTTTGGTGGCGGCAATGGTCCGCTTGACCACGTCAAATTCTGTACCGGCAACCTGTTTTACCATTCCATTTCCAGTTGCAAACATCATTGTGCCATTCTTTATCATTTCCATGCTTGCCACAAACAATATCTGATCCTGCGTGCTTGAATAATTGCTCAGGTTATCCACCGGAGTCCCTTTGTCCCGCAGTTTCGTGAGAGGAATATCCATCACCTTCACGCTGTGCATCTGTCCCTTTTCGGTAAATAGACAGATTTTATCGGTATTCATGCAGGTAAGAATGTATTTGTACTCATTATGAACGGTTTCTTTATTGCGCTCATAAATGGATTTGTCCAGAAGTTTTGCATAGCCAAACCGGTCCATCAGGAAGCAGACTTCCATCTCTTCCACTTTCTTTTCTTCAAATACAATTTCTTCCGCATTCTCAATGGCTGTACGGCGCTTTCTGCCATAAGCTTTCTTTGTCCGGTCCAGATCTTCCATGATAACCTGTGCCATGGAATCATAATTGTTTAAAATATCTTCATACCGCTCAATATTTTTCATGGTCTGTTCGTGTTCCGCAAGCAGCGCCTCAATCTCCAGTCCGATCAGTTTGTACAGACGCATTTCCAGGATAGCCGTAGCCTGTCTCTGAGTGAAACGAAGTTTTTTCGCAGCTTTCTCGCTAGTTTTCGTCTTAAAACGGATACCCTCCGTCACGCCCATGGTCAGACAGTCCTTAACCTGTTTCTGGTTCTTACTGCCGCGGAGAATTTCGATGATCAGGTCGATCACATCACAGGCTTTGATCAGACCTTCCTGGACTTCTTTTTTCTCCAGTTCCTTGCCCAGCAGTGTCTGATACTTTCTGGTACATACATCAAACTGAAAATCCACATGATATTCAATAATCTGCTTGAGGCTTAAGGTTTCCGGTCTTCCGTCTGCCACCGCCAGCATATTGACACCAAAGGTGTCCTCCAGCCGGGTTTTCTTATAAAGCATGTTTTTCAGATTTTCCACATCCGTGCCTTTTTTCAGCTCCAGCACAATGCGGATTCCTTCTTTGGAAGACTGGTTGGAAATATCAACAATTTCCGGTGCTTTTTTGCTTTCCACCAGTGCCGCCACATCATTCAGGAATTTTCCGATGTTGGCACCTACCATCGGGTATGGGATTTCTGTGATGACAAGGTTTACTTTCCCTCCCTTACAGGGTTCTTCCTCCACTTTTCCCCGGACTTTAATTTTTCCGGTTCCGGTTTCGTATATTTTCAACAGTTCGTCTTTGTTGGTTACAATGCCGCCGGTAGGGAAATCCGGTCCCTTGATATATTTCATCAATTCTTTCACTGTGATTGCATTATTTTTCATATATGCCTTCACGGCATCCACGATTTCCCCCAAATTGTGCGGCGGAATACTGGTCGCCATGCCGACCGCAATTCCTTCAGCCCCATTCAGCAGCAGATTGGGAACCCGCACGGGGAGTACCACCGGCTCTTTTTCCGTCTCATCAAAGTTGGGCATAAAATCCACCACATCTTTGTCCATATCACTGAGGTATACTTCCTGCGTGATCTGCTGCAGCCTTGCCTCTGTGTATCGCATGGCAGCCGCCCCGTCTCCCTCAATAGATCCGAAGTTTCCATGACCGTCCACCAGGACTTGCCCCTTTTTGAAATCCTGAGCCATAACTACCAGAGCTTCATAAATGGAGCTGTCGCCGTGAGGATGGTATTTACCCATGGTATCTCCCACGATTCTGGCACATTTACGATAAGGCCGGTCATAACGGATTCCCAGTTCATACATATCATACAGGGTTCTTCTCTGTACCGGCTTCAGTCCGTCCCGCACATCCGGAAGGGCACGGGAAACGATTACGCTCATAGCATAATCAATATAGGATTTTTGCATAATCTCCGAATACTCGGTTCTGATAATCTGTCCGTCCATTCCATCACTCCTTATATATCAAGCTGGGCATCCTGTGCATGCTGGTAAATAAATGCTTTCCTCGGCGGTACCTCTGTTCCCATCAGCACCTCTGTCACATCCGACGCCATCCTTGCATCCTCAATTTCCACCCGCTTCAGAATACGGGTCTCCGGATCCAGCGTAGTTTCCCACAACTGCTGGGCATCCATTTCACCCAGACCTTTGTAGCGCTGAAGGGTAAAGCTGGAACCTTTATGAGTTTTCCTGTATTTTTCCAGTGCTTTGTCGTCATACAGGTATTCTTCTTTCCCTTTTGCCGGAATCACCTTATACAGAGGCGGCATGGCCAAATACACATGCCCCTCATAGATCAGCTCCGGCATGAAACGGTAAAACAAGGTCAAAAGCAAAGTGGAAATATGCGCACCATCCACATCCGCATCTGCCATAATAATGATTTTGTCATATCTAAGTTTGGAAATATCAAAATCATTACCATATCCCTCGGAAAATCCACAGCCAAAGGCATTGATCATCGTCTTAATCTCTGCATTGGCAAGAACTTTATCGATGGTTGCCTTTTCCACATTCAAAATTTTTCCCCGGATCGGCAAAATAGCCTGAAAATTCCTGTTACGTGCTGTCTTGGCCGAACCGCCGGCAGAATCTCCTTCCACAATAAAAATCTCACAGAGAGCCGGATTTTTACTTTCACAGTTTGCCAGCTTTCCGTTGGAATCAAAGGAATATTTCTGCTTTGACAGCATATTGGTTTTGGCTTTTTCCTCTGTTTTTCGAATCTTGGCAGAATGCTCTGCGCAGGACAGCACTGCTTTCAGAGTCTCCAGATTTCTGTCAAAATACAGTACAACTTCATCTCCGGTAACCTTGGAAGTTGCTTTGGCGGCATCCTGATTATCCAGCTTTGTCTTGGTCTGTCCCTCAAACCGCGGTGCCGGATGCTTGATGGAAATAACCGCGGTCATTCCGTTGCGGATATCAGCTCCGGTAAAATTGGCATCTTTATCTTTCAGAATTCCCAGTTCCCTGGCATAATTGTTCATGAGGGTGGTGAACATGGTCTTAAAACCGGTCAGATGAGTACCGCCCTCTGCATTATAAATATTGTTGCAGAATCCCAGCACATTTTCATGAAACTCATTCACATACTGAAATACACCTTCTACCGTAATCCCATCGCTCTCTCCGTAAAAGTATACCGGCTCGTGAAGAACCTCTTTCTTCTTATTTAAATCCCGTACAAAACCAATAATTCCTTCCGGCTCATGAAATTCAATCACTTCCGGCTCCGGTCCTCTCCGATCTTCAAAATGAATCGTCAGTTTGGGATTCAGATATGCCGTCTCATGAAGCCGGCTTTTCACTTCCGCTTCTGCAAACCTGGTTTTCTCAAATATCTCAGGATCCGGAAGGAAACGAATACAGGTTCCTGTCTCTTTCGTCCGTCCCGTCTTTGGCAGCAGGCCATCCTCCAGTTCCACAGTAGGAATTCCTCTTTCATAATGATCATGATGGATATATCCGCCAAGACATACCTCCACATCCAGCCAGGTAGACAGGGCATTCACCACGGAAGAACCTACACCATGCAGACCACCGCTTGTCTTGTATGCAGAGTCATCAAACTTACCTCCCGCATGCAGGGTGGTAAATACCAGACGCTCCGCAGACATGCCTTTTTCATGCATCCCCACCGGAATACCACGGCCATTATCCTTTACGGTACAGGATCCATCCGCTTCCAGAATCACCTGGATTCTGTCACAAAAACCTGCCAGATGCTCATCTACCGAATTATCAACAATTTCATATATCAGATGGTTCAGACCCTTACGGGACACACTTCCGATGTACATACCCGGACGCTTTCTGACCGCTTCCAGGCCTTCCAGCACCGAAATGCTGCTGGCATCATACGTATTATTCTTCGCCATTGTTAACTTCCTTTCCTGCCAGTCGGCAAAACTGCGGCTATTATACCATACTTTTTGGCAAAATCCAAATAAAAAATAATTTGGCGGTTTCCTTTGCCAGTATAATCCACTTTAATTAACGTGGATTATACTAATCATTGGGCGAACAACAACTTTAGAGTAAGCTATTTCACTTCAAAATCAATCCTGGTAGGCTCTTTTTATTAGTTTTCAAATTTACATCCTACTTTTTTTCGTCTCTGGTAGGCTCAAATGTTTAGTTTCTCTATTTTCTTCCTACCTTTTTTCCTTTTATGTAGGCTTCAATACTCATATCTGAGCTTTTAAGCTTACCAAAAATGAATAAAGTGTAGGCTTAAAACCAAAGAAACACTCATCTGTGCCTATCAGAGTCGAAAAAAGGTAGGATCCAAAACATTAAACTAATCATTAAAGCCTACCAGAAACAAAAAAGGTAGGATCCAACTCAGAAAAACAAACCCTACAGCCTACCTACAATTTCATAAAAAAGAGACATGAGTAAACTCATATCTCTTTTCATATATTATTATGCGGTTTTAAATATCGCAGCGCGGTATTTTTTCAATGCTGTATATACAACCATTCCCAAAACTTCACAGGAAATAGTTTCTCCTACGCCCACGGTCAGCATCATAAATGGAATTGGCAGCGGAACCTGGTATCCGTAACGAAGGACAAATGGCACAATCAGTGCATTGGCTATAATCGGAGGCAACGGTGCCAGGAAACGATTCTGGTTTCGCAGCAGATACGTTCCAACAGCTCCGAGCAGAGTTGCGATACTTCCAAATATAATATCCAGAACGATGCAGCCGCCGAGGATATTGCTGATGATGCATCCCACAAATAAACCGGGAACCGCAGCCGGCGTAAATACCGGAAGAATCGTCAATGCTTCAGAAATTCGAACCTGAACTTCTCCATAGCTGAATGGTGCAAAGACAAGGGTTAAGACTACATAGATGGCAGCAATCATAGCCGCCTGTGCCAGAAACAGCACATTGACTGATTTGTTTTTTTTCATGATTCAATTCTCCTTTAGTTTTGTTTTACGAGTGGAAGGTCTCGAACACTCGGCACATTTTACGGCGGTGACCGCCGGGAAAGCCCTATAGACCTTATTTTTGTGGGCTTTACAACGGTCTATAGTGTACCATACAAAATAGAAAAATGCAAGGTTTGTTGTGGTCACCCTTTGATCGTTACAGTTCAGATAGCAATTATTCTGTGACGAATTATTCATGGTAGGCGCAAACAATTGTTATTTTGGTTTCCATCCTACCTTTTTTGTCTTTTGGTAGGCTTCAATTCCTGGTTTTCACATTTTCATCCTACCAAATAGGGAGAAACGTAGGCTGAGAATCCCAGGAATAACTTACTGAGCCTACTAAAATTGGTTAAAATGTAGGCTACAAATAACAGAAACAAATAATATAGCCTATAAAAATCCAAAAAAGATAGGCTGGAAATCATCACAGCAACCATTAGAGCCTATCGAAAGCGTAAAAAGGTAGGATAAAAATCCGAAAACTAATCAATGAAGCCTACCAAAAGAAAAAAGGCAGGACGGAAGCCCACATAACAAACATCTGAACCTACCAGGAACGGTACGATATGGGATAGTGGCTAGCTGAACTGTAACCTTTAATCTGGTGAGATGCCTAAGTCCGAACATATTTTTTACAATTTTCTAAACATTCAAAATACGCTTGCAAATATCTGAAATATTTTATACACTTGATATAGAAACAAAAAAAGAAATCTCCAGTCTCCTGAAGATTTCCTGACAGTTCGTAGGGGAATCGAACCCCTGTTTCCGCCGTGAGAGGGCGGCGTCTTAACCGCTTGACCAACGAACCTTGCTTGATTATAATACTACACCTTTCAGGAAAATGCAAGTGTTTTTTTGAAAAAATTTGAAAAATTTCAAATTTTTATTTAAGGAGGGAAAAACTATGAAGAAGAAAAAAAGAAAGGGTAAATACTGCAAATCTCTAATAGCATTCCTTGCGGGAATATGTCTGCTGCCTGGATGTGGAGGAAGTGATAAATCCAGTTCAGCATCGGCAGAGTATGCTGCTGCGGATTATGGATGGGACATGACAGAAGAAGATTCGAAAGAAGTTGCTGAATATACAGCGGCTGCAGGTTTGGAAGAAGGAGCAGGAAGTACAGAGAATGCTTTGACGGAAAATGATTTGTCAAATCGAAAACTGATTAAGAATGTATATCTGTCTTTCGAGACAGAGGAATTTGATTCTATGAAAGAAAATCTGGAACAGTCTATTGCCTCTTACGGAGGTTATGTGGAGTATTCAGATTTCAGTGCTCCTCAGGGAGGATATCGTCTTCGCTATTATTCAATTACCGCAAGAATTCCGGCTGATAAACTGGATGAATTTGTGGAGACAGCAGGAAACCTGGGTACTCTTACCAACAAATCTGAGAATGTTGAAGATGTAACGCTGGATTATGTGGATAAAACTGCATACAGAGATTCGCTGAAAGTGGAATATGAACGCGTGATGGAACTACTGGAAAAAGCTACGGATCTGGATCAGATTCTGGCGCTGGAATCCAAGCTGTCTAATCTGCGTTATGAGATTAACAGCTATGAATCACAGATTCGTACCTATGATAATCTGATATCCTACAGCACAGTGAATATCAATATCAACGAAGTGAAGCAGGTAACAGAAACATCCACATCGGTGGGAAGCCGGATCCGGAGCGGATTTACAGCCAGCCTGACATCCATAAAAGAATTCTTTGTGGAATTGTTCATATTTGTGGCATCTAATCTTCCGATATTGCTCCTCTGGGCGTTGGTTATTGTGATTATTGTAATCCTGATCAGAAAGATTGCAGCCAAACGAAAAAATGGTGAGGCAAAGACGGAAAGAAGAATACATTTTTCTAAAAAAGCTAAAAAAGAGGAAGATTCAGAATAACAAATCGCCCCGGGGATAATGTAAAAATCCCCGGGGCATTTTTCAATTCAATAACACGTTCCGTGTTTTATCAACCACATATCCGCTTCCGCCGCGCTGTTTTACGTCTTCTACCATGGTTACCATCAGGATTGGATTCTCTGCGTCAACCGTATAGACGCAGAACCAGCCCAACTCGGTTCCTTCGGTGTCGTCTTTCGATGTTTTCAGTTCAGCCGTACCGGTTTTTCCTGCAAGAGTGAGTCCCTCGATTTTCGCGTCGTGTCCGGTACCGTTAGGATTCTCCACAACCTGTATCAGCATCTGCTCAATTTTCTGAGCGGTTTCTGGAGTAAATACATTTTCTTTCCACCAGGTAGGATGGTCTTCCGCATCACGCAGCAAATACGGTGCTATCATATTACCGTCATTATAAAAGGCAGAATAAATAGATACAAGATGAACAGGATTTACCAGCATCTGTCCCTGCCCGTAGCCAGAATCAGCCAACTGTATTTCGCTGTCAAATCCATCGCTGTTGCTGTACTGAGAAGCTGACAGGCCGAAATCAAAGGTAAGTTCTTCCCCGAATCCTATTTTTTTCAGTTGTTCAGTAAAGTTATCTCCACCTATCTGCAGGGCCGCTTTGGCAAAATACACATTGTCGGAGTATACAATGGCATCTTCCATCACAGGGCTTGGGGCCTCGTGGATAGTTGTCACCATGTAATCTCCCCAGCTCTCATCTTTCTGCCAGCTAAGACTGCTCTCTCCCAGTTCTTCTGTATCTGTCAGGGTGCCTGTATTCAATCCGATGGCAGCCGTGATGGGTTTCATGGAAGATCCGGGACACCATACCGCTTTAAAACGATTCTGCATGGGCAGGTTTTTGTCATTGCTCAGCGCATCCCACTCTGCCTGAGACATACCACGGATGAAGAGGTTATTGTCATATCCGGGCATGGAAAGCAACGCCAGCACCTCACCAGTTTTTGGATTCATCGCCACTGAAGTACTCTTATCTTCCCCGAATTCCTGATATATTTTTCTCTGAAGGTTAGCATCAATGGTCAGGAAAATGTCCTCACCGTCTATGCAGGGCTGTGATGCAATAATTTCTTTTTCTTCACCACTCTCATTTAATATGGAAATTCTCCAGCCGGTGGTTCCTCTTAATTGTTCCTCATACAGTTTTTCCAGACCGGCTTTTCCGATTACACTGGTGGAAGAATAACCTTCACCGGCATGTTCTTCCAGTTCTTCTGCTGTGATGGACTGTACATAACCGATCAGATGAGAAGCAGCTTCCTTCAGCGGATACTCTCTCACCTGAGTGTCCGTGATCATAACTCCGTCTATCTGCAGCAGCTGCTCATGAAGAGCTGCCAGCTGTTGTTCGTTTTCCGTGGCATTTCCCTGATTGATGGCCATTTCATTTACTTTTTCCAGGGTTTTAATCGGTACGAAAGAGTCATCTTTTACCCAGGAAGCGTCCAGCTTCTTTTGTATATTTTCAGCTGTCATACCCAGAAGTTCAGCCATCTGCTCCAGATCTTGCGAAGGATCCTCCTGCATTCTGCCTGGAACAAGTCCCACGGATGATGCCGTGCCTTCCCCCGCCAGCATAAGGCCATTGCGGTCATAGATATTTCCGCGTTTCGCGGTTTCTTTTTTTATACTGACTTTGTCTTTTTCTCCCAAATCCGGAAATATCATGGTGTGGGTCCAGTTCAGCGCATACCGCTCTTCCTCCTCCACAAAGACAGCCTTCCAGCTGAAAGAAACAGGACCAGCCAGTGTCTTCATAGAAAAAGTATAAGGAATCACCACATTTCCATTTTTCTGCTTCTCAGATTCTTTTTGTTCCAGAGAAATATCAGAGGCCTCAATTCCTTCATAAATTTTTTGATTTCTTTCCACAAAATCTTCCCGTACGATTCTCTCCTGACTTTCCAGAGAAATCATGTCATACATTCCGTCGTAATCACCTTGTATAATTTTTTCTGTGTAATCAGCCAGCAACTGCTCTGGAGCCACTTTCTTATTTTTCTGCAAAATCAGAAAAAGTGCTGTTCCAAGGACTGCAATCAGCACAACCATACCGAATGCCAGGACTAATTTTCCCCTTTTTTTATTTCCCCTTCGTTTTCCTTTCATGATACTGTCCCTTCCTGTTCATCCTCCGTCCCTTCACCGGTAAGATTCAAAACAGCTCGAATCTCATCTTCATCCATATCCAGATATGCGGATAATTCTTCGATACTGAACTTCTGATTATCGTCATCGGAAATTTCCCGGATGGCTGCCTCCAGTTTCCTTACTTTTTCCACCATGTAATTATCATGAATTTTCTGCTCTGTCTGTTCTTCCAGCCACTGATTCATATGAGAGTAAATCTGCGTTTTCATCCAAATGTCTCCGTCCGTTTCCGGAATATCCTCCGGAAATACGGTCAGGATTCCCAGATTCCCCTCCTGAATTAGATCACCGATAAAAATATCATTCCGGTAAATTCTCCGGGCATAGGCTAAAATGTCCGGCAGGTACAGCTGAGTCAGCCTCTCAAGTACAGATGAGTCTCCACACCCATAGGAAGCCAACAATTGATTTCTTTCCCCCTGTTTCTCCGCAGGAAGTGTTTTCAAATATTCCCCATATTCATCCACGCACCTGGCATCGTCTGGCTCCAGAGGAATCTGCTCCTCTTTTTCTTCCTCGCCTTTGTCTGAATAATTGTCCTCATCTGGCACAGATTTGGATTCCGAAAAATCAATGGTATTCAGATCAGCTCCCTGAATCCGGATTCCCTGCACCTTAAGATATTCATATAAACTCTGCAGCTGTGCTGTGGAAAGCTGATTCAAGCCAAAAATGTTCAGGATTTCTTCATTTGTCAGATTCTTATCATGACTCATGGCCAGGTTCATCACCTGTTCCAGTTTTTCCTGAAATTCTCTTACATCCATCATCTAGTCCACCACCTTTATACTTTCAATCACCGGCTGGTCGTCTGACGCTACTGTTCCGTTGTTGTCCTGTACAAGAGTATCCTCACAGATCGCATCCACAATCTCTATTCCCTCGGTCACATGACCAAAGGCCGCATACTCTCCATCCAGGTGAGCGGCATCCTGATGCATGATGAAGAACTGAGAGCTGGCACTGTCCGGCATTTTTGAACGGGCCATGGAAATCACACCGCGCTCATGTTTGATGACATTTTCCACTCCATTTGAGGAAAACTCACCTTTGATGGTGTGATCAGAACCACCGGTACCATTTCCATTGGGATCACCGCCCTGAATCATAAATCCGCTGATGATCCGGTGAAACGTAAGACCATCGTAAAACCCGTCCTCTGCCAGATTCACAAAATTTGTTACCGTAATAGGCGCTGTGTCCGCATCCAGTTCCACCTTGATTGTTCCATAATCCTTTACATTGATTTCTGCGTGATGAAGGCCGGACAGCAAGTCCTCATTATTTCCTTCATTATCTCCAGACTCTTCTTTTTTACCGCAACCATACAAAAGCAGCAAACCTGCTGCCATTATAAGTACCATCATCCATTTTTTCATAATCATAACCCCTTTCTTTTTGTTATAATTGACTTTAAAATTACCCCGGGGATATTGTAAAACTCCCCGGGGTAATTTCGATTAAAATGTTTACTGAATCCGGCTGTGCAGTTCCTGCAGGGAAACTACATCTTTTTTCTCCTGTCCCTGAACGGTCAGGATTCCATCAGCACTGGCAAGAGCTGCTGCCATGGTGGTAATATATGGCACACGGCTCTTGATGCATGCTTTTCTTACATAGCTGTCATCCGGGCCCGATTCATCACCTTTTGGAGTATTGACAACAAGATCAACTTTTCCGTTGGTGATGATATCGTAAATATTCGGACGACCCTCTGACATTTTACAGATTCTCTCAGCCTCAATACCAGCAGATTCGATCATTTCTTTTGTATGACCTGTGGCAATAATCTTAAATCCGGCATCACGGAAACGTTTTGCCACATCAATCAGATCCACTTTATCTCTGTCACTGACACTAATCAGCACGGTACCAGACAGCGGCAGTTTGCTCTTGGTCCCTTCCTGGGCTTTAAAGTAAGCTTCTCCGACAGTATCTGCCAGACCAAGTACCTCTCCGGTAGAACGCATCTCCGGTCCCAGCAGCGGGTCAACTTCCGGGAACATATTGAACGGAAATACCGCTTCTTTCACACCATAATGCGGAATTTTCTTCTCTTTCAGACCTTTCAGCGGAGATTCTTTTCCTGTAAATTCAGATGTAATAATCTCTGTAGCCAGCGGTACCATGGAAATGTTGCAGACTTTCGATACCAGCGGCACAGTTCTGGAAGCTCTCGGATTGGCCTCCAGTACATATACTTTCCCATCTTCGATGGCATACTGCATATTCATCAGCCCACGCACATGCATTTCTTCCGCGATTTTTTTGGTGTATTCTTTGATCGTATTCAGATTATCCTCTGAAATATTTTTGGATGGAATGATACATGCGGAGTCTCCGGAATGTACACCAGCCAACTCAATGTGTTCCATAACAGCAGGAACATATGCATGCTCACCATCGCTGATCGCATCTGCCTCACACTCCATGGCATGACGCAGGAAACGGTCAATCAGAATCGGACGGTCAGGAGTAACACCTTCTGCCGCTTCCATATAAATCTTCAGGTTTTCCGGATTGTACACAACTTCCATACCACGTCCGCCGAGAACGTAAGAAGGACGAACCATTACCGGATATCCAATCTTCTCAGCAATTGCAAGAGCCTCATCCACATTGACAGCCATACCAGCTTCCGGCATCGGGATTTCCAGTTTATCCATCATGGCACGGAACAGATCACGGTCTTCTGCCATATCAATGACAGCAGGGGAAGTTCCCAGAATCTTAACGCCGTATTTTTCCAGATCTGCGGACAGATTCAGCGGTGTCTGTCCACCGAACTGAGCAATCACACCCAGCGGCTGTTCTTTCTTATAAATAGAAAGAACGTCTTCCAGAGTCAGCGGCTCAAAATACAGTTTATCGGAGGTATCGTAGTCGGTAGATACTGTTTCCGGATTACAGTTGACAATAATCGTCTCAAATCCGGCTTTTTTCAGTGCCAGTGCTGCATGTACACAGCAATAGTCAAATTCGATACCCTGACCGATACGGTTTGGTCCGCCACCCAGAATCATAATTTTGTTTTTATTATCACTTACCGGACTCTCGTCTTTCACATGGTAGGTGGAGTAATAATAAGCGCTGTCTTTCGTTCCGCTTACATGAACACCTTCCCAGGCCTCTTCCACGCCTTGACTGATTCGTGCATTGCGGATATCTTCTTCTGGAACTTCCAGAATCTGACTCAGGTATTTGTCTGAAAATCCATCCAGTTTTGCCTGTTTCAATACTTCCGGTACAGGAACCTGACCTTTGTTTTTCAGAAGTTCTTCCTCTTCCTCCACCAGTTCTTTCATCTGTTCAATGAAATAATGTTTGATCTTAGTAAGTTCAAACAATTCATCAACGGTTGCACCTTTTCTCAATGCTTCGTACATAATGAACTGTCTCTGGCTGGTAGGAACCACCAGAAGCTTCAGCAGCTGTTCTTTTGATTTTTCATGGAAATCTTTTGCAAATCCCAGACCATACTGGCCAATCTCCAGGCTTCTGATTGCTTTCTGGAAAGCTTCTTTGTAAGTCTTTCCGATACTCATAACCTCACCAACGGCGCGCATCTGAGTACCCAGCTTATCTTCCACACCTTTGAACTTTTCAAATGCCCAGCGCGCAAACTTGATTACCACGTAATCACCATCCGGAACGTATTTGTCCAGTGTTCCGTTCTTGCCGCACGGAATCTCATCCAGATTCAGCCCGGATGCCAGCATAGCAGATACAAGGGCGATCGGGAAACCGGTAGCCTTACTTGCCAATGCAGAAGAACGGGAAGTTCTCGGATTAATCTCAATGACAATAATTCTGCCGCTGACCGGATCATGGGCAAACTGTACATTGGTTCCACCGATAACCTGTACTTCTTCTACAATCTTATATGCCTGACGCTGTAATTCTTTCTGAACATCCTCGGAAATGGTCAGCATCGGAGCGGAACAGAAGGAGTCGCCGGTGTGAACACCCAGCGGGTCAATATTTTCAATGAAGCAGACCGTAATCATATTGTTCTTGGAATCACGGACAACTTCCAGTTCCAGTTCTTCCCATCCCAGAATGGATTCCTCTACCAGAACCTGTCCCACCAGACTGGCCTGCAGACCTCTGGCACATACAGTCTTCAGTTCTTCTACGTTATAGACCAGGCCTCCGCCTGCGCCACCCATGGTGTAAGCCGGACGCAGAACAACCGGGTAACCCAGTTTGTCCGCAATGGCAAGCGCTTCATCCACACTGTAAGCCACCTCACTTCTTGCCATCTCAATGCCCAGGCGGTTCATGGTATTCTTAAACTCAATACGGTCCTCGCCACGCTCAATGGCATCTACCTGAACACCAATTACTTTTACATTATATTTATCCAGAATACCTTCTTCTGCCAGCTCAGAACAGAGATTCAGTCCTGACTGTCCTCCCAGGTTGGGAAGAATCGCATCGGGACGCTCTTTTGCGATAATCTGTTCCAGACGTTCCACATTCAAAGGCTCTATATAGGTTACATCAGCAATTCCCGGGTCTGTCATGATTGTCGCCGGATTTGAATTCACCAGAACAATTTCATATCCCAGCTGACGCAGAGCTTTACACGCCTGAGTTCCTGAATAGTCAAACTCACAGGCCTGACCAATAATAATCGGACCAGAACCGATAATCAATACTTTATGCACATCATTTCTCTTACTCATAGCTTTCTCCCTGTGTATATAGATTCAATTAAATTCATTCAACATAGATTATAACCGAGAGTTCTGCAAAATGCTACTATTTTTTGTAATTCGTTTGAGAAAGGGACGGAAAATTTTCCGTCCCTTTTCAAACAAACAATCTATTTTTATTTTACAGCTCCAGCAACCACTCCATCAATAATCTGTTTCTGGCAGATGATGTAGAATATCAGTATCGGGATCAAGGCGAGTAAGTAGGAGGCAAATGCCAAGTTGTAGTTAGTTCCGAACTGGGTCTGGAAATTCAGCTGTGCCAGCGGCAATGTGTTTTTTCCGGTTCCTGACATGATGACCAGTGGTGTCATGACATCGTTCCAGGTACTCATGGCAGTCAGTACGGCTACTGTGGCATGCATGGGTTTCATAATCGGGAATACTACTTTCCAGTAGGTCATCCAGGTACTTGTTCCATCAACACGGGCAGCTTCTTCCAACGCGATGGGAATGTTGGTCAGGTAACCTTTGTATAACATCAGGTTGATTGGCATATAAAAGACCGTATACAGTACGATAACGCCAATGCGATTGGCAATTCCCATCTGTGCAGTCTGTTTTACCAGAGGCATCATCAAAATTGCAAATGGTACGAACATACCGCTGACAATATACAGATAAGCCACATTATAGAATTTACTGTTTTTCATGCTGCGACCGATGGCATAACCGGCCAGACCGTGAATCAGGATTGCCAGAACGACTGTGATAATGGTAATCAGCAAGCTGTTTCCAAGGGAATGCCAGAAGTCTGTCACGCGCATAGCTTCTGCAAAGTTGGAGAAGCTCCAGTGTGCCGGGAATGACAGGGCACCTGCAATATCATTTGTCATCTCTGAGGGCTGTTTAAAGGCAATGATTACAGCCATATACAGCGGGAAGAATATTGTAAAGCAGCCAATAATCAGAAGAATCGTTACCGGCCAGTTAACTTTTGCTTTATATTTGATCGTTTCACCATAATTACTAACAGATTTCTTCATTATAACTGTTCCTCCTTCTTACCCATTACTGTCATCTGGAATACTGAAATTCCTACGATCATAACGAAAAACAGGAATGCGTTGGCACTCTGAAAACCAAACTGTCCGCCGCTCATACCGTTATTGTAGATCAGGAATGAAATAGACTCTGTACTCTGAGAAGGACCGCCTTTGGTCAATGCCATAATCTGATCGAATACCATCAAAAAGTTCTTCATACTGAGAACCATGTTGATGGAGAAAAATGGAATAATCAGCGGCAGCGTAAGATGACGGAATTTTTTCCATTTGGTGGCCCCATCAATGGAACCTGCTTCGTAAACATCTTCCGGAACAGTCTGCAGACCGGAAATGTAAATAATGGTATTCATTGCAATCGCCTGCCAGCATCCTACGATTACAATGGCAAACCAGGCTTTTCCTGTGCTGGAAAGCATACTGCTGCTCAGGAAATTGATTCCGGCTGCCTGTCCGATAGTCGGAAGTACATAGGTGAAAATAAAGCTGAAAATATAACCGATTACCAGACCACCCAGAACGTTGGGGATAAAGTAAATTCCGCGAAGTGCGCTTTTCCCTTTGATTTTACTGTTAAGACCCAGTGCAAGAATCAAGCTGATAACATTGGTGAGAATAGTACCCACAATGGCATATTTGAAGGTAAACAGATAAGATTTTCCCACGCGGCTGTCCGAAAACAGATCTATATAATTACGGAATCCCACCCATTCATAGGAACCATATCCCTTGAAATTCGTAAAACTGTAAATAAAACCTTTGATCAGCGGCAGGGTATTGAAGCAGAAAAACAGTGCCAACACCGGAATTGTGATCAACATAAAGGTTCTTTTTCTGTCCTGTACTCCTTTGGAACTTTTCATTATTCATTTCCTCCTTCCGTAAGTGTTTCCGGATGTTCTTCATAATATTTTTGTACTTTGGCAATCAGGTCTCTGTTATACCGAACCCATTCCGTATCGAATCTCTGCAGGAAATCATCCAGAGCTGTTTCACTGTCATTCATCAGATACGTCTGAATCATGGCATCAACAGCCATTTCCGACGGATAATGATGATCCTGATAATCCGCCATACGGTCATTTTCAATATACTCTTTCATACCATCCAGCATAGACGGCAGTTCAAAGTCACCATTTTTACAGGGGACTGCACTCTGATCATCCAGATAAGTCTGAATATTTTCATCCTCATAAAGAAAATCCAGTACTTCATAGATGGCTTCTTTTTTGTCCTCTTTACCTGCCATTACAGACCATTGGAGGTCATTTCCTGAGTTCAGAAGGTTGTCTTCCGGATTGTTGCTGGCCGGAAATACAAAAGAATCAATGTTAATGTCCGGATTTACCGATTTGATCTGCGGAACCGCATAACTTCCGATCACATACATAGCTGACTCCCCTCTCGCAAATGCCGTACAGGCATCATTGTAGCTGTACGCAAAAGGATCCGGCTGTGCATACTGCAGCAGAGATTTTGTCACTTCAGCTACCGGACGATAGGCATCTGCGAATTTGGCTGTTCCTGCATTGACCTGCGAACAGATATCTGAATCTGCCAGGTCAACACAGATTGCATTCCATGGTGCGAGGCATGTCCAGGTATCCTTTAATCCAAAATACAGCGGCTGTATTTCTTCTGACTGAATATCATCACACAAAGCATAGAATTCATCCAAAGTCTCCGGAATTGTCCAACCATGCTCATCAAAAATATCTTTGTTGTACAGGATACCTGCAGCATTGGCCATATAAGGAACTGCATAAATACCTTCCATAGGAACAAATTCCAGTTCCTTGTCTGTTTTTAGATAGGATTCTTTAATTTCACTCAGTCCTTCATAATCCGAGATATCCATCAGCATATCAGAATCCAGAAAATTAGAATAATTGATGTCACCGCCAATTCCTATAATATCCGGATAGTCTTCCCTGATAAATCTTGTCTTCAAAATGGTCATGGCATCATTTGGTGAATCAATCACCAGTTCAATGTCATCATGGGTCTCATTGAACTTTGCTTCCAGTGCTTCAAAAGCCTTGACTGCCTCCGGTTTATACTGCACAATTTCCACTTTTGTTTTCCCGTCCACAGTATCCTGTGCACCGCACCCGGACAACAAAACCGGCACTGCCAGGACAGCACCCAGACATCCTCCAACAATTCTTACGTGTCGTTTCATGATACTTCCTCCTTCACATTTTTGATCTTTTTGCAGCTTCTTTTTGCTGTTCTTACTATAACATACCCTAATGCGTCCAATGAATACCGGAAAGAAAGGGGTTTTATACCCAATTTCCATTTTTTTGTATTATAATGCAAATCAAGTGGCATTATGATATATTTGATGTTATAATCTTCATAGATTTTGGTGGTAAAAGTCGGGAGAGAAACTTATGCATGAATTTATTTTTTCTGTTTTTCCAAGGGAAAATTTTGTTGATCTGGGTCTGTATCAGTTTGGCTGGGAACATTGTGCACCATCCCATTCTTTCGGTCCGGCTGCACGCAATCATTATCTTTTTCACTATGTCATATCAGGCACAGGCAAATTGATGGCACATGACTCCAAAGGAATCACTCAGACTTATCAGATAAAAAGCGGCCAGGGATTTATGCTTTTCCCTGACCAGATCAGTACTTATATGGCTTCCGAGGATTTTCCCTGGGAATATGCGTGGGTGGAATTTGACGGGCTGAGAGTAAAAGAATTGCTGGAACTGGCTGGTCTGACGAAAGATACTCCCGTCTACCGTGCTCATTCCAAAGACCTGCGTGAAAGTATGGCACAGGAACTGCTTTATCTGGTACACCATAAGGATGAACCACCTTTTCATCTGATCGGACATCTGTATCTGTTTCTGGACTATATGACACGTTCCGTAACACCGATACAGACATCCAAGAGAAGTAAGCTTCGTGATTTCTATATGAAAGAAGCTCTCACTTATATTGAATCTAATTTTCAAAATGATATATCCATAGAAGAAATCGCCGCTGTCTGTGGTTTGAACCGTACATATTTTGGTAAGATATTTAAGGAAGAAGTGGGCAAATCCCCACAGGAATTCCTTATGAATTATCGCATGATCAAGGCTACGGAACTTCTTAAACTGACTAATATGCCTGTCAGCGACATTGGTAATGCTGTGGGATATCCCAATCCTCTGCACTTTTCACGGGCATTTAAAACGGTATATGGCATTTCTCCGCGGTCATGGAGGAACAAAAACCGGTGAGGATGCATTTTGTAATTCGTTTGGGGAGGGATGGAGAATCTCCTGTTATATTCCAAACGAAACAAAATACATGGAGAAATCATCCGAATACGTACATTCCGAAAAATGCCAGCAGTCCTTCACCGCAGTTGTATTCCATTCCGCACTCTTCTGCCAGTTTTCTGACGAATATGCAATAGGCGGACATACAAGAATATTTATTATCCGGGAAACGGCAGGGTTCTCCTTTCGTGATGGCGCAGGGGGTACACAGCGAGCAGCCGCTGGCGCCTACAAGGAAGCCATCTTCTCCATTTTCCCGCAGGCGTTTCATCAGCCGCAGTGCTGCTTTGTTGTGACCACCTTTTGCTTTTTTAATTGCTTCTTTGTCTGTATAGTCAGATATCTCCCACAGGGTCTGAAGTACAAGTGCGTGTCTGTGAGCCAGAATCCTTTGTTTCATCTCTTCCGGTGTACCGCAGATCGGTGGGCATGTGTAATTGGCATTGTACTGTCCGCAAAGATTCTCCTCACAAAATGGACGAAAGGCCGGATCAAAAACAATTGTATCTGTATCAACCACTTTCGCTTCCGCGAAACCTTCGTCAACGGCATACTGTATCATTTCTTTTGTATCCATTTGTTTTCACCTCTAAACAATTTTTATAACACTATTTCTTGAATTATAGCAGAAATTCCGACTTTTGTACATCTTCGCTGTATATTATATATTGAACACATTTTAATTAATGCCCAATCTGATTTTGTTTTCGGAATTGCAAAGGAGTTACCCCCACCTTTAATTTAAAACTTGCTTCCGGCTTTTGAAAGAGAACTGATAGAGGAAAAAACGGACGGCAGCCGTGTTATTCGGGATGAACAAGGACTTCTTGTTCTGGAAAAGCCGGGAATTGTTTCTATTCCCGCAGAAATAGGCACCACCTTGACAGATCGAAAATCCTGGGAGGAACTTTACCTTCCCAGACTTCAATGGCATGCCGACCGTGTAGATGCGAATGTTTTCCAATCATTGACACCATCGGTAAAAGAGCTGCGTGATGTAGGAGGTATGAATAAAACCGTCTTTGCCAAAGATTACAAGGCAATTGATGAAGAAATCGAACGTTTAAAACACTCATTGAACTCGGTGGTTATATTCCCTGTCCTGATCACCGTATTGCACCAGATGCAAAATTTGAAAATGTTCAATATTATTGCGAGAAAATGCATAAGTTACGCTTGTAATCTTACAGCGGAGCAGATCACTTTAGCGCCATGCCCCTTGAGGGACAGGGTGCTCTTTTATTGCATTTTTTCAAAGAAGCACTCTCCACAAAGATTAATCAGTAACCATTTTCAACAGCCGAAGGTAATGATTTGCTTCTCTCAGTACATGATCAGCCAGCAGCGGCAGTATCACTGAACGTATCTGGCAGCCTGTGATTCCACGTGTACCGGCTGTTTTAAAATTCTGATACCTCTCGGTGGTTTCCAATGTTTTTTTGTTCAGTTCTTCCCTCATTCTGCAATCCTGTTTTCTCGCCATTTCCAATAATTCACAGTACTCTCCGACAAAATCATCAGCTGTCTGAATCAATTCACATTCTATGGGATCCAGCAGTCCACGGATGAATTCCGCATGTTCCATCATAATCTGATTCCAGAAAACTTCTATGGAATTTTCAGTATTTCTTATCTGACATCCACTTTCAATGTCCAGCAGCCGATCCCGATACCATCTGGCTTCTCTCAGAATATGTTCAATGAGCAGCGGATAATTAACTGTATAAAGATTACAGGAGACTACCTCGTGCAAAATCCTTTCTTTAAAGACAATCAAGCCGTCCAACAGGCACAGTACCTTTTGATTCAGATTTCTGATCTGCTGTGCTGTTCTCTGATTCCATCGCATGGAACAGCCGGGCTGCAACTGAAGCTCCCGCCGGGTTATACCTGTTTGTATGGGAATACCAGTAAATCTCTGTGTCTGCCGCTCTGCCATTACCGTGTATTCTGTCACCACTTCCCCGGAATCCAGAACCATTTCCCGCACTCTTCCATCAGCAAGATGCACCGTCATATCCAGAACATGCTCAAACTGTTCTCTGTACCAGTCTGCCTTCTTTTTAAATCCAGTCTCCACATCGGGGAAAGAAGCCAGAAGAAACAGCGCATGTTCTTTCATGATTCTTCCAAAAAACAAATGTAGCTCCAGTGATCGTGCGATATATTTCTCCATATAAGTTCACCTGCATATATGATTCTTTTTAATATATGCAGGTGAATGGTAATATGTTTTACTTATGCATGTTTACGATTGTACAAAAACATCATGACAGCCATGGAACAGATGATTACATACCCCAGCACACTGTACAGATCCGGTACCTGACCAAACAAGGCAAATCCTAAAATAGCTGCAAAAATAATCTGCGAGTAGTCGTATACAGAGATTTCCCTTGCCGGAGCATAGTAATAGGCTTTTGTGATTCCAAACTGACCGCCGGCTGCCGCTGTTCCCGCACCCAACAGACAAAGCAGCTGTACAAAAGACATTGGCTCAAAAGCAAAAATCAGGTAAGGAAGTGTCACAGCACAGGAAAAAGTGGAAAAGAAAAATACCACAAAAGAGCCCTGAACTTTTCGCTGTCCCAGAATACGAACCATCGTATAGGCAATACCGGCACCTAAACCTCCCAGCAGACCGATCATCGATGCAGTCAGATTCATATTGGAAAAAGACGGTTTGATCACCAGCAAACTGCCGGCAAAGGCACCGACTACCGCCAGGATCTGTACCAGATTTAACTTCTCTTTCAAAATTAAAAATGAAAAGATGATCACAAAAAACGGTGACATTTTATTCAGCATGGAGGCATCTGACAGTACCAGATGATCCACCGCATAAAAATTGCATAGAATTCCGATTGTACCAAACGCAGAGCGAAGAAGAAGATATTTCAGATTTCCCTCCCCACAGTGCATTGGAGTCTTATTTTTCAAAAGTGCTGCCAGTGCCACAACTGCCGCCACCAGATTTCTGAAAAAACTCTTTTCAATAGACGGCAGATCACCTGCTGCACGCACACATACATTCATAACGGCAAAACAAAAAGCAGAAAAAATAATACACAAGATTCCTTTTGTCTGTGCTTTCATTCCCAACTCCTCCTTCAAGACTTACTCAGTGACTGCAATATTTCTAAACCCAGCTCATCTGCAAATTCTTCTGCTTTTCTTACACCTTCATCATATAATTTTTCCGGTGCATGAGCATCAGAATTGATCATATACTGCAGCTGATACTCTTTTGATAAAAGAAAGGCTGGTTCACTGGGATATCTTCGATTGTACCGCATACCATTTCCGTTGATTTCCACCGGAATATGCAGTTCTTCACAAGCCTGAAAAATCTGTCTCATCACAGACTCACACTCTTTATCCCACAGATTCGGATAACCTTCCAGTACACAATCCGGATGTGCCAGGAAACGAAACAGTCCTGTTTCCAGACCTCTGCACACATCATCCGCATATACATGCATTTCATATGCTCCTTTTGGAGCAAAAATATCTACTTCCTTATTCTTACCGCAGCGATGCTGCCCCATAATCAGCAACTCGTAGCCATATATTTCCTGAAACCTTCGATAATCATCCATCTCATCCGGATAATACTCACACTCAAACCCTTTGATCACATGGATTCTCCCCTCATACTCCTGAACCGCACAATTCAAAGCCCTGTCATATTCAGGAAACTGCTCCCAGGGAATCCAGGAATCCTCTGTATGATTATGGGGCACATGCTCTGTCATCGCTATTTCCTGAAAACCACACCGGATTGCTTCCTCTATATAGTCCTCGATCTCACCGACACCATGCCTGCACCATCTTGAATGCGTATGATAATTCGCCTTCATATATCATGTCCTCTTTTCTGTAGAAATTCTGTCATTCTTCAACGAACTAAATTATAGACACAGATTATATGAAAACGCAACTATTATTTTATCGGAATAGTTCTTTCAATTTTTCCACAAATGTTTTGGGTTCTTCTTCTGTCTCCTCCTCTTCTTCCATTTCTATTTTCTCCACTGCTTCGGTCTGTATCACAAACTGTACCGAATCAACGTTTGTATTTTTTTCTGATGTGAAGGATACTGTTTCAAAATCTTCTCCTGTAAAGCTTGCCAGCATATCGTCTATCTTGTCAGATATTTCTGTATCCATACCATCTGTCTCTTCCCGCAGCTGACCGGTTCCATCTTTCAGTTCAATGGTTCCATCGTTTAGCTGTGCGATACCGGCCAATAGTTCTGCCACACCATCATCCAGTTCTCCGGTTCCATTTTTTAAAGATCCTGTTGCATCGTAGAAAGCAACAATTCCATTTAACAGTTCCTCAGTTCCACTATATAAGCTGCTGCTTCCTTTCACAAGTTCTCCGCTTCCCTGTACAAGTGCTGATGAACCTTTGGTGATCTGAGAATATCCTGCAATGATTTGAGCCACGCCATTGGTATATTCCTGAATGCCGGCATCCAGTTTTCCATACTCATCTGTTAATGTATTGATAGCTCCGGACAGTTGAGACACATTCACAAGCAGGCCGGATAAGGTGTCTGCCAGGCTCATAATTCCCTCATGGAATTGCTGATAGCTGTTCTGCAGCTGTGCCGCTCCTGAAGCTAGTTCTCCCATACCTTTATTCAGTTCACCCAGATATGCTTCCATTCCGTCAATATTGGCATTATTTCCGATAAACAAACTCTGGACAGCTGCCAGCTGATTTCTGAGATCAGTTAATTCGCTGATCAATCCAGAGACCACATCAGGAGTCAGAGACACACCGGATATTTCCGGAATATTTGGCATACTCTGTAAGGTTCCCAGGATAGCATCGATTTTATCTATAGCACACTGCATCTGAGCGGCACCCTGCTCATTTCCGGCTCGCAATTCATCAATATTCAGACCATTTGCCTGCATAATTGCTTTGTATGCCGCAAAACTTGTATTATTCTGTAATTCTGACGCTCCAGCAGCAAGACCCTCAATTCCATCTTTGATCTGAGAGGATGCCTGTGTCAGAGTACTGATTTCTTCTGATGAGGCGGAAACTCCGTTCAGGGCACTCTGGATTTCCTGCAGTGCACGATATACCTGTGCAGATCCCTGCGTCAGTTCCGAGGATTTTTCATTTAACTGATTCAAACCAGCCTGAACCTCCCTGATTCCGGCATTCAGAGAACGAAACCCTCCGTCAAGAGAAGCGGCTCCGGACTGCAGATCAGAAGTTCCCGTCTTCAGGCTGCTGCCTCCCTGCTTCAATTCTCCGGCTCCGCTGTGAAGCTGACTGGCACCGACTTTCAGTTCTTTAACACCACTTTGCAGATCACCCTGTGCACCATCCTGAAGTTCAGATACTCCATCTTTCAGTTCTTCTGCGCCGTCATCCAGTTTTTCAATGGCATCCAGTAACTCTGTCACCTGGTCCAGCAATTCTTCATCCTCCACTTCGATATCCATAGAAAGAGGGATTCCGTTGATTGCTATTGCGCTCATCTCAAAATCTTTGACATCAGCTGTAACTACTGCATCGATTCCTTTCCCCGGAAGTATGGTGTAAGAAATCTGCTTATCACTTCCCACATTAGCAAGAGTTGCATTATCAGCGACAATATTATCGCATTTCTCCGTATCCAAAGTAAAGGAAGCCTGCAGCGCATAATGATCAAAGAAATCACCTTTAAAAGATTTATTTTCGGTTATCTTAAATCTGATTTCAAGATTTCCGCTTTTTCCCGCCAGTTCTCCAGCAGAATACTCTTTTCCATCCAGAAAATATCTGACAGATATATTCCAGGGAATTTCCTTGCTCTTCATATTTCCCTGATAATAGACTCTGTCTTTATCTGTTGAAAATGTTAATTTATCACCGTTTTGATTAATTTCTGCATTTACATTCAACATTTCTACAGAGTCATAGTCTCCATAGTCGACAACATCACCCTTTCCGAAAATATTTACTGCATAAATATCTTTCACTGTTCCTTTGGAATCAAGATTGATATAAATAACCTCTTCTTTTTCACTGGTGTTCTCTGCGGCAAATGCCGGAACCACCGAAGAGATTATCATGGTACCTGCCAATATAACTGCTATTACTCTTTTACTATTCATTACTGTTCCCCTTTCTAGGATCATAAAAATTTGCTTTATATGTAGTTCTCTTAATCAGTCCATCAAAGATATATAATAGTCCCGGCAGTACAAAAACAACGATCACCAGGGACAGAATCGTTCCTCTTCCAAGGAATAGTCCTAACTGTGACAGGATTCCATGACTCGAAAACTTCGACAGCAAAATTCCTACTGTTGCCAGAGTTGTACCCGATGTCAGCAGTGAAATAATAATGGCCGGCAATACCTGGTCGATGGCTTCCTTTTTTGTCATTGTCTGCCTGAATTCCATATATCGGTCTGTAAGTAGAATCGCATAATCTACGGTTGCTCCCAGCTGGATGGAACTGATGATCAGATATGCGATATAAAAAATACCGGAATCAAAGAAGTACGGAATACCTGTATTGATCCAGATTGCAGTCTCTATGGATATTACCAGAATCACCGGAAGCATCAATGACTTCATAGATAGCAGCAGTACAAGAAAAACTGCACCAATGGCAATCAGATTGACTTTGATGGTATCTGCGGTAATGGTATCCATCAAATCGTAGCTGCTGACACCCTCGCCGGCAAGATATCCCTCACCAGGATAATACTCATCCAGAAGTCCGCGGATTTTTTCTACCAGTGCAAATGTCTTTTCTCCCTCATAAGGGACTTCCACCGTCAGAACCATACGGCTGTAGTTTTCAGAAATCAGCTGGGACAATATATCTTCATCCAGATACTCCATGGGAATTTCTGCACCCACAGTATTTACGTAAGATATGATACTTTGAACCTGAGGAATTTCATTTAGCGCATCCGTCAGATTTCTTTCTGCATCGGCATTTCCTCTGGGCACCATCACCACATAGGTATTGCTCTCCCCAAAAACATCCTCAATAGCCTGTGCATCCTGACCGGTCTGTGTATCCAGACCAAATATTTCAGAGGCACCATAGTAATAGGAGTTATGATTGGATGCCAGATAAGCAGGCACCATGGCAACACCGATGACACAAGCCATGGGAATCATCACCCGGCGAACCACCTTCCCCAGTGACTTAAACTGGGGCAATAATCTTCTGTGGTGCGTTCTCTGTATCAGAGAATAGGTTTTTAAAATCAGAACCGGCATAAAAATAAATACACAGATCAGACTGATCGCCACACCTTTTGCCAGTGCCCGTCCCAGGTCAGATCCAATTCCGAAACGCATAAATAAAAGTGCCAGGAAACCAATCACTGTCGTCAATCCGCTGGAAGCAATAGAAGAAGTCGACTTGCAGAGTGCATCCACCATGGCTTCTTTTCTGTCTGGATTCTCTTTTAAGCATTCCTCATACCTGTGAAGCAGGAAAATAGAGTAATCCAATGATACGGCAAGCTGCAAAATCGGTCCTGCCGCATTCGTCACGAAAGAAATCTCTCCAAAAATCAGATTGCTGCCGCTGTTAATCATGATTGCTACACCTAAGCCCAACAGCACAATCAGTGGTTCCACCCATGAGGTAGTGGTCAAAACCAACACCAGCAATACTATCAAAATAGCAAAGGCAACAATCACCTTGATTTCACTTACGGTACTGGTGGTTGCCACAGCAGTATTGACTGCATCACCTGTCATGGCATTGTCATCACCGATAACTTCACGGATAGCATCCACTGCCTCTATCTTTTTTATTTCATCAATGGTAACTGTATACAAAGCTGTATTGTCTTTATAGTATGCTTCCACTGTCTCCGTGTCGGCGACATCCAGTGGCTGACAGATATTAATGGCATCATCCAGCCACATGACTTCATCCACACCCGCACAGTTTTTCAGTTTTTCCTTGTATTCCAGCGCTTCCGGCACAGATACATCTTTCACCATGACGCGGGCATTGGGAATTCCACCATCAAATTCTTCGCCCATCAGATCAAGAGAGACTGTAGATTTGCTGTCTTCCGGCAGATAATCTTTCATATCATAATTAACACCCACGAATTTCTGAAGAATCGCTCCGGCTATGGCCATTGCAAAAAATACGAGCATGATCACATGGGGGTGATTCACAATCTTTGAGTAAAATTTTCTCATTATACTTCTCCTTTCATCCCAAACTGATATCTTTCACTTTACTTAACAGAACCGGAAAATAAAACAGACAATTCCCATACAGTTATCCTTTATCAGACAAATCACCCTACTTTGACCAATAAATTCTTGCCTTTTTTACTAGACAACTGTATACTTTTAAGTAATTATTCAGCAGCCACTATCCCACGAGGTGATCAAAATATGAAAAATGAAGAAATTTCTTTAGCACGAAAAAAAATCTCGCACAGGCTTTGAAGAAGGCCATGGAAAAGAAGCCGCTCTCAAAGGTAACGGTCAGTGAACTGATCCGTGAGTGTAATATTAACAGGAATACGTTTTATTATCATTTCTCGGATATTTATGATTTGTTGAAATGGATGTTTGAGCAGGAAGCGATTGAAGTGGTTAAAAGAATAGACTTGCTGGTGGATGCGGAAGAAGCGATACGTTTTGTGGCAGATTATGTAGATAACAACTGTCACATCATTAATTGTGCCTATGATTCTATGGGACATGAGGAAATCAAACGTTTTTTCTATTCAGATTTTATCGGTGTCATGCAGCAGGTGATTGACAGTGGGATGCGGCAGCTGCATATATCGGTGAGCAGTGAGTTCCGGGAACTTCTGGCTGCCTTCTATACGGAAGCATTAGCGGGCAATATGATTGCATGGATTAAGAATAAAGAACGGATTGACAAAGAAGCTCTGATACAGGATGTTCTGTTTATCTGCCAGAATTCCATCCCTCATCTTCTTTTGAAAAGAGCAGAACTGGAAAACGGAATAAAAGTATAACAACAGAGACAGCGACTTTACACCGCTGTCTCTCTATTACTTTTGATACTGTTCAATCAAACATTCATGTTCTCTGCTTTCTAATTTTTATAGAATATCCAGCACTTTATAGTCCTGTTCTTCTACTGTCTTTTTCAGTACTTCATTGTCGATCTCTGCATTCAGTTTTACCACTGCGGTTCCTGCTTCGTGGCTTACAACAGCTTCGTCCACCTGTGGAAGTGCCTCGAGATATTTTTTCACTCTTGCCTCGCAGTGTCCGCACATCATTCCTTCGATTTTCATGGTTTTTTCCATCTTTTTTTCCTCAACTTTCTTTTTTGTTTTTATTTTTTTATCTTTACTTGCATCATAGATGCGAAGAAGATTCAGTCTCAATGCGTTGGTTACGACGCAGAAGCTGGACAGGCTCATGGCGGCAGCTCCGAACATGGGATTCATCTGCCATCCGGTCAGCGGAATCCATACGCCCGCTGCCAGCGGAATGCCAATCACATTATAGAAAAATGCCCAGAACAGGTTCTCATGGATGTTTTTCAGGGTAGCTCTACTCAGGCGAATTGCCGCTGGAACGTCACTGAGACGGCTCTTCATCAGAACCACATCCGCCGCATCAATGGCGATGTCTGTACCGGCTCCAATAGCTATTCCCATATCGGCCCTGGTAAGTGCAGGTGCATCGTTGATTCCATCACCCACCATCGCAACTTTTCCTTTTTTCTTCAGGTTTCTGATGACAGCTTCTTTTCCGTCCGGAAGTACTCCGGCAATGACTTCGTCCACGCCGGCCTGTCTGCCGATTGCCTGTGCCGTCCGTTCATTATCACCGGTCAGTATGACAACATGGATACCCATGTTCTGCAGTTCTTTAATTGCCTGCGGACTGTCTTCTTTGATCACATCTGCCACTGCAATCACACCCAGCAATTTTCCATCCCTTGCGAAAAATAATGGTGTCTTTCCCTCTTGAGATAATTTCTCTGACTGCTGCCTGATTTTTACAGGAATCTCTGCCTTGCCGCTGATGAACTTGTCATTGCCGCCGACAAGACTACTGCCCTGATACGTTGCCAGAAGACCATTACCCGGCAAGACTTCAAACTCCGAAACTTCTCCCGGTATCATTTTTCTGTCTTTCCCGTAATCTATAATAGCACGTGCCAGCGGATGCTCGCTTTTCTGCTCCAGAGTAAATGCACAGGTAAATAGTTCTTCTTCGCTGATACCCCCCGCCGGTATCACATCGGTCACCCGGGGTTCGCCGCTTGTAATAGTGCCTGTCTTGTCCAGCGCCACAATCTGCGTTTTTCCGGTTTCTTCCAGCGACACGGCAGTTTTAAACATGATACCATTTTTAGCACCCATACCATTTCCTACCATAATGGCAACCGGCGTAGCCAGACCCAGTGCACAGGGACAGCTGATGACCAGAACGGAAATTCCCCTTGCCAGTGCAAATCCAAAACTCGGCCCTGCCAGAAGCCAAACAAGAGTTGTGACAATGGCAATGGCTATCACTGCCGGCACAAATACACCGGAAACCCGGTCCGCCACTTTGGCAATGGGAGCCTTTGTGGCAGCTGCGTCGCTGACCATCTGTATAATCTGGGAAAGGGTAGTATCTTCACCGACTCTCGATGCCTCACATTTCAAGAATCCTGACTGGTTCAATGTGGCAGCAGATACCGTATCCCCTTTTTCTTTATCAACCGGGATACTTTCACCGGTGAGCGCCGATTCATTGACTGCACTGGTTCCTTCGACTACAATTCCGTCTACCGGGATATTTTCTCCCGGACGGACCACAAACAAATCATCCTTTTGAACCTGATCGATGGAAACTTGAATTTCCTCACCATTTTTTATAATCGTGGCAGTTTTCGGTGCCAGCTTCATCAAACTCTTCAATGCATCTGTCGTTTTCCCTTTCGAATGGGCTTCCAACATCTTTCCTACGGTAATTAAAGTCAGAATCATAGCCGCTGACTCAAAGTAAAATTCATGCATATAAGCCAAGACTGCATCCATGTCACCATTTACCTGCGCATCGGTCATAGCAAACAGCGCATACGTGCTGTAAATAAATGCCGCCGCAGACCCCAATGCCACCAGGGTATCCATATTTGGTGCACGATGCCACAGACTTTTAAATCCGCTGATAAAAAATTTCTGATTGATTACCATGATGATGACGGTCAGAAGCAGCTGCAAAAGCCCCATAGCCACATGGTTATTTTCAAAGAATCTGGGCAGCGGCCAGTTCCACATCATATGACCCATGGAAAAATACATGAGTACGAGCAAAAATCCCAGAGATGACAGGAGACGTTTTTTCAAAAGAGGCGTCTCCCGATCTTTCAGAATTTCCTCTTCGTTTGCGGTACCTGCTTTTTGCACCTGCCCTGTCTTAGCCCCTTTCAGCAAGGCACCGTATCCAGCTTCTTCAACTGCTTTGATAATGGCATCATCAGCCGCTGTCCCTTCCACTCCCATGGAATTCGTCAACAGACTCACTGAACAGGAAGTAACCCCGTCCACCTTAGAGACAGCCTTCTCCACTCTGGCACTGCAGGCTGCACAGCTCATGCCGGTTACTGTATATTGTTTCATTCTGCCCTCCTATTTCATCAATTTCTGTAATGTCTCAACCAGCTCGTCCACAGTCTCTTCCTTACCTTCACGAATATCTCTGGTCACACATGTTTTTATATGATTAGCAAGGAGAACCTTGTTAAAACTGTTCAAAGCTGCATTTGCCGCAGCTACCTGAACAAGAATATCCGTACAGTAAGCATTTTTCTCCACCATCCCCCGGATTCCCCGGATCTGTCCCTCAATTCTGTTCAGACGGTGAATCAGATCTTTATATTCCTTCTCGGAACGCTCCTTTGTCTTGTGACTGCAGCATTCTCGTTTTTCTTCCATATGAAATCCTCCTTTCCTTGTTATCATATACCCCCATGGGGTATATGTCAAGTGCTGTTTTTGTACTAAAAATCTATTTTTTTACACTCCGGGCTAAGATACCCGCCAGCTCTTCCACAGATTCCTTTTGCCCATTTTCCAGCCATGCCCTGTATACATTCAGCAGCGCACCTTCATAGGCGTAAATCAAATAATACGTTTCCGACGATGGATTTTCTCCATAGTAATAGGTTTCCAACAGATACGCACTCAATGCATCCAGAAGAATATTCTGCATTCCCGCACTCATGATGCACCGGATAAAATCCTTGTACTTTACAAAGTAGCGAAAACATTGAAGGATATTTTCATATTCTCCATAATGTTTCCCTTTTTTGATTTTATATGCCTCCTGTCGGTATTCTTCCATGATTTCATCCATGTATTTTTGAAATACATCTTCTTTGGATACATAATTTCTATAATACGTCATTCTGGATACTCCGGCTCTTTCCGTCAGTTCAGAGACTGTTATTGTTGAAAATGGTTTTTGTTCGGCAAGCTGAATCAATGCAGTTACGATACATTCCTGTGCAAGTTTGTTTGCCTGATTTTTCTTTGTCATAATCGCTCCTCATACAAAAGAGGGAAGCTTAGCCTCGCAGACTAATCTTCCCTGTTCTTTACACAAATTCCTGCTCCTATTGCTCCCGGACCCACATGGGTGCTAATAGAGAATGATAATGGATTATAGTAAACTTCCATCCCCGGAAATACTTCAGCAATTTCATTTTTCCATGCTTCTGCTTCCTCTTCTGTCAAACCGGCACCTGCTGTTGCAATGATCAGACGATGCCGGTCAATGTCACGAAATCTGGTAGCCAGATCTTCCTGCAAAGCCTCCGCCATCCTGTGTCTGCATTTTTTCATTCCTCTGACTTTTGCAAATGCATCCAGTTTGTCTCCCTGTATCGTCAGAATCGGCTTCACATGAAATACGGATCCAAGAGCAGCCGCAGCAGCGGTTATTCTTCCGCCTTTTTTCAAATACTCCAATGTATCTACAGCTATATAGATACTGGCATCATATGCCGCCTTTTCCAGGCTCTCCTTAATCTCTTTTGCGGATTTCCCTTTACCTGTCATAAATACCGCATCCATCACAGATTCTCTCATTGTCACCGAAATTCTATGATTATCCACAACACATACTTTTCCATCATAGTCCTGTGCCAATGCCATTGCCGTTTCACAGGAATTGCTCAGACCACTGGACATGGGAATATGAACCAGTTCATCATAACCGGATGCCAGCACCTGATTCCACAAATCCATCACAATACCGGGAGCAGGCTGAGAGGTTGTCACATCTTTGCCACCTTTCAGACAGGTATAAAAATCGTCCTGAGTCATATCCTGCCCCTCAAAATGTGTATCTCCATCAATAATTACCGGCATGGGAATCAGAATAATCCCCATCTTTTCTGCTTCTTCTTTTGTAATACCACTATTGCTGTCCGTTACTACGGCTGTTCTCATTATATCCCTCCAAATTTTAATCAAGTACGCCTATCGCACCACCTATAGAGGTGGAAGTCTTATCTCCTTTCAAGATAAACTGTGACAAATTGTAACACTTTGTGTTTTAAAATACAAGGAGTACTGAAAGAACTGTGACAAATTCCCTTGATTTGTTTCGTCGCAACAATTCATCCAACCACTATCCCGCGTTGAATTATTCCTGGTAGGCTCAAATGATTGTAATTTGGGTTTCCATCCTACCATTTTGGCATTTTGATAGGCTTCATTGATTAGTTTTCGCATTATCTTCCTACCTTTTTTCCTTTTTGATAGGCTTCATTGATTATCTTTCAGTATCTCGGCCTATCTTTTTTTCCTTTTTGGTAAGCTTCAATATTTAATATTATGATTTGCAGCCTACTTTTTATAATTTTAGTAGGCTCAGTAGTTTATTTTGGGGATTCTCAGCTTACGTTTCCCTTTATTTGGTAGGATCTAATAACTTTTATTTTAATCTTTATCCTACCCATGTGCATTTGAATAGGCTCAGTATCATATATAATGAAGTTTTAGCCTACTGTGGACAGTCAAGTTGAGATTCAAAATAGTAGTATTTACCTCTTGACAAAAATCAATTATCGCCATATACTTACTATTAGTAATTATCAAATATAATTATTTCAAATAATTATCCAAAGTAACCTCAGGAGGTGATGTTATGGACAGAACTAATCTGAAGCATCTGCTGGATGCCTGTTTTACCGCTAAGCGTATTGTGGAGACGCTGCCGAAGCTTCCAAATGGTATGAAGCCCCGTCATATTCATGTTCTGGATGTGATTCAGGAGGTTTCTTCTCAGCAGGGTACGTGCCGGGTCAGTGATGTAAGTACACGGCTGAATATTACCATGCCAAGTGTCACAAAGCTGATTCAGGAGCTTGAACGTTATGAACTTGTGAAAAAGTATCCTGATCCGGGGGATAAACGAGTCACTTTTCTGGCTCTAACCGGAAGTGGTCTCGCATGTTTCAATGAACACGTGCTGAATTTTCACACTGCCTGGTCGGATGCTCTGGAAGACGTAAGTAATGAACAGGCGCAGGAAGTAATTGCAGTTATTGAGAAGCTCCGGCTTACGATGCCGGGATTGGAGGAAAAGTAAAATGGGGAATAAAAAAGAACTTTCATTTGTGAATGGTCCGGTATTTGGCTCACTGATCCGGTTCGCACTGCCGGTTCTGGGGGCTCTGATCCTGCAGGCGGCCTATGGTGCCGTGGACCTGATGGTTGTGGGACAGTTCGGAGATGCTTCCAGTATTTCCGCGGTGGGAACAGGAAGTACATTTATGCAGATGGTTACATTTGTTATCACCAGCCTGGCTATGGGATCTACCGTTATCATCGGTCAGCATATCGGGGAAAAAAAGCCGAAAGAGGCCGGTGATGCTGTGGGAACTACCATTGTACTGTTCGCTGTCATTGGTATCATCATGACCATTCTTCTGGAGATATTTGCCGGAAGTCTGATGTCACTGCTTCAGGTGCCGGAGGCCTCCTACGATAAAGCCGTCACCTATGTCCGTATCTGTTCCGGAGGTATCCTGATCATTATCGCCTACAACGTGATCAGCGGTGTCCTGCGAGGTGTAGGTAATGCCAATCTTCCCTTCATTTTTGTGGGTATTGCCTGCGTGGTCAATATCATCGGAGATCTGCTCTTTGTAGCTGTTTTCCACTTAGATGCTGCGGGAGCCGCTCTGGCAACAGTTCTGGCTCAGCTTGTATCCGTCATTTGTTCCCTGTTTGTTCTCCGCCGGCAAAGCCTGCCCGTATCATTTTCACTGCAGCAGTGCCGCATTTACGGAAATGAACTGAAGAAAATACTGAATATCGGTGTGCCGATTGCCCTGCAGGAAGCCATGGTTCAGATTTCTTTTCTTGTCATCAACACCATCGTCAATCATATGGGTCTGATGCCGTCTGCCGGATACGGTGTTGCACAGAAAATTGTCTCTTTCATCATGCTGGTTCCATCTTCTGTTATGCAGACAGTTTCCGCTTTTGTAGCACAAAATATTGGTGCCGGAAAACCGGAACGGGCAAAAAAAGGATATTTTACTGCGATTATTACCGGCTGTACCGTTGGAATTTTCATCTTTATCGCCGGATTTTTCGGAGGAGGTGTATTGTCTTCCTTCTTCACCAGTGATCCGGATGTCATCGCACAGAGTGCACTGTATCTGAAAGGATTTTCTGCAGAATGTATCCTGACCTGCATCCTGTTCAGCAGCATTGGATACTTTAACGGCTGCGGCAACAGCATTCCGGTCATGCTTCAGGGAATTACCTCCGCATTCTGCATCCGTATCCCTGTGTCGATTCTGATGTCGAAACTGCCCAATACCTCTCTGATGCTGGTGGGATTTGCCACACCGATCACTACCATCTATGGAATCATTTTCTTTGCGGTATGCTTCCGGTTGATGAAACGTAAAACAATATGATAAAACTTCCCCGGGGAGAATGAAAAAATCCCCGGGGAAATTTATCCGATCAGTATCTTCTTTCCCTGAAAGGCAAATCCATATTTTTTGATTCGTTCCCGGGGAATTTCTTTTTGTAGTAACCAGGTATCGTATTTCTTCTCATCAATCTGTTCCAGTGCTTTCCTGACAGTATCCGCCAAAGTTTTTTCCTCATCCGGATCAAACACTTTAAACTCAAGAATATAGGCGTCATTTCCACAGTTTTTCGGCTCCATCAGAACATCGTATCGTCCAAAACCACTTTCCCTGTTGGATGTAATCGTATACCTGTCTTCCAGCTCTACAATCAGCCCCAGGACAAACCCATGATAAAATCGCTCGGGCTCGCTCTCTGCAGACGGCTTATTGCCACTGTCAAAAAAACTGAACGTAGCAAGTGCTACCCTGTTCATGTATACATTCATGGCTTTCAGGTCATTGGAAAGCAGTGCTTTGACAAAATCATTATAATTGCTGTCATAATCAGCAAACCATCCGTGGATCATATTGCCGAACATGATTCTTACTTCTTTATTTGTCAGTGCCAGATCATAATAAATCTGCCCGGTTCGTTCATTAAAATCCACGTTGACTACCTTCAGATAACCACTGGCAAGTAAAAGACTCCAGATTGAACTTTCTTTCACAGAAAGCTGATCATATACAATCTGTTCATCAATCGCAACGTGGAGACATTCTCCACACATCAGCATTTCAAATTTTTCTTTGACATCTTTACTTCCCTCGCGAATCAGCTGTCCAATCAATGTATTGGAACTTGTGTTGGCCCAGTATGTCCGCAGTTTTCCGGTGTCAAGGTAGTTTAAAATCGACCATGGATTATAAATATCCCGTTTACCTCCGAAAATAAAACCATCATACCATGATTTTACTTCCTGCATTTTTTCCGACAAATGATAAGCTTCCAATGCTTCAAAAACTTCTTCCTCGGTAAATCCAAAGCAATCGGCATATTCATCAGAAGTCGTGGTAATCACTTTCAGATTATTCAAATCCGAGAAAATGGATTCTTTGCTGATTCTGGTTATTCCCGTCATGATTGCACGTTCCAGATATGGATTTCCTTTAAATGTGGCATTAAAAAGATTTCTCATAAAACCGGAAAGTTCATTCCAGAATCCATTCACATATGCTTCCTGCAAGGGAGTGTCATACTCATCCAGCAGAATGATCACTTTTTTCCCATAATATCGTGAGAGATAATCCGATAACTGCTGTAGTGATAAGGATGCTACATATTCTTCCATATCAACAGAAATCTGCCTGAAATCTTCCTTTTCACCGCTGCTGAGGCAGTCTCCCTCTAACAAAAATTCGTGCTTTCGATATAACAGCTGTATGGTTCTGCATATTTTTTTCCTTGTTTCCTGAAAAGTGGTTTCCTTGATGTTAGCAAAACTCAGTGCGATAACAGGATAAGTGCCCTGCAGATTCCGATACTCTTCACTTTCCCAGACAGAATCGGAATCGCTTTTGCCATTGATACAAACACTCCTTTACAATGATGCAGATTACACTATAGTTAAATTATAGCATAAAATTATTATAGAGTATACTTTTTTGTTACTTTGGAAAGGGACGGAAACTTCATATCATTTTTTCAGAAACAAGCCGTTCCTTAAAAATACCAGAGATTCTCCGTCCCTTTCCATAAGGAATTACAAAAAAGTATAAAAAAATGTTTTATTGGAATGATATGTAGCATGATTTTGTTCTTAGGAGGTTTTTATGCAGGAGGTTTTATATATTATAGCGCTCTCACTGGGTTCTATTGTTGCGATGTTTGTTTTGACAAAGTTGATGGGTTACCGACAGATGTCGCAGATGAGTATGTTTGATTACGTGAACGGTATCACCATCGGGTCTATTGCTGCTGAGATGGCAACGTCTCTGGAGGAGAATTTTGTGCAGCCTCTGGTGGCAATGGTGGTTTATGCGCTGGCTGCTATTTTGTTGTCCTGGTGTAGTTCGAAAAGTATACGAATGAGAAAAATTATTGAGGGGAAACCTCTGGTATTGTTGGATAAAGGGGAGCTTTATCTGGATAGTCTGCGAAAAGCAAAAATTGATGTGAATGAGTTTCTGGTGCAGTGTCGTGTGAACGGATATTTTGATATTTCAAAGATTGAGACTGCTGTTCTGGAAGGTAACGGCAAGATCAGTTTTCTTCCGAAAAGTTCTGACCGCCCGGCTACACCGGCCGATCTGAATCTTTCCCCTCAGCAGGATTTTATGACTGCCAATGTGATTCTGGATGGAAATATTATGAGAGAAAATCTCAGGCACACAGGTAATGATGAGAAATGGCTGATCAATCAGATTAAAGGACAGGGGGCGGATAAGATATCGGATGTATTGCTGGCAACCTGTGATGTGAACAATCAGGTCACTGTTTTTCTGAAAAACAGCCGAAAAAAAGCGCATGATGTGCTGATGTGAGTTAAGGCACCCGGGGAAGTAAACAGCAACGATTTATCGTATATCTGGATTTTCTTTCATATACTTTGACGTATTCTTAGTTTTATGCTACTATTTTCTCAGTTAACAAGCTTCTCTTACGTTTTCAGAACGTACGGGAGGGTTCGAAAGGAGTACTGATAATGAGAAGTATAAAACTTATGACAGAAGCACGTTTTGCAAAGTTTGGGGAAAGTTTGCAGACGATTACGCTGCCTCATACCTGGAACAATCTGGATGGACAGGATGGCGGAAATGATTACTGGAGAGGTATCGGAACTTATGAAATCGATCTTCCGAATCCGACTCCCGGCATGAAACAGTACATCGAGCTGCAGGGTGCTAATCATGTGGCAACTGTCTACTGTAATCATCGTGAACTGGGTACACACAAAGGGGGATTCTCAACGTTCCGTTTCGATCTGACTCCTGCTATGAAAGCAGAAGGAAATGTTCTGACTGTGGTTGTGAGCAATGCTGTCAGTGACATTTATCCGCAAACTGCAGATTTTACTTTTTACGGCGGTCTCTACCGTGATGTAAATTTTATCGAAGTCAATGAGGCTCATTTTGATCTGCTGAAAGACGGTACCGCCGGCGTATTTGTAACACCTCACTCCACCGGCAACACCCGTCTGGATCTGTTTCCGGTAAATGCTGATGGTGCATATATTTCTGTTTCTCTGAAAGATGCAGAGGGCAATACCGTGGCAGCCGGAGGAGCTGCTGCCACAGAACATACCAATATTCTGATTGATGTGAAAGAGCCGCATCTGTGGAACGGGATGGCTGATCCTTACTGCTATACCGCAGAAGCCAGCATTGTGAAAGATGATGTTGTTCTGGATACCGTTACGGTAACCTACGGCTATCGTTCTTTCCATGTAGACCCGAATACCGGTTTCTGGCTGAATGGCAAAAATGTTCCTCTGCACGGTGTTTCCCGCCACCAGGATCGTCTGGACAAGGGCTGGGCAATCTCCAAAGCAGATCACGAAGAAGACGTGGCAATCATCAAAGAACTGGGTGCCAACACCATCCGTCTGGCTCACTATCAGCATGATCAGTATTTCTATGATCTGTGTGACCATACCGGATTTGCTCTGTGGGCAGAGATTCCGTTTATTTCCAGATTTATTCCAAGTCAGGAAGCTTATGACAATACCATCAGCCAGATGACTGAGCTGATTGCCCAGAACTACAACCATCCTTCTATTTTCTTCTGGGGAATCGCCAACGAAATCCTGATTGGTGCCGACAACGAGCCACTTCGCAAGAATCTGAGAGATCTGAATCAGCTGGCAAAATCCATGGACCCCAGCCGTCTGACCACCATTGCGGAAGTTTCCGGCACACCGATGAATTCCGAACATGTATATATCACTGACATTGTCAGCTACAATCATTATTTTGGATGGTACGGCGGAGATGTATCCCAGAACGGACCGTGGTTTGATAAGTTCCATGAAATGAATCCTTCCGTAGCCCTTGGTGTTTCTGAGTACGGTGCAGAAAATATTGTGAAATGGCATTCCGCTTCTCCTATGAATCACGATTACACGGAAGAATACGCAAGCCATTATCACCATGAAATGCTGAAAACATTTGCCACACGCCCCTATTTGTGGAGTACACATGTATGGAACTGCTTTGATTTCGCAGCAGATGCCCGTAACGAAGGCGGTGTGATCGGCCGTAACAATAAAGGTCTGGTAACCTATGATCGTAAGCTGAAAAAAGATGCCTACTATATTTACAAAGCATACTGGACCACAGAACCTATGATTTACGTGGCAGGACGTCGTTTTGCTGACCGCGCACCGGAAGAACGCAATATCACCGTTTATACAAACTGTGATAAAGTAACACTGATTGTTAACGGAACTGCTGTTGAGACAAAAGCTGCGGTTGACCATGCAGTCGTATTTGAAAATGTTGCTCTGCAGGACGGAACCAACACAATTACCGCAAAAGCAGGTGATGTGGAAGATACTATTACTCTGAACGGTGCAGCAGAACACAATCCGGACTATACCCTGCCGGATCTGGCAGAGGCTCTGCAGATCGGCAACTGGTTCGATGATATCGCAGATGATTCTGACAGTGAAGAAATTGAGGTCATTGACGGATATTATTCCATTAAAGATCCTGTAGGTATCCTGTTTGCCAATGAAGATTGTCTGAAGACAACAAAAGGCTGGCTGATGACCCAGGGCAATCTGTCTAGTGCTTCCATGCTGACCACCATCCGCGATATGATGGGAGACAAAATTATCGAAGACATGGCTGGGGTGATGGGCGGCATTTCACCAAAAAGCCTTGCTCAGCTGAACCGTATGCTGAATAAAATCAAAAAATAGCCCATTTTTCTATTTTTAATACTTCCTCTACGAAACAGACAGGTCATCCGAAAGGATGGCCTGTCGTCGTTTCGGACAGGGGACTGTCCCCTGTCCGGGTTATTTGAAGATTCTTCTGCAAACGTTCCTGCATTTGCATCCCAGGCCTTTTTTCATTACCCGGAATATTCCCCACATGCCTGATTCCAGATCCCATCTCAGATTGCCGGAACGATAGAGATAGTCTCCGGGAGAGCCGGCACCGTTTTTCAATTCTATATTGAAGGTATTTCCGATGCTGACCGCTCCATGAAGTGGAATGATTCTGCTGTATGGATCATCCGGCTGTTCCTTCCATTCATGCCCATGAATGGTAAAGCTTGTGTTTCTTGGTTTATCCGCAGGCATCACGGTGCGGAAAATCACCCGGTCACCCGTATACGCTTTGAATACAGGTGTAGCTGGATCGCCATGGATCCGGCTGCTGAATATTTTTGATATCCGATGGTCTTTTTTCAGTCTGTTGGCAAATCGTTCTGAACGATAATTGTATCCTTTTTCTCCTGTATCCTCTGCATCCACCTTCTCGCCCTCTTCATCCGCAGCAGCTTCCGTTGTTTTTACCAGTTTACCATTTTTATCCAGCATACGGATACCGTTCTGAATCATTAAAACGTATTCACGGAATGTTTCGATTCCCGGGGCAGTGATCACCGTATCCTCTTCATGTATCGCACATGCCAAAGAAAAGTTCCGATACCATCTTGCCCCCGACGGCTCAATGATAATTGCTCCAAATAGTCCATGATACCTGTGATTTCGCAGATCACCAAATGACTGTATGATACAGGCACCGTATTCTTTATCCGCATACCACAGATACTTTTTACTCTCACCAGGTCCCACTGTCTGTTCTCTGTTATTATAGCCTACATTGATTCCCGAGTCACAGACCGGATCATAGTTGAGGAACTGAGGATTCAGGGACACCCGCATGGAAGGTGTGTGTGCGGTATCCAACGGCACCCTGGGGTAGTCAAAGTAAGGAACCGCCCGGTCAAAGAGATTATGGAGGGTAATCTCAATCCAGTCTCCTGCATTTGCCCGCAGAATCAAAGGTTTAGGCTGATAATCACTGGCAAATGCTTTCCCCACCTCTTCCAGCGGTACAAACAATAATCCGTCCGGGTCATGATCACCATGATCGTTGTAGGGGATATTTCTCTGAATGGCAGCCACCTCATATTTGCGAATCACCGCATCTTTGCCGGGACACGGCGGCAGAGGAATGATCTGGTTTATTCCTTTACACAGCGGTTTGAGGCATTCCCGGTAACGGTCGTATACGCGAATGATTCCCCACAGACCCAGCCAGGCATCATCACTTCCGCCGAAATAGTACAGATAATCCCCCGGTGTATATGGTTTTGTGATATGAATATTGAAAGCTTCCGAAATACCCAGTGTCTGGGAAGCCACATTCGGAGATGCCGGATCTATTACCTCCCGTTTCCACGACAGACCGGTGAGGTTAAAGGCATGCTGCTCTTCGTGGGCACCATCAAGAAGCCGAATCATCAGTTCATCCTGGGGATAGGTTTCCAAAATCGGTGTTGCTGGATCTCCATGTACGAGAGAACTGAATATATATGCCGGGTCATCGTATTTCTTTAATCTCTCTCTCATGGGCTCGCTGCGGTAATTGATTCCTATAACTCCGGGGTCATCGTGTGAACCGGGAACTTGCGGCGGATTCAGCGGTTTACCGTCTTTATCAAACAGCAGTGCAAAATCATGTACGAACAGAGCAAATTCCCGGAAAGAGGTTCCGTCTCTTCGTTTTATCACTGCCTTCGTTCCATATTTTAATTCTTCGCCGCTGCGTATATTATGAAATGTAGCACCTGCCTCTTCCACCAGAAGGGCGCCAAACACACCATGCTGTTGGTGAGAATTGGCAAACAGATGGTCATGGAAAAATACGCTTCGCAGTTCTGTATTCAGAAAGAATCGTTCAATCAGTGTTTCATACTGTCTTGCCCCGGCAATATTATTCCAGCCGTTTGCTGCTCCATCAGAAACAATGGTATCAAATTTCACCAGATGAATATGAAATCCCACAATATCGGTAAGTGTCTTCATCTGGAAAGGACTTGCCTGCAAATATTCGGGAAGAAGATTTGTAAGGCGCACCTCCACACAGTCACCTGCATTTGCCCGGATGACCAGAGGTTCCACCTGGATTTTCCCCTCTTCCACATCTTTTATATAATTATCCAGCCCTCCGTGCTTCTCCAGTTCTTCCTTCATGACAAAAAATCGTCCCTGCGGGTCATGCCAGCCATAACGGTTATAGACTACCTTTGCCTGCACCAGTGCGATCTCAAAGACTTTTACCTTTTCATGTTCACAGTCGGTATGGCAGGGACAGGTATCACAATAGAGTGCACCCGGCTCAAATCCGGGTACAAAATTATCCCGTTCCAGCGGAGTGGCTTCAATGATATTATTGTCTTCCTTATCCAGAATGCCCAGAGGCGGCTGCAGGGGACGCTCTCCAAAAGTACCGTTTATAAAATTCGGATATCCCGGATGCTTTTCATCTTTTTTGGGCGGAGACTTGCGGTCTCTCAGTGGCATCAGGGGCGGAATCCTGGTGCCGTCAGGAAGTTTTCCGGTTCCATCTTCCAGCCGGTCATAGATTCTCCACAAGGTCCACATTCCTTCATGGAAATGCGGATACAGGTGGCAGTGAAAAATCACATCACCTATGGTCCCATTCAGACTTCCCGCACCGTGAAGGATATCCAGAGTATAACATTCCTGGGGGCTTATGGAAACCGAATCAATGATGGTAGAATTCGGATTATTGTCTTCCAGTCTCCACTGATGATTATGAAGATGGAATACATGAGTTTCTTTCACTCCGCCATGGATCAGACGAATTTTAGACGGATCACCCACATAGGCTCGCAGAATCGGAGGTGCCGGATCTCCATACACCCAGGAACTCATGGAAATATCTTCTCCTGTGTCCGCATGGTTCTCCGTCAGAGGATGTCTGTTGCGCATAGGTTCTGAGCGATAACTGATAGCAGTCGTAGCGGAAGGCAGACCCGTATGGGGATCTGTCGGCTGCTCTCCATCCTTATTTCTGATTTCCAGCTCGTCATGGAAAAAAACTGCATATTCTCGAAAAGCAGGTTTTGCCGGATGATAAATATCCGCAAAAAGTCCACTTTCCAGAGGTTCTCCATTTTCCGGATTCAACCATTGGGACTCTGCTGCTTCCACGATAATCGCCCCGAAAAGCCCATGTATATTTGTGCCCTCTTCTCCGCTTCGTGTATCTCCCATATCAAAGAAAGAATAAACCCCTTCCCGATCTGCATACCATATATAAGTAATCTGATTCTTCGTTGTGGAATCTTTATTAAAGCCAACCTGAGCTCCGTCTGATGTCTGCACATCATAACGAAGCCCCTGTACGTGTATGGACAATGTTCGATTCAGTGAATGAGAAAAAGAAACAACTACCTTATCACCCACATTTGCACGGATGACCAGTGGCTTAACTTCCTCATAAGGCTGCGGTATCTCCTGCCGGAAATTGTTCATGGCTCCCTCCCTGACTCTTTCCGCATCTTTTTTCAGTACGTACATCAGCCCGTTGGGGTCATAATCCCCATATTTATTATAAACAATGGGAAGTTCTATGGCCTCTATTTCATAAAACCGGATTTTCTCTCGACTGCGATAATTACACAGTTCCATTTATGCTCTCTCCTGCTTTTTTATGATAGTATATGTCGAAGGATGAACTATGGTGTCATGTAGACAGGAGACAGTTCTTTTGCGCACCTATGCAATCTGCCGGAGGCTTTATCTTGAAAGAAGATAAATATCTTCATGGTATGCATCCCTGTATGAATTATTCACATAATCATTCACCCAGACACCCTGAATCAGATACATAGTATTTTCACTGGCAGAGTTGTATTCATAAAACACTTCATAGAAATTTACTGCCTGAATCATATAGACACGCACCGTATTGGCACCCATCTCTTAATCTCAGAACGGACTTTCGGCATCCTCTGTTTTTCTGAAACGGATGCTGTGAAGTTTCATTCCGTTGATGGAGAAATGAAGTTTGATATAATGGTTTGCACCAAATATCATACCCAGATCCATGGTTTGTGTCACGATTTTTCCATTGGTTCCGTTGATAACGAAAGTTCCTTTCAGCTGATTATCGAAGAATACTGATACGGAGAGCTGTGCCAGTTCCCCTGCTTCCGCACTCATATCTGCTGAAAGTTCATACAGGCCGAACGATTCCACAGAAATTCCGAATACTTCACTGTGTCCCATATCTGTACAGATATCTGACATATCCAGCAATGTGTCATCTCCAATCTCATGGTAGGTAACTGTGTCTGCAATTCCTGTATTTTCACTATCATCACCAATGATCTCCATATCATCTTCCGGTGTTCTGCCCAGGAAACGATCCATTACCGGTGACCGCATCAGTACCTGACAGATGTTGGCTGCACATCGACCGAATTCTCCCCGGGTAACAATTCCTTCTTTCCATGCCTTTGCGGAATTATCATGGAGGCTGTTTTTCTCTGCACTCTGCGTAACCATATACAAGTCGTTCTGGGCACGCACCATGATACCAGTATTCTGCTGAGACGCCTCACCGCCGTCTTCATTGATTTTTGCCCACCAGTCAGTCATAGCGATTCCGCCAAATCCCCATTCTTCGCGTAGGATAACCGTCACCAGATCATAACTTCCTGCGGTCCAGATGCCATTTACCGCACCATAGGTAGTCATGACAGAGTAGGCACCTCCATCTTTGACAGCCATCTCGAATCCTTTCAGATAAATCTCACGCAATGCACGCTCAGAAACTACAGAATCCACATCGTGGCGATGGAATTCCTGATTATTTCCTGCAAAATGCTTAATGGTTCCGGTGACACCGGCGTGTCCCATACCACGAATCTGTGCAGCTGCCATAGTACCGGTCACATAAGGATCTTCAGAAATATATTCAAAGTTACGTCCATTTAACGGATTTCTGTGAATATTGATTCCTGGTCCCAGCAGGGTATCTACATGATTTTTTCTAAGTTCCATACCGGTCATCGTATAGAGTTCTTCCACAAGTTTTTTATTAAATGTACAGCCCAGAGAGGTTCCGTTTGGCAGAGAGAATGCAATCGTTCCACAGTCCATACGGATTCCGGAAGGACCATCGGCGCAGCATCCCACTGGTATACCAAATGCCTGCAGACGGTCAGTTACGCCGCCAAAGGCTGCTGCTGTACCGGCAGTTACTTTTGGACTGCACATTCCTTCCCCGCGCACGATGCACATCAGATCTTCATCTGATAACTGGGAAATAAAGGTATCCATATCAATTTTCCCATCATAGACATCTGCCAGTTTATATCCGCAGTCACCTATATATGTATATGGTTTCTGAGTCTCACGGGCTTTATCAATTTTTTTCTGTGGGGCAATGGTGCGCAGAGGAGCTTTTTCATATTCCTCTTTGTAAATGCCGCACTCTGTTCCGTCTTTTCCCATATCTGCCACTGGTTTCAGCCGTTCAAATGCCGTCAAGGGTGCCAGCGCCTCTGTGAGTTTTTCAACAACAGTAGTCTCATTGATACAGATTGTTCCGGCATTTTCCACATTTCGCACATCTGCCCCCACATAAATCCTGTAATCACCTTTTTCCAGCACATAGCAGGACTTATTACCGGTCTTGCCTTCATCATCATAGGATGCCAATTCTGCGATGTGCAGAGCAAATTCAAGAATTTCCTCTTCTCCCGGTTCCAGTTCTTTCGTCTTTTCGTATGCTTTTAGTTCGCGCACCGGTTTTCCAAGCAGTCCCTGGGGTGCACAGGAATAAACCTGAACCACTTCTTTACCTGCACGATTTCCGGTATTTTTCACGGCAACCGTCAATTTTACCAGATCATCTTCCTGAACAAAGGAGGAAACATGAAGGCTGAAAGTTGTGTAAGAGCATCCATAACCAAACGGATACAATACTTTTTCCGGTGCAAATGTCTCAAAATAACGATATCCCACATAAATATCTTCCTGATACAGATTGACTTTGGCATCACCAAAATTGGCAGTGGACGGGTAATCTTCGATATTTGCGGCAATGGTATCTGTCAGTTTGCCACAAGGATTTACCTTTCCAGTCAGAACATCAGCAACACCATTTCCGCCTTCCTGACCGCCCTGCCAGACATACATCACAGCCTGAGGCTGGTATTTCTCCACCCATTTCATATCGATAATATTGCCCACATTCAGAACAACCACTACCTTGTCAAATGCCTTACAGACTTTCTCAAGCATAGCATTTTCATCATCTGTCAGCAGATAACTGCCAGGTTCGTTTTTTGCATCCTGATCTTCTCCGGCTGTACGTCCGATCACAACAAGAGCCATATCGGAAGATGCTACAGCTTTCGCCACAACAGAGTCTTCCAGAGGCATCTCTTTCTGACTCCAGGGCTCCTGACCCCATCCCTTTCCTTTATCAAATGGATGTTTACTAATCCAGGATTCATAAATTTCAATCAATTCTTCGTTCAGTCTGATATTATCGCAGGTGCGCAGACCGTCCAGAATTCCCGTCACATAACTTGTATTTACCAGACCTCCGGAGCCTGTACCACTTTTGTAATAATGAAAAGCAATACGTCCGAACACAGAAACCACCTGATTGTCTCTGATAGGAAGTGTTTCCCCATCATTTTTCAACAATACACAGCCTTCTGCTGACGCCTGACGTGCCAACTGCGCATATTTTCCCATATCCAATACATATTTTGCCATAAAAATCTCCTTTTTTTATTTCTTATGAAAATATCAGATTTATTCTACCACACCCCCGACAAGAATGGTACTAAATGTCAAACGAAAATGAAAACCATATAATCAGGGGATGGGTGTATACACTACCCATCCCACGATTGTAACTACATGATTTGCTGACAATGGTTATTTTAATATCAACTAGAATCTGGAAAAAAACTGATCGAGTTCTTTTATAAAATTCTCAGGAATCTCACGTTTAAATGGCATTACTTCTATATTGCCTAACCGTTCCGCAATATATCCCAGCAGCTGTGCACTTCTCTGCAGCGACCAGGGAGATATGTATTCTATCGTATCATGGCGGGTATGCATACCAAATCCGTCTCTATTTAATGTCATGGCAGGTACCCCTTTCCACGCAAAGCTGTTGGAATCACTGCCCCAGATTGCATTTCTCGTCACCATTCCGATGCCGACTTCATGTGCCATGTACTCAATCATATGACAGATGGACACATCACCGGTCACACCGATGACAGTTCCTCCTACTAGCTGACCGGCAAGGTCCACATTCATGTTAAATACATGTTTTTTCAGTTCATCTTCATGAACAGAAACATAATTCTGACTTCCCACCAGGCCTTTTTCTTCCGCCCCAAACCAGATGAATTCCATGCTGCGGCAAGGCTGGTGTGCTTTAAAATACCGGCACAGTTCCATAATGATTGCTCCGCCGGCCATGTTGTCATATGCCCCTTTTCCTGCAGGTATGGAATCATAATGTGCTGTCAATGTCAGTATCTCTGCATCCGGATTGCTTCCCTGGATACGGGCAACTACATTGCTGGACGTTGCTTTGCCATATTCCTGTTTTACTGTCAGCCGGGCACGGGAAGCTCCCCTTTCCACCATCTCCGTGGCATCCACAAAATGCAGGACCACCCCCTGAATCGGTGTTTCTTCCGGCTTACGAAGGGCACGCGCTGCTGGAATCAAATCCTCACCCTGATCAATGGGCGTTCCGGTGATCGTCAAAAATGCTGCTGCACCGGCATTAACCAGTTTGGCATACATGTCCGGTGTCATGGGCTGGTTAACCAGAACGATTTTCCCTTTCGCATAAGAAAGACTGATATCATCTCCATTTTCTGCGTACAGAAACGGAGCTTCCACACCCCCATCAGGGGTATTACCGCACCATCCATATCCGGCAACCTGATACTCTTTTTCATAAGGTTCGGTTATAGTAAAAGAAGCTTCAAGAATCTTCCATGTATCAAATTCGAATTCTTCCAGATGGCTTTCCACCCCAAAGCCTTCCAGTTCCTTCTGTATCGTCTGTGCGGCCTGTAACTCCCCATCCGTACCGGCTTCACGGATATAATCAAACTGTTTCATAAAAGTCAGCTGACGCTGACCGGAAATTTCATTTAATTTCATAATGTACCCTCTCCAAACATTTTAATATAACATCTCCTCGAAATAAGGACAAAGGTCAGGTGCGCCTTCTTTGATGTATTTTTCTCCTTCGCAGCTCACATGACGGATTTTCCGGCAATACGTATCACAATGCCATTTCAGAGTTTTTTCCTGTTCCCGACTCATCTGTTCCTGAGAATTGTTTTCGTCCACATTCTTCATATGATCGCCCTCCCTGCAACCGCTACTCTCTTATATTCATTATACTGCTTCGAAAGTAAAATGAAAGATATTTTTTGGTAAGTTCTGCCTAAATATTAATATTCAATGTTACTGTTCACTCCGTGACCAGCAAAACGCTTCTCGATGCACAGAAATGATGCATTCTGCAACATTGACATCTCAGTAAAAGCATGTTAGTATGTTGACTTCAGGAGGTCAGGATAAACATGTATACACACAATAAGAAAACACAATCTCTGAAAGATTTTTTTCAATCTCTGTTTCATGGAATCAAATTTTCTTCATGTATCATTGCTCTTTTCAGCAGTGCTTTGCTGGCTTTTGGTTTATATAATATTCATTCCCTCTCCGGTGTGACGGAAGGAGGCGTTCTTGGTTTAACGCTTTTGTTAGAATACTGGTTTGCGATTTCTCCCGCTGTTTCAGGTATGATCCTCAATGTAATCTGTTATTTTCTGGGATGGAAGTTTTTGGGCAGAATATTTATTATATATTCCTTCATCGCATCAGCTGGTTTTTCTCTTTCATACAAGATTTACGAGAATTTTGATCCGCTTTTTCCGCAGCTCGCTGATATGCCTTTATTAGCCGCTATTCTGGGCGCTTTATTTGTTGGTGTCAGTGCAGGACTATGTGTGCGGATCGGCGGTGCACCAGGCGGAGATGATGCCCTGGCTATGAGTATTTCAAGAATTTTTCATATAGATATTCAATGGGCATATTTGTTATGCGATCTTATTGTGCTTCTTTTATCGCTAAGTTATATACCGATGCATCGCATCGCTTATTCTCTATTAACAGTGACATTATCAGGACAAATCATCGGATTAATGCAAAAACGGAACCGGATTTCCGGTTCCTCTGCTTAAAGAGCCTCCTGTCCATTCTATCCAAATATATCTGTCAAAGTGGTCATCAATGTTTTGATGTTTATCGGCTTTGTAATAAAACCATTCATTCCGAACTCAAATGCCTTCTTCTTATCCTCATCAAAAGCATTTGCTGTCATTGCAATAATAGGAATGTTAGCCTTTCTATTATCACTTAAGGTTCTGATTTCTCTTGTGGCTATAAAACCGTTCATTTTGGGCATCTGAATATCCATAAGAATCAGGTCATAATAATCAGAAGTTGAACTCGCTATTCTCTCCACAGCAGCAATACCATCTTCAGCCACATCTATTACAAAACCAGCCCCCTGAAGAATTTCTGTTGCAATCTCCTGATTAAGCTCATTATCTTCTACCAGAAGAATTTTCTTTCCTGCGAAATCGACATCTTTTACCACTTCTTTTCTCAAAGCCTTTGTACGAATAGGCCTTGTAAGTACTTCCCGTAATTCTGACATAAACAGTGGCTTGGATACAAATGCTGTGACCCCGGCTTCTCTGGCCTCCATCTCTATATCTGACCAGTCATATGCCGTCAGGATAATGATTGGTGCGCTGTTTCCAATTACCTTACGAATTCTACGAACGGTTTCGATGCCATTCATATCAGGCATAAGCCAGTCAATGATATAAGCCTTGAATTCATCCCCTTCATCATAAGCCTCTTTTGCTCTGACAATAGACTCTTTACCGGAAACCGTCCAGTCAGCTCTCATTCCAATCTTCCTAAGCATCTTGCTTACGCTCATACAGGTGTCAGTATCATCGTCAACCACCAATGCACGAGCACCCTGCAGTTCCGGAACAGGCTCGTATTTTACAATATTATCTGACAACTTGCAGTCAAGTATTACAATAAACTCTGTTCCTTTTCCTTCTTCACTATTTACGCTAATGGTTCCGCCCATCATATCGATGATATTTTTGGTAATCGACATACCAAGTCCGGTTCCCTGAATTCCGCTTACCGTTGATGTCTGTTCTCTTGTAAAGGATTCAAAAATATGTTTCTGGAATTCTTCGGACATACCAATTCCATTATCCTTTACACGAAATTCATAAGTTGCATACCCATTTAGTTTGCATGGTTTTTCAGTAACTCTTATACTGATCGTTCCACCAACCGGCGTAAATTTAATTGCGTTGCTGACAATATTCAGCAGCACCTGATTCAGACGAAGCTTGTCAGTAATGATGTCCTCATTCAGGATATCCTGCGTATCAATAAACAGATCCTGCTGCTTTGAAGAAATATTTGACTGAATAATCGTCCTTAGATCATGAAGCACATCCGGAAGATGTACCTCTTTTTCTTCAATCTTTACCCGACCGCTCTCAATACGACTCATATCCAGGACATCATTGATGAGGCTAAGCAGGTGGTTACTTGACGTAGAAATCTTGTCGAGGTAATCTCTGGTAGTCTCTTCATTGTCAAGATGGGCTGCCGCAAGTGCAGTAAATCCAATGATTGCATTCATAGGCGTACGGATGTCATGGGACATATTATTCAGGAAAGCTGTCTTTGCCCTGTTGGCATGCTCCGCAGCAGCAAGTGCATCCACAAGTGCCTTTCTCTGTTCCTCATTGGCACGTTCTTCTTCATCAACATTCAGAAAAGCAAAAGCAATGTTTGATGCCTCTTCATTTACTTTGGCAAACTTAATCAGGACAAGCTCCAGCCATTGATATTCGCCATTCTTTCCAGTATTCAGAAATCTATAGGCATATCTTTTTTTATCGCGAAGTATGTCTCTTAAATTATCCTCATCGGCAAACTTAATTAATTCATCGCGAAAACCAGGATGCGCATAGGCAAGCACTAATTCTCTGAATCTGTTAAAATAGTGTTCCATGTTCTTACTATCAGTCTCTGGGTTTTCTTCAGGAACTGTTTGACTGATGTTATATTTAGAATACTCTTTTGTATCAAGATTGATGAAATATAAAGTTGAATACTGACTGGCCAGTCCCTCAATCTTCTTAATATCTTCTTCAAGAAGTCTTTTCTGTTCAGCATCCCTGGTATGTAATTCTTCTATTTTCGTATGATCAAGGACATAAGTGATTGCCAGAAGATCATTATTGGTCAAATCACGATACATCACAATGTGCTGTTCTGCCAGCATTGGATTACCCAAAGAATCCTTTGTCCAATAGCGATGGGAAATATGATCTTCCCCTTTTTCAAAACATTCTGTCAGATGACCAATATCAAAAAACGCAAAGTAAGCTGGCTGCTGTTCTACCGTCAGCTGATTTCCCCAATATTCAATAACATCCCAATATCTGCAGTCATCCGGGAATCCAATTGCCTCGTTAATGCTGTACTCAACATCATCAATTACCTGATACATTGTTCCCGGAACAAGGTTCTGAGTAATGTTGATATTGTAGTAAGCTCCTGCACTTGCGGAAAGTGCATGCTCCATTATCTTTATTTTCCTCTTATAAGTTTCGATCTGCTGCTCAAATCCAGTTATTCCCAATATAACAACCTCCAGTTTTCTCTCTTACCCTTACTATATAGTCCTCAACATCCTCTTTCGACAACATTGAAAATATCTTTTGATTATTAGTCTAAAGAATGGGATATTATACCATACATCCTTGTTTCCACACAATCTATATTTTAAAAGAATATTATAATTTATAAAGGGATAGGACAAGAGACAGTTCTATGTCCCACCGTAATTCTAAAAAAAACGGACACAGAACTGTCCCTTGTCCTACAAAGCTTTATTTAATATTTCAGTTCCCGGTAATACAAATCTTCCATCCCTGATCAGTTCCACGGTGCTGCCGTCTTCTCTCTCCACAGCAATAAGTCCCAGTTCATCGTAAGGTATGGTAATGTCTGTGTGACATCCCAGATACGCCTTACCCGGATCTGTTTTTCTGAGAAGGGATTGTTCATTGTCTCTTGCAATGATTTCTTTGCCATCCGGATTGTAGACCGGGGTATCTTCTGACCAGCTGTAACAGGTGTCTCCCACCGCAAAGTGAGGACCCATTTTCTCTGTGATCAGAATCGGCAGTTTATCTTCTATTCCATAGTCTTTTGCCATCCGGTAAGCCGTAGTGTTGGTTCCTATGGCAAATTCGCCCAGAGGAAGGGAGGGGTGATGATGCAGAATATTTTCGCTGATATATGCTTTGTTATCTGCTTCCTCCGGGAAGTTGGTGCAGCTGTATGATGTGATGCGACCATTCTTAAACTTCAGTTCCAGATTCTGATACTGCAATTCTTCCAGATAAACGCTGGTCACGTGTAGAACACCATTGGTCCCTTCCAGCACCGGAGAAGTAAATACTTCACCCACCGGTATATTCACATCAGCCACACAGTTTTCAAAATTGGTTTCTTTTTCCGGATTCTGCAGTTTGTGAAGCTGCACCCGCAAATCCGTGCGATTACCGTTATTTCCCACGATGTGCACAGAAGTTCCCTGATCCAAAGCATCGATCAACTTTTGCTGAATCTCCTGGTAAAGTTTATAGTCCAGGGTATTGATCTTCACGGTTTCCCGGAAGATTTCCTCAAACTTCTCACCGATTGCCGGTACCGGAAAGGCAATAATCGTAAAGCTTCTCTCATCTCCCTTGATGTAACGGTTGGTGATCTGACCGGATTCATTATTCAGATGCACCTGGAGCTTCTGTTGTTTTTCAGTCATTGTAATAGAATTCCGACATGATTCCGGCACAAACGGCACCATTCCGAATACTTCTATTACCGCCGGGCCGCCATGCTGGGCCGCCAGCTTTTTATTTTGCTCATAAGCACCACGGAGTGCCCGTAATTTTCTGCTGACGAATTCTTCATCTAAAAACAGAGCCGCATCATTGCGGTGATCATAATCATACTGAGGATTGGGAATCGCTCCATAATAACCCACGCGGATATGCTGCCGCTTATTGACCGCATGAGTTGCCGCCCGGTAAATCACAGGCTGCAGTCCCATCTGTTCAAACTGTAAGACAGCTTCGCGAACCATACGTTCAAAGCCCAGACAGTAACGGATATTGACAGTTTTCTTTTTGGAAATGTCTTTACCGGCCACCTCAAAACCAATCCGGTATCCTTCTGTATAGGTCCGTGCCATCGCCTGTACTTCAGCAAGCGGCAGGGTATTCAGAAATTCTGCTGTTTTTTCTTCCTGGTCTGTCACGTATTCTCCAAACTGATACAGGTATCTCAGATCAGACAAATCGGATTCCATGATCAGCCGGGCCGCAAAATCTCTGGCAGGATCTATTCCTGCTGCCACCCGTTCTTCTACCATTTCCTGACAGTAGTCATTCACATACCAGTAGAGAATCTTTCGGATATTTTCCGCTGCCGGTGTCTCTCCATCTTCAAATTCCCCGTAAACCTGCAAAAAGAGTTCCATGCCCACCAGCATATCCCACACCCGGCCTTCAAAAGCATATACGATCAGTCCGCGAAGTTCCGTATACAGAAAGCTGAGCATCTGTCCATAATCTTTTCCCAGTTTTTCTGACGCCCATGCAGGATTTCCATAGGAAATATCATAATTTTCCGGCAGGATATCCTGGTACATGTCACGGTTTTTCTGACGCAGGACATCCAGAGAATACTCCCTGTATCTGCCCTGACTGATCTCATGATACAGATCGATCATATCCCGTAAAAATACAGCGGTCTTCTGAAAATACACATCAAAGGAGCTCTGTACACACGACTCCTCTGCAATTTCTTCGATTCTGCCTGCTGCCAGTTCAAACCGTTCTTTTAATAATTCATCCATGTATCTGTCCTCTTTAATCGTCAATGATATTTCCTTTTTCTATATTTTTCTCAATAATTTCTTCCATACATTCCCAGATTGCCGTGCTTCCCTGCGGAGTTTTTGCGTTCCGCTTCAGAATCTGATGCTTATGTACCTGATGACGGCTCCAGTCCACCCCTTCATTGTAATCATTCAGGGACAATGGCTGAAAATTATCCAGTACATGAGCAAACTGAGACTCCGGTGTCTCATAAGCCTCAAATTCTTCCCACAGACTACGGATTTCCCGGCACTGATCTTCCGGGAGAATTCCGAAAATCCTGTCAGCAGCCTTTTCTTCTCTCTGCCGTTTTGTCGCATTGCCTTTCTCATCATAGGCATACGTGTCACCGGCATCCACTTCCACCAGGTCATGAATCAGAACCATTTTCATGACTCTCAGCACATCCACCTGATGATTGGCATGCTCACTGAGCAAAAATGCCATCAATGCCAGATGCCAGGAATGTTCCGCGTCATTCTCCTGTCTGCTGCCGCCTGCGATATGGGTCTGTCGGTAAATCTGCTTCATCTTATCCACTTCAATCAGAAACTCTTTCTGTTTTTTCAGTCTTTCGTTCATATTATACTCCTATCAGGAACAGTGCCAGCCATCCCACACAAAAAATACCGTTTGCCATGGCACCGATCACACTGAACCGGTAATTTTTTCCCTTTTCCTGAAAACTTTTAATACCTTCCACAAATCCACAGATGGAGAATAAGATAGCCATTATACCAAATGTACCGATCCAGCTTCCGGCATTTCCTTCCCATGCAAATGACAGACAAGCAGAAAGCAAAAAGAGTACCAGTGAAATTCCGCCAAATACCACAGACACCCAGCCGCCTTCTGTTTCCTCTTTCTTTGTAAATGCATATTTATACCGTTTTTTCATAGAATATTCTCCTTAGCCAGTTGCAAATCAAAAACATACAATACCCCAGCACAGTTCCCAGTGTATTCAGAATCAGATCATCCACATCAAAGCATCCTACCCGGAATACCAGCTGGATTGTCTCCACGGAAAGGCTGAATCCAAATCCCATCAGCCCCGCCAGCCATATATTCCGAAACCTGCGATTCAAAATCGGAAGCAAAAAACCGTAAGGAAGAAATCCGATTACATTGCCCGCAATATTCATGAAAGCAATTTGATTTCCCACTTTTTTCCGGTGTACCCAGAATCTTTGTATCTCCTGAAAAGGAACCAGGTTATACCGGTACCGCAATTCAAAAAAATTCTTTCTTCCGAAGCCCTCGGAAATGAAAAGACAGTAAATCAAAAGCATTATATACAGCACAAATAGAATCCAGCTTACTCTGCGGATTCTTTTCTTTGTTTCATTCTTCACAACAGTTCCTCTTGGATATTAAATTGTGATCTGATATTTTTGTTTCAGAAGTCTGACACCGTTCACGATCATCATGACTCCACAGGCAATTCCAGTCACCATTACCACAATACCAATGGCGAGACTTCCGGCACCTGTGCCGGAAATCACGCGATACAATTTTTCATTGTTCATATTATACACTCCTATGCTTCTATTTTGCGTTACTGTTCACTCCGTGCACGGTAACACGCTTCGCGATGCACATGAACAGTAACTATTTTGCGCCATACTGTTCATAATATGCATCAATAGCAGCTTTGATGGTATCATCAATAATCACTTTGCCGCCGCACTCCTGGTTATACAGTTTTTCAACCACTTCTTCCATAGTTACGATTGCATTTGCCGGGAAACCGTATTTCTCCTGAATCTCTTCCAGTGCACTCTTATCACCTTTGCCTCTTTCCATACGGTTCAGAGATACCATCAGACCTTTGATTTCCACATTTGCCTGTTCTTTCAGAATCGGGAAGGTCTCCTCAATGGATTTTCCGGAAGTAGTTACATCCTCGATAATCACCACACGGTCTCCGTCTTTCAGTTTACTTCCCAGAAGAATTCCTGTGTCACCGTGGTCTTTCACTTCTTTACGGTTGGAACAGTAACGGATATCCTTTCCGTACAGTTCACTGATCGCCATAGTAGTAGCTACGCTCAGCGGAATTCCTTTATAAGCCGGTCCAAAAAGCACATCAAAGTCCAGTCCATAATTATCGTGGATAGCCTTTGCGTAATACTCACCCAAACGACGCAGCTGTGTCCCTGTCACATAAGCGCCTGCATTCATGAAAAACGGGGATTTACGTCCGCTTTTTAATGTAAATTCTCCAAACTTCAGTACCTGGCTTTCTACCATAAATTCAATAAATTCCTGTTTATATGCTTCCATGATTAAACCTCCTGTTATCTTACCGCTCCGATTAGTGTATTAATATCATCCACCTGATATTTTCTCATATATTCTTCGATTCCCCTTGCCACATCTCTTGCCGCATAAGGGTTATAGAAGTTCGCAGTTCCCACGGATACCGCTGTAGCACCTGCCAGTATAAATTCCATAGCATCATCTGCTGTGGCAATTCCACCCATACCAATGATCGGCACTTTCACCGCATTGGCCACCTGATAAACCATCCGCACTGCCACCGGCTTCACTGCCGGGCCGGACATTCCGCCGGTCTTGTTGGCAACTGCAAAGGTTCTGCGGTGAATATCGATTTTCATCCCTGTCAGGGTATTGATCAGAGACAGAACATCGGCACCGCCTGCTTCCGCTGCCCGTGCCATCTCGGTAATGTCCGTTACGTTGGGACTGAGTTTCATGATTACCGGCTGTTTTGCTCTCTTTTTCACTTCTTTTGTGATGGCTTCCACCGCTTTCGGATCCTGACCAAATGCGATACCGCCCTCTTTTACGTTCGGGCAGGATATATTGATTTCCAGCATATCCACATCTTCTTCAGCCAGACGTTCCACAACGGCACAGTAATCCTCTGTGGTTTTTCCACATACATTTACAATAATTTTAGTATCATATTTTTTCAAAAACGGGATATCTCTCTCACAGAACACATCGATTCCCGGATTCTGCAGACCGATGGCATTGATCATGCCTCCGTAAGTTTCTGCGATTCTCGGTGTGGGATTGCCCGGCCACGGTACATTAGCCACACCTTTGGTCACAACAGCCCCCAGTTCACCCAAATCATAAAACTCGCTGTACTCTGCACCGCTTCCAAAGGTACCGGAAGCAGTCATAACCGGATTCTTCAGTTCCACACCGGCAAGATTTACTTTTGTATTCATCACAGTTCCACCTCCGATGCTCTAAATACCGGACCATCTTTACAGATTCTCTTGTTATGCACATGAGAATGTCCGTCCACTTCTTTTGATTTGCACACACAGGCAAGACAGGCACCGATACCACAGGCCATCTTTTCCTCCATGGAAATCCAGCAGGGGATGTTCTGCTCTTCTGCATATGCCTTGATAGCACGAAGCATCGGAGTGGGACCGCAGGCAAAAATCATATCTGCTTTCAATCCATTTTCGCGGATCGCGTCCATAACATTTCCTTTCGTTCCTGCACTCCCATCTTCTGTAGCCACATATACCTCGCCGTTTTTCTTCATTTCTTCTGTCAAAAACAGCTGGTCACGATATCCGGCAATGGTTATCGCACGACCTTTCACTTGTCTTCCCACTTCAATCATCGGTGGAATACCAATACCGCCGCCCATCAAAAATACGGTTTTTCCTTCTGTCTCATCCATCGGGAATCCATTTCCCAAAGGTCCGAGAACTTCTACTCTGTCTCCCGGCTTCATGTTAGAAAAAGCTTCTGTTCCTGTATTGCTGCCGGTCACACGATAAACGATCCGCAGTTTTCCCTGCTCCCGGTCAATCTCACAGAGACTGATTGGTCTTGGAAGCAGCTTACTTCCATCAGCGCAGTACAGAGAAATGAACTGTCCCGGCTTTGCCCAGCCGGCAATCTGCTCCGTCTGCAGCCACATACTGTAAATATCTGTCCCAATGGTCTCCTGGCTGATGACCGTACACCATTCTTTTGCTTTCATCACTTTCTTCTCCTGTCATCTTTTCCGGTTTATTTTGTTCCTGAGAACATCGTCTATTTTGCTGCCTGCAGTGCTCCGTCAATGTCTGCGATCATATCTTTGACTGCCTGTCTGGATGCATCTGCGAAATTCTCAGCGCCGAAGGATGCATATGCTTCCTGTTTATATGCCGCAATGATTCCTCTGGAGGAATTGATGATTGCACCCAGACCATCCTCGTTAAAGAAATGTACCAGATCTTTTCCTCTTCCGCCCTGGGCGCCATATCCCGGTACCAGAATAAAGGTCTTCGGCATGATTTTTCTCAGTACTTTGCCCTGTTCCGGATAAGTTGCTCCCACAACAGCACCGATATAACTGTAGGAATCTCCCATATGATCTTTGCCCCAGTCAGCAACCTGTTCGCCTACCCACTCATACAGCGGACGGCCGTCGATCATTCTGTCCTGGAATTCCCCGCTGGAAGGATTGGAGGTTTTTACCAGAATAAACAGACCTTTATTCTCTTCTTTACATACTTTAATAAATGGTTTGATACCGTCTGATCCCAGGTATGGATTAACAGTAGCAAAATCTTCATCAAATCCATAGAAACTTTTGGAACCAACCTGAACTTTACCCAGATGACCTACGGCATATGCCTCGGAAGTAGATCCAATATCACCACGTTTTACATCACCGATCACTACCAGCCCTTTTTCATGACAGTAATCTACTGTTTTCTTGAAAGCTTTCATACCCTCAAGACCAAACTGTTCATACATGGCCACCTGTGGCTTTACAGCAGGAATCAGATCATAAGTAGCATCTACAATTGCCTTATTGAACTGCCAGATGGCTTCTGCAGCTCCCTCCAATGTCTCACCATACTCCGCAAAAGCACGTGTCTTAATATGTTCCGGCACATAATTCAGCATTGGATCCAGTCCGACTACGATAGGTGCATGAGTTTTCTGAATTTTTTCAATTAATTTGTTAATCATTTTTATTTTCTCCTTTATCTTCATATACAATCATTCCGCAACAGATTGTCCATTTTACTTTACCTTTTACATTTCTTCCATGGAATGGACTATTCTTTCCTTTGGATACAAAAGTATCCACATCAATGGTATACGCTGCTTCCGGGTCAATAACCACCACATCCGCGTCTTTTCCCGGACGCAGGGAACCTTTATTCTCAAGATGAAGAATTCCGGCCGGGTTATAACTCATCTTTTCTGCCATCTGCATGGGAGTCAGTATACCGGTATCCACCAGCTCTGTGATGGTCAGCGGCACACTTGTCTCCAGTCCCACGATACCGAACGGGGCCTTTTGCATGGTCGTACTCTTTTCTTCTGCACTGTGCGGGGCATGGTCGGTACTGATTACATCAAAAATATTTTCTTTCAGACCTTTCCGAAGTGCTTCCAGATCTTCTTTGGTTCTAAGAGGCGGATTCATTTTATAATTTGTATCCCCCTCCACCATATCATCGGAAGTCAGTGTAAAATGATGCGGGCATACTTCACCGGTTACCGGGAGTCCCTGTTCTTTTGCCTGACGAAGCATCTCTACACTGTCCGCAGTGGAACAATGGCACAGATGCAGGTGACAGCCGGTTTCTTTGGAAAGCAGAATATCTCTGGCCACAATACAGTCTTCCACTGCATTCGTGATTCCAGGAAGTCCGAATTTTCTGGAATTCTCATCCTCATTCATACAACCTCCGTGTACCAGATTGATATCTTCACAATGAGCCAACACCGGAATATTCAATTTCTCTGCTCTGATCATTGCCTCTTTATAAAGCTGAGCATTCATCACAGATTTACCGTCTTCACTGAGCGCCGGAATTCCGGCTTTTACCATTCCTTCAATATCAGAAAGTTCTTCGCCTTTCATTCCTTTTGTGATGGCACCCACCTGCAATACATTCACCTTCGCACACTCTCTTGCTTTATTATATACATAAGCTACACGGCTGGGATTGTCCATCACCGGTTTGGTATTCGGCATCGCTACGACCGTAGTCACTCCGCCTCTGGCCGCCGCCATCGCACCAGTCATAATATCTTCTTTATGAGTAAGCCCCGGGTCGCGAAGATGTACATGCAAATCAATCAATCCGGGCATTACATAACAGCCTTTCGCATCAATCTCATAATCTGCACAGGAATCAATCTTTTCTTCCACAGAGGCTATCTTATCATTTTCAATTAATAAATCAGCTACCTGATCCAGTTTACTATCCGGATCAATGATTCGTCCATTCTTAATCAGAATTTTCATAATCAGGTCCTTTCCTGAAACCTTTCAAAAAAGTTTCATAATTCTTCTTATACTATAATACACGATATTTGTGCTAAAATAAAGCCTTTTTTGTACTTGACTTTTCCAGATTTTATCTCTATAATGTAGGTGTAGAAGAGGAATCAGATATTTAATATTACCCATCGGGATTAGGTTTTATTTTTCGGTTATATTATCTATTTTACCTAATCCGGATGCTTTTTTTATTTCAATTTATTCTTCTGCCTACTACTATTCTATTTTCTATTATTCTATTTATGGAGGTAACATCATGAACAAAGGAACTGTAAAATGGTTCAATGCCGAAAAAGGCTACGGTTTCATCACAGGAGAAGACGGAGCAGATGTATTCGTACATTTCTCTGCTATTCAGGGGGAAGGATTTAAATCTCTGGATGAAGGTCAGGCCGTTACTTATGACTTGACAGAAGGCGCTCGCGGAATGCAGGCAGCTAACGTTGTTAAATTATAATACTATCATTATTCTTATCAGCGTAATCAACACCCCGGGAATTTCCCCGGGGTGTTTTTTATATTAATTAGGAAGATCCTCTGCAATCCGCCGGAGGCTTTATTGTGGAAGGAAATTGGACTCCCACCAAGACTAAATTGTCGTAACTCGCCACCTATAGAGGTGAGAGTCTTATCTTCTTTCAAGATAAGGCTCTATATGCATTTCTCCCAGGCGCATTTTGTTTCGTTTGGAACTGAGCAGGAAACTTCTTATCATTTTTTCAGAAGCATTGGTGAAAGTGAGTCCGAAGATAAGACGCTTACGGAGACTTTGGCGCGAAGGCTCTCCTGAGCGTCAATTTAGTCGCAGTTAGCGGCTAGCTGAGGAGGAACGGCCTGCTTCTGAAAAAATGATAAGAAGTTTCCGTCCGTTCTCAAACGAATTACAAAAATGTATACTTTTCACTATTCACCAGAATCTGTTCTTCCTCTTCTATTGGAATCACCAGGCATTTTTTGCCATCTATCATCTGCACAGAAATCTGTTCTTTTTTCTCTTCGCCGACCTTTAGTACGATTTCTCCATTTGCTGCAGGAGCCTCTTCGATCGTCTTCTGCGAACGACTTTCCTCCAATTGTTCTTTCAGATTTTTTACCTGCGTAACCAATTCCAGTCTGTCTTTTCTTCTGGCATTGGCTTCCACAAGTTTGTCATCTATCAGATTACCCGCTTCCGGCAAATCATCACCAAATGTTGCTTCATAATTTTTTTCAATAGCTGCCGTCTGATCATCCGTAAGACCGCTCTCCATCAATACCTCTGACACCTCTCTGGTTGTCAGGATCAGCGGCGGTGTATCAGCTGCATTTTCTTCATCAGCAGTACGGTCCATGTACTGGCAGACACGGTCATTCAGATTATCCTGAATATCCATATACAGGATTTCACTTTTATTATCTCCGTCTCCAATCACATCTTTTACAATATTTTCAAACGTAATCTTTTTCTCCGCCATGGTAAGACGCACGCCACAGCCAAGACCACCTTCCATCAATTCCGCATGCGGTTTCTTCGCATCACGGGTGTAGAACATCAGCGAATGGATATCTGTACTTCTTTCTGTAAATGCCGGAAATACAAACCCTGTGTCGGGCATGCCCACAACCCAGTCACGAGTCCTGGAACGAATACAATTTTCATCTTCCCGGTATCCCAGTGCAGGTTTGGTAAGAGTTACCGGACAGATCGCACAGAGCAGATATTCGTAAACCTCCTCCGATTCATCCAGATCCAGATTATCTTTGGTCTTTTTCATTACATCATAAGCATCATGAAAAATCAAAATCAAATAATTACCTGCATACGCATAATTTTCTATAATCCTGTCATAAAATGCATCCAGTAATTCATCATTCTTCAGCTTACTTTCCCGAAGTCCCATCAAAAACTGCTGCTTACCTCCCGGCTTTTCTTCCTCAAGAGGAAATTCCAGGTTCAGAACATTATTCCCAACTGTTCCGGAAAATATCTTCTTCGCAATATCAAGATACTTGAAGAAATCTTCCTCCTCCAGATTCAGAAATGTTTCAGCTATATGAATTACCTTATTGCGCTCACCGTCCACATAACAGCCACACATTCTCGTAAATGTACAGCCGTGCTTGGTAAAACGGCGCTTCAGTTCGTGAATATCTTTTTTATTCATATGTAAAACCTCCGTAATTCTTTTTGTAATTTCTTTGGAAAGGGACAGGAGAATCTATGGTATTTTTCAGAAGCATTGGGGAAAGAGAGTCCGAAAATATGCACTTAGCAAGACTTTAGCGCGAAGGCTCTCCTGAGCGTCAATTAGTCGCGCTTAGTGCAGAGTTGAGGAGGAGCGGCCTGCTTCTGAAAAATACCATAGATTCTCCGTCCCCTTTCAAAAGAATTACAAAAAAGTATATGTTTTGGATGCAAAAAACGGATTGATTCCTGAGGATTCAATCCGTTTCAACATTTGATTTTATTATGCTTCCTGAGAAATGATTTCTCTCTTATTGTAGGAACCACAAGCTTTGCATACTCTGTGAGGCATCATTAAAGCACCACATTTGCTGCATTTTACCAAGTTCGGAGCGCTCATTTTCCAGTTTGCTCTTCTCTTATCTCTTCTTGCTTTAGAAGTTTTATTCTTTGGACAGATGGACATTGATTACACCTCCTTAAAATTCTTGAATATATCACTGATAACAGCCATTCTGGGATCCAAATCTGCCGTATCGCAATCACAGGATCCCTGATTCAGATTTGCTCCACAACGGCTACAGATTCCTTTACAGTCCTCTTTGCAGAGAACCCGCATTGGCCAACGGATCAGAATCTCATTATGCAGCAGTTTCTCTGTATCCAGTTCTTTATCCTGAATATAACTGCTCTCATCCAGCGATTCAATCCGTTCCTGATCGGTCAGCTTCATATCAATCTCTTCACTGATTTCTATTGAAATCGGAACTTCCACATTCTCCAGACATCTGGAACATGGAATAAGTACTGTAATCGTACCCTCACCCTCCAGACGAATCACCTGATTCTCAGTATGCACAATCGTAAGAGACACAGAATTCTTTCCCACATACGGAAATGAACCCATCTCACATACATAACTGCCGCCGGATGGCTCGATTGTCATATTCAGCTTTTTTCCTTCATGGGTCAATACCCTGGATAAGTCAATCAACATAATTTTCTCCTAACCACACTTTAGTTATTATACAGAGGTGTTTTTGATTTGTCAACTGTTTTTTCGTAATCTTGGTCATTTCGTGTACAGGCTTTGTTACAGTTCAGGCAGCCACTATGCCGTGTCGTACTGTTCCTAATAGGCTCTAATGGTTGCTTTTATGATTTCCAGCCTATCTTTTTTTGATTTTTATAGGCTATATCATTTGTTTCTGTAATTAGTAGCCTACATTTTACCAATTTTAATAGGCTCAGTAGGTTATTTCTGGGATTCTTAGCCTACGTTTCTCCTTATTTGGTAGGATGAAAGTGTGAAAAACAAGAAATGAAGCCTACCCAAAGGCCAAAAATGTAGGATGAAATCCATATAAACAAGATTTGCGGCCTATTCTATAGTCAAAATAATAGGATGCAAAACAGAAAAACAGACTTTGCGGCCTACTCCCCCGAGATTATTATAAGACAAAAACCGCAAAATGCATTTTACAGCCTACAACAAACAGTGAAGTGAAATTCAAAATAGCTGTTCGTTGTCTATAGCACCTTTAATTTGTGGCAAAAAGACGGGTACACAGACACCCAGGTGTCCATATACCCGTCCGTCAGTCACTTCTCAGTCACTTTATACCAGCGCTACGGTTTCACGGCAGATTGCCAGTTCTTCATTAGTAGGAATAACTGCAACTTTTACTTTGGAATCCGGAGTGGAGATTACGATTTCTTCTCCTCTTGTTCCGTTTGCTTCTTTATCCAGTTCAATACCAAGATATCCCAGATAGCTTACTACTTTTTCACGAACCTGTCCAGCATTCTCACCGATACCTGCGGTAAATACGATGGCGTCTACACCATTCATGGCAGCTACATATCCGCCTACAAATTTTGCGATTCCATAGCAAAGTACTTCAATCGCATTGGCAGCATCTTTGTTGCCAGAATCTGCAGCATCACACAAATCACGTAAGTCACTGGAAAGTCCTCCTGACAATCCCAGAAGACCCGATTTTTTATTCAGTACATTCATGATACCTGCAATATCCAGATTTTCTTTCTTTGCAATGTATTCCATAATAGCAGGATCAATATTTCCGGAACGTGTACCCATAACTACACCTTCCAACGGAGTCAGACCCATAGTAGTATCTACACATTTACCATTTACTACTGCACTGATGGAAGAGCCGTTACCCAGATGGCATACGATCACTTTAGAGTTTTCCGGATCCAATCCCAGGAATTCAACAGCACGTTTGGAAACAAAGCTGTGGCTTGTTCCATGGAAGCCGTATTTTCTTACTTTGTATTTCTGATAGTATTCCAGCGGCAGACCATACAGATATGCTTTTGCAGGCATTGTCTGATGGAAAGCGGTATCAAATACACCTACCTGTGGTACGCCCGGCATCAGTTCTGCACATACACGGATACCGATCAGGTTAGCCGGATTATGAAGAGGAGCCAGATCATTACACTCTTCTACAACAGCAATCATCTCATCAGTAATGACTGCGGATGATGCAAATTTTTCTCCGCCATGTACAACACGGTGTCCGATGGCATTTACTTCTTTCAGGCTGCTGATTGCACCTGTTTTTTCATTGGTCAGTGCATCCAGAACCATCTGAATAGCTTCTTTATGTGTCGGCATGGAAGCTTCTGTAACTTCTTTATCGCAGCCGGCTTTCTGGTATACCAGTCTTCCGTCAATACCGATTCTCTCGCAAAGACCTTTTGCCAGAACAGCTTCTGTGTCAGAGTTGATAAGCTGGTATTTCAAAGATGAACTACCACAGTTGATAACTAATACGTTCATGATGATATCCTCCACTTTATATATATTCAAGTACGCCTCGGCGTACTTGCTGCGAGGTGCGCGTCATGCTTTGCATGACATAATACATCTGCGCACCTCTGCAATAATCATTATTCAGCCTGGCACTGTACTGCTGTGATAGCTACAACACCAACGATATCCTCTGCGGAGCATCCGCGGGAAAGGTCATTAACCGGTTTTGCGATACCCTGTGTTACAGGACCGTAAGCTTCTGCTTTTGCAAGTCTCTGTACCAGTTTGTATCCGATATTTCCTGCATCCAAATCCGGGAAGATCAAAGTGTTGGCTTTTCCTGCAACTTCGCTGCCCGGAGCTTTGGAAGCGCCTACGCTCGGAACGATTGCAGCATCCAGCTGGAATTCTCCATCCAGTTTCAGATCCGGATTCTGTTCTTTTGCAATTCTGGTAGCTTCCAGAACTTTGTCAACATCCGCATGTTTTGCACTACCCTTGGTGGAATGAGACAGCATAGCAACAACCGGCTCTTCCTGAACCAGCAGACGGAAAGATTCTGCTGAAGATGCAGCGATAGCTGCCAGTTCTTCCGGATTCGGATTCTGATTCAGTCCGGAGTCAGCAAAAATAAATGTACCATTAGCGCCATATTCGCAATCCGGAACTACCATCAGGAAGAATGCGGATACCAGTTTTGTTCCCGGTTTTGTTTTCAGAATCTGCAGACACGGTCTCAGTGTATCAGCAGTAGAATGGCATGCTCCGGATACCATACCGTCAGCATCGCCCATCTTAACCATCATAACACCATAATACAGATACTGGTTCAGCAGGATTTCTTTTGCCTGTTCCGGTGTCATACCTTTTTTACTTCTCAGTTCAACCAGTTTGTCAATATATCCCTGTGTTTTTTCGGAAGTGGCCGGATCAACGATGATTGCTCCGGAAATATCCAGACCTTCACTGCCTTTTTTGATTGTTTCTTCACTACCTACCAGAACGATATCTGCGATTCCTTCTTTCAGGATCTGTGCTGTTGCTTCATAAGTTCTTCTGTCTTCTGTCTCCGGAAGTACGATAACTTTCTTGTTTGATTTTGCTCTTTCTTTGATTACGTCAATAAATCCCATGATTCTATGACTCCTTTCGTAGTTTTCTCTAAATCAGCGGATCTTATACGGGTTTCCCCCTATACTCACTTACAAAAATTATACCTCTTTTACTGTTAGGTTACAAGTTTAGTTAATTTTTTAACAAGTTATGGTAAAGTCCCCGTCTTTAGGATTTAGCACTATATTTTTTCAGATTTAACTTTATATCGATTTATTGTAAGTCAGCATAAATGCTGGCTTTTTTTGATGTTTAAAAAACTTGACAAAAATTCTTTTTTACGCTTGCTTTATTGGTGCTATGGTGCTATACTATAAGAGGGTGATTTTATGGCGTATTTCTTAAAGAAAACAACTAACAAAAAAGGGTTATATCTTCAAATTTATGAGAGTTTTTATGATCCGGAACGTGGTCATACTGCTCACAAATCTTTTAAACCTATTGGTTATGTACACGAACTTCAGGCTAAGGGGATTGACGACCCCGTATCTTTCTATCAGGAAGAAGTTGCTAAATTGAACCAAGAGTTTCAGGCTACTAAAAAAGCAAAAAAGGCTCAGCAGATTTCTGATGATTCGCCGGAAAAACTGATTGGCTATTTCCCTATGAAAAACATTAACGATAAGCTTTCTGTAAAAAAATATATTGATCTTATGCAGACGGCTACTGATTTCCGTTTTAATGTTTTTGACATGCTCTCGGCTCTTGTTTATGCAAGGCTTGTTCAACCATGCTCTAAATCAAAAACTTATGATGAAGTAATTCCTAAGCTCTTTGATTCTTATGATTTCTCTCTGAATCAGCTTTATGACGGTCTTGAATATATTGGCTGCGAATACGAAAAATTCATTGAAATCTATAACCATCAAATCCAGCTGATGTACAAGTTTGATACTTCTCGTACATACTTCGACTGTACCAACTTCTATTTCGAAATCGATAAAGAAGATGATTTC
>JBJELT010000004.1:0-4550 GCA_051879295.1 Oliverpabstia sp. | reverse complement strand
TGAGATTAAGAGGAAAAAAGGCGAATGTGTGACACCTTTTGTGGCATTCGGGTATAAGAAAGCAAAGGCAGACAAGCATAGGCTGGAGATTGATCCGGTTGCAGGCAGTGTAGTACAGGACATCTTTAAGATGAAACTGCAGGGAATGAGCCAGGATGCGATTGCCAACCGCCTGAATGAACTGGGTGTGCTTTCCCCATTTGAATATAAGATTAGCAGCGGGAGTCATTATGAAACCGGGTTCCGACAGAAAGAGCAGGCTCTTTGGAGTTCTGTTACCGTACGCAGAATACTGGAAAATGAGGTTTATATTGGAAACCTTGTGCAGGGGAAACGTACGACACCGAACCATAAAGTGAAGCAGTCCTACGTAAAGCCGGAAGATGATTGGATCCGTATTGAAAAGAACCATGAGCCGCTGGTAAGTGAAAGGGATTTTGAGATCGTCCAGCGGCTTTTGGGGATGGATACCCGTACTTCTCCTGACCAGAAGCAGGTGTATCTGCTGTCCGGCATTGCTGTATGTGCGGATTGCGGGGCACCGATGACGAGAAAGGTCTCAACAGTGGGTGGAAAGAAATATGCCTATTATTTATGTTCCACAAATAAAGAAACGAAACGCTGCTCCAGTCACAGGATCCCGGAAAAAGATCTGGAAAACGTGGTATTGGTAATGCTGAAACAGCATATCCAGAACATCCTGCATTTGAAAAGGGTGTTGGAGTTTATCGGGACTGTACCATTTCAGGAAATCAATGTGAAAAAACTCCAGGACAGGCTGGAAAAGAAAAAAATGGAGACAGAACGCTGTAAGGAACTCCGCATGATGCTTTATTCCGATATGAAAGAGGGCATCGTATCAAAAGAAGATTATGTAGAACTTCATGCAGCATATGGAAAAAGGCTTAGGAATGCAGAAGAGAGTATCCGGGCAATCCAGAAAGAAATGGATAACATGCTGGAAAAAGCAGATGCTTCTAACACATGGCTGGATTATTTTGTGAAATATCAGGATATTGAAGTGCTGACCAGGACGGTAATTGTGGAATTGATTCGGGAAATCAGAGTCCATGACAAAAAGAATATTGAGATCGTCTTTGACTTTGATGACTGTTATCAGGCATTGCTGACACAGCTTCCGGCTATGGGAGTGGAGGTTGCAACAGATCCGGATAACAATCTGCAGGTCAAGATAAAGGAGGTTGTATAAAATGGCACGAAAAAGCAGGAAAAGCATTCCTGAAACGGTCAGCAGTGCAGCCGTTCAGGAAGAGATCAAAAGACCGTTCCGGGCAGGGTTATATGCAAGGATTTCTACGGAAACAGAGGAAACGATAGAGAGGGGGACGATAGAAACCCAGGTGGAACTGATGAAAAACTATGTGGCTGATACAGAGGATATTTCGGTTGCAGAAGTTTATAAGGATTCTGATTATTCCGGTACAAATTTTGATCGTCCTGGATTTACGCAGATGATGGAAGATATCAAGCATGGGAAAATCAACTGCGTGATTGTAAAGGATTTGTCCAGGCTTGGCAGGAATTATGTAGAAACAAGCAATTATATTGAGCGTGTATTCCCGTTCTTTCATGTACGGTTCCTGGCAGTGACGGATGATTTTGATTCTTTCCGGGAGGGAGTAGATCTGACTGTTCCCTTAAAGAATATTATCAATGAGTTCTATTCCAAAGACCTTGCAAAAAAGAGCAGCAGTGCAAAAAAAGCCCTATGGAGAGAAGGAAAATTTACCGGTGCCTGGGAACCCTATGGATATAGGAAATCAGAACAGGACAAGCACCAGCTGGTAGTTGATGAGGAAGCTGCCGGGCATTTACGGGCAATTTTTTCTATGTATATGGATGGCTGCAGCTACAGTGATATTGCAAAAAAACTGAATGCAGATGGTGTCTTGTCCCCAACTTTGCAAAGGGAATATTACAGATCCGGGGAAAAACCGTCCCCAGAGTCCAAACCGTGGAATAATTATGAAGTAAAACGTGTGCTTCAGGATGTACATTGTACCGGCGATTCCGTATATGGAAAATATCAGCAGAGCGTTTTTCAGGGAAATAAGCAGAGAAACCGACCAGAGAGTGAGTGGATCTATGCAGAGAATACCCACGAAGGGATTATAGATAAAGAGCTGTTCCGCCAGGTACAGGAAAAAATCCGGGAATTTACGGAAGAATATAAAAAGAGGCATCAGCTGAATAATGGAGCCATCCGGAGCCAGAATTTTTATACCGGCAAGATCAGGTGTGGAGGATGTGGCAACCGCATGATCCTGTCCAGGGAAAAGTCCGGGACATTTTATTATATCTGCGGTGCCAATGCAAACCATAAATCAGGAGGAAACCAGTGCAAGGGGCACAGGGTCAAAAAAGAATACGTGGATGAAGATGTCCTTCGTCTGATCCAGTCACATATGAAAAACGTATTGGATACAGAAAAAATGATCCGGGAAATGAACTCCGCTTCCAGAAACCAGACGCAATATTTGCTTTTGGACAAGGAAGTAGGGAAACTTCGGCGGGAACTGAGCCGGATCAGTAAGCGTAAATCTGATTTATATGAGGATTATTCGGAACGCCTGATTACAGAAGAAGAGTACATGCAGTTTTCCCGTATCTATTCCAATGAAATAGAAAACATCAAGAGCCGTCTGGATGCAGTATTGACGGCGCAGGTACGGTATTCCAAAGATTATCATATCGAAGAAGGATGGGGGAAAGTGATACATACTTATATGTCTAAGCGGAAGCTGACAAAAGAAATGGTGGAAGCCTTTGTGGATTCCATTATTATCCATGGTAAGTATGATTATGAGATCAAACTGGTATATGATGACCAGTTCGCTGAATTGCAAAAGATAATGAAAGAGAAGGAGGCACAGTCAAGATGACAGAAAATAGGAAAACAGCTGTCTATATCCGTTTATCTATGGAAGATGGGAATGTGGATGGCAGAACCAAACTGGAAAGTGACAGTGTGACTTCTCAGAGGATCCTGTTGAAATCGTTTGTGATCGATCAGCTTGGCGTGGATGAGGCAGATATCCTGGAATATGTGGATGACGGTGTCAGCGGCACCCATTTCAAACGCAATGGTTTTCAACAGCTGCAGGAGGATATGAAAAGCGGACAGATAGGCTGTGTAGTTGTGAAAGATTTTTCCAGGTTTGGCAGGGACTATCTGGAAGTGGGATTTTATATTGAATATATTTTCCCGCTTCTTCAGATCCGGTTTATTTCCATTAATGACAGTTATGACAGTGCAGCCAGCTCTGGAATGACCGGCGGTATGAATGTGGCTTTGAAGAATCTGGTTTATAACATGTATAGCCTGGATTTGTCGAAAAAATTTCATCCGCAATGCATACCAGAATGAAAAACGGTACAAGGCTTCCGGTAAATGCCAGATATGGTTATAGAAAGGGCAAAGATGGAAGGTTGGAAATTGATCCGGATGCGGCTAAAGTGGTGAAGATGATCTTCCAGATGGCTGCAGAAGGTATGAGCTTTGCAGAGATCACAAGGGAACTGAACAAACAGGAAATTGCCACCTGTGATGAGCAGAAAATGTCAAGAGGAGAGCAGGTTCAGTTCCGACGGTTTGATACCATCATGAAAAAACGCTGGAATCCAACCACAGTATCTGCAATCATCCGGGATGAGATTTATATTGGAACCCGGATATGGGGTAAAACACGCTGCAGTATGCACACCGGTCATAAGGCGGTTCTTAATGACGAGTCTGACTGGATCAGGCTGGAAAACCACCATGATCCGATTGTTGACAGGGAACTGTTTGAAAAAGCGAACAGACTGCATCCGAAAAAATCCAGAGGTGTTGCAGAAACAAGAACCAATTATACGCTGGCAAGACGCAAGAAACAGCCAGCACTGATGCTGTGTGCACACTGTGGTCATTGTCTGGTAAGAGAAACGGAGCATCTACTGAAATGCTCGGATGGGCGTACCAGCGGTGATCATGTCTGTCGAAGTTTGGTGGTCAGACGTGAGCCAATGGAAAAGCATATCCTGGAGCTTGTTCATCAGTTTGCATCTTCCATGCTGGAAAACCGGAAGATTGTTGAATCAAAGAACCAGAGCAAAGGTATGGAGACGAATGTTGCAGAATTGTTGAAACAGAGCCGCCAGTTGTCTTCTGAAAAAATGAAACTTTATGATGAGTACAAAGATGACCGTATTGACCGGAAATTGTACAAGCAGAAAGCGGAAAAGATAGGCAGACAGCTGGAAGAAATCAGACGAAAGATAGCAGAGTCTGAACGTGATGCAAAGATGCTTGAGCAGGACAATACTGCGAAGGAAATGAAACTGGAAGAATTTCTGAACATGGAGAAATTCGATACAGAGAAATTACGGGAGATCATCAAGGTTATCCGGGTGCATAGCCAGGAGGAAATCGAAATTGAATGGAATTTTGATGATGTATTTTTAGGGCAGAGATAAAATGTTCTGGACAAGAGCGATTTTGTGGAAGATAATAAAAGTGCTGGGGTACCTGATTGGAATGGTCAGGTACT
>JBJELT010000003.1:0-4570 GCA_051879295.1 Oliverpabstia sp. | reverse complement strand
TGTTGGAAAAGGACGGAAACTACTTCTCATTTTTTCAGAAGCAGGCCGTTCCTCCCCAACGAATTACAAAACACACTCCATGTATTCTAGTATAGGTGTTTGTGGGCTGTCAAGGGATTTTTCGTTATCAACCTGAAATCCCCACGTATCGTTTTGCCAGCTGCAATCGAAGTTGGAATTGTTCATAGAAATCCCGGCTGCCGTCATAGGGTTTTCGGTAGAATTGTTCTAATATGTACCGGTTTGTTTTGTTGGCCAGTTTTTCCTGCCGCATCTCCTGAAGGATGTGACTGGTGTCTTTGAGAAAATAGTGCCACTGGCAGATGAAGGTTTCATAAGATTTTATATCCGGTATGTCCAGCCATTTTTTAATTTTCACCTTGGACTTTGGTTCTTTGGGGCATTCATGTACCTGCAGGAAGTACCGGAAGCTTCCTTCTTCGTAGCAGCGGCCCAGGGGAAACAGGCGGCAGATTCCCGGGCGGATGGCATGAATGTTGCATCTTCCCTCCTGGTTTAAAAAAGGACATTGTTCTTCCCGGCCAACCATTCTCATATTGGGAAGAACAATGCCATCCACCACATGCAGTTCCACACATGTTTCCAACAGCTGTTCAAATGTACACTCCAGGTGTATAGTCAGCCGATAGATGTCCATAGGGTCCAGTAATATGGATTCTCCCATTCCCCTGCAGCAGGACGAACAGCCTCTGCAGTCATCACACCCGGCTTTCACCATATCATTTGCTTCATATAATTTACCATCTGATATTTCTTTTAAATCAATCTCCCGTTCCATGGAATCCTCCTGCACATGTTTTGTGGGGCCCAAAGTCATGTTTTTTCATGCAAGTATGAAAAACATGACCTTCTGACCCTTGTGATACACGGATTTCTCCGCACCTTGTATCATGATTTTACAGGATATTTGTTCGATTGAAAAGACTATTCTTATTTTGTTTCTGCGCTCATGGGGGAAATTACGATGTTTTCCGCCGCAATTCCTGTTTTGCGTTTTACGATATCTTCGATCTGGGCCCGGCTTGCATCATCTACGCTGGTTTGCGGCACTACAATGTCGGCAGTATCTCCTGTCAGATTTACCACGACATCTGAGAATCCTTTTGCTTCCAGAAGAAGTTCTGCGGCAGCTTCTTTTTCAATCAGATCTGTCATATTTACCATGCTTGCCACAGCATCCTGCCGTTCCTGTTCGGATAATTCCGTGTTATTGATGATTTCCAGCAGTGCTTCTTTGTTCTGGGAACGGTTCTGCTCACGGTTGATTCTGGCCTGTGCCATATAAGCGGAAGCGCCTGTCAACACGGCTTCTCCCGGTGTATCGAGAGAAGCATCAGCCGATTCTTCTGAAACACTGCCATCTCCTGTCAGTTCTGCCGATGCCACAGTTTCATCGGTAATGTCTTCATCCAGACTTTCGATATCCTGCAAGACAGTATCCATATCCAGTGTATCGTCTGTATCATTCACTGCGGTGGTATCTGTTGTCTTCAATTTAGAATCTGAATAGCTGATATACCCCGCCGCTGCAATCATAACTGCCAGCGCCGTAATGATGATCTGATTCTTTTTGAATACCTTTTTCACTGCTTCTCTCCTCACTTCATTTTCAACACTTTAATTTTATGGGCTTCCACATGAAATAAAGCCATCACGGCTTCCTGTATCTGCTGTACCAGAACCGGGTTATCCCCGCCCTCCGCCACCACCAGAACGCCCCTTATTTCCGGGAACGTTTCTGACGTTATGTAGGGGGTCTGACTCCCATCTTCCTTTTCCTCATACACTGTTGTTTCCTGTATGCTGGAGGACTCCGAACTGCTCTGACTTCCTTCTGCATCTTTCTGGGTGGAATTCTGGATTTCCTCCGGTTTGTCTTTTTCCACTAGCTTTTTGCCCGTAGATTCCATGGTGACAGTAACGACCACCTGCCCCACCCCCTGTACCTGTGACAGTATACTGGTCAGCTGGTTTTCATACTCTTCTCTCAACGAAGAAGCTGTTGTATCCTGTATAGCAGGTGCTGCTTCCCCGGTCTGTACCCCCTCTGAATCTGACTTACCAACAGGCAGCGCAATCACCAGCAGCAGGATTCCCGCAAGTCCGCAGACAATCCACTGCTCCCGTTTTACCTTTTTTAAAGCGGCAATGACTTTGCTTTCCATATGTCACCCCTGTATGCTAATATTTATATTCCCGCCAGGGATATTATAGACTTCTTTTACTTTATTTTTTATCTGATTTTCAATTTCCTCAGAATTTCTGTCTTCAGATGATCTCAGCCGAAGACGAATTTCTTTCAGTTCCGGTATGTCTCCCTTAAAAAAACCCACACGGCTGCTCATGACTTCACACCCATAGCTTTCTGCCAGTGTCTGCAGCTGATTCTGTATTTCCCGTGAACAGGCATTTTTTACATAATCCGTCCCATTCATATCCTGTAGTCCGGCCTGCTGCATCGTTTCCTCATATGATTGCTCCAGCATATCCGTCAAAACCTGCATTTCCAGAATGCGATCCAGCCCTCCCGCTTTCAGCAGAGGCTGTGCCAGAACCAGCAGCAGAAGAAATCCAAGAAAAGTACGTATATATTTTTTTTCACCGCTCTCTGGCAGCAAATTCATCAGAGTTTCAGTAAATAAGAAGAAAAAAGCCAGATTTTGTGCCCATTGACTGATCCATTTCATACTTTTACCTCAAAGTTCCTGCCAGCATGGCAATTGTCAGAAGAAACAGGATTTCCAGTGATACCAGCAGTTTTAGCAGCATCCCCATACTCTCCCCCATAGTATGCAGACATCCTATGATTCTTTTATCTGCAACCGGCTGAAATACTGCGGATACCAGATAATAAAATCCCATATTGACACCCAGCCTGACCACCGGCGGAACTGCCGCCAGTACAAGGATGATAATCGCTGCGGCTCCCAGACAATTTCGCAGTAATACAGCAGAACCGATCACTACCTCTGTCACCCCGCTGAACAGATTTCCAAGACCCGGAATCGCTCCCGCCGTTTTCCCCAGAAGTGTCTGCCTGAAACTGTCCACAGAGGGCGCAACCATTTTCTGAAGCAATTGTATCCCCAGAACCACTCCAACGATAGTTTTCAAGGCCCATTGAATCACATCCTGCAGAAGTTCGGTAAATCTTGAAAGCATCTGTTCGCCCGTCAGCTGATTGATCAGTGCCATCAACAGATAAATATGAATCCCCGGTAGCAGGATTTTCTCCAGAATATGTTCTTCTATAAATACCAGGAGTAAGATCATCTGACAGGCCACCGCGGCTGTGGAAATACCGCCTGATGCTGTCAGAACGATATGATAAGATGGCAGAAGTGCTTTCATAAACTGTGTACTCGCTGAAAGTGTAGTTTCCAGCTGACTGCTGAATCCCTGAAATATTTTCAGAAGTGTCACAAAGAAGAATACAAATATCATATAGAAAGAAATTTCACTGATCTGCCGGTTCTGAAATACATCCGTAAAACCGGTCAGCAAGGAGGCTGCCATCACCATCAGCAGAATGTGAGTCCAGTTCTTTTTCTGTACTCCGGCCATACTGCCCAATGCCCCTTTAATGATTCGACTCCAATCTCCTCCATCCCCCAATTTCCCATCTTTCATCATCTGCCTGATCATATCTGATACGGAAACAGGCCTATCCAGAAGATCTTCTGCCAGTTCGTCCAGCGATTTCAAGTCCAGGTCTTGCCATATTTCCTCCTCAATCGCTGCAGCCGTATCGTCTCCCAGGGAAGCACTGCAGTACTCCGGTCGGCATATGACTGCCAATATCCACACGAATGATAGCCAAAACCATCTTTTTCTACACCAGCCCCAGAAAATCATGAATTGTCTCCAACAACGCCTTCAATGCCGGCATACTCACTGCAAGAACCGCCATTTTCCCAAAGATTTCAATCTGTCCCGCCACGGAAGCGTAACCGGAATCCCGGCAGATTCCCGCACAGAACTGTCCTACATATGTAATCCCAAGCATTTTCATCAGTATCTGCAGGTATGTGGTATTCAACGGAAGCATTTTCTGAATTTCACGCAGATCACCAAACAATCCATTCAGTTTTTCTGAAGAATAATATAAAATAATCAGACCTGCCGTCAGTGCCAGATACAGTGCATACTCTGGACGCACCTGTTTCAGAAGCACTGCCAGCAAAACGCCGGCAATTCCTACCACAGAAATTCTGATAATCTCCATAACTTTACCCCTATGATTCCATACTCATAATGCAAATAGCTTTTTGATTGTCTCAAACAATTCATAGATATAGGGAAGCACCCAGAACAACACAAGCACAAGCCCCGCCAGACTGGTCAGAAAAGCCTGCTCTTCCCTGCCGCTGTGCTTCAAAACCTGGCCAAGAACAGAGACAAGAATACCAACCGCACCGATTTTGAAAATCAGACTGACTTCCAAAGCACTTCCCTCCTTTTTTCGTTGTAGATAGGACGGAGAATCTCTGCCAGTTTTCAGAAGCAGGCCGTTCCTCCTCAACTCTGCACTAAGCGCGACTAATTGACG
>JBJELT010000002.1:0-23564 GCA_051879295.1 Oliverpabstia sp. | reverse complement strand
AAAAATCTGTCTGTAACATTCATAATATGAAAACTTCCTTTCTGTGATACGAAAATATATACTTTTTTGTTAATTTGGAAAGGTACGGAGAATCTCTGGTATTTTTAAGAAGCAGGCCGCTCCTCCTCAACTCTGCACTAAGCGCGACTAATTGACGCTCAGGAGAGCCTTCGCGCCAAAGTCTTGCTAAGTGCATATTTTCGGACTCGCTTTCCCCAATGCTTCTTAAAAATACCAGAGATTCTCCTGTCTAATTCCAAACGAAACAAAAAGCGCCCGGGAAGAGTGTATGTTGAACTTCTACCACAATAATTACTGTTTTGATTTCTGATAATATCTGTGGAAGCGTATAACATACAATCCTCCACTTGCGCAATTTGTTTCGTTTGAACATGAACAGGAAACTTCTTCTCATTATTTCAGAAGCATTGGGGAAAGTGCGACGCTTACGGAGACTTTGGCGCGAAGGCTCTCCTGAGCGTCAATTTAGTCGCAGTTAGCGGCTAGTTGAGGAGGAACGGCCTGCTTCTGAAAAAATGAGAAGAAGTTTCCGTCCGTTTTCAAACGAATTACAAAAAAGTATATATTATTTTAACATATTTAGTTATGAAAGTACATCCAATCATAACTTCTGCATCAACGGCTTTTGAAGTGTCTGATTTTCTATCATCAATTTGCTATCTACGGAGCCAATGAATAATCTGAAGAGTTTTCTGGCAGAATAATGTTTATCTTGAAAGGAGGTAAGCTACATGCGTAACTGTTTTTTTGGATGGTATTTTAAATGTCAGGCTGAGACACAGACGTTTGCAGTAATACCTGCAGTTCATACAACAAACAAGAAACAAAGCTGTTCTATACAGATTATTACGGATGATAATGCGTGGATGTTTACCTCATCTGCACATTTATTTCGTCACAGGGGCAATAATATTTGGATTGACGGAAACTGTTTCGGCGAGAATGGCATCCGATTGGAAATATCTACACCGGATATGTCAATATGCGGGAAGTTAGACTTTGGACCACTATGCCCGCTTAAATATGATATTATGGGACCATTTGTGTTGATGCCATGGATGGAATGTCGACATAGTGTGTGCAGTATGCGGCATATTGTTCAAGGGAGTGTGGATATTAATGGACGTGAATACTTATTTCAGAATGCTTTGGGGTACTGGGAGGGGGATCGGGGCTATTCATTTCCGAGAGAATATCTTTGGACGCAGTGTTTTTTTCCAGAAGGCTCTTTGATGCTGTCGGTAGCAGAGATTCCCCTTGGAAGAATTCGCTTTATCGGCATCATTGGTTCTGTACTTTGGATGGGGAAAGAGTACAGGATAGCCACTTATCTGGGAGCCCGAGTGACCTTACTGAAGGATAAAATGGTGCGTATTCGGCAGGGAAAACTGGAATTGACGGCTCAGCTGCTGAATTCATCGGGACATTCTCTAAAGGCACCCATGAAAGGGGATATGGTAAGGAGTATTCATGAAAGTGCCTCGTGCCATGCATATTATTGTTTTTGTAAAAATGAACGTATCCTCTTTGAATTTGAAACAGCAAGAGCATCTTTTGAATATGAATTTGCAAACATTAGTTGCATATGAAAAATATAAAAAGGACCGGCAAAGCCGGTCCTTCATCATCCCATTTATAATCTGTCCCCACGTCTTACATAACCTGGTTTGCCTGGTTCTGCAATTACCTGATTTTCATGTGTGATTTTGGCATGTTTGTCAACAATAAAGTTTTCTACATGAACATTTTTTCCGATGACGGTATCAGGGAGGATAATACTGTTTTTGATAACAGCACCTTTTTCAATCGTGACACCTCGTCCAATGATAGAATTTTCAACAGTACCCTGGATCATGCATCCATTGGAAACAACAGAAGTCTTTACATCAGCATCTTCAAAGTAATGTGTCGGGCAGGAGTCGTTGGTTCTGGTGTAAATCGGCCAGTCCTCATTGAATAAGGTTCCTGCATTTTTGAAATCGATCAGAGCCAGGTTTGCTTCGTAGTAGTTTTCCAGTGTGGTAATCGCTGCAAAATAACCACGATGAGCAGCTCCGCGAACATCCAGATCATCGATGGCACTGTTGACAATCTGAGCCAGCGTATACATGGAGGAGAGTGCTTTTGCTTTCTTGATCAGTTCAATGAACAGCTCTTTTTTCATTACATAGGTATCCATAAAAATATGTTTGCTCTTTGCTGTACCGCGGTTCTTTTCAATAGAAAGAACACCTTTCTGGCGGTTCAGATTCAGAATATCACTGTTCAGGAAAGCATCTTTTGCATTATCTACAGAATGATACAAAAGGGTAATATCAGCACCGGATTCAATGTGATTTTCCAGAAGCTGGTTATAATTCATCGTATAAACCATGTAGTTAGGTGCAATCACTACGTATTCCTCATGCATTTTTTCGATGCTTTCGATATTTTCAAGGAAAGAGGCAATATCAGTGTTGTAAATGCTGTTTTCAGACTGGTTTTCGGAAAACAGAATCTGTACTTTGCCTCGTTTGGAGTTGATATTGTAATGTCTTCCTGTTCCAATATGTTCCGTCATGGAACGCGGCTTTCTTCTGATATACACCTGAATACGGTCAATGCCGCTGTTGCTCATGTTGGAGAGCGGGAAGTCAACCACACGATATCTGCCAAGAAAAGAGAAAGCACCTATGGGGCGGTAGTCCTGCATACCTTCTACCCAGATATGGTTTCCGGATGAATTTACAATTCCAAATGCTTTTGCCATATTATTCTACCCCCTTCACACGTTTTGCAACCAGTTCAATATTTTCACTGTCTGCACTTCCTACAACTGCACCTTTGCCGATGGTAATATTGTCAGCTATCAGGGCGCGTGTAACCACGGCACCTTCTTCCACAACAACGCCCGGCATCAGAACGCTGTCGATGACTTTTGCACCTGCTCCGACTTTTGCACCTGTAAAGAGTACAGAATTCGTAACTTCACCTTCAATGATACAGCCCTGTGTGATAAATGCCCGTTTGATCTTAGCATCCGGTCCCACATAATGCGGCAGAGTCGTTACATCTTCCGTATAAATCTTCCAGGTGGAATCACTCAGATCCAGTTCATTGTTGGCATCCAGCAGATCCATATTAGCTTCCCACAGAGAATCGATGGTTCCTACATCTTTCCAGTAACCTTTAAACTTATAGGCAATCAGTTTCTTGCCGTCATTTAAAAGTCCAGGAATGATATCTTTACCAAAATCATGATGAGAATCTTCCGACTTCATATCTGCTACCAGCATTTTGCGAAGAAGCTTCCAGTTAAAGATATAAATACCCATGGATGCCAGATTGCTCTTTGGATTCGCCGGTTTTTCTTCGAATTCTACAATACGGCCTTCTTCATCGGTGTTCATGATTCCAAAGCGGCTGGCTTCTTTCATAGGAACTTCGATGACTGCTATGGTAGCGTCAGCTTTCTGCTCTTTGTGCTCAGCCAGCATCTTTGCGTAATTCATTTTGTAAATATGGTCACCGGAAAGAATGAGCACATATTCCGGATCATATGTATCGATAAAATCGATATTCTGTGAAATAGCGTCTGCTGTACCGCGATATACATCAAGGTTGGCATCTGCTTTTTCACGGGGTGGAAGTACGTAAACTCCACTGTCTTTTGCGTCAAGACCCCAGCGGCCTCCTGCAGCCACATAACTGTTCAAAAGGATTGATTCGTACTGTGTCAGCACACCGACTACGTCAATACCGCTGTTTGCACAGTTACTGAGGGGAAAGTCAATAATGCGGTACTTACCGCCATATGAAACGGCTGGTTTTGCTACTTTATTGGTCAGGTCATGCAGACGAGATCCGCGGCCGCCGGCCAGAATCATTGCTAACATACTATTTTGCTTCATGATGAACCCTCACTTTCTTACTTGGTAACTGTTCAGTACCTTCACAGTTACGAGCAAAAATCCAATGAAAATTGCTTTCAGCAATGGGATTTTTGCTTGTATGTCTCGGGATTTTGGCACGTGCCGTGCCAAAACACCTCGCGGGACAGTGGTTGCTGAATAGTTACCTCACTTGTTACTCTATTATACAATTATTTCCGGAAAATTACCAGAGATTTGCACAAATAATCATAAAAAAATGAAAAAATATTGTAAAAGGTAAATAAATCGAAAAAATCATGTAAAACATTAAAAAGAAAGTGAGGTTTCGACAAAATGAATGGTGCAGATTTGGAAATCCTGTGTTATAATAACAAATTAGAAGCGTTTTCGTGTTGCAAACACGAAAATCCCGAGACATACGGCGCGAAATGATGCAGAATGCATCATTTCTGTGCATCGCGAAGCGTGTTGCTGGTCACGAAGTGAACAGCACATCAATCATAGATATCAGGAGGAAATAGAATGGGAAAAATTATACTTACAGGAGACCGCCCCACAGGGAGACTGCATATCGGGCATTATGTGGGATCATTGAGAAGAAGGGTGGAATTACAGAATTCAGGAGAATTTGAAAAAATATACATTATGATTGCGGATGCGCAGGCATTGACAGATAATTTTGACAATCCGGAGAAGATTCGTCAGAACATCCTTGAAGTAGCACTGGACTATCTGTCCTGCGGTCTTGATCCGGCCAAATCCAATCTGTTCATTCAATCACAGATCTGTGAACTGACAGAGCTGACTTTCTATTATATGAATCTGGTAACGGTATCCCGTCTGCAGCGGAACCCTACCGTTAAGTCAGAGATTCAGATGAGAAACTTTGAAGCCAGCATTCCGGTGGGATTTTTCAATTATCCCATCAGCCAGGCGGCAGATATTACAGCATTTAAGGCAACGACAGTTCCTGTAGGCGAAGATCAGCTTCCGATGATCGAGCAGACCCGTGAGATTGTCCGAAAGTTTAACTCCATTTATGGAGAAGTTCTTGTTGAGCCGGATGTACTGCTTCCGGATAATCAGGCCTGTCTGCGTCTTCCGGGCACAGATGGAAAAGCCAAGATGAGTAAATCCTTGGGCAACTGCATTTACCTGGCAGACGACCCGAAGGAAGTGCAGAAGAAAATCATGGGTATGTACACGGATCCGCTTCATGTACAGGTATCTGATCCGGGACATCTGGAGGGAAATACAGTATTTACCTATCTGGATGCTTTCTGTAAGCCGGAACATTTCCCGGAATTCCTGCCGGATTATGCAAACCTGGATGAACTGAAAGAGCACTACCAAAGAGGTGGTCTGGGTGATGTGAAAGTAAAGAAATTCCTGAATAAGATCATTCAGAGTGAGTTGGAACCGATTCGTCAGAGAAGAAAAGAATATGAAAAAAATATTCCGCTGGTGTATGATATTCTGAAACAGGGCACAGAAGCTGCACGAGAGACTGCAGCACAGACACTGTCAGAAGTAAAAGCAGCGATGAAGATTAATTATTTCGATGACCTGGAACTGATTCGCAAACAGGCTGAGAAATACGCAGAGTAAAACAGAATAAAGCATAATGTATGTAACTGGGGGATGGGTGACCATGAGGTTGCCTTGTCCCCCAGTTATGCAATGAAAGAAAACAGGAGGCTGAAGATGAAGTATATTGATTTACATTGCGACACATTACTTGCCGCATTTGAAAAAGGAAAGACCCAGATCAATATGATGCCGGAGGCAATGATCGATGTGGAGAGGTTAAAAAAAGGAGGAGCTGCGGCACAGTTTTTTGCAATTTTTATGCTCCCCGAGAAAGAGAAAAATAGTTCCGGTCGGATGATTCCTGAAGACGATGTCTATATCGATACTCTGTCAGGAATTTTACATAACAGTATAAAGGAAAATAAAAAAAATCTGGCATTTGCACGGAATGGTGTACAGTTGGAAGAAAATCTGAAAAATGGCAAAATTTCAGCATTCCTGACACTGGAAGACGGCAGAAGCATCAACGGCAGTATGGAAAAACTGGAACACTACTATGACATGGGAGTGCGGCTGATTTCTCTGACCTGGAATTTTGCCAATTGTCTGGGATTTCCCAATTCTCCTGATGAGGAACTGATGAGAAAAGGACTGACTCCTTTTGGAAAAGAAGCAGTTGAACGGATGGAAGATCTTGGCATGCTGGTAGATGTATCCCATCTTTCGGATGGCGGATTTTATGATGTGGCGGGTATCTGTAAAGGACCTTTCGTGGCATCACATTCTAACTGCCGTGCCCTCACACCTCATCCCCGCAACCTGACAGATGAAATGATTCGGATTGTGGGCGAAAAAGGTGGTGTGATTGGTCTGAACTTTGCACCGGGATTTCTCGGAAAAGACATCCATACCAGTGACAGCAGAGTGGATGATATGATTCGCCATCTGCAGCATCTTTGGAATAAAGGCGGCGAAGACTGCCTGGCACTGGGAAGTGATCTTGACGGTATCGGCGGTAATCTGGAAATCGGAAGTCCTGATCAGATGCCCCGGTTGTTTGATGCGATGAGCAAGGCGGGATTTTCAGGGAGAATGATTGAAAAAATGGCTTATGAAAATGCGGCGAGAGTTATTCGTGATGTGATGAAACTATAAATTGATTGAATTAGCTGGAATTTAGAGTTATAATATAGAAAATAGGGCTGCAATAAATTATATTGTCTGACAAAAAAAGTGGAGGTGAATCTTTATGATTTATGTAGTTGTGATTGCTGCTGTATTGGCTCTTAGTTTTGCAGCGTTTAATTATCTGACGGTAAAACGGATGCCGGAAGGTACGGAAAAGATGCAGGAAATTGCGGAAGCTATCCGAATCGGTGCGAATGCTTTTATTCATTATGAATATAGGATCCTGTATCTGGTAGTGGCTGTTGTGGCGGTGCTTCTGGCAGTGATTACTACCTGGCATGCTGCTGTCGCTTTGATCCTTGGCTCGGTGATGTCCGGCTGTGCCGGATATGTGGGCATGAAGATTGCGACGTATGCCAATGTGAGAGTGGCCAATCGGGCACGTGAAACGGAAGATATCGGAGAAACAGTGAAAGTTGCCTTCCGCGGCGGTTCGGTTATGGGACTTTGTGTCGGCGGTTTTGCACTTCTTGGCCTTTTTATAGTCTATATGATTTTCGGAATCGGTATGGGACAGCTTGAAATTACCACAGCATCATATGTCAATTTGCTGGGCCTAAGATTCTGTCCATTTACGATGACTCTTTCCGGTTATGCACTGGGCTGTTCCATGGTTGCTATGTTTAATCGTGTGGGCGGTGGTATTTATACAAAAGCTGCAGATATGGGTGCGGATCTCGTAGGTAAGACAGAAGCACATATTCCGGAAGATGATCCCAGAAACCCGGCAACGATTGCGGATAATGTTGGTGATAACGTGGGAGATGTGGCAGGATTGGGTTCTGATCTGCTGGAAAGTTATGTGGGCGCTGTTTCTTCCGGAATTATCCTGGCGTACCATATGTTTTCCAAGTCTCTTGCAGAAGGAACTGGCATGAGTGCTGAATTATTAAAAACACTGATATTATTTCCACTGGTGTTTGTGTCTATCGGTCTGATAGCAGCCTGCCTGGGAATAGCCGGTCTGTTATTTAAAAAGAAAATGTCAGATGATCCGCATAAGGAGCTGGATGGTTCTACATATTTTGCAGCAGGAATGACAATTATACTCGGTGCAGCTGTTTCCTGTCTGATGTTCAGGGGATATGATCGTGGTGCCTTGGAAACAATCCTCGGTTTTCGATTTGGATGGTTGTCTGCATGGGTCGCTGCAGCCATCGGTGTGGTTGCCGGTGTAGTGATAGGTTTTCTTGCTGAAGTTTATACATCTGCCGATTATAAACCAACACGTAATCTTGCACATACATCACTGGAAGGAGCTGCCCTTACGATCACACAGGGTATGGCTCTTGGTATGAAGTCCTGTATGGCTTCCTGTCTGGTACTGGGTGCAGGTATTATCGTTTCCTACCAGGCAGCAGGTATGTATGGCGTCTCCATGGCAGCCATGGGTATGCTTTCTTTTGTGACCGCGACTGTTTCTGTGGATACATATGGCCCAATCTCAGACAATGCCGGAGGTATTGCGGAAATGTCTATGCTGGACGATAAAGTAAGAGAAATAACAGATACCCTGGATTCTGTCGGAAATACAACTGCAGCGATTGGAAAAGGTTTTGCAATCGGCTCAGGAGCTCTGGCAGCTCTAGCATTAATGATATCGTATTTATATTCCTATAATGATTTCAGTACAGAACTGATTTTGAACCTTATGGAACCGATGACACTGACTGGAGCTGTCATTGGAGGCGCATTACCCTTCCTGTTTTCCGGTATGCTGATTGAAGCGGTAGCAAAAGCTGCCAGGAAGATGGTTGAAGAAGTGCGGAGGCAGTTCAGGGAAATTCCCGGAATTCTTGAGGGAGCGGCAAAACCTGATTACAAAACCTGTATTGAAATTTCATCTAAAGGGGCAATTGGAGAAATGAAAGTTCCCTCCATGCTTGCCATCGTAGTTCCGGTGGTTTCCGGTTTTATCCTGGGACCGGAATTTGTCGGCGGTATTCTGATTGGTTCAACAATCTGCTCGATTATGATTGCCATTTTCGCCGGAAATGCCGGTGGAGCCTGGGATAATGGAAAGAAATATATCGAGTCCGGAAAGATAGCCGGATCTGGAAAGGGAAGTCCTGCACATGACGCAGCGGTAATCGGCGATACAGTAGGGGATCCTTTGAAAGATACAGTAGGCCCGTGCCTGGACATCTTTATTAAAATTATGTCCACTGTATCACTGGTAGCTGTAGCAGTATTTGCTCAGCACAATCTGGCAAATTTTCTGACCAAACTGTTTAGCTAAACCCAGGAGACAAAAGATAGGAAGCAGTTCCATGGGATTCCAGCGTTGACGTACTTTATCATATCATTTATCATAAAGGTATTAGATTGAAAGTAAGGGAGTATTCGAATGAATATTATAAATATAGAACATATCAGTAAGATTTTTGGTGAAAAAATCATTTTCCGGGATGCCTCTTTTGGAATTCATGCCGGAGATAAGATTGGAATTGTTGGAATCAATGGAACAGGAAAGACGACACTTCTGCGCATGATCGCCGGTCTGGAAGAGACAGATGAGGGACAGATCGTCCGTCAGAATAATCTGAAGATTGCATATCTGCCCCAGAATCCGGAGTTTCCGTCCGGTGTTACGATTCGCTCCTGGACACAGGACAGTGAAATGGAATGGAAGGTGCAGAGCAATCTGGAACGTCTGGGAATTACAGACTACGATATGCTGATGGAACACTTGTCCGGGGGACAGAGAAGAAAAGTTGCACTGGCAAAAGTACTGGCTTCTGATTTTGATGTACTGCTTCTGGATGAGCCTACCAACCACCTGGATGAGGCCATGATCATCTGGCTGGAGGATTATCTGCGCGGCTATCGGGGAACCATCGTTATGGTGACTCATGACAGATACTTCCTTGATCGGGTGTCGAACAAAATTCTGGAAATCAGCAGGGGACAGATGTACAGCTATGATGCTAATTATTCCCGTTTTCTGGAACTGAAGGCGGAGCGGGAAGAGATGGAACTGGCCACAGAGAGAAAGCGGCAGAGTGTTCTTCGTATAGAGCTGGAATGGGCAAAACGGGGATGCCGAGCCCGGTCCACAAAACAGCGTGCCCGACTGGAACGGCTGGAAGCTCTGAAAAACGGACAGGCACCGGTGCAGGATCAGACGGTGGAGCTGGATTCCATCGAGACAAGGATGGGGAAAAAGACACTGGAGTTGGAACATGTCGGCAAAGCTTTCGGAGATACGGTCATCCTGAATGATTACAGTTATATTTTCCTTAAGAATCAGAAAGTGGGAATTGTAGGACCCAACGGCTGTGGGAAGTCCACTTTTGTAAAAATGCTGGCTGGTATTGAAGAACCGGATTCCGGTACGATTGAGGTGGGAGATACCATACGGATCGGATATTTTGCTCAGGAAGAAAAGCATATGGATGACTCTCAGCGGGTCATTGATTATGTAAAAGATATCGGTGAATATATTCAGACACGGGACGGACGGATCAGTGCTTCTCAGATGCTGGAACGATTTTTATTTACTCCGGACATGCAGTATGCCCCAGTGGGTAAGCTGTCCGGCGGTGAAAAGAGAAGACTGTATCTTCTGGGTGTGCTGTGTCAGAACAGCAATGTGCTGATTCTTGATGAGGCGGGAAATAATCTGGATATTCCTACCATGACGATTCTGGAGGATTATCTCAATTCTTTTATGGGAATTGTGATTATGGTATCCCATGACCGGTATTTTCTGGATAATGTGGCTGATCGGATTCTGGAATTTGACGGTGAAGGCCACATCACTCAGTATGAAGGCGGGTACACAGATTATCTGGAAGCCCGTGGAGGTGCCGGATTTGGTATGGATGGCACAAAACTTACCGATGCAAATGACAACGGTGGAAAAAAGGTACAGAGTAAATCACCTGCTGATTCTGGAAAGACCTGGAAGCAGAATCGTCCGGTCAAATTAAAATTTACGTTTAAGGAACAGAGAGAATTTGAAACCATCGACAGTGACATTGCATCTCTCGAAGAGAAAGTTGCTGCACTGGATGATGAAATTATGAAAAATGCCACTAATTCCGGCAAGCTGAATGAACTGACAAAACAAAAAGAAGAAACAGAAGCGTTGCTGGAAGAAAAAATGGATCGCTGGGTTTATCTGAATGATCTGGCGGAAAAAATAGAAGCCCAAAAGAATGGCTGAAGGGAGGAACAGATGATACAGATTCCATATGCTTCCTATCAGGAAGAACTGGTCAGCCTGCGAAGGTATTTTCATATCTGGCCGGAGCTGAGTCTTGAAGAAGAACAGACAGCGGATTATATTTATCAATATTTGCAGGGACTGGGGCTGAAACCGGAGAGAGTCGGCCAAAACGGTGTCGTGGCTATGGTATGGGCACCGGAAGAGATAAGGTATCGTTGTGAGACGGTGGCCGTCCGGGCGGAGATGGATGCCTTGCCTGTACAGGAAGAAAATGATGTGCCGTGGAAATCCCAGTATGAGGGCGTGATGCATGCATGCGGTCATGATGGTATCCTGGCAGTTGGTCTGGTACTGGCGAAAATCTGTGTCCGCTATCAATATCAGATGCCTGTCAATGTGAAGTTTATTTTTCAGCCTGCAGAGGAAAATGGTAAGGGCACCCAGATGATGCTGGATGCGGGTGTGATGGAAAATCCACATGTGTCACGTTTCCTGATGTATCATTTCGTCAATGATATGCCTATGGGTCTGGAAATCCACAGAGGGCCATCCACGGCAGCCATCGGTTCAGTGCAGATTACCGTGAGAGGGAAGGCTGCACACTGGAGCAGCAGTGAACAGGGAATTGATGCCATTTATGCGGCAGCAAGGATTGTGGAAGCATTTCATGATGTGAACAGAACATACAAAGGAAAATATCCGTTTATTGCGGGAATCGGAATGATGCATGGCGGAAAGGCAAAGAATGTGGTGTCAGATGAGACAATTCTCCAGGGAACCCTCCGTTCCACCTGTATCATCCAATATGGAGAACTGAGAAATATTCTTCTGCAGAAAATTGAAGAGATTGCCAGGGAAACAGGCGCACAGATTGTGGCTGAAATTGATGAAAATCCCATTCCCCCCATATTTAATGACAGGGAAATGACTGACCTGGGCATGCTGGTGGGTAAAGAAGTATGGGGAGAAGACTGCCGACTGGTAAAACAACTGTACCTGTCCGGAGACAGTGCGGCTTACTATTTCCAGAAAGCCAAAGGATTATTTATGGTATTTACTGCAGAAAAAACAGGGGAAGAAAATCATCCCCTGCATAATGGAAAATTTGATTTTTACGAGGCTGTGCTCTGGCGGGCAGTGGAAACTCTGCACCAGTTCCTTTTGCATTCGTAAGTTATAAAAGATGTGCGATTTTGTTGGTCACGGAGACAAAGGGTTTCCGTGACAGCAGCCACACCAGAAACAGACAGAAGCATACCAGAAGAATGCTTTCCAGATTACTTTCTACGGAAGAAAGAACAGAGGAACCGTATTTGAGGCAGCTGTAGACAAAACCGTGGAAAATATAAATCGCCATGGTGCGCTCTCCCAGGTATGACCAGGATTTCTTTTCCGCAGGCAGTACCAACATAAACAGATAGACCAGAAGGAAGGATATCGCATAACAGAAGATCCGAACGATGAGTCCTTCTATGTTGCTCATGCCCAGACTTTCATAAGAGTAACGTCCATAGAAAATCTTTGGTGAAAGCTGATCGTGCAGCGGATCCGTGAACAGAAATACCGCAAATGCACTCAGGATGCCTAATGCTGTCAGGTATCCTTTTCTGTTTCTGAAACGGGTCAGGCAGGAACTGTCAAAATCCAGTCCTGCAAGAAAAAACGGAAAGAAGAATACGATACGCGGGATGGAGAGAAAATTATCCGGATTAATCAGACCGATCAACAGTCCCAGTGTCAGTGACAATGCCATATGGCCGGGTATTTTCCGGACAACAGGACCCAGAATACGCCACACAAACAGTGCCATCAGATACCAGAGGGAGAACTTGGGTCTGGTAAAATAAAGACCGGTGTCCTTATCCAGAATCAGGGTGTACAGCAGATAATAGATGATTTCATAAACAAAGTAAGGAATCACCAGACTCTGTACCAGCTTCTTTAAAGAAGGAATCCGTTTGGAAAAGTAACCCGAGATAAAGATAAAGGCCGGCATATGAAAGGCAACAATTCCCCACTTCAGTTCATAGAGGAAGGGGTTCTGATCATAACTGGGTTCGATGAAATGCCCGATGACTACCAGGACGATCAGTAAAACTTTATAATTATCAAATAAGTATTCCCGCTTGTTGTGAACGGGAGAGAGCGGTTGATGTTCTTGTTGTTCCATAAAAATTCTCCATTCTGTTTTAGACTAAAGATATTCTACTTATGCATTATAGAAAATACAAGAAACGAATTGCACAAAAAAGTAAAAAACATTTAAGGAAATCTTTAAAAATGCATAAATGAAAGGGGTGATAAAAAGTGGATAAAGACAAAAGAAAAAGAAGAATGCAGGCGCTGGCTCTGATTGCTTTTGTTCTGGTGGGATGGAACATTATGCAGCTGATGAGTTCTCATCCTATTCAAAAAATTGCCTGCGTGGGTGACAGTATTACATTTGGTACTGGAATCGAAAACAGAGAGGACAATTGTTATCCGGTGCTGCTTCAAAACGCCCTGGGAACGGAAGATTATCAGGTAGGAAATTTCGGGGTAGAAGGTGCTGCTGTACAGAAAAACAGTGACAAGCCATATTGCGAAGAAGAACGATTTCAAAAAAGTATAGACTTTGAACCGGATATTGTGATTCTGATGCTGGGAACCAATGATACAAAAGCTGTGAACTGGAAAGATGGGGCTTCGTTTCAAAATGACTATGAGGCTATGCTGAAATCCTATGCTTCACTCAGCAGCAGCCTATCCATGATAGCTATGACGCCGCCTGCTTTATTTGCCTTTTCCGAAGACGGTCAGGCGATAAAGGCAGAAGCAGATGCAATAATCTGTGAAGAAGCAAAGATTATCCGGGAGATTTGTCAGGATAAAAAAATTCCTGTCATTGATCTGTATGAGATCTCCGGCAGTCATCCGGAATGGTTTAACAGTGACGGTGTTCATCCGAATGAAAATGGGGCAGAGGCGATCGCGAAAGAAGTGGAGACAGTGGTACGCCAGATTTTCAAAACACAGGATAAATAATTTACGTAAGAAAAATGGGGGAAGAACAATGAAATTTCAGGTAAAGGAAGATGGAAAACGTTTGCTGGTCATCTGTGTGGCGGCAACGATTATGGCACTGAATATTAAGATTTTTGTGCGAACGGGAGGCTTGTATCCTGGCGGAGCTACCGGACTAACGATTTTGATTCAGCATGTTGCAGAGGTTTACTTTCATATTATGATACCTTATACGGTAGTAAACCTTCTATTAAATGCTGTTCCGGTATACATAGGATTTCGTTTTATCGGGAAGAAATTTACCATGTACTCCTGTCTGATGATTGTATTGACTGGTTTTCTGACTGATATCATACCGGCTTATGTGATTACCTATGATACTCTTTTGATCAGTGTGTTTGGCGGAATCATTAGCGGACTGGCTATCAGTATGTGTCTGATGGTAGATGCAACAAGCGGTGGGACAGATTTTATAGCCATTTATATGTCAGATAAAAAGGGAGTGGATTCCTGGAATCTGGTTTTAGGGCTGAATGTGGTGATACTTTCCGCTGCGGGACTGCTGTTCGGCTGGGATAAGGCATTGTATTCCATCGTGTTCCAGTTTGTATCAACACAGATGCTGCATATGCTATATCAAAAGTATCAGAAAAAGACTCTGTTTATCGTGACAAATAAACCACAGGATGTCTGTCAGGTGATTGACGACATCAGCAGGCATGGAGCTACCATTCTGGAAGGAGAAGGTTCCTACGAACATTGCGAAAGAAATGTGGTGTACTCGGTAGTATCCAGCGCAGAGTGTAAAAAAGTGGTACATGCAATCCGTCAAACCGATCCTAAAGCATTTGTTAACACATTACAGACCGATCAGCTGTCGGGAAGATTTTACCAGAAACCGGTGGAATGATGGGTATGACCGCCCAGGTCCTGAAATTATGGATTTTACGGACCTGGGCGTAAGCTTTATTCCCGCGAGCAACGAGCCAAGTAGCCGCACTTGTGCGGATATTTGGCGACTGCCGCGAGGGTCAAATACCTCGCTGCTCTGCAGCGTTACAAGTTTGATACCCCATTGCTTACAGCGGGGTATTTGATTTACATTTCTCGCAGCTGGCAGTACATGGCGGATCAAAACTCGGATTAAATGCATAGAAGTTTTTGGAATCCAGCTGTTCCTGAACGGATTCCAATGCTTCTCCGAATCTCTGGAAATGTACGATCTCACGTGCCCGCAGGAAGCGGATGGGATCAGCAATTTCCGGCATATCTTTAACAACTCTCAGAATATTATCGTAAGTGCTGCGTGCTTTTTGTTCTGCAGCCATACTTTCAAAGAGATCAGTGATCGGATCCCCCTTCGACTGGAATTCACAGGCATTGAATGGAATACCGCCGGCGGCCTGGGGCCATACACCTGCAGTATGGTCGATATAGTAGGCACTGAACGGTGAATTCTCTACCTGATCCATAGTAAGATTGGCTGTCAGCTGGTGAACCATCGTGGATACCATTTCTAAGTGGGCCAGTTCTTCCGTGCCGACATCCGTCAGTACCGCCATACACATCCGGTTGGGTGCGGCAAATCTCTGGGAAAGATAACGCATGGAAGCTCCGATCTCGCCGTCGGGACCGCCATATTGACTAATGATTAACATAGCAATATCCGGATTGGGTTCTGTGATATTTACGGGATATTCCAGTCTCTTTTCATATATCCACATAGACTAACACCTGCCTTTCATATTGATTTCCCACGGCCACGGCTGTTGCATCCATTCCCAGGAGTCGCTGCGGGTGTCGTCGATCAGATCCATCGTTAACGGACCATTCTGTCGGGCGTATTCCCGCATGGCATCTTTGCGGATGCAGGCATTTTTATGATAATATGCCTGTGCTTCTGTGTCATCGGGATGGGTATCCAGATAAAGAAGCATATCATAGGCAGCAAAACTGGAACGATTGATCTGATCCAAAAGCTGCTGTCGAGAGGAATTATTGCTGCAGTTACATGAATTCATCGACATTTTCCTCCTTTTCCGCAAAATGGTTTACAAAGTTCAGGGAAGATAGTACCCCGTGAAAATCCCTCGGTGAGGGAAAACGTAGTATGATATTTTTGAGAAGGCACATAGGCCATTGCAAGTGGGCGCGGGTCAGACGAAATGGTGGCGGGAGAGGATACACAGGAAGGAGCGCATGACTGTTCACGGTCAGATTTCGTTCTGGCGGAATTATATCTGCGGCTATCCATATTCCGATACATTCTGCAGGTATCCGGCTGCTGCTGATTCATTCGACAGTTATCCATCATATACGACAATATCCTTTCTTAGTCGTTTTGTGATTATCATATGGAAAAAATATCAGAATGGTTCAAGAAAAGGTTTTTTTCTTACGGAAAAAGTGTTATACTAGTGCGAAAGACATAATGAGAAGAGAGGTTATTGCATGCAGAAGGGTAATAAGGGGAGAATGCATAGTACTCGTAAAAAACCAGATTACTATGATTATAATCTGCTTGCAGCAGTTATTCTGCTGATATGTTTTGGACTGATTATGCTTTACAGTACCAGTGCTTATGAGGCACAGCTGAAATTTAAGGGAGATGATATGTATTATTTCCGCCGTCAGGCAATTATCAGTGCAGGGGCTATTCTGGTGGCCATTTTTATGTCACGCTTCGATTATCATTTGCTGATTCCGATTTCCGGTCTGGTATTTGTGGTGTCTTTGGTTTTGATGGCGTTGGTTCGTTTTTCTCCATTTGCTGTTACTGCATTTGGTTCCCGGCGGTGGCTGAAGTTGTTCGGTGTTCAGTTCCAGCCCTCAGAGATTGCGAAGATAGCGGTCATCATTTATCTGCCCGTGGTAATTATCAAGATGGGGAGAAAGGTAAAAACGTTGAATGCAGTGCTGTTACTCCTGTTTCTCGGTGCTCTTCAGGGCGCGGGCGCATTGTTTTTTACCGATAACCTGAGTACAGGTATTATTATCGGTGGAATCGCTGTGATAATGATATTTATTGCTCATCCGAAGACGAAACCATTTTTGATTACCGGCGGATGTATCCTGGCTTTGGTCGGAAGTGTGGTTGCGTATATGGGCGCAACGATGACCACCAGCGAAGATTTCCGAATCAGGCGTATTCTTGCCTGGCTGCATCCGGAAGATAATATGTCTACCGGAGGATATCAGGTTATGCAGGCTCTGTATGCCATCGGAAGCGGAGGATTTTTCGGCAAGGGGCTTGGAAACAGTGCCCAGAAACTGGGAACGATACCGGAAGCACAGAATGATATGATTTTTTCTATTGTATGTGAGGAACTGGGGGTATTCGGTGCCCTGTTGTTGTTCCTGATGTTTGGATATCTCCTGTATCGTCTGGTTTTCATCGCACAGAATGCTCCGGATCTGTATGGTACATTGATTGTAAGCGGAATCTTTGTACATATTGCTCTGCAGGTTATTCTGAATATCTGCGTAGTTATCAACTGGATGCCGACAACAGGAATCACGCTTCCGTTTGTCAGTTACGGGGGAACTTCGATTTTATTTCTTATGGCTGAGATGGGTATAGCCCTCAGTGTGTCGCGGCAGATAAAGTTCAAAAATCAGGGGGCGGATTTGTCGTAATGGGTTGACAAATCCTTGCGGAGTCGATATACTGCCAACAGATAGGTTAGTGTTACGGTTCAGCTTTCCGGCTTCGCTGCACTACAAAAAGTTCGTAACGGTTCAGTACTTTCTGGCTGCTGAATAATTACAAAAAGTTCTTTAAAAGGAGACAGATAAGGTTATGTTAGAGAAAATGAGACAAATAATTGCAGAACAGTTAAACTGCGATGAAGAAACGATTGATATGGAGACCTCTTTTAAAGATGATTTAGGAGCGGATTCTCTCGACTTATTTGAACTGGTGATGGCTCTGGAAGAAGAGTACGGACTTGAGATTCCAGCTGAAGAGCTGTCTGATATGGAAACAGTCGGAGAGGTAGTTGAATATCTGAAAGGCAAAGGTGTGGAGGATTAACTCCACACTTTTTTAAGCAAACAATATCATTTATAATAGACAGGAGAATAACATGAGTACAGTTAAAACAAGATTTGCACCAAGTCCTACAGGAAGAATGCATGTAGGCAATTTGAGGACAGCATTATATGCGTATCTGATCGCAAAGCATGAGAATGGTAAGTTTATGCTGCGTATCGAAGATACGGACCAGGAACGTTTTATGGAAGGTGCCCTGGAGATTATCTATCGGACTCTCGAAAAGACAGGACTGGTACATGATGAAGGACCAGACAAAGATGGAGGTGTCGGCCCTTATGTACAGAGTGAACGACAGGCACAGGGTCTGTACATGAAGTATGCCAAACAGCTGATTGAACAGGGAGACGCATATTATTGCTTCTGTGATAAAGAACGTCTGGAAAGTCTGAGAACAGAAGTTGCAGGAAAAGAGATTACCGTATATGACAAGCATTGTCTTCATCTGTCAAAAGAAGAGATTGAAGCAAATCTTGCAGCAGGAAAGCCATATGTCATCCGGATTAACATGCCTGCAGAAGGGACAACTACCTTCCACGATGAGCTGTACGGAGACATTACGGTAGAAAATAATGAACTGGATGATATGATTCTGATCAAATCAGATGGATATCCTACCTATAACTTTGCTAATGTAATCGATGATCATCTGATGGGAATCACACATGTGGTCAGAGGAAATGAATATCTTTCTTCTGCACCGAAGTATAACCGTCTTTACGAAGCTTTTGGATGGGAAGTACCCAAGTACGTGCATTGTCCGCTGATCACCAATGAAGATCACCAGAAATTGTCCAAGCGCTGTGGACATTCTTCTTATGAAGATCTGATTGAGCAGGGATTTTTGACAGAAGCTGTCGTGAATTTTGTGGCACTGCTGGGATGGAGCCCATCTTCTGATGAGGAGATTTTCTCTCTGGAAGAACTGATAAAAGAGTTCGATTACCATAGAATCAGCAAATCACCGGCGGTATTTGACATGGTAAAACTTCGCTGGATGAACGGTGAATATATGAAGAAGATGGATGATGAGAAGTTCTATGAGATGGCACTTCCATATATCAAAGAAGTCATCACAAAAGATATGGATTTCCATAAGATAGCTGCTATGGTGAAGACACGAATCGAAGTATTCCCGGATATCAAAGAACATATTGATTTCTTTGAACAGGTTCCGGAATACGATACTTCCATGTATAATCATAAGAAAATGAAGAGTACGGAAGCATCATCTCTTCAGGTTCTGCAGGAGGTTAAGCCTCTTCTGGAAACCCAGGATGATTACAGCAATGATGCACTGTTTGCTATGCTGTCTGCATATGCAAAAGAGCATGGATATAAAATTGGATTTGTTATGTGGCCGATTCGTACCGCACTCTCAGGAAAACAGATGACACCGGCAGGTGCCACAGAGATTCTGGAAGTACTGGGCAAAGAAGAAAGTCTGGTGCGGATTCAGGCGGCAATTGAAAAATTGAGTGCAGCCGTTCAGGAATAAAGTCAAAATGGAATTTAACAGAGAACAACAACAGGCAGTGTCCCATAAAGACGGGGCACTGCTGGTTCTTGCAGGACCGGGCTCCGGCAAGACAGCGGTGATTACCCACCGTACACAAAAACTGATCAGAGAATACCAGGTGGCTCCCTCGTCCATTCTGGTGGTCACCTTCACCAAGGCGGCTGCCAGACAGATGAGGGAGCGATTTTTGCGCCTTACGGGGGAATCTTCCACGCAGGTTACCTTCGGGACATTTCATGGAGTATTTTACGGAATTCTCCGACAGGCCTATGGAATCAATTCCTCCAATATTGCCAGTGAAGAAGACAGATACAGGATTCTGCGTGATCTTCTGCAAAAGTCATCCATGGATGTGGATGATGAAAATGACCTGCTTGAGTCTCTGAACCGTGAAATCAGTACGGTAAAAAGCGGACGTATCCCTTTGACCCATTACTACTCTGCCAGCTGTCCCGATGAAGAATTCCGGAGAATTTTTCAGGCGTATGAAAAGAAACTGCATGGGCGGAGACTACTTGATTTTGATGATCTGATGGTTTACTGCTATCAGCTATTTCAGAAGCATCCCGATATTCTGGCAGCCTGGCAGAAGAAGTTCCGATATATTCTGATTGATGAATTTCAAGATGTAAATCAGCTGCAGTATGATATTATTAAACTTCTTGCCTTGCCGGAAAATAACCTGTTTCTGGTGGGGGATGATGACCAGTCCATTTACCGTTTCCGCGGAGCAAAACCCGAAATCATGCTGCATGTACCCAAAGACTTTCCGGGGATGCAGCAGGTGGTACTGCATCAGAATTATCGCTGCAGCGGGGAAATTGTAGAAAAATCACAGAATGTGATCCGATGGAATGATCAGCGCTTTGAGAAGGAACTGAGAACCGATAACCCACAGGGAAAACCAATTGAAATACGTACCTTTGAAAATGAGAGTGAGGAGACGAACTGGCTGGCAAAGCAGATTCAGAAGGATCTTGCGGAAGGCTGTCCGTACAGTGAAATTGCTGTATTATTTCGTACGAATGTGGGAAGTCGCATGACCGTTGAGAGGATGATGGAATACAATTTTCCATTTACCATGAGGGATGTGCTGCCCAATCTATATGAACACTGGATCGCAAAAAACATGGTTTCCTATATGCGTCTTGCCCTGGGAGGCAGAGACAGAAGTGATTTTCTGGCAGTGATGAACCGGCCTAACCGATATTTGTCCAGAGAAGCATTTTATGAAAAAGAAATGCCCTTTGAGATTCTTTATCAGTATTATGAAGGAAAAGAGTGGATGTGTGACCGCATCGAAAAGTTCGAACATGATCTGAAAATGATGAAAAATATGCCGCCCTATGCGATGATCAATTATATCCGTTTTGCCATCGGGTATGATGCATATCTGAAAGAATACGCACAGTACCGGAAAATAAAAGAAGAAGAACTCCTGGATATTCTGCAGGAAATACAGGAGAGCGCCAAAGGGTACCGTACCTGCCAGGAATGGTTTACTTATATGGTAGAGTATAAAGAAAAACTGAAAGAACAGGCGGAGAAAATCCGTCAGGAGCAAAATGCAATAACAATTTCCACCCTTCACAGTGTGAAGGGGCTGGAATATGACAGGGTATACATCCTGGATGTCAATGAAGGAAGCATTCCCTATCATAAGGCAGTGATGGATCCGGACATGGAAGAAGAACGCCGCATGTTTTATGTGGGAATGACAAGAGCCAGAAAAGAACTTCATCTGTATTCGATCCAGGAACGGTTCGGAAAAAAACTGGAACCGTCCCGTTTCCTTCTGGAACTGGAAGAAGCACCTCAAAAGAAAGGAAAAAGCAATAATGGTGAATATAGAAAGGATACATGAAATTGTACTGGGATGGAGCAGGATTGAGCAGAAAACCACGAAATGTGGCAGAGAATCCTGTAAGGAGAAGACATTACGGACATCCCGGCAGGGAATAGAACTGCTGAAATTTCTGGTCCTTCAGGAATACTCCATGATACTTGAAGATGATGACATAGGAAAAGAACCTATGGGGAAACCGTATCTCCTGCATTATCCCCACATACACTTTAACATCAGCCATTCTGGTGATTGCGTTGCCTGTGCAGTTGGAAAAGAGCCGCTTGGCCTTGACATACAGATCCATAACGACAAAGACTGCAGAAGAACAGCACGCCGTATCATGAATCCTGCCGAGTGGTCTGCCTATGAAGCATCAGGATTCCAGAATGAATATTTTTATCAGTGCTGGACCCGGAAAGAGAGCTATCTTAAATACACCGGAGAAGGAATCACCAGGGATCTACGCCTGCTTGAGGAACCGGAGACAGCCAATATACAATACATCCAGCTCAACCTATGGCCGGGATATTCTGCCTGCCTGTGCCTTCCGAAATAAAGTTCAAGTACGCCCCGGGGAAAATGAAAAAATCCCCGGGGCAAAATGCATAAATGGCGGTTGTCCTCATATAGTAGAGTAAGAGGTGATGTACATGCAGCGAGAGGAAGTGATTCGCCTTTTTCCGCATAAATTGCGGGAAATTCTTCAGAAGGCGGATTGGGATGCGGATGGATTGCAGGAGATACGGCTGCGGACGGACAGACCGTTGATTCTGTGGATGAATGGGAAAGAGTATTTTGTGACTGAACAGGGGGTGCTTACCCGCCACAGTGATCTGGCATATCGAATATCGCCGGAGGAAATTAAAATCACGCTGGAATGTCTGGGACAATATTCCCTGTATGCTTATGAAGAAGAATTACGTCAGGGATTTTTGACAATACAGGGAGGACATCGTGTGGGGGTGGCCGGAAAAGCCATTTTGGAAGCACAGAAGATCAAAGGAGTTCGACAGATATCCTGTATCAATATCAGATTTTCTCATGAAGTAAAAGGATGTGCAGATCCGGTCATGCCCTATGTGCTGGAAAATCAGGAAGTATGTCACACATTGATTATTTCTCCGCCGCGCTGCGGCAAAACAACTCTACTGAGAGATATGATCCGGCAGATTTCCAATGGCACAGGAAAATTTCCGGGATGTACCGTGGGAGTGGTGGATGAACGCTCAGAGATTGGCGGATGCTATCAGGGAATTCCGCAGAATGATGTGGGAATCCGCACAGACCTGCTGGACTGCTGCCCAAAATCAGAGGGGATGATCATGCTGCTTCGTTCCATGTCACCTGCGGTCATTGCCGTAGACGAAATAGGTTCTTACGACGACATTCAGGCTATTGAGATGACCCTGAACAGTGGGTGTAAACTGCTGGCAACCGTACATGGAAGCTCGATTCAGGAAATGGAACAGAAACCACTGCTTGAACGGCTGATGAGGGAACATGTATTTCAGCGATACATACTTCTTCAGGGAGAGCAGAAAAAACAAGTGGGAGCAGTATCACAGATATATGACGACAGAGGAACCTGCCTGTTCCGGGCGGAAGAATCATACGGTATTTGCTGAAAGTAACAGGTCTGCTCCTGGTCTTTTCTGCCTGTGCAGGCCTGGGATTTTCTATAAGCAATGAACTGCAGCGGCGTATTTACCATCTGTCAGAACTGACTCGCATCATGTCATTTTTGCGGGGAGAAATCGCATTTGCCGTCAGTACACTGCCGGAAGCCATGAAGCAGATCCAGAAACGGACAACACCGCCCTTTACAGAATTCTTTGCAAATCTGGCAGAAAATATGCAGCAATCCACGGGCGAAGAATTCCAGGAACTGCTTCAAAGACAAGTAGGCTATCTGAAAAAAAACTCCGGACTGACCGTGGAAGACCTGGAAACATTCAGTCAGACTGCCGGTCATCTCGGATACCTGGACAAAGAAATGCAGCTGCATCTGCTAGATAGATATCTGGAGGAACAACAGGAAACCATAAAAACACTACAAAAACAACTGCCGGATAAAAAAAGAGTGGTGCGAAGCATCGGGATACTCGCAGGGGTATTACTACTTATAATATTTTTGTGATTTGGAAAGGGACGGAAACTTCTTATCATTTTTTCAGAAGCAGGCCGTTCCTCCTCAGCTAGCCGCTAACTGCGACTAAATTGACGCTCAGGAGAGCCTTCGCGCCAAAGTCTCCGTAAGCGTCGGACGCCTTAGTGTGTGTAGCAAGCTGCCAGTGGCAGGTTGCGGAACTCTTCGGACTCACTTTACCCAATGCTTCTGAAAAAATGATAAGAAGTTTCCTGTT
>JBJELT010000001.1:0-23996 GCA_051879295.1 Oliverpabstia sp. | reverse complement strand
TTTAATCTGTGGCTTAGCACCATATTTTAATGTTCAACTCCCAAAGTCAGGTTTTACTGTTAGGTTACAAGTTTAGTTAATTTTTTAACAAGTTATGGTAAAGTCCTGAAACCCCTTGTTTTTGGGCACTTTTCCTGCTAGAATAGGGAAAATATTGGATGTATTTTTTGAGGTGCAAAATCATGAAAACAGCAGGTATCATAGCAGAATATAATCCTTTCCATCAGGGCCACGCCTATCACATCGAACAGACCCGGCAAATGACTGGCGCTGATTATATCATCGTTGTTCTCAGCGGAGATTTTGTTCAGCGGGGAGCACCTGCTTTTCTCCCCAGACAGGAACGAGTACGAATGGCATTGCAGGGCGGGGCTGATCTGGTCTTTGAACTCCCTTCCACCCATTCCTGCACCAGTGCAGAATTTTTTGCTGAAAGTGGAGTTCGCCTTTTGAACGGTCTTGGCTGTGTGGATTTTCTGTCTTTTGGCAGTGAGGCAGGCGAAATCAGCCAATTGTATCAACTGGCTGATTTTCTTGTGCAGGAACCGGAATCTTACCGCTGTGTTCTGCAGGCTGGGTTAAAATCCGGTCTTTCCTTCCCGGCAGCCCGACAGGCGGCTCTTCTTACATGTTTCCCCGATGCCAGGGCGGTTCTTTCAAGTCCCAACAACATTCTGGGAATCGAATACTGTAAAGCACTGATCCGTCTGCAAAGTTCCATCCGTCCTGTTACTGTTACCCGCACCGGCGGCGGCTATCATGACACAGATTATCATCAGGATTTTCCTTCTGCCACCGCAGTCCGAAAACATATCCTGCAGCAGCCCCGGGAATCTCAGTGCAGTGAACAATACAATTTTCCTATGGAGGAAGAGGATTTTTCTCTTCTATTCCGCTATCTGCTGCTGACTTCCGGAAAAGAACAGCTTTGCTCCATTCAGGATATCAGTCAGGATCTTGCAAACCGCATCTTTAACTGCAGATATCGCTTTCAGGGTTACAGTCAGTTTATTTCTCTTTTGAAAACCAGAGAACTGACCTACAGCCGCATCAGCAGAGCACTGTTTCATCTGTTAATGGATCTTCAGCAGATTCCGCCGCTTTCCTATGCCCGCCTGTTGGGCTTCCGCCGCTGTGCTGTCCCTCTGCTTGGCAAAATCAAGGAGTCCTCTGTGCTGCCGATTGTTACCAAAGTTTCCGCCGCATCCCGAACCCTTCCCCCGGATGCCGCAGCACTTCTGGAACAAAACATACGAATCAGCGAAATATATGAGGCTGTGCGCTGTGAAAAATACCACACAGAATTTATTCATGAGTATTCACGGCCTCTTATCATTCTGTGATTGTAAAATGATTGACCACAATACTGTTATCTGAGAGTTCATCAAATAATGCCTTCCTGTTGGTAAAAGTTACACTTCCGTCTCCCCGGATCAGATCGGCCTGTACCTTGGCCGTTACCCGGGTCAGACCATTGACTTTGTCCACCGGGGTCACCTGGACCTGTACATTTTCATCTGTACTTTCTGCACCGGTCAGCAGATAGCGAAGGGAAAACGGCAGTTCTTCTGCCTGATATGTTCCCGGAGGAATATTCTGAATAACTGCCTGCTCCACCAGGTAACCGTCATTGTGAGCAGTGGCTTCATTTTTCCGAAATTCCACATGACATTGGTACTGATGCGGATTTCCATCCAGATCTACACCAGAAATCCGAAAGAAGAATGTGGGATTTCCATGCTCCCATACCACTTCATCCTCTTTAATTTTCTTTACAAAAGTAAAGGTGCGCAGCGGCAGATTTTTTCGTGGTATCACAAGCTGTACAGTCTGTGATTTCTGTGTCGTCCCCCCGGAACTGTCCCAGGTAAGAAAGCAGACATCCTGAATATCCGAAGATTCCTTATAGCGGTAGATCCCGCCTCTCCAATATCGGGGAATTTCCACAGTGACCTTAACGGGTATCGTTGTTCCTATCAGTTCCCACTGTTCAAACTGTCCTTTCTTTATGGCAACATCAAAATCTGCACAGGTTTTTTCACTTTTCCTTCGCACTGTCACGTCGGACGGAACCTCCACCTCACAGGCTGACACCTGCTCACAGAAAGGATATCCGCAATAACTGTAAAATACAGGATGGAACACACAGCCGGAAATGTACTGATTTTCGCTGAGTGTCCAGGATACCTGGTCATATTCCAGAGAAAACGTTCCCGTATTCATATCCATCCACCCATCTTCCGTAAATCCACCATAATTGGCACCATTGTTTGCACCATTTACCATTTTAGTGATTCTGTCCAGAACCAGAGCCTTTTCTTCCTGTGTGGCAGCACTCCGATTCAATCCCACCACCAGCCCATCCATAGTAAATTCATTATTCAGCACATGAATTGCCATCTGTGTGGCAAAGTAATCCATCTGCCAGTTTCCGGTGGAATAGGGCTCATACCGACAAGGATATCCGTAATACATAGCTCCATGGTATAAGGCATAGGATACTTTTTTGTCAGCCCAGCCTTCATACTGCATAGTCATGCCACCTTCCGGCGTTTTCTTTGCAAACTGCAGACAGTACACATATCTCCATTTTCCATCTCCATCCACATTTGCATCGTCTCCCTGGATATATTTGATCCCCATTCCCAGATTGGGTTTTTCCGGTGTATTGGTGTCATCATCCACGCTCTGAAATTTATCAAATCTCACCGAAGACACCGGAAGCTTCGCACTGTTGTCAAAGGAAAATGCAGCAATTCCGCTGTCTGCTTCTTCCAGATAAAAAGCTTCCTCTGCCTCGTTTCCCGCCGCCTGAATACCACTTCTGCAAAAGAATAACAGTCCGGCAGACAGTATACCCAAAATGCACACTGCCATCCATTTGATTTTTATCTTTATTTTTATATCGCATGCCTCCTCTTCTTTCGCAGGCTGATCCACTGTTCCAGCAGTACCAGCAATACAATACAACCGCACATGACCATCATGCCCACACGGGACTGCAATTTCTGCACCAGATAGCCAATAGAAGGTATATGACCAATTACCTTTCCTTCATAACTGTCATATCCCACTGGTCCGATATCTGCACTGGCATTTGCATCTCCTTTTGTTATAAATGTTTTTTCTTCTTTGTCCACCTTCATAACCCGGTGCATGACCTGCATACGGTCACCCACACGAAAAGCAATGATATCTCTTTCTTCAATCAACTCCGGCTTCACATTCTTCGCAATATAGACAATGCTTCCGGTGCTGACCGCCGGTTCCATGGAACCGCTCATGACGATCCGCGGTTCAATCCGGAAAATACCCGGGAGCAGGAAAAGAACTGCTCCCACAACTCCCAAAAACAGCAGAAAAGAGTAAAATCCATTGATACATTTCTCAGCCATTTGTTTTCTTCCTTTCTTTTTTCCAGATTATCGCAGCCATACAGGGAATCACACATACGGGGATCAGATAGAAAAGGATTGAAGAATCGTCACCTGTTCCGGGACTTTTTACAGATATTTCTTCCCCTTTAGGATCGGAAGAAAACCAGAAACGTACAGTCCCCTGGCTGGAGGCATATGTATTGTCTATATTCTCCGGCAGATACAGCAGAAATTCCACGGTTTCTGTCGTATTTCCATCAATCTTGCCAAGACTTCCATAATCGAAAAACTTTTCCGACCTGACAGGTCCATGATAAATCATTTCAATCCGATTTCCTCTTCGTTTCTGTATCGTCAGTTCCATCTGGTCCATCAAAGCATTTTCCTCCGGAAGCTGTATTTTCAGAAATATTTCTCTCGGCCCCTCTAATTTGTTGCTGATTTTCACCGTTCCTGACTGTGCTCTTCCGGGAATAAATGATTCCAGTTCACGGAAAAATTCCTGGGTATCCACTGAAAATCCTTCCAGCCTGGACCCAATCACCAGTTCCACGGGTTCTGTTTTCTTCTCCTGATTTATCAATGCTTCTTTCATGGACTTCTGTATCGTTACCCGTCCCTGTTCCACGCCCCATGGATCATCACTCTCAAAATCAGGCCGAAAATATGCTGCCTGCACTGCATCCACCCGCACTTTTGCATTCCATTTTTTCCTGTCATCCTCACCGGATTTCCAGTCAGAAGGCATCCGGATTCCCTGAAATACATCCACATGTTCTTTCTCTTTCAGAACTTTTTTGTAATAAAAATAATTGCCTCTCTGCACCCATGCATCCGTGATGCCTTCCAGATTTTTCTCAGTCAGAGGACTTCCTGTGTCCCGGTCATCTTCAAATATCACTGCTGCCCGCACATAACAATCCGCACCTTCATTGCTGATCCGGGGGATTTTTGAAAGAAAATCCCCCGACATAACTTCGCTTCCATTTTCCCAGCTCTGCTCTTTCCCGTCTCTGACTGTATATTCTTCCAGACGCACATCGACTTTTTCCGTCACGGCTTTGTATACCACTGAAACTTCCCGAAATGCATAAATTCCTGCTGCCGTCACTAGACTGACAAGTCCTGTACATATGACTATTTTCCACTTTTTATTCCAGATATTTCCCACCATCCTTTTCTATACCGTCAAATGTGTGAAAGCATCTGTAATGTCTGTATGATTGCCCGACTGCACCGTTTCTGTATAAATGGTCAAAGAAAAATCCTCCTTGGGAATCCCTTCGTCCTTGATTTTCACAGCAGTCATAAAAAGTTCTGTCCGTTCACCCGGTTGGACACATCGCTGGTAATAGTAATAACCATCCGCTTCCTTTTTCCAGGCCTCTGACCCAATCTGCACTTCCGTTCCTTCTTCTGCCTCCAGACTGCTGAAATCATATCGGGCTCGCACATAACAGGGTACTGTACCTGTGTTGGTGAAGGCCACCTCTTTTTTCAGTTCCGCCCCCGGTGTGACCGTGGAATCAGGAAACTCCTCCTGAATTTCCACGTCATTTTCTCCCGGGCAAAAACGATTTTCCCGGACATCCCGGTCAGAAAACCATCCATAACTTTCCTGCATCCCCCACACCATCAGAAAAAGTACCGCAGCCAGACAACCACCGACAACCTTCTTTTTCATAGGCAGGACTCCTTATTTTGTGAACACGTCAGTGATGTCTTTCTGATTGGTGATGATTTTCCAGATGTTCATGGCATCCGTAGTTCCTTCATCCAAATTTGTAGTCTGAATTGCATAGGCATTAATATCAATCTCCAACGGCTGGTTATCCAGTCCCTGTCCTTCCATGAGATTGACAAAGGTAACACTCTGAAACAGCGGTGTAGTAGAAGCTTCTGGAGAAACTGTAGTACATGCACGTTTATCATCAGCGTACGCATACAGATGTTTCACTGCCACCTGATTTCCCTCCTCATCATTCACCGGGCATTTTCCCAGGTAATACCAGCTGGTATCCGCCGTGTACTGGTACAGTTCCGTCATCGCCTGAGCATTTTTTGTGCCGTCATCATTGACCGTAATCACATTCCGGCAGGGAACCTCCACGGTCAGAAACATATAAGCATCATTATTTCCTGTATTTTTCACCCGGGGATCTTTCGTGATTGTCTGAAGTGGAAGAATGTTTTCCGCCTCATCCGGCACACCGTCCTGGTCTGTATCTGGCTTGCTTTCCCATGCCGGCTCCTGCAGTTCAATCTCGATACTGCCCACCGTAAAATTATTAACTTTTTCTTCTGTATCTGTAAAATAAGCCAAAATACCGCCGGACACTGCCAGTACTGCCATAGTTCCAATAATTACTGCTGATTTCCATCTGTTATTCTTCATGATTTGCTCCTTTCGATTTGAAAAAATATGTTTATTGAAATGAATCAGATATGTCTTCTGTGATTTGGCTCTGCCATCCCGAATTTCTATTTATGAGATAATTTCTCGCATTTTTATGTATATAAAAATACTTTCAAGTACGCCTCGGCGTACTTGCTGCGAGGTGCGCGCCATGCTTTGCATGACACGATACATCTGCGCACCTCTGCAATCCGCCGGAGGCTTTATCTTGAATTGTCGTAATTCACCACTTATAGAGGTGGGAATCTTATCTCCTTTCAAGATAAATAGACCTTGTCACCTCACTTTCCTATATATTTCAATTAATAATTGGGAAATATCCGGCAGAACTGCCGTCTTCAGAAGATGGTTATAGTATAACAGGGTTTGCTACTTGATGCAACTGAAAGTTATCCAAAAGTTTCGACAGGAATTGGATAAACGTTAAAGGTCAACCCTCAACGATCCCACATTAAACGGTTCCTGGTAGGTTCAGATTATCGTTATTTGGACTTCCGTCCTGACCTTTTGGGTCTTTGGTAAGCTTCTTTGACTAGTTTTATGATTTTCGTCCTACCTTTTTTCGTTTTCGATAGGCTCTAATTATTGAAGTTATGATTTCCATCCTATCTTTTTTCAATTTTTATAGGCTATATAATTTATTTCCGGAATTTGGAGCCTACATTTTACCAATTTTTGTAGGATCAGTAAGTTATTTCCGGGATTCTCAGCCTACCCAGCAATTATATACATAAGCTTGAAACAACAATTTCCCGAAAATGGGCCTACTTTACCTGAAATTCCATCACCCACTCCAGGTAAAACCAGCAACAAACTCTCAATCTACACTCTCCCCAGGCACATTTTGTTTGCTTGAGGAACAGAACAGGAAACTTCTTATTATTTTTTCAGAAGCAGACCACTTCTGAAAAAATAATAAGAAGTTTCCGTCCCGCTCCTCAATACAACAAACTTCTTAATTTTTAAAACTATGAATCGGTGCCGGTATTCTTCCGCCCCTGTTGACGAAAGCATCACATCCGAATTTGTTCACCGGCATAACTGGAGCGTAACCCAGTAATCCACCGAATTCTACGGTTTCTCCCACACCTTTTCCGATGACAGGGATGACACGAACGGCGGTTGTTTTCTGGTTTACCATACCGATAGCCATTTCGTCTGCGATGATTCCGGAGATGGATGCTGCGCTGGTATCTCCCGGGATTGCGATCATATCCAGACCAACAGAGCATACACAGGTCATAGCCTCCAGTTTCTCAATGGTGAGGGCACCTGCATTGACAGCGTCGATCATGCCCTGGTCTTCGCTGACCGGTATGAAGGCTCCGCTGAGTCCGCCCACATAGGAGGATGCCATAACGCCGCCTTTCTTTACCTGGTCGTTCAGCATGGCAAGGGCAGCCGTTGTTCCCGGTGCTCCCACACGTTCCAGACCGATTTCTTCCAGTATCTCTGCCACAGAGTCTCCGATTGCCGGTGTGGGTGCCAGAGAAAGATCTACGATACCGAAGGGGATTCCCAGACGGCGGGATGCTTCCTGAGCAACCAGCTGACCGACACGGGTAATCTTGAATGCTGTCTTCTTGATGGTCTCGCAGAGAATTTCAAAGTTCTGTCCACGAACTTTTGACAGGGCGTATTTTACTACGCCGGGGCCGCTGACACCAACATTGATAATGGCATCTGCCTCGGTCACACCATGGAATGCACCCGCCATGAACGGGTTATCGTCCGGTGCGTTGCAGAATACTACCAGTTTTGCACAGCCAAGGGAATCATTTTCTTTTGTTGCCTCTGCTGTAGCCAGAACCATTTCTCCCATCAGTTTTACGGCATCCATGTTGATACCTGTTTTTGTGGAACCCAGGTTAATGGAGCTGCAGACACGTTCTGTCTCCGCCAGTGCCTGCGGAATGGAACGGATCAGCAGTTCATCAGCTTTTGTCATTCCCTTGCACACCAGTGCGGAATAGCCTCCGATAAAGTTTACGCCCACCTCTTTGGCAGCCTTGTCCAGTGTATGAGCAAGTGTCACAAAATCCTCCGGGGTCTTGCAGGCAGCTCCGCCTACCAGGGCTATCGGAGTAATGGAAATTCTTTTATTTACAATGGGGATTCCATACTCTCGTGAGATTTCTTCTCCTGTCTTTACCAGATCTTTTGCCAGTGTAGTAATTTTTTCATATACTTTCCGGTTTACTTCCGCCAAATCTGCATCAATGCAGTCCAGGAGACTGATTCCCATGGTGATGGTACGTACATCCAGATTCTCCTGTTCAATCATTTTATTCGTCTCATTGACTTCGAAAATATTAATCATTTGCCGTGTCCTCCGCTTCTCCCATTAGATTCTGTGCATTTTATTGAAAATATCTTCATGCTGGCAGCGGATGATCACACCGATTTCTTCACCCAGTGTACGCAGCTCTTCCGCAATATCACCGGTCCCCTTATCACATTTTGCAGTATCTGTAATCATCATCATATTAAAGAAACCATCTACGATAGTCTGGGAAATATCCAGGATGTTGATCCCGTTATCAGCCAGATAAGTACATACTTTTGCAATAATTCCTACTGTGTCTTTTCCTACTACTGTGATAATTGTTTTCTTCATTTCTTTCTCCTTTACAGTTCTACAATTTCTGATGCCTGGTCGCGGTGTGCTACAGCGATCCTGAAATCTTTTGCTTTATAGGGATTGTCTCCCATTGTCACTTCTGAACATACCGTCTCATAGGCCAGAGCCTCATAATTATTTTCCTTGCTCAGATGTCCAAGCAAAATATCTTTCATCTGGTCGTGAAGCAGACGACACAACAGGCGTCCTGCCGTCTCGTTGGAGAGATGTCCTCTATCCCCAAGGATTCTGCGTTTCAGATAATAGGGATAACTGCCCACCTGAAGCATGTTCACATCATGATTTGCCTCCAATAAAATTGCATCCAGTCCTTTCAGGTTATCCACAATATAGTCATCATATACACCCATATCCGTGGCAATTCCCACCGAACGGCTGCCCTGGGATATCCTGTATCCTACCGGATCTGCCGCATCATGTGAAATATGGAACGGGTGTACCGTCAGATCGCCGATCCGGCAGTTTTCATCTGCCTGAATCTCATGGAAAATACCTTCCGGCATCTTTCCCAGACTGCCGCTCTTTTCCATAGCCTGAATGGTTCCGGCTGTGGCATATATGGGAACACCGCATTTTCTTGCAATCACTCCCAGACCCTTGATATGATCAGAATGTTCATGAGTAACAAATATACCATCCAGATCCTTTGTTGTCAAATCCAGGGAATTCAGCCCAAACTCCACTTTTTTTCCGCTGATACCGGTATCAATCAACAGGCTGGTGTTCTCACTCCCCACGTAAATACAGTTTCCGCTGCTTCCGCTGGCAATACTACACAGTCTCATACATCTGCATCCTTCGTTTTATTTGTTCTTTCGTATCTTCGAAATCACCACTGTTATCAATCTCGAAATCACATTGTTCGCTGAACTCATCCTCACTGAGCTGGTTGGCAAAGATACTGCGGATTTTCTCCTTCGAATAACCTCTGTTTTTTCTCAGTCGCTCTGTGCGGGTTTCTTCATCCGCATAAATATACCACAGTTCATCACAGATTGCAGTATATCCATCTTCAACCAGCAATGCAGATTCCACAATAAACACATCGGTATCCAGTTCTCTCTCTCTGTCAATAGCTTTCTGAATATAACGTTTCACTGCCGGATGAACGATGGCGTTCAGTTTTTCCAGCAGTTCCTTGTCCTCAAAAACCAGGTCCGCTATTTTAGCTCTGTCCAACGTACCGTCTTCCTGCAGGATCCCCGGTCCAAACAGTTCCACGATTGGAGCAAAACAGGATTTGCCAGGTCTCATAACCAGATATCCCACTTCATCTGTTTCCACCACGGCTGCATTCCAGTTGTCTGCAATATACGTTAATATTTCACTTTTTCCGGCTCCCACGCCGCCGGTTACACCAATAACCTTCATCTTCAGTACCTCCCCTGTTCTGATTTCCGGTATTTCCGGATTATTTTGCTTCATACCAGCTTTCACCGGTATGCATGTCTACTTCCAGGGGTACGGCCAGCTCTGCTGCCTGCCGCATCTCTCTCTCCAGTATCTGTGATACTGTATCCAGTTCTTCCCTGGCAGTTTCTATCAACAATTCATCATGCACCTGCAGCAGCAGCCTGGATCTGAGGTTTGCCTGCCGGAGTGCACGATTCACACGTATCATGGCAATTTTTATAATATCTGCCGCAGTTCCCTGAATCGGTGAATTCATGGCAACCCGTTCTCCAAAAGACCTCTGCATAAAATTACTGGACTGCAGTTCCGGCACCGGACGTCTTCTGCCGAACATGGTGGTGATGTACCCTTCTCTCTTCGCTTTTTCCACTTCCCCGTCCAGATAACTTTTGATTTTCGGATAAGTGGCAAAATACTGTTCAATATACTGGGCAGCTTCTTTTCTCGTAATACTGAGGTCCTGACTCAGTCCAAAGGAACTGATGCCGTACACGATTCCAAAATTTACCGCCTTTGCATTTCTTCTCTGATGAGGGGTCACCTCATCAAACGGAACGTGAAATACCTGAGAGGCCGTCATTCTGTGAATGTCCTGTGCCTCCCGGTATGCCTGGATCAGCATCTCATCACCGGACAGATGAGCCAGAACACGCAGCTCAATCTGTGAATAATCCGCATCCAGAAATACAAATCCCGGCTTGGAAACAAATACTTTTCGAATCATACGTCCCAGTTCCATTCGCACCGGAATGTTCTGCAGATTCGGTTCTGTACTGCTGATTCTTCCGGTAGCTGTAATGGTCTGGTTAAAGGTGGAGCGGATTCTTCCATCCTCATCAATATAGGCTGCCAGTCCGTCCGCATAGGTGGACTTCAGCTTGGTCAGCTGGCGGTATTCCAGAATGTCTGCCACAAAGGGATATTCCGGCGCCAGTTTATCAAGCACATCCGCCGCTGTGGAATAGCCGGTTTTCGTTTTTTTACCTCCGGGCATTCCCAGCTTTTCAAACAGAATCACTCCCAGCTGTTTCGGCGAATTGATGTTGAAATTCTCGCCCGCCTGTTCATAAATCTTCTGCTCCAGCTCCTGAATCCGCACCTGCAGCATTTCACCGTAAACTTTCAGCTCTTCTGCCTGTACCAAAATTCCCTCTTTTTCCATATCATCCAGCGTAAATGCCAGAGGCATTTCCACATTTTCAAAAAGATCCAGCATTCCTGCATCGCGCAGTGCATTTTTCACAGGTTCCTGCGCCGCCCGACAGACGTACGCCTGATAGCCGGCAAGTGCCGCACACTGCTCTTCTGTCGCTTTGGAAATATCCATCTTTTTGGAGGTCTGGAATATTTCCTCCGGAGACGGCAGCGGCTGTCCAAGATACTCTTTTGCCGCATCGTCATAAGTATAGGAATTTTTCAGAGGATTCAGAAGATAACATCCGATTCCCAGATCAAAGATTCCCCTTCTCTCTTCAACCGCTATTTTCTTCCGGAAAGCTTTCAGGTCAGGTGTTCCCACCTGGTTACCTGCGGCAAACAGCTGCTCTGCCTGATTCAGAAGATAGCTTTCCGTCATAAATCCAACCACAGGGAAATAGCAGACGGTATCCTCTCCACAGTCAAGTCCGATTCCCAAAATTTCTCCGGAGCCCTGTAAAAATGCTATTCCGGTTCTTTCGGCTGCCCGGGCTTTCTCCCAGATGCTCTGTGCCTCTCCAAGATCATGTACCACATGAACCTGAGGTGCTTCCTGGCTTTCCTTCTGTTCAAAGCGCGACAAATAATTTTTAAAATCCAGCCGTTTAAACCATTCATAGGCCTCCGGCGTATACAATTCACTGAGTTTCGCTTCATTCCAGTCAAAAGTAATAGGACTGTCCGTATTGATCGTGGCCAACTGCTTGCTGAGAACGGCCAGGTCATAGTGATCCCTCAGAGACTCTTTTGCCTTGTTAGGTTTGATTTCTTCCAGATGTTCATGGGCATTCTCTATATTTCCGAAAGCAGCAATAATTTTAGCTGCCGTCTTTTCACCCACACCGGGGATTCCCGGAATATTGTCCGCTGTATCGCCCATCAGGGCTTTTAATTCAATAATCTGAGGCGGCGTTACCTGATAAGTCTCCAGTACCTGCTGAGTGTGGTAATCCTCAATAACGGTTTTTCCGCCTTTTGTTTTGGGAATCCGGATCAGAATGTGATCCGTTGCCAGCTGCAGAAGATCCCGGTCACCTGAAACAATGGTCACTTCCATTCCCTGCTGCTCACTTTTTTTCGCTATCGTTCCCAGCAGATCATCCGCCTCATAACCTTCCTGAGAAATAATGCGTACTCCCATGGCCTGCAGCACTTCCTTGATCACCGATACCTGCTGACGCAGTTCCTCCGGCATAGGTTTTCTTGTTCCTTTATAGGCATCAAACATTTTATGACGGAACGTAGGTGCATGAAGATCAAAAGCCACCGTCAGATACTGGGGCTTTTCCTCCTCCAGTATTTTCGTCATAATATTTAAAAAACCGTACACAGCATTTGTATGCAGCCCTTCTGAATTCGTCAGGTCAGGAAGCCCGTAAAAAGCTCTGTTCAAAATACTGTGTCCATCAATTAATACTATTTTTTCACTCATACATAATCCTTTCGCCATTTAGAAGAGATTTGGCAGTTCTATACGGCCGAGATAAAGCATCAAAGAAAATGCAATGCCAATCACAGCCACAAGGCAGAAAAAGAGCACTGTTTTCGTCAGCAGATGCTTTCTTCTGATATACTTTTCTTTTTCTCTCAGATTCTCTTTCAACATTCTGGGAATATTGTAGGAACCCATATTTTCATTTTCCAGATATTTGGTTCCCACGCTGATGGTATAGTATGTTTCCAGCTCATCATAACACTCCGGACACTCCCTGATATGTTCCAGAAACTCTTCTGTTTCTTTGCATGATAAACTGTTATTAATATAGGCATCGATTTTCAATAACGCTTCTTCACACTTCATGGCACTACCTTCTGTATGGATTACCAGATCGGATAATCCAGTTCCTGCTGTACTCTCTTCAGATGCTCACGGATTGAAATTTTCTGCGGACATTGTTCCTCACAGGCACCGCACTCCGCACAATTTTGCGGTTTTGCATCTTCTCCCAGTTCATTTTCCCAACGGTTTTTAACAAATTTATAATTCTGATAAATATGATAATCATTCCAGATACGGAAGCTTCCCGGAATATTAACTCCTGCCGGGCATGGCATACAGTATCTGCATCCGGTACATCCGTTCTGCACCCGACCTTTCAGGGTTCTGACTACCTGTTCCACTGTTTTTTCTTCTTCTGCGGACAGTGGCTTAAAGTTATTGAAAGTAGACAGATTGTCTTCCACCTGTTTCGGAGTGCTCATTCCACTGAGAACTACTTTTACATTCGGGTGGGAAGCAACCCAGCGAACGGCCCAGGAAGCAACACTATTGTCCGGTGCCGCTTTCTTAAACATTTCCGTAATATCATCGGAAAATCCTGCCAGCAGACCACCCCTTACCGGCTCCATGATTACCATCGGAATTCCTTTTTCTTCTGCCAGGCGATATCCTCTGTCACCTGCCTGTATATCAGTATCCATGTAATTATACTGAATCTGGCAGAAATCCCAGTCATGGTAGTTAATAATCTCTTCAAATACTTTATAATCATCATGGAAAGAAAATCCCAGATAACGGATTTTACCCTCTTTACGGAGTTCTTCACACATTTCCACGATTTTCATTTCCTTCACTTTCTCGAAACGTTCTTTATCCAGCGCATGGATCAGATAAAAATCCACATAATCTTTATCCAGACGTTTTAACTGATCATCAAAAATTTGTCTTGCATGCTCCGGACTTTCTACCAGCCAGATGGGAAGCTTGGTGGCCAGAAAATAAGAAGAGCGATCATATTTGTTCAAAACTCTTCCTACAAAAGGCTCACTGTCACCACCATGATAAGGGAATGCCGTATCATAATAAGTAACACCCTGAGCCATCGCCTCATCCAGCATCTTTTCTGCTGTCACCTCATCAATCTTACCATTCTCCAACGTAGGGAAACGCATACATCCAAACCCAAGCAGGGAAGGTTCTATACCAAGTTTTTCCATTTTTCTTTTTTCCATAACTAAATCCTCCAAAAAATATTATTTTGATTTGGTTGAAAAGGGCCGGAAACTTCTTATCATTTTTTCAGAAGCATTGAAGAGGAACGGCCTGCTTCTGAAAAATACCAGAGATTCTCCGTCCCCTTCCACAACAAACTTATTTATCCCGCATCAACCAGAAGTAGCTTACCCCCAGCAGTACGGCCGCCCCTGTCCATGCACTGATTTCTGCATAGAATATCCCATTTTGTCCCATCCACCGGGGCAGGAGCAGGGCTACACCGATTCTCATCATGAATTCTACGATTCCGCTGACCAGAGGGATCACTGTATTGCCAAGTCCCTGGATGGCGGAACGGTATACATAAAGCAGATACAGAACCCATAAACAAGCAGACATAATGAAAAGGTATTTGTAGGCAATGTTCAGTACCTGAGTAACCTGTTCAGGCTCTCCGGATACAAAGAGGGAAAGGATACCTCGTCCCGCAGTCACCATAACAACTCCCACCACCAGAGAAGTAAGCACTGCCATGACAGTTCCGCTGGTAATACCCTTTTTGATTCTCCTGATTTCCCCGGCTCCCAGGTTCTGCCCAACATAAGTGGTAATGGCATAACCATATGAAATAGCCGCCAGTTCCAGAAGACCATAGAGTTTGTTGGTTGCTGTAAAGCCTGCCACAAAAAGGAAGCCAAAACCATTTACTACATACTGAACCACCAGACCGCCGATGGAAATAATCAGATTCTGTACTGCTATCGGTGTTCCCAGCTGAAGCAGTCTGCCGATCAGCCCTGCATCGGGTCTGAAGTCTTTCTTTTTTAGTGATAATATATCTAATTTTCTTAAAACGCCAAAACAATACACTGCGGAAAATCCCTGTGCAATCACAGTAGCCGCTGCCGCACCGGCAATTCCCCATCCTAATACTGCCACAAACAGCAGATCCAAACATACATTGATCAATGCCGCTACGATCATTGCCGTCAGGGGAGACCGACTGTTCCCCATGGCACGCAGAACTGCTGCCAGAATATTGTAAGCAGCAATAATCGGAATTCCGCAAAATACAATCCTCACATACAGCATTGACATGTTGATGATATCTGCCGGAGTATTCAAAAACAGCATAACACGATGAACAACAAGCTGACTGACAGCCAGAACCACCACTGCCAGAATTCCTGTCAGTACATAACTAAATGCTACGGATTTTCTGAGTTTTTCCAGATTCTCCGCACCATAGTACTGTGATACCAAAATGGAAAATCCCTGTGTCATACCGGAAGCCAGCCCCAGAACCAGCCATACGAGCCAGTCTGCCGCGCCCAGAGCCGCAAGAGCCTCCACACCTACAATCTGCCCTACCACCATGGTATCGACCATCGTATATAATTGTTGAAAGATATTACCTAACATCAGCGGCACAGCAAATGCCATAATCAGCTTTCCAGGGGAACCACTGGTCATATTCTTTACTTTTGATGCCATAACAATATCCTGCCTTTATCTTTCTTCTTTTGCCCAGCCAAACGCGTATCTGACCGCTTTGTGCCAGCCTTTCATTTTTTCTTCCTGCTCTTCCTGCGTAATCTTTGGTTCAAAAATACGGTCGATGGACCAGTTATTGATCACTGCTTCCTTGTTAGGCCAGTAGCCCACCGCCAGTCCCGCCAGATAAGCAGCTCCCATTGCCGTGGTCTCCACACAGGAAGGACGCTTCACTACGGTTTGTATGGCATCTGCCTGTGTCTGCATCAGGAAATCATTGGCACTGGCACCTCCGTCTACTTTCAGAGAGGTCAGTGCAATCCCGGAGTCTGCCTCCATTGCCCGAATCACATCATAAGCCTGAAATGCAATGGATTCCAGAGTTGCCCGTATGATATGGTATTTATTTACCCCACGGGTCAGCCCCAGAATGGTTCCCCGTGCATACTGATCCCAGTAAGGCGCTCCCAAACCGGTAAATGCAGGAACCACGTAGCAGCCATTGGTATCTTTGACTTTATTGGCCATATATTCGGAATCTGCTGCAGAATCGATCAGACGCATCTCGTCTCTGAGCCACTGAATCGCAGCTCCAGCCATAAAAATAGACCCTTCCAGTGCATAATTCACCTTACCATCAATACCCCAAGCAATGGTAGTTACCAGTCCATTCTGAGAAAATACCGGTTTTTCTCCTGTATTCATCAGCAGGAAGCATCCTGTTCCGTATGTATTTTTCGCCTCACCCGGTTTAAAGCAGGTCTGACCAAATAATGCAGACTGCTGATCACCGGCCGCACCTCCGATGGGGATTGCTCCGCCTAAGAAAGAGGGATCCGCATAACCATACACACAGCTTGAGGGCATCGGCTTGGGAAGCATACACCGGGGAATATTCAGTTCTTCCAGAATATCATCATCCCAGTCCAGGGTATTGATATTAAACAGCAGTGTGCGGGACGCATTGGAATAATCTGTCACATGTACCGCACCCTTTGTCAGTTTCCAGATCAGCCAGGTCTCTACCGTTCCAAAAAGCAGATCTCCTTTCTCTGCCCGCTCTCTGGCACCCTCCACATGATCCAGAATCCATTTTACCTTTGTCCCCGCAAAATATGCATCTATAATCAGTCCCGTTTTCTTCCGGAACACTTCCGTCAACCCTTTTTCCTTTAATGTGTCACAGTACTCAGAGGTTCTGCGGCACTGCCATACAATCGCATGATACACCGGTTCACCTGTATACTTATCCCAGACAATCGCCGTCTCTCTCTGATTGGTAATACCGATGGCAGCGATATCTTCTGCCGCTGCGCCGATCTTGGACATGGCCTCCACTGCCACTCCCAGCTGTGTAGACCAGATTTCATTGGCATCATGCTCCACCCAGCCCGGTTTCGGAAAGTGCTGGGTAAACTCCTTCTGTGCAACACTGCACATTTCTCCCTTTTCATTAAACAGGATACAGCGATTACTGGTTGTCCCTGCATCCAGTGCCATTACATACTTTGCCATAAAAACCCTCCGAAATATACTTTCATATATTTTATCATGGCTTATTATGCATTACAAGTTCATTTTTGGCACTTGCAGGCTTTCCTAAAGACAGGTATAATATGGTATCAATGAGCTTATACTAATTCGGATAAGGAGATTTATTAAATTATGGCTGTAACTACAACAGAAAAAAGTACTTCGGATGCTGACGGGCTGGGGGTACGCGGTCCTCAGAATATTGTTCTGATTGGTTTTATGGGGGCAGGAAAGTCATCAGTTGCCCAGCACCTTCATGAACTGTATCAGATGGATGTGGCAGAGATGGATGATATGATTGCAGAACGGGAGGGCATGTCAATCCCTGAGATTTTTTCTTCCAAAGGGGAATCTTACTTTCGTTCACTGGAGACTGCTCTGCTGCAGGAACTTCAGAAAAAGGATCACATTATTATTTCCTGCGGCGGCGGTACTGCACTGAGAGAGGAAAACGTCCGCATCATGAAAGAGAACGGACATGTGATTTTGCTGACTGCCAGCCCGGAAACAATTTTCCAGCGTGTCGGTGCCGACCCGAACCGACCAGTACTCAATGGCAGAAGAAGTCCTGAGGGAATCCGACAATTGATGGAGGAACGACGCCCGCATTATGAAGCTGCTGCTGATGTGGTGATTGACACCGATGGGAAATCTACAGCCCAGATTTGCCAGGAGGTTATCCACGGACTTTTAAGGAAGTCCCACTGGCTGAATACCATTAATCCTGAAATTTTCATTCAGAACAACCAGACTTTTGATAATCTGATGATGATGTATCGTTGTGCGATCCGGGAGATTCGCACAAAACTGGAAATTCTGGATGATGAATTTTCCAACAAATACAATCGTAATCCTATTTCCTTCATCAAAACCAGAGTGAAATCACCGATGAGTATTTATCAGAAACTTTTGAAAATGGGTTATGATTTCACAGAGGAAAACATTCGCGAAAAACTGCAGGACGTGGCAGGTATCCGTGTCATCTGTCCTTTTATCGATGACATTTACATGATCGCCCAGCTGCTTTCCAATCAGGATGATATCCAGATTATTAAGATTAAAGACTATATCAAGTCTCCCAAGGAAAATGGTTACCGCAGTTATCATATGATTGTGGGAATTCCAGTATTTTTCTCCAGCGGAAAAACCATGATGACGGCTGAAATTCAGATTCGTACCATCGGAATGGACTTCTGGGCAAGCCTGGAACACCAGCTTCGCTATAAAAAGAATCTGGACAAGATCGAAGGATATGAACAAATCAGTAAAGAACTCCAGAAATGTTCTCATGCTATTATTGAGACCGATAACCATATGCAGGTGATTAAAGATATGATCGGTGATTTCTGTAATATTGAACAGTAAGTTCAAGTACGTCGAGGTGTACTTGTTGCGAGGTGCGCGTCATGCTTTACATGATACGATATATCTGCCCAGCGCCATTGGGTCTATAGAATAAAAATATCTAAAATGGCCCCATTTTTCAGGGAAAATAAGTTAAAATCACCTTTTTCACTGAAGGAATAGGTCTATACAGAAAACGTTAACGCTGAGACCCAGAAATTTTGAATTTTCTAGGTCTCAGCGTTAACGTTTTTCGTATAGAGAAAATAAACGGATAATGATCACTGATAGTGCCGTATAACAATCTGTATCGTTTCTCTTCCCATATAACTGTTTATTTCTGGATAGTAGACCACCGATAATGTCTGTTTTCCGCGGATGTATTCACAGAATTGGTCCCCATCACCGAAGTAAATGGCTTCCATGGTGTAGCCGGCTTCATCTGCCACCTGCATTTTCACCACATTTCTTCCGCTCCCCAGCACTCTGCTGCGAATTACCCTCAGTCCTTTCTGGGCAAATACCGGCTTTTCGTTTCCTTTTCCAAAAGGTTCCAGTATGTTCAGTTCCTGTATCAGTTCTTTCCGTATGTAGTTGATCGGCATAGGCACATCGATGGAAACTTTTTCAATAAAGTCTTCCGGTCCAAGACCTGATAATTCGTTGAGTCTTTTCCTGAAAGACTCAACTTTGTCTTCTTCCAGAGACAGCCCGGCTGCCATGGGGTGGCCTCCGAACTTTGTCAGGTATTCTCTGCACTCACATAATTTTTCGTACATGGAATAGTATTCTGTAGACCGTCCCGAACCTTTCACTCCTTCCTCTCCGCGGGTGAGTACAAAGGATGGCTTATGATATTTTTCTCTGATTCTTCCGGCAATGATTCCGGCAAGGCTCTCATGACATTCCGGCAAATACACCACCAGTACGCTGTCATTTTTCAGGTCTGTTGTTTCAACAAGACGGATTGCCTGCTCCACTCCCTGATTTGTCATTTCTTTTCTGCTGTCATTCAGGCTTTTCAAATCACCGGCCAGACGTGCAGCCTCTTCCTGATTGTCAGCGCACAGCAGTTTCAGGGATCGTCTTGCAGTGTCCAGACGTCCGCTGGCATTCAGACACGGACCCAGCACAAATCCAATATGGTATGGCGAAATATTTTGTGGTTCCAGGTTATTAACACGAATCAGCTCAAGAAGTCCCAGATTGGTTGTACGATGCAGCCGTTTCAGTCCTTCTTTTACGATGATGCGATTCTCTTTTACCAGATCCATCACATCCCCGATTGTCGCAATTGCTGCAAACTCCAGCATTCTGTCAACAATGTCTGTATCCGGCTGCAGTCGCTGATATAATGCCTCCGCCAGTTTCAGTGCGACTCCAGCACCACAAAGGCTGGAGAAAGGGTAAGTACATGCTTTCTGTTTGGGGTTGATAATTGCATCTGCAGGAGGCAGGACTTCTATTCTACCTTCTGGGGTATCTTCAAAAGGCACCTCGTGATGGTCTGTAACCAGGACTGTCATGCCAAGCTCCTTTGCCCGCTCAATCTGCGTCCGTGCCGCAATCCCATTGTCGCAGGTAATGATCGTATCTCGGCCTTCCTGATTTGCCTGCTCAATCAGATGTTCATTGATTCCATACCCATCGGTAATCCGATTGGGAATTATATGATCCACATCAGCCCCCAACCCCTCCAGACTTTTCAACAAAATATAGGTCGACATGACACCGTCAATATCATAATCACCGATAATACGAATCTTACTGCCTGTCCGGATCTTTTCTGTCAGAACATCCACTGTTTTTTCCATATCTTTCATCAGCCAGGGACTGTGCATCTGCTCTCTGGTACCATTCAAATATTCATAGATTGCTTCATCGCCGACCACATCTCTGTTCCTGATCAGGCGCGCCGTCACCTGATCAATACCAAATCTCTGTGCAATTGCCTGAAAATCCGCTCTTTTAGCGGTAATCATCCATTTTTCCATAATCTTTCTCCACAGAAAGATAATCCCGGGACGCCCCGGGATTATCGATTCTTTCTTATTTCTTTTCAGGTTTAAATTTTGTTTTCAGTGTATACCACAACGTACCTGTTACGCATACAGAGGAGTATGCACCGCAGATGATACCTACCATGATCGGAAGTGCAAACTCTCGAATGGAAGCAACACCCAGGATAAACAGCACGAAAATCGTGATAAATGTGGTAAAGGATGTATAAATACTTCTGGTCAGTGTCTGTGTGATACTTACATTTACAACCTCTGCCAGGTCCTGTTTTTTGCCCGCAGCTTTCATGTTTTCACGGATACGGTCAAAGATAACGATGGTCGCATTGATGGAGTACCCGACAATTGTCAGCATGCAGGCAATGAAGGTATTACCTACAGATACACGGGCAACTGCATAGAATCCCAGAACAACCAGAACGTCATGCACCAGAGCCAGAACTGCACTGGAAGCAAAACGTACATCCTTGAAACGGAACCAGATGTAAATCAGCATACAGATGGTTGCAATCACTACTGCGATCACTGCATCTCTTCTCATCTCAGAACTTACTGTGGAAGAAATGCTCTCCGCAGATATTTGAGCCTCATCTACACCAAATTCATCCACCAGTTTCTGGTTCAGTTCTTCTCTTTCTTCCAGAGAAAGGGAACGTGTCTTGATGATGACAGCGTTGCTTCCCGCAACTTTCGCTGCCTGAATATTGGCATCACCTGTCACTTCCTGAACCACCGGTTTTACTTCTTTATCAATATCTTCAATAGACAAGTCTTCATTGAATGTTACATTGGTGGAGGTTCCTCCCATGAACTCCAGACTGTAGTTCAGAGCTTTTCCGTCTTTTGCAGAGAAAATACCCATTCCTACCGGTGCCACCAGAATCAGAATCAAAGAAATCGTAAAGAACAATTTTCTTCTGCCCACAAAATCAATTGTTTTTCTTTCCTTCTGGCGTCCGTAATATTTTTCATCGCGAAGTCCCACTGCATAAAATGCGTTGGTGATCAGGCGGGATACTACCAGTGCGGTAAACATGGACAGTACAATACCGAGAGCAAGGGTCATGGCAAAACCTTTTACACTTCCTGTTCCCATTGCACCCAGTACCGCTGCGGCAATCAAAGTAGTAACGTTACCATCCACGATTGCTGATGTAGCTTTCTGGAAACCAGTTTTAATAGAAGTTCTGACACTCTTGCCTGCTGCAATTTCTTCACGGATACGCGCATAGATAATAACGTTCGCATCCACAGCCATACCGATGGACAGGATGATACCTGCAATACCCGGCAATGTAAGAGTCAGATCAAATGCATTCAGCATCAACAGCTCCAGACCGATATAGATTGCCAGAGACAATGCGGCAACCACACCCGGAAGAGCATAGATGATCATCATAAATACTGCAACCAGTGCCAGACCAATGCCGCCGGCAATCAGACTTGTTTTAATTGCCTGCTGACCGAGCTGTGCACCAACAACGCTGGAACGAAGTTCTTCCAGTTCCAGTTTCAGAGAACCAATGCGGATTATGGAAGCCAGACTTTTTGCCTCCTCAATACTGTTCTGTCCGCTGATTTCTGCTTTTCCATCCGAAATTACCGCTTGAACGGTAGGAGCACTGATGGTTTCGCCATCGTATACAATAGCAATTCTTTTATTCAGATTTGCTTTGGTAGCTTCTGCAAATTTGTCAGTTCCATCTTTGGTCAGTGTAAGAGAAACTACATATTTTTTTACTCCAGTGTTCGGATCATCATAAACAGCACCCTGCGCGTCCGCAATATCGGATCCATTCAGAACTACTTCACCGCTCTCATCCTGGAATTCCAGAGAACCCGGTTTTCCCAGTTCTTCCAGAATCTTGTTTGCATCGCTGGCACCCGGAATCTCCACATTGATCCTGTCATTGCCTTCCTGATAAACCTGTGCTTCATTGCTGTAGCTTTCCACACGTTTCTGAAGCTTGTAGATGGTGTCATCCATATCACTCTGTGACGGATTGCCACCCTTTACCCGGTAGGTGATGCTGACACCGCCTGCCAGGTCAAGACCGGTCTTGATATTTTTCGCAGCACCGGTTCCTGTCGGTCCAAATCCCACAGCAGAAGTAAAGGCCAGAAGGCCAATGACAACTGCGGTCAGAATCAGGACCCAAATTCCCTGTTTTTTCTTCATTTCTATTACCTCTTATTCTTCTGCTTCAGCAGCTTTTATCATGATTGCACACTCTACCCTCTTTCTCTGAAGCTGGCAGCCGATATCATACACATCATTGATATTGCCCTTGAAATTGTAGGCATTGGCCGCACATCCTCCGCTGCAGTAAAAACGTGCAAAACATTTTTTACATTCTTCTTTGGCATAGACATTACAGTTTTTAAACTCACCACAAATGTCAGGTCTTGTAATTCCCTCATCCACATTACCGAGAAGGAATTTTTCCTCTCCCACAAATTGATGGCAGGGATATAGATCACCCCATGGAGTCACTGCCAGATATTCAGTTCCTGAACCACATCCCGATAACCGCTTATAAACACAGGGGCCGCCGGTAAGATCAATCATAAAATGGAAGAAATTAAAACCATTACCTTCCTTTTTACGTCTGATCATTTCTTTTGCCAGTTTATCATACTCTTCAAAAATCTTCGGCAGATCTTCTTCACGCAGTGCGTAATCTTCATTTTCAGGTGCCACTACCGGCTCCACAGAAATCTGTTTGAATCCCAGATCTGCCAGATGCAGAACATCTTCCGAAAAATCCAGATTATAATGAGTAAAGGTACCTCTGGCATAATACTTGTCCTGGTGACGGCTTTCTGCCCATCGCTGGAACTTCGGCACAACGAGATCATAACTTCCTGTTCCCTTGCGGAAAGGTCTCATATGGTCATGAACTTCTTTTCTTCCATCGATGCTCATAACCACATTGCCCATCTCTTTGTTGCAGAATTCCATAATTTCATCATTTACCAGGACACCATTGGTCGTAAGGGTAAAACGAAAGTTTTTATTATGGATTTTTTCCAGCTCTCTTCCGTATGCCACCAAATCTTTGACAACCTGCCAGTTCATCAGCGGCTCACCGCCAAAGAAATCCACTTCCAGGTTTCTTCTGCTGCCGGAATTGGCAATAAGGAAATCCAATGCCTTTTTTCCTACTTCGAAAGACATCATTGCACGTCTTCCATGGTATTCACCTTCTTCTGCAAAGCAATATCTGCAGGCAAGATTACAGTCATGGGCAATATGCAGACAGAGTGCCTTCACTACCGTAGGTCTGTCTTTAAAATGCTCAATGGCATTCTCATAAATATCTTCCGTAAACAGCATTCCCTGCTCTTTCAGCGTCCCGATTTCTTCCAAAGCTGTATGCAGGTCTTCTTCAGCGTATTGCTGTTTCAGCTGTTCCACTACACTATTCTCATCAGTTCCCTTATCCAGAAGGGCAATACAGTCATATACAATATCATCCACCACATGGACAGAACCACTGTTCACATCCAGCACAATGGAATAACCGTTGCTTTTATACTGGTGAATCACGTAAAGTTCTCCTTTCTGATATTAACGCAAAGCAAGCAGCGGCTTTCAACCGCTGCCTGTACGTATGTGTTTTCACAA